>NZ_ARVW01000001.1:4530500-5204500 GCF_000384315.1 Amycolatopsis nigrescens CSC17Ta-90 | reverse complement strand
CGCGGTGACCATCGCCCACTGGCCGATCCCGGCCGCCATCGCCAGGAAGGCGAACACCAGCACCGGGATGGTGTTGCTGAGCAGGTGCGGCCAGCCGGCGTGCAGCAGCGGCGCCCAGATCACCCCGTCCAGGCCGGACAGCGTGCGCGCGTGGATACCGCCGTTGTCGAAGTCGCCCGGCACGAGCACGTCGACCAGCTCCACCAGGTAGAGCAGGGCGACGAAGGCCACCGAGACGAGGCCCGCGGCCTTCGGGTTGGCCGGCAGGATGCGCTTGGCCGAATCCGGGGCCGGCGACTTCCCGGACGGGGCTGGTTGCGCGGGCAGAGTGCTCACAAATCCAGGCTAAGCCCGTCCGCCCGCTCCTGCCTCGGGAGAAAACCCTGAGGTTGGGCCTGGTTAGGCAACTGCCGGGGTGGACGGCCGCAGTGACCTGCCCACCATCCAGGCCGCCACCATGCCGCCGATCGCGCCGAACAGGTGGCCCTCCCAGGAGATGTGCTCGTTGGTGGGCAGCACGCCCCACAGCGCGTAGCCGTACAGCGCGAACACCCCGACCGCGATCAGGATCTGCGGGAGGCTGCGCGCGAAGATGCCGCGCACCAGCAGGAAGGTGAGGAAGCCGAAGACCAGCCCGGACGCGCCGAGATGCACGGCGTCGCGGCCGATCAGGAAAGTGCCGAAGCCGCCGAACAGCCAGATGACGGCCACCACGCCGAGGAACTGCCGCATCCCGCCGGAGGTCGCCAGCAGGCCGAGCACCAGCAGCGGCACCGCGTTCGCGGTCAGGTGGTCCCAGCCGGAGTGCAGCAGCGGCGCCCACAGCATGTTGTCCCACTCGTCGAGCACGCGCGGGTAGATGCCGTTCCGGTCCAGCGCACCACCGAGCACGGTGTCGATGCCTTCGATCACGAACAGCAGCGCCACGAAACCGCCGACCACGATGATGGCCTGCAACGGCTTCGGCGGCAGGATGCGCTTGCCCGGCGGCGGCGGGGTCTTGGCCGGCTTGGGTGGCTTGACCGGCTCCGGTGCGCCGGCGATCGGAAAGGGCTCCACAAACCAAAACTACCGATTCCGCGGTCACGGCGAGGTCACTTCGGGGGCTCAGGCCCAGAGCTGACCGTCCAGCCGTTCCGCGGCCTCGTCCAGCGAACCCGAATAGGCACCGGTGGAGAGGTACTTCCAGCCCGCGTCCGCGACCACGAACGCCACGTCCGCCTGCTCCCCCTTCGCCGCGGCCTTCTCCGCGACGGCGAGTGCCGCGTGCAGCACCGCGCCGGTGGAGATCCCGGCGAAGATGCCCTCGTGCTCGAGCAACTCCCTGGTGCGGCGCAGCGCATCGTAGGCGCCGACCGAGTACCGGCCGGTGAGCACGGACGGGTCGTAGAGCTCCGGCACGAAACCCTCGTCCAGGTTCCGCAGCCCGTAGACCAGCTCCCCGTACCGCGGCTCGGCCGCGATGATCTGCACGCCCGGCTTCTGCTCGTGCAGGAACCGGCCGACGCCGACCAGGGTGCCGGTGGTGCCGAGGCCACCGACGAAATGCGTGACCGTCGGCAGGTCCTTGAGCAGCTCGGGCCCGGTGCCGCGGTAGTGCGCGTCCGCGTTGGACGGATTGCCGTACTGGTAGAGCATCACCCACTCCGGGTTCTGCTCGGCCAGCTCCTTCGCCCGCCGCACGGCCTCGTTCGAGCCACCGGCAGCCGGGGAGAACACGATCCGCGCACCGTAGGCCTGCAGCAGCTGCTTGCGCTCGGCCGAGGTGTTCTCCGGCATCACGCAGACCAGGCCGTAGCCCTTGAGCTTCGCGGCCATGGCCAGCGAGATCCCGGTGTTGCCGGACGTGGGCTCCAGGATGGTGGAGCCCCGCCGCAGCGTGCCGTCCCGCTCGGCGGCCTCGATCATGGCCAGCGCCGGGCGGTCCTTGATCGAACCGGTCGGGTTGCGGTCCTCGAGCTTGGCCCACAGCCGCACGTCGTGCGTCGGGGACAGCCTCGGCAGGCCGACCAGCGGGGTACCGCCGAGCGCGTCGAGCAGCGACTCGTAGCGAGCCATCGGGTTAGCGCGCGCCGCCGGCGACCGCGGGCAGGATGGTCAGCGTGTCGCCGTCCTTCACCTCGGCCGCGAGCCCACCGGCGAACCGCACGTCCTCGTCGTTGACGTAGACGTTCACGAACCGGTGCAGCTTCTCCTCCTTGACCAGGCGGGCCTTGAGGCCGCCGTGCCTGGCCTCGATGTCGTCGATCACCTCGAGCACCGTGGCGCCGGACGCCTCGACGGACTTCTCGCCGCCGGTGTGCGTACGCAGGATGGTCGGGATGGACACGGTCACGGCCATGGGTTTACCTCCGCTTGGTTTCTCTTGATGGCAGACGTTCGGGGAAGCCGGGAAATTCCCGCGCTCAGGCGTCTGGAGTGTCGTCACTGCCGGTGTTGGCGAACATGTACGACTCCGTATCCGACACGACGACCTCGACCGGCTCCTCGGTGATGACACCGTCCACGATCCGGTAGGAGCGGAACTCGTGCCGCTCGGGGTCCCTGGTGGAAACCAGCACGTAGTGCGCCTCGGGCTCGGAGGCGTAGGAGACGTCCGTGCGCGAAGGGTAGGCCTCGGTCGCGGTGTGCGAGTGGTAGATCACCACCGGGACCTCGTCCTTCGCGTCCATCTCGCGGTAGAGCCTGAGCAGGTCCCCGGAGTCGAACTCGTAGAAGGTCGGCGACCTGGCCGCGTTGAGCATCGGTATGTAGCGCTCCGGGCGGTCCGAGCCCTCCGGACCGGCGATCACGCCGCAGGCCTCGTCCGGGTGATCCCGGCGGGCATGCGCGACGATCTCTTCGACGAGTTCACGGCGGATCCGAAGCACGTCCACATCCTAGCCCGTGGACAGCGGGTGTTCATACCGTGAGACTCCGCACGTAGCGGCCGGTTCAGAGCCAGACGTCGTGGTAAGCGGGGACGCCCGCCGCGGAGGTGGCGGAGAGCAGGCCGTGCACCATCGCGCGGGCGAACACCCTGGCCGCCGCCGAGCAGAGCGCGTCCAGCGCGCCCGCCCTGGTCGCCACCCCGCTGTGTTCAACGCCGCCTCCGCTGAAAGGAGTACGTCGGCGGTGCCCCGTCGCTTCCGGCAGCGCGGTGGCGCCGGTGGCCAGCGCGAAGACGGTGTCGCCGTCGAACATGGTGTGCGCCGGGCGCACCGCGCGGGCGAGGCCGTCCTGCGCGGCCACCGCCAGCCGTCGCGCCTCCGCCTTGGACAGCTCCGCGTCCACCGCGACCACGCCGATCGTGGTGTTCAGGTCGGTACGGACCGGCGGCACCGAACCCGGCCGGTCCGGCCAGCTCACCCCGAACTCGCCGGCCACCTCGTGATCGGCCGCGAACGGGCGGCCGGTGGCGAAGTCCACCGCCTCCCCGGAGGCGTTCACCGCGGCCAGCGCACCGACGGTGAATCCGTGCACCCGCTCGCTCGCGGTCCCGATGCCGCCCTTGAGCGAACCGACCACGGCACCGGTACCGGCACCGACGGTGCCCATCGCAACCGGCCCTGCCGCGGCCGCCTCGCAGGCGGCGTAACCGAAATCTGCGTCCGGCCGGTTGCCCCAGTCGCTGCGCGGCAGGTCGAACAGCACCGCGGACGGCACGATCGGCACCACCTCATAAGGCTGCGCGCCCACCGGGAAACCCAGGTCGCGCTCGCCGAGCCAGCGCGTCACCCCGTCCGCCGCGGCGAGGCCGTACGCACTGCCGCCGGACAGGCACACCGCGTTGACCCGCTGCACCAGGTTCTCCGGCTCCAGCAGGTTGGTCTCCCTGGTGCCGGGCGCGCCACCGCGCTGGTCGACCGCACCGGTCGCGCCATCGGGCACCAGCACCGCGGTGGTCCCGGTCGCCCAGCCGGCACCGAGCCGCTGGTAGTGCCCGACCAGCACCCCCGGCACGTCGGTGATCGCGGTGCTCATTCGCTCAACGCCTGCACCAGGCTCTCCTGGACCCAGGTCAGCCAGTGGTAGACGCCGAGATGCGGCGAGCGCGGATCGTCCTCCGGCAGCTCGTCCGGCATGTCTTCGGTGACGTCCAGCGCGGTGCCAAGCGCCAGCCGCACGTCGTTGAGCGCGGAGAGCCAGGCGTCCGCCTGCTCGAAGCTCAGCCGCACGTCACCGCCGTCGCGGGGCAGCGTGTTCATCACCACCGCGGCCACCCCGACCTTCGCCTCCAGCACCTCCGGCTCGTGCAGCGAGCGCAGCGCGGCGGCGGAGTCGAGATCCTCCTTGGACGGGTTGTCCGGGTCGAGCCGGTGGAAGTCCGGCAGCAGCCGGGACAGCACCGGGTCGTTCGGCGATTCGGTGGGCCCGGTGCGGATACCGGTCAGCTCGGAAAGCGGATCCTGCGGCGCCTCTTCACCCCGGGCGCGGAGCATGTCGTCCAGCTGGCTGACCAGTCCGCGCAGTACCGCGGCCTCCTGCTGCTCGAACCCAGCGAGCACATTGGCACCCTTGCGCCGCCAACCCTTCATATCGCCGCCTCCGCGGGAACAAGTACGTCGGCGGTCACGACGGCTGTTCCATCGTCGCCCACAAGCCGGAAGCATGCAGCTTGGCCACGTCACCCTCGACCTTCTCCTTGCTGCCCGAGGACACGATGGCCTTGCCCTTGTGATGCACGTCCAGCATCAGCTTCGTGGCATGGTCCCGGCTGTACCCGAACAGCTTCTGGAACACATACGTCACGTACGACATCAGGTTCACCGGGTCGTTCCAGACGATCGTGCGCCAAGGTTTGTCCTCGGTGACCTGATCGGCCCCGAGTGGATCAACCTGCGTCTGCTCGGACTCGACAGGCGTGGTCATGCGCACCATGGTGTCACGGAAGCTTCATCGGGTGGGTCAGTAGGGGCCGCCATGTGGGTGACGGCGATCAGGCCCGCCAGGTAGGCCATAGGCTTTCCGGCATGGGTAGTCCTCATGCCGACGCGGCGGCCAGCACCGCACTGCTCACCGACCACTACGAGCTGACCATGCTGGGCAGCGCGCTCGCCGACGGCACGGGTGACCGGCCGTGCGTGTTCGAGGTGTTCGCCAGGCGGCTGCCGGACGGCAGGCGGTACGGCGTGGTCGCCGGCACCGCCAGGGTGCTGGACGCGGTCGCCGACTTCCGGTTCACCGACGCCGAGCTCGCCCAGCTGGAATCGACCGCGGTGGTGGACGAGCCGACGCTGTCCTGGCTGGCCGACTACCGCTTCACCGGCGACATCGAGGGCTATCCCGAGGGCGAGCTGTACTTCCCCGGTTCACCGATCCTGACCGTGCGCGGCAGTTTCGCCGAGGCCGTGGTGCTGGAGACGGTGGTGCTGTCCATCCTCAACCACGACAGCGCGATCGCCTCCGCGGCCGCGCGGATGGCGGGCGCGGCGCACGGCAGGCCGATCATCGAGATGGGCGGGCGCCGGACGCACGAGTACGCCGCGGTCGCCGCCGCCCGCGCCGCCTACCTGGCCGGCTTCGCCACCACGTCGAACCTGGAAGCGGGCCGCCGCTACGGGATTCCCACCCGCGGCACCGTCGCGCACGCCTTCATGCTGCTGCACGACAACGAAGAGGAGGCCTTCCGCGCGCAGGTGGCGAAGATGGGCGCGGACACCACGCTGCTGGTGGACACCTACGACATCACCGCCGGTATCGACGCGGCGGTCCGGGTGGCGGGCGCCGAACTCGGCGCGATCCGGATCGACTCCGGCGATGTCGGCCCGCTGGCCCGCCGGGCCCGTGAACAGCTCGACTCGCTCGGCGCGAAGGACACCCGCATCGTGGTCTCCGGCGACCTGGACGAGCACGCCATCGCGGCGCTGCGCGCCGAGCCCGTGGACGCGTACGGCGTGGGCACCTCGGTGGTCACCGGCTCCGGGGCGCCCACCGCCGGGATGGTCTACAAGCTGGTCGAAGTGGACGGCAGGCCGGTGGCGAAACGCAGTACGCACAAGGAGTCCAGGGGCGGGCGCAAGCGGGCGCTGCGCCGGCACCGGGCCACCGGCACGGCGGTGGAGGAGGTCGTCTACGCGGCCGGGCAGGCCGAGCCGTCGGCGGGTCCGGACGATCGTCCGCTGCAGATCCCGATGATCCGGGCTGGACAGCCGGTGCCGGACCTGCCCACCCTGGACGACGCCAGGCAGCGGCTGCGCCGGGCGCTGGTGAGCCTGCCGTGGGAGGGCCTGAAGCTTTCGCACGGTGACCCCGCCATCCCGACGATCTTCAGTTAGGGAGTACCGATGAACACCGCACTGATCGTGGTGGACGTGCAGAACGACTTCTGCGAGGGCGGCACCCTGGCCGTGACCGGCGGTGCCGCGCTCGCCGGGGAGATCTCGAAGTACCTGGCCACCGGCGGCTACTCCCAGGTGGTGGCCACCCGTGACTACCACATCGACCCCGGCGCGCATTTCAGCGACGAGCCGGATTTCGTCCGGTCCTGGCCGCGGCACTGCGTGGCCGGCACCGCGGGCGCCTCCTTCCATCCCGAGCTGGATGTCGCACCGATCGCCGCAGTGTTCTCGAAGGGCCAGTACAGCGACGGGTACTCCGGGTTCGAGGGGCACACCGACGCCGGCGAGGGGCTGGCCGACTGGCTGCGGGCCAGGGACGTGCGCTCGGTGGACGTGATCGGCATCGCCACCGACCACTGCGTGCGGGCCACCTCGATGGACGCGGTGCGGGCCGGTTTCGGGGTCCGCGTGCTGCTCGGCCTTACCGCCGGCGTCTCGCGGTCCACTGTGGACAGCGCGGTGGGCGAACTGCGCGCGGCCGGCGCCGAGCTGACCGGTACGCCGAAGGTGGCCGGATGAGCACCTTCGACGAACTGCTGAGTACGCACCGGCTGGTCGCGATCCTGCGAGCCGGGGACTCCAGCCGCTTCACCGATGCCGCGGCGGTGCTCTACTCCTCCGGGGTGCGGCTGATGGAGGCCACCCTGACCACGCACGGTGCGCCAGACGCGATCGCGGCGATCAAGCGGGAACTGCCCGGCGACGGCCTGGTCGGCGCGGGCAGTGTGCGCACCGAGGAGGACGTCCGGGTCGCGGCGGACGCCGGCGCGGACTTCCTGGTCACCCCCACCACCCGCGCCGAGGTGCTGGCGCTCGCCGCGGAGCTCGGCCTGCCGGTGCTGGCCGGCGCGCTCACCCCGACCGAGATCGAGCACGCCTGGCGGCTCGGCGCCACCGCGGTGAAGGTCTTCCCGGCCGCGGAAGCCGGTGGCGTGGCCTACCTCAAGGCCGTGCGGGCCCCGCTGCCGGACGTGCCGCTGGTGCCGACCGGCGGCGTCGCACTGTCCGATGTGGACGATTATCTGGCGGCGGGCGCGGTGGCGGTCGCCGCGGCGACCCCGCTGCTCGGCGACGCGCTGACCGGCGGCAGCCTGGACGAGCTGGCCGAGCGGGCCGCCGCCTTCGTCGAGGCGACCGGGTGAGCGGCGGGCTTTTCACGCTCGGCGAGACGATGGCCGTGTTCACCACGCCGTCTGGCCGGCTGCGGCACGCCGCCACGGTCAACGTGGGCATGGCGGGCGCGGAGTCCAATGTGGCGATCGGTGTGCGCCGCCTCGGCGGCCAGGCGAGCTGGCAGGGCCGGGTCGGCGCGGACGAACCGGGCGCACTGGTGCTGTCCAAGATCCGCGGCGAGGACGTGGAGACCGGCACCGTGGTCACCGACGAAGCTGCCAGGACCGGGCTGATGCTGAAGGACTACCGGACCGCGGACGTCATGCGGGTGACCTACTACCGCGAGCACAGCGCCGGTTCCCGGTTGTGCGAGGCAGATCTGGACGCGGAGCGGATCGCCGCGGCCGGGGTGCTGCACCTGACCGGGATCACCCCGGCGCTGTCCGGCAGCGCGCGGGCGGCGGTGTTCACCGCGGCCGAGATCGCCCGTTCGGCCGGGGTGCCGGTGTCCTTCGACGTGAACTACCGGGCGGCGCTCTGGCCGGCCGAGCTGGCCACGCCCGTGCTGACCGACCTTGCCGGCCGCGCGGACGTGCTGTTCGCCGGGGACGACGAGACCGCACTGCTCGGCATGGACGGCTCCGGCGCCGGGCTGCTCGACGGCATGCGCGCGCTCGGCCCGGCGCAGGTGGTGCTCAAGCTGGGCGCGCGGGGCGCGCTCGCGGACGTCGGCGGCGCGCGGCACGAGGTGCCCGCGTTCGAAGTGCGCGCGGTGGACGCGGTCGGCGCCGGTGACGCCTTCGTCGCCGGCTATCTGGCCGAGCTGCTGGCCGGTGCCCCGCCCGCCGAACGGCTGCGCACCGCGGCCGCGTGCGGCGCCTTCGCGGTCTCCGTGCTCGGTGACTGGGAAGGGCTGCCGACCCGCGAAGACCTCGGCCTGCTCACCAAGGGCGGCACCGTCCTGCGCTAGCCCTTCAATGGCCGTAATTCACCAACCACGGCGCGAGCCCAACGTGACGTTTGGCCAATAGAAGACACCGAACGTCACGTTGGGCCAGGTCGCCGGGTGCTCAATCGCCGTAGGGGTCGCAGGTCGCCGCGCCGAGCACGATCTCGCCCTCCGCCGGGCCGCCCTCCGGGAACAGCTTGATGCGCATGGCGTTCGTGCTCAGGCTGCCGTCCGGTGGGCTGGGCGTGATCAGCTCGTTGATCACCACGGTGGCCATCGGCGGGTCGCCGGCGGCGCGGCCGGGGATGGTCTGCGTGTAGTTGGCCGGGATGGACGACGGCACCGTGATGCCCTCCGCGTTGCCCAGCTCCACCGAACCCCGGCTGCCGCTCTGCGTGGTGTCGCAGCGGGCGCTGTAGGTGCGCACCTTGATCGCCGGGCCGCCGAACTGCTCGAGCACCCTGGTCTCGAACCGCTGGCCGGTGACCAGCGCGGTGGCCGTGCCGTCGGAGTTCCTGGCGCAGGTGCTGGTGCCCCGGCCATATTCGGTGCTGCTGCCGACCTTCGTACCCCTGGACTCGTTGCTCAGCGTGCCGCCGGTTTCGCACGGCGCGATCGGTGCGGCGTGCACCTGCCGGCCGCCCACCGTCAGCTCGGCTTCCCCGACCCAGCCGGCCGCGGTCGGCGTGAACTCGGCCGCCTGCGCCGAACCGGGCAGCACGGTCAGCCCACCGCACATCGCCAACGCCAGTACCATCCGCTCGCCCTTCATCGCCCTCTCCTCTCGCTCGCGCGTATCTCCCCTCCTCGCCATCGGCCGCTCTCCGGCGCACCCTGACCCACCCGGCCGGACGCCACCCGGTCGGGTGGACCCGGTTCGAGCGGCACGAGAACCCGCAAGGAAGAGGCGTGCCGGGAACTGACGGTGGCCCCCGGTAACGTCTGCCCTCGTGCCACCCCGAGCTGACTTCCCCGGCGTCAACGAGCTGCTGACCCACGCCATCGAGGCGGTGGGCGGAGCCGAGCGCGCCGGGCAGGTGCAGATGGCGGAGGCGGTCGGCCGGGCGATCCGCACCGGCGAGCACCTCGCCGTGCAGGCGGGCACCGGCACCGGGAAGTCGCTGGCGTACCTGGTACCGGCGATCCGGCACGCGGTGGAACGAGAGGCCACCGTGGTGGTCTCCACGGCCACCATCGCGCTCCAGCGCCAGCTCGTGGACCGGGATCTGCCCCGGCTGGCCAAGGCGCTGAAGAAGCCCCTCGGCCGCGAACCGACCTTCGCCATCCTCAAGGGCCGCCGCAACTATCTCTGCCTGCATCGGCTGGACACCGGCGCGCCGGAGGAGCCGGAGGACGCGGCCCTGTTCGACCCGTTCGCGGTGTCGCGGATGGGCAAGGAGGTCAAGCGGCTCTACGAGTGGTCGTCGGACACCGAGACCGGCGACCGCGACGAACTGGTGCCCGGGGTGTCCGAACAGGCGTGGCGGCAGGTTTCGGTGACCGCGAAGGAATGCCTCGGGGTGTCGCGCTGCCCGATCGGCGTGGACTGCTTCGCGGAGAAGGCACGCGGCGAAGCGGGTCGCGCGGACGTGGTGGTCACCAATCACGCGCTGCTCGCCATCGACGCGCTGCAGGGCTACCAGGTACTGCCCGAGCACGATCTGGTGATCATCGACGAGGCGCACGACCTGGTGGACCGGGTCACCTCGGTGGCCACCGCGGAGCTGACCAGCGGCATGATCTCGGCCGCGGTCCGGCGCTGCGGCAAGCTGATCGACGCGGACATCGCGGACCGGCTGATGGAGTCCGGCGACGGGCTGGCGCTGGTGGTGGAGGACCTGCCCTCGGGCCGGATGGACGCGCTGCCGCAGGCGCTGCGGGGCGCGCTGCCCGCGATCCGCGACGCCGCGCACGGCTGCCTCACCGCGCTCGGTTCGGACCGCAAGGAGGACGTGGACGAGGCCACCAGCCGCAAACTGGCCAGGTCCCTGCTGGAAGAGGTGCACGACACCGCGGTCCGGCTGCTGGACGCCTTCGACGACGACCAGGCGCACCAGCGCGATGTGGTGTGGCTGCAGAACGACAGGTTCTCCGCGAACCCGCGCCCGCCATCGCTGAAGGTCGCTCCGCTCGGCGTGGCCGGGCTGCTCCGCGAGCGGGTGTTCAACCAGAACACCACGGTGCTCACCTCCGCCACGCTCACCCTCGGTGGCACCTTCGACACGCTGGCGAGGCAGTGGGGCCTGCCGCCGGGTCAGGCCGCGGTGCGCAAGGCCGAGGGCACCGCGACGGACAAGGAGCCGCCATCGGACGACGACGAGCCGAAATGGTCCGGGCTGGACGTCGGCTCCCCGTTCGACCACAAGCGCAACGGCATCCTCTACGTGGCAAAGCACCTGCCCGCCCCCGGCCGCGACGGGCTGCAGAAGTCCACTTTGGACGAATTGGCCGAGCTGGTGGAGGCCGCCGGTGGCCGCACGCTCGGGCTGTTCTCCTCGATGCGCGCCGCGAAGCAGGCCACCGAGGAGCTGCGCGACCGGGTCAAGCACCCGATCCTGTGCCAGGGCGAGGACTCCACCGGCCTGCTGGTGCGCAAGTTCGCCGACGACCCGCGCACCTGCCTGTTCGGCACGCTTTCGCTGTGGCAGGGCGTGGATGTACCGGGGCCGTCCCTGCAACTCGTGGTGGTGGACCGGATCCCGTTCCCCCGGCCGGACGATCCGGTGTCCTCTGCCCGGCAGCGGGCGGTGGAGGCCAGGGGTGGCAACGGGTTCCTCACCGTGGCGGCCACCCACGCGGCGCTGCTGCTGGCACAGGGCACCGGCAGGCTGCACCGTTCGATGGCCGACCGCGGGGTGGTCGCGGTGCTGGACTCCAGGCTGGCGACCGCGCGCTACGGCGGTTTCCTGCGCGCTTCCCTGCCGCCCTTCTGGCCGACGCAAGACCCGGAAGTGGCCCGTGCCGCGCTGCGAAGACTTGATGCGGCCGCCCCCGCCTGAACGGGCGAACAGCGCACAAGTACCGTAAACAGACCGTATACACAGGGAGCCTGCCTTGTCCCAGGAGTCAGCCAACGCCCGTTCGCGTTCGGTCAGCGTCGACGACACCGGTGTGCGCCGCCAGCTCGCGGACGGCAGCGAGGAGTCGGTGACCTGGGCGGAACTTTCCGCCGTGGTGATCAGGGTGATTCCCGAGGGTCCGTGGAAAGAGGACGTGTTCCTGATGCTGGCCGGCTCGGACGGCAACGGCACCGCGGTGCCCAGCGGCGACCCCGCGGCGGACGCGCTGATCGAACGGCTGCAGAGCCTGCCCGGCTTCGACAACGAGAAGTTCATCGAAGCCATGACCACCGACGCCGACGAGGCCTACGTGGTGTGGAAGGCCGAGGACGCCAACGCGTCCTAGGTCACAGGTTCATCCGCACCCGGCGGGGTTAACCTGCCGGGATGGTTCTTCCCGGTAGCCGTGCGCTGACCCGCAGGCACGTGTTCGGTCTGACCACGCTAGCCGCCGGCGGTGGGCTGCTCTCCGCCTGCGCCTCGGCCGACCGCGCCGCGGCGACGAGCAGCAGCGCGGCGCCCGCACCGACCGCGCCGCCATCGGAGGCTGCCGGCGCAGTTTCCGGCGAAGACGCGTGGAAGCAGTTGCTGGCCGGAAACACCCGTTTCATCGGGGACCAGCCCACCCACCCGCACCAGGCCGCGCAGTGGCGCAGTTCGCTGGTGCAGGCGCAGCACCCGTTCGCCTGCGTGCTCGGTTGCGGAGATTCGCGGGTGACCCCCGAGCTGGTCTTCGACACCGGGCTCGGCGACGTCTTCACCGTCCGCTCCGCCGGCGAGGTGCTGGACGACGCGGTGCTCGGCAGCATCGAGTACAGCGTCGAGCACGTGCGGACGAACCTCGTCGTGGTGCTCGGGCACGCCGGCTGCGGTGCGGTCTCCGCGGCGATCGATCTGGTGCGGCACAAGGGCGAGGTCACCGGCAACATCGCCACCCTGGTGCGCGCGGTGGAGCCCGCCGTCTTGGCGACCCCGCCGGACCCGGACCCCGGCAAGTTCCTCACCGCCTGCGTCGCCGAGCAGGCCAGGCGGGTCAAAACCGAACTCGCCGAGCGCTCGGAGATCATCCGCGACGCCGTGGCCCAGCGCGGCCTGAAGGTCGTCGCCGCCACCTACGACCTCGCCGACGGCAAGGTCTCCGAACTCACCTGAGACGGCAAACAGCCGACTTCTTGCCCAGGAGTCGTGCGGCAAATAGCCGACTATTTGCCCTTAGGCGGTCGGGAACTCTTCGGTGACCGGGATGGCCTTTTTCAGCGTGCGGCTGACCGTGCAGAGGCGCTCGATGGCGCGGTCCACGGCCAGCGCGAGCGCCTGGCGCTGCTCGTCGTCCAGCGCCGAGACGTCAGCGTCGAACCTGACGTGCACCGCGTCGAGCTCCGACGCGCCCTCCCGGCGGTCCGCGGACACCTCGACCCGGAACTTCGAGTCCTCGCCGATCCGCCGGGTGATCAGCTCCTCCGCGGTCACCCCCGCGCAGCCGGCCGCGGCCACCTGCAACAGTTCGGCCGGCGAGAACACCCCGTCCTGCCCGGCCCGGCCGAGCCGCACCTCGGCGCCGCGGTCGTTCCGGCCGACGAACTCGTGCCTGCCGGTCCGCTGTACTTCGAGCCCTGTCATCCCGCTACTCCGTTCGGCTGGACTGCCACTGGGCGAGCACGGTGACGGTGCCGGGATCCACCTCGGTGAAACCGGCGTCGCGGACCGCGACCACACCTCGCTCCCGCCACGCTAGGCCGGGTTCGGCGCCGGGATGCAGCTCGTTCCACCTGCCGATACCGGGAATGCGGACCGCGCACCGGAAATCCTGTCCGGCCCATGCCTCGCGGGCGGCTTCGTCCAGCAGCGAGCCGAGGATCATGGTGGCGTGCCCGACCTGCGCGGCCGCCTTGCCCACGGTCATCGCCACCTTCGGGTTGAGCAGCAGCAGCGGAACCCCGCCCGTAGCCGGGCCCGGCTCGTCCGGCGGCAGCTCGCTGCCGGAGATCTGCAGCCTGGACACCTCCTTCGGGGCGTCCACCACCCGGCCCGGCAGCAGCGCCCGGACCTGCGCGCCGTCCACCGTCACGGTGACGCCGGGCAGCTCCTGCACCGCCTGCCAGTGCGCCCCGCGGGCCCGCCGGGCGACCTTGCGGATCCGGCCATCCACCCAGGCCTTCAGCTCGTCGTGCCACTCGCCGCCCGGCTCGGCGCGCTCGTCGAAGCAGACCGCCAGCGCGGCCGCGGCGGCCGCCTCCAGCAGCGGGGTGCGCTCCGGTGGTTCGGCCCGCTCGATTCGCAGGATCACCGGCATGGCGCGGACTTCGCCCGGCTCCTCGTCGGCGGTGTCCGCGGTCAATTCGGCGGGCAGGTCCAGCCAGTCGGCGTAGCGGGCGGCCAGCGGGCCCAGCACCTCGTTCACGGCCGGCTGAGCGGGTGGCCGTCCGCGGCGTCCGCGGCCTCCACCTCGCCCCTGGTCACCCCGAGCACGAACAGCACCGCGTCCAGGTACGGGTGGGACAGCGCGGTGTCTGCGACCTCCCGCAGCGCCGGCTTGGCGTTGAACGCCACGCCCATGCCCGCCGCGGCCAGCATGTCGATGTCGTTCGCCCCGTCGCCGACGGCGACGCACTGGGCCAGCGGGATGCCGTACTCGTCGGCGAACCGGCGCAGCGCGGTGGCCTTGCCCGCCCTGTCCACCACGTCGCCGAGCACCCGGCCGGTCAGCTTGCCGTCCACCACCTCGAGTTCGTTCGCCGCGGCGAAGTCGAGCCCGAGGTCGTCCACCAGCTTTTCGATGATGCTGGTGAAACCGCCGGAGACCACGCCGCAGTGGAAACCGAGCCGCTTCAGGGTGCGCACCGTGGTCCTGGCGCCGGGCATCAGCTCCAGCGAATCCGCCACCTCGCCCAGCACGGACTCCGGCAGCCCGGCCAGCAGCTCGACCCGCCGCTCCAGCGACTCGGTGAAGTTGAGCTCGCCCCGCATCGCGGCGTCGGTGATCTCGCGGACCTTCGGTTCCACCCCGGCGTACGCGGCGAGCATCTCGATTACCTCGCCCTGCACCAGGGTCGAGTCCACGTCGAAGACCACCAGCCGCTTCGCCCGCCGGGACAGCCCGGCCCGCTCGACCGCGATGTCCAGACCTACCCGCGCGGCGAGGTCGACCACAGTGGACCGCAGCTCGGCGTCCGCCCGGACGGCGTCCGAAGAATCCGCTGAAACCGAGACGCGGAGTTCGAGCCCGGTCACCGGATAGTCGGCGACACTGCGGATCGCGTCGATGTTGACGTTCAGCCCGGCCAGTCCGCGGGCCACCTCGGCGAAGGCGCGCGCGGTGACCGGACGGCCGAGCACCACCAGCACGTGACTGGAGTCGCGCTGGCCCGGCGCGAAGGGCTCCGAGCCGATGGCCGCGCCGATCCGCACCTCGACCTGCATGCCGACCGTGGCCATCGCCTGCTCGGCGGCCTCCTGCAGGGCCTCCGGGTCGGAATCCACCCCGGCCAGCACACCGAGCACCAGCTGTCCCCTGATGACCACCTGTTCGACGTCGAGCACTTCGACCCCGTGCCGGGTGAGCACCGCGAACAGCACGGAGGAAACGCCAGGCTTGTCCGGTCCGGTCGTGGTGATCAGGACGGGGGTCTGGCTCACGGTGCTTCCCTCGCTCTTCCTCCGCATAGGGGCCAGACGCGAGTTCGGGCGCCGGTTGTCACCCGGCGCCCGAATCTCGGTCTAGCTGCTCACTGTTCGCTTGCGTTGTCCTCGTCGTGCTTACCGGGGACGACCGCCTCGGTGAGCACCTGCGACGGGGTCCTGGCCCCGTCGTGCAGCTTCTGCTTACCGGTGAAGGTGATCTCACCCTCGGTGCGCATTCGCTCGACCATGTGCGGGTAGTGCAGCTCGAAGGCGGGCCGTTCGGACCGGATCCTCGGCAGCTCGGTGAAGTTGTGCCGTGGCGGCGGGCAGGATGTCGCCCACTCCAGGGAGTTGCCGTAACCCCATGGATCGTCCACTGTGACCACTTCGCCGTACCGGTAGCTTCGGAACACGTTCCAGATGAACGGCAGGGTGGAGGCACCCAGGATGTACGCGCCGATCGTGGAGATCGTGTTCAGCGTGGTGAACCCGTCACTGGCCAGGTAGTCGGCGTACCGCCGCGGCATGCCCTCGTTGCCAAGCCAGTGCTGCACCAGGAAGGTGCCGTGGAAGCCGATGAACGTGGTCCAGAAGTGCAGCTTGCCCAACGGCTCGTCCATCATCCGGCCGGTGAACTTGGGGAACCAGAAGTAGATCCCGGCGAAGGTGGCGAACACGATCGTCCCGTAGAGCACGTAGTGGAAGTGCGCCACCACGAAATAGCTGTCCGAGACGTGGAAGTCGATCGCGGGCGCGGCCAGCATGACGCCGGTGAGCCCGCCGAAGAGGAAGGTGACCAGGAAGCCGAGCGAGAACAACATGGGTGTCTCGAAACTCAGCTGGCCCTTCCACATCGTGCCGATCCAGTTGAAGAACTTCACGCCGGTCGGCACCGCGATCAGGAAGGTCATGAACGAGAAGAACGGCAGCAGCACTGCGCCGGTGGCGTACATGTGGTGCGCCCACACCGCGACCGACAGCGCGGCGATGCTCAGCGTCGCCCAGACCAGCGTCTTGTAGCCGAACACCGGTTTTCGGCTGAACACCGGGAAGATCTCGGACACGATCCCGAAGAACGGCAAAGCGACGATGTAGACCTCTGGATGGCCAAAGAACCAGAACAGATGCTGCCAGAGGATCGCACCACCGTTGGCCGGGTCGAAGACGTGTGCCCCGAGTTTTCGATCGGCCAGCAGCCCCATCAGTGCCGC
Organism: Amycolatopsis nigrescens CSC17Ta-90; assembly: GCF_000384315.1. Lineage (GTDB taxonomy): Bacteria > Actinomycetota > Actinomycetes > Mycobacteriales > Pseudonocardiaceae > Amycolatopsis > Amycolatopsis nigrescens. Next base: position 5,188,227 of record NZ_ARVW01000001.1, on the reverse strand, counting down.
GGTGAGGATCGGGAACGCCAGCAGGATCAGGATGCTGGTGATCAGGATGTTCCAGGTGAAGATCGGCATCCGGTACATCGTCATGCCCGGCGCCCGCAGGCAGACCACCGTGGTGATCATGTTGACCGCACCGAGGATCGTGCCGAGACCGGAGATCACCAGACCGACGATCCACAGGTCGGCGCCCATCCCAGGCGAGTGGATCGCGTCCGACAGCGGGGTGTAGGCGAACCAGCCGAAGTCGGCGGCGCCACCCGGGGTCAGGAAGCCGGAGATCGCGATCAGGCTGCCGAACAGGAACAGCCAGTAGGAGAAGGCGTTCAGCCGGGGGAAGGCCACGTCCGGCGCGCCGATCTGCAGCGGCAGGATGAAGTTCGCGAAGCCGAACAAGCTGGGCGTCGCGTACATCAGCAGCATGATCGTGCCGTGCATGGTGAACAGCTGGTTGTACTGCTCCTGGGACAGGAACTGCAGCCCCGGCCTGGCGAGCTCACTGCGCATGAGCATGGCCATCGCGCCGCCGATCATGAAGAAGGCGAACGACGTGACCAGGTACATGATCCCGATTTGCTTCGGGTCCGTAGTGCGGAACAACCGCAGCAGGTACGAACCCTTTACCGTTTCGCGCGTCGGATAGGGACGCGTCGCGATCGGCTGGGGGGCTACGGCCGTCACTCCTGCCTCCTGCACTAATGAGCCTCTGTGGTGGTCGCCTCACGGCGGCCGCCCGGGCGAGCGCAAGCACCCTCCCCGGCGACTGAATGGATCGTAGCGCTCACCGCCCGGCGTGGTGCGCACGGCTGGCAAGATCACGCCGTGCGCGGTGAATTCACCGCCGCGACGGTGCCGGCCGCGTCCGCTTCGGACGGAGCCACCGGCCGCGCGCCGAACGGTCCGAAATGCACACGAAAGGGTCGAAAGTACTGGTGGGACCGGGTATGACGATGGTCAGAACGCCCGCCCCACCCGGCGGGGCAAGCCGTAAGTGCGGGAATGGACGACTCGTGGCGTGTTCGTATTACCAGTTTCTCAGCCGATCGCGGGCCGGCTATCCGGCCTGAACCTGCACCGGATCGGCCTGCTCGGCGGGCGGTGCGGCGCCAGGGTGGCCGAGGTGGGTCAGCCAGTCGCGGAACAGCCGGTGCACCGCCTCCGCACCGACCGGTTCGCCGGGCGGCGGGAACTCCTTGGGGTACACCAGGAATCCCCGTGCCTGCGGCCCGCCGAGCGCGCCGTGCGAGCCGACGTGCGGTTCGAACGGCGACGCGTTCTCGGTCTCCGGGTCGTACCGGCTGTTGATCATGATGTCGGCGCAGTGCGGGAAGGCGTCCACCCGTTTGACCAGCTCAGCGGCGTGCGGGCCGTAATCGGCCAGCGGGTCCGCACCGATCACCACGCCGGTGGCCAGCCGGTGCAGCCCGTCCCGACCGAGCACCACCGGGCCGAACTCCTCGCTGCGCACCAGCATGAAGCCGACCCCGTCGTGGTCCACCAGCTCGGGCAGCAGCTGCGGGAACTCGCGCTCGATGACCTCCAGCGGCACGCGGCCCTCGTGCTCGGTGAATGAGACCATCGCCACATGCCCGGAGACCACCACCACGACCCCTGGCGCGGCCCGGCTGACCTCGCCGGGCGCGCCGCTGGGCGTGCGGGCCTGGCCCGCCGTGGTGCCGGCGTGCTCCACCCGGCCGCGTAACCGCCTGGCGATCAGGCCGCCGCCGGCGGTCGCCTCGGCCAGCGCCGCGGTGGCCTGCCAGCCCTCGGCCTGGCGACGGGGACTCTTCCCGCCGGCCGCAGCGGCCGGGCCACCGCACAGCCTGCCGACCACCGTCTCGATGGACTCGCCGAACCGGTCGGCGAACGCCCAGCCCTGGGTCTGCCCGTGGTCGGAGAGCACCACCAGGTGGTAGCGGCGCGGGCCGAGCTGCGCGGCCCGGTGCAGCCTGCCGATCTGCTGGTCGATCGAGCGGAGCACGGCGAGCGCGTCGAAGCGTTCGATGCCGGAGTGGTGCGCGACCTCGTCGTAGCCGAGGAAATCCGCGTACACCGCGGGCCTGCCGGCGAGGATGTCCTCGATGATCGCGGAGACCACCACGTCACGGGCGATCACCGTGGTGCCGGGCCGCGCCAGCGGGTAGACGCCGCCGCGTTTCACCCGCGGCCGCACGTCCGCGCGCCGCTGCCTTGCCGCGGCGGAAAGCTCGCGGCCGACGTCGATCAGCGCGGCGGCCAGGGTGCGCAGGGCGTTCGCCGGGTTCACGAAGTAGGCGTAGTAGCCCGCGCCGACCCGGTCCGCGCGGGAGCGCCGGCGCCGCTTGCCCTTCGGGACCAGCCCGGCGATCGAGCTCATGGTCAGGCTGAAGTGCGGGGCGTCGCCGGTGAAGAGGTTCCCCCTGGCCGCGCCGTCGCCGGCGAGCAGGCCGCGGCCGTCCGAGTGCCGCCGCTCGATCTCGGCCGCGTCCCGAGGATGTGCGCAGGCCATCACGTGGTCGCGGTCCTTTTCGTACCAGCGGAACCCGAGGATGTCGTGGTTCGAGCCGTGCAGGATGCCGCAGACGCTGGCCCCGGTCTGCGAGCTCCAGTCGGTGTGCCACAGGCCGAGGCCGTGGCTGTCCGCGGCCAGCCAGCCGGCCAGGGTGGGCATATCACCGTCCCGGATGGCGCGCCGGACCACGTCGTAACCGAGGCCGTCGACCTGCAGGAACAGCACCCCTGGCGGGAGCTCGTCCCGGTTCCCCTGCCGGTTCGCCCGGCGCGCGGCGCGGCGGAAGAAGATCTCGTCCTCGTCGATGGCCAGCAGGCTGCTGGTCAGGCCACCGACCGCGGACACGCCGACGGTCACGATCACCGCGGTGCGCAGGTCGGCGACCACCACCCCGGGCACCGCGAAGGAGATGGCCAGCACCCCGGCGCCGAGCAGCAGGAAGCTGCCGAGGCCGAGGGTGAAGAACGCCACCGGCAGCGCGACCCGCAGCACCAGCGGCCAGACCACGGCGGTCAGCAGGCCGAACAGCAGCGCGCAGACCAGCGGCTGCCACCAGCTGTCCATCTCGAACCCGGCCAGCATCGAGTCCAGCACGTTCAGCAGCACGGTGACCGCGGCCCAGACCAGCAGGGCACGCGCGAAAACGCGCCCGCCCCGGAGCAGCCGACCGTTCGGTGGGAGCGTGTTCAAGACGATCCTCCGGTCTTCGCCTTGCCTGTTTCTTGGGCCCGTTTCTTGCGGTACCGGCTGACCAGGTTCGCCAGCACGGTGACCAGCAGTACCAGCAGCGTGGCGATCAGGGTGGCGATCAGCGGTGAGTCGAAGATGCCGCCGCTGACCACGCCGAGCAAGGCGTACGCCACCGCCCACAGCAGGCAGGCGCCCAGCGCAGCGGGCAGCAGCCGCCGCCACGGGTAGGCCAGCGCGCCGGCCGCGAGCAGCACCGGGATGCGGCCGGCCGGCACCAGCCGGCCGATCACCACCAGCTGCCAGCCGCGGCGGGCGAACTGGCCGCGGACCTTCTCCAGCTGCTCGGTCCGCTGGCCGCGGGCGACCCAGCGGACCGCGGCCGGCCCGCCGAGCCTGGCCACCGCGAAGGTCAGCACGTCACCGGCGAAGGCGGCGACGGTGGACAGCAGCAGCACCAGCGGCAGGTTCAGGTGCGGGGTGGTCATCGCCACCGCGGCGGCCGCGCCGACCACCGCCCCGGTGGGCACGACCGGGATGACCGAGCCGAGCAGTACGCCGCCGAAGAGCACCGGGTAGCCGATCGCGGCCGGATCGGACCAGTTCACGGCCAGCACCATCCCGGTCACCGGGCCTCCGAACCGGCGCCGAGCGGGATCTCGTGCCCGGGACGCACCACCACGACGTCGGTGGGCGAGCCGTGCGCGGCCACCTCGTCGGCGAACACCCGCGGCGGTTCGACCAGCAGCCGCCGCATCCGGCGGCCGCGGGCCAGGCCGGGCAGGGCGAGCGTGCCCCAGTGCACCGGCACCGCGAGCCCCGGCTTGACCAGGTCCACCGCCTGTGCTGCGCGGTGCGGGTCGAGATGGCCGGGGCCGAGTGACGGGCCCCAGCCCCAGACCGGCAGCAGTGCGACGTCCACCGCGCCGGCGAGATCGGCCATCGCCGGGAAAAGGTCGGTGTCGCCGGCGAAGTACACCCCGCTGCCCGCACTGCCCGGCGCCCGGAGCAGGTGGCCGATCGCGGGCGCGTGCGGGCCGTGGGTGAACCGGGGACCCCAGCGATGGCCGGAATGCGCCGCGTAGGTCGCGGTGATCCGCAGTTCGCCGTCCACCAGTTCCTCGCCGGGGCTCAGCTCCTCCACCCGGCGGACGCCCCGCCTCCGCAGCCACTCGCCCGCCCCGGCCGGGACGACCACCCTGACCTGCGGGCCGAGCAGCCGGAGCGACGGCAGGTGCAGGTGGTCGCCGTGCAGGTGGGAGATGAGCACCAGATCCACGCCAGCCCAGGCCGCCGGGTCGAGCGGGGCGGCGACCCTGCTCAGCGGGCCCACCTTGGCGCCGAGCACGGGGTCGGTCAGGACCACCCGGCCGGCGATCTCGATCCGCACCGTCGAGTGGCCAAGGAACCGCATGGCCATTCCACTCAAGACGGATACCAGTCCTGAATGGCCCCCACCACGGCCGCGGGGTCCTCCAGCGGGGTGAGGTGCGCGGTACCGGGCAGCACGACGAGCTTGCCGTTCGGCAGCGCTTCGGCCATCGCGCGGGCTTCGGGCACCGGGGTCAGCTTGTCCTCGCCGCCGACCAGCACCAGCGCCGGAATGTCGGCCTCGCGCAGCAGGTCCAGCGAGTCGGGCCGGGCGGCCATCGCGCGCTGCGCCCAGGCGATCCCGGCCGGCGGCTGCGACTCGATCAAGTCGCGGACGGTCTCCACGATGTCCGGCCGCCGGTACATGGTGCCGACGCTGAGCAGCTTCGCCAGCATCGACGGCGCGAGCCAGCCCTCGATCCCCTTCGCTTCCGCGCGATCCGCGACGGCGAGGCGGTTTTCGGCCGCGACGGGCGTGTCCGCGCTCGCCTTGGTGTCGATCAGCACCAGCCCGCCGACCCGCTCCGGTGCCGCGCGCAGCACGGCCATCGCCAGGTAGCCGCCCATCGAGCAGCCACCGAGCACCACCCGGTCCAGCTCCAGCTTGTCCAGCATGGCCAGCACGTCCCTGGCCGCGTCCTCGAGGCTGGGCGCCCGGTCGGACACCGGCAGTGCGGTGCGGCCGAGGCCGCGCTGATCCGCGCTGATCACCCGGACGCGTTTGGCCAGCGGTTCTCGCACCGCGTTCCACATCCGCGAGTCGAGCGGAAAGGCGTGCAGCAGCACCAGTGGAAGGTCAGCCATACCGACATTGTGTCGGACCCGCGGGCTACCGTCGCAGGGGTGACCACCCAACTCATGGAGATCCGGACCGAACGGCTGCTGCTGCGGCCGTTGCGGGAGTCCGACCGGGCCGAAGTGATCGAGATCCAGACCGACCCGCGGACCAACCGGTTCAATCCGGATCCGCCATCGGTGGCGGAAAGCGAGCAGAAGTTCGACCAGTGGCTGACGCACTGGGGCGAGTACGGCTACGGGTACCTGGCCGCGGTCGAGGCCGGGACCGGTGAGTTGCTCGGGGTCGGCGGCGTGGCCAACCGGCGCTTCGGTGACGAAGAGGTGCTGAACCTGTACTACCGGTTCTCCCCCGGCGCCTGGGGCAAGGGATACGCGTCCGAAATGGCCGCCGCCGTGGTCGCGTGGGCCGAGCGCGAGGTGCCGGAGCGGCCGGTGGTGATCAGTGTGTCGGTGGAGAACGTTCCGTCGATCCGGGTGGCCGAACGGCTCGGTTTCACCGACTACACCGTGGCCGACTATTTCGGGCTGCTCTCGCGGCACTACCGCCGGGGCTGAGACATGGCGGACATGGCGCCTCAGCGGTAAAGAGTGCTTCGGCTAGCGGGGCCTGCGCCGCTCCCGCGCCTGCCAGCATGGCCGGTGCCAGTGCCGCCGGTCGGCCACCGAACCGGTCTCGTCGGCAGGCCAGACCACGATATGCGGCACGGCGGGCCGGATCTCGTGGTCGCAGCCGGGGCAGCGGTAGGTCTTGGTCGCCTGCGCGCCCGGCACGGTACGGATCAGCCAGTCCCCGTCCGGCCCCGACTCGGCCTGCGCCCAGCCCATCGCGGACCCGAACTCGCGGGCCGGGCGGTTTGTGGACTGGCGGTTGCGTCGCGGCACCCCTTCACGTTAGCCAGTGGTTCTAGCGGGCGAAGTACTCACCGGGCGGGATGCCGACCGCGCGCCGGAAGGCCGCGATGAACGCGCTCGGCGACGAGTAGCCGGCGCGTCTGGACACCGCGGTCAGCGGCAGGCCGGCGGCCAGCAACGGCAGCGCCGCCCGCAATCTGGCCTGGGTCCGCCAGCGGCCGAAGGTCAGCTTGGTCTCGGCGAGGAAGAGCCTGGCCAGCGTGCGCTCCCCGGCGCGGGCCGCGCGGCCGAACTCGGCCAGCCCGCGCTGGTCGGCCGGGTCCGCGAGCAGCGCGTTGGCGACGAACCTGGCCCGCGGGTCGACCGGCATCGGCAGGCTGATCGGCATCACCTCGACCGGTTCGAGCAGGTCGAACACCACCGACTCGGCACGCAGGCGGGGCGGATCCGCCAGGTCGGCTCTGGCCAGGTGCTCCAGCAGCTCCCGCAGCAGGGAGGTGACGCGGACCAGCCGCGGCTCCGGCCAGTCCACCGGGCACCGGCCGGGATCCGCGTAGACCCCGCGCAGCAGCGCGCGGCTGGTGGCGCCGGTGCGGTGCTCGACCCCGGCCGGCAGCCAGAGCGCCATGGTCGGCGGCAGCACCCAGTGCGCGTCACCGACGTTCACCGCGACCACTCCGCGCACCGCCCAGGCCAGCTGGTGCGCGTCGTGCCGGTGCCAGCCGAACCAGGCACCCGCCGGCAGGTCGATCCCGCCGAGCAGCATCGCGCCCGGCCCCGGCACCAGTTGGCTGTTCTGCGACATCGACTGGCAGCCTAGCGCCTATCGGCCAGCGCCCGGACTGCCTAGCGTTGCGCACATGCCGATGAACCTGCTCCACCGGAAGCTGTGCAGTTCGAAGACCTGGGCGGAAAAAGTTGAGCGGCAGCTGCTGCCGTGGTCGCTGGACGGTGTCCACCTCGGTGACCGGGCACTGGAGATCGGCCCCGGCTACGGCGCGAACCTGCGGGTGCTGGCCGAGCTGGTGCCGAGCCTGACCGCGCTGGAGATCAGCGAGGAACTGCTCGACGGCCTGCGCCGCGATTTCCCCGACCGCGCCGAGTTCGTGCACGGCGATGGCGCCTCAATGCCGTTGCCGGACAACGAGTTCAGCTCGGTCGTCTGCTTCACCATGCTGCACCACGTGCCGACCCCGGAACAGCAGGACGCGCTTTTCGCGGAGGCCCGGCGGGTGCTGCGGCCCGGTGGCGTGTTCGCCGGCAGCGACGGCGTGCACGGGCTCGCGTTCCGGCTGATCCACCTCGGCGACACGTACAACCCGATACCGGTGGCGACTCTGCCGGACCGCCTGCACGCGGCCGGCTTCACCGACATCGAAGTGACCACCCGCGCCGCGAACCTCCGCTGGCGCGCCGTCGCCCCGGCCTGACCCGCTTTCCGTCCCGCGCAACCACTTGCACGGCCACCCGCGCAGCCCCCACCACTCCCGGGGGGCGGCCCCGCTCCAGCCTATCGCCCCACCGCCGACAAGACCTCCGCTCACAGGCAGTTGTGCACAGGCAGGACAACCTGTGCACAACTCACCCGCACCAACCAGGACCCAGGGCGTCCTAAAAGGACGGAAGAGTGTCAGGAAGTGTGCAGCGCAAGGGGAACGAGCTGTTCGGCGGTGGTGAACGAGCCGTGCTGGCCGATCAGCGAGGACTCGATCGGCTCGACGTCCTCGCGCAGCATGCCGAACCGGTCACGAGCGGCGGCCACCACGTCACCGATCCGCGGCCGCACCCGGTCCGACACGGTGGGGCCGAACCAGCCCGACTCCACGGCCTCGTCCCGGCCCGCCACCCAGGCCCGGTCACCGACGAGCGAGCGCCAGGCTGCCAGTACCTCCGGCGCGGCACCGTCCTCGGTGTAGATGTGCCGTGCCCGCACCTCGCCGCCGACCGCGCGCACCCCGGCGAGCAGCTCCGGAGTCGTGTCCAGGTCCACCGCGGTGTCGTCCACCCGCACCATGCCGTGGTCGGCCACCACCGCCAGGGTCCGGCCCGGCGGCAGGCCGTCCACCAGCGACTCCACCAGCCGGTCGACCTGCCGGAGCTGCATCCGCCAAGCGGTCGAACCGGGGCCGTGCAGATGACCCAGCATGTCGAGTTCGCTGTGGTACGCGTAGCAGAAGCTCGGCCGCTCGCGCAGCGCGTGCAGTGCGCCGGCGGCAAGGTCACCGAGGGCGTGCACGCCGACGTAGCGGGCACCCCGCAGCACCGCCCTGGTCAGCGCCGAGTCGGCGAACTTCGCGGAGGACACCACACTGGTCGTCACCCCGGCGGCGCTGGCGCGGGCGAAGGTGGTCGGCAGCGGCTGCACCTCCTCCGGCGGCAGCGCGCCGCGAAGGTCACCGCCGTCTTCGTGGCTGCACCAGCGCAACGCGTTGAGCACGCCGGCCCCCGGCATCTCGAACGTGTAGCCGGCCATGCCGTGCTCGCCGGTGGCCACGCCGGTACCGATCGCGGCCAGCCCGGCCGCGGTGGTGGCCGGATAGCCGACCCGCAGCGGCGACGCGGAAAGCCCGCTCAGCACCGGGGCGTCGGCGCGGTACTCGTTCAGCAGCTCCCAGCCGAGGCCGTCCACGAGCAGCACGCAGATCCCGGCCGACGACGGCAAGCCGAGCGTGTTCGGAAACCCACCGGTGCCGATCGCGGCCAGCGCCGAAGGCACCACGGCGGCCAGATGCGGATGTTCTCCCAGCGAAGGCGGCTGCACCTTGGCAGCTTCCCACCCGCGGCGTGATCCCGCGATAATGGGTGCATGCCGACCTACGCGTACCGCTGCCGCGAATGCACCGAGACCTTCGAGCTGAACCGGCCGATGAGCGAGTCCAGCGCGCCGGCCGACTGCCCCGAGGGCCACCAGGACACCGTCAAACTGCTCACCACGGTCGCGCTCACCGGCTCGGCCATCGGCCCAGCCGCCTCCGCACCCTCCGGTGGCTGCTGCGGAGGCGGCTGCTGTTCCTGAACCGACTCAGGTGTAGTCGCCGAAGCCCTTGCCGGTCTTGCGGCCGAGCCTGCCCGCGGTGACCAGGTGCTCCAGCAACGGCGCCGGCGCGAAACCCTCTTCGCGGAACTCGTTGTACAGCGTGCGCTCGATCGCCAGCGACACGTCCAGGCCCACCACGTCGAGCAGCTCGAACGGGCCCATCGGCAGCCCGCAGCCGACCTTCATCGCGGTGTCGATGTCGTCTGCGCCGGCGTAGTGCGCCTCCAGCATCTTGACCGCGTCGTTGAGGTAAGGGAAAAGCAGCGCGTTCACGATGAACCCGGCCCGGTCGCCGCAGCGCACCGGATGCTTGCCGAGTTCCCCGCACACCGCGGCCGCGGTGGCGGTCACCTCCGGCGCGGTGGCGATGGTGCTGACCACCTCGACCAGCTTCATCACCGGCGCCGGGTTGAAGAAGTGCATGCCGAGCACAGCTGAAGGCCGCGAGGTGGCCGCGGCGCACTCGATCACCGGCAGCGAGGAGGTGGTGGTGGCCAGGATCGCGCCCGGCCGGACCACGTCGTCCAGCGCGGCGAACACGGCCTGCTTCACCGGCAGCTCCTCGGCGACGGCCTCCACCACCAGATCCACGTCGGCCAGTTCCTCGAACTCGACCGCCGGGGAGATCCGGCCGAGCGCGGCAGCGGCGTCGCCCTCGCTCAGCTTCCCCTTGGCCACGGCCTTGTCCAGCGACTTGCGCACCCGCGCGACGGCCGCCTCGGCCTTCTCCGCACTGCGTGCCCGCAGCACCACCGGGTAACCGCGTTTGGCGAACACCTCGACGATCCCGGTTGCCATCGTGCCGGTGCCGACCACACCGACCCGTCGCACCTCGCGCAGCGCCGATTCGTCCACAGTGGACGATTCGGCGCCGATCGCGTCGGCGACCACGTTCGGCGAGTCCGGCGCGTCGTAGCTGTAGAAGCCGCGGCCCACCTTCCGGCCCAGCAGGCCGGCGGTGATCATCTGCTTCAGCAGCGGCGCCGGTGCGTGCAGCCGGTTGCGCGACTGGTGGTACATCGTGTCCAGGATTTCGTACGCGGTGTCCAGCCCGATCAGGTCGAGCAGCGCCAGCGGGCCCATCGGGTAACCGCAGCCGAACCGCATCGCCGCGTCCAGGTCCTCGCGGGTGGCGTAGCGCTGCTCGTACATCCGCACCGCGTGGTTGAGGTAGCCGAACAGCAGCGCGTTCGCGATGAAGCCGGCGCGGTCGCCCATCACCACCGGCGTCTTGCCGAGCCGCTCGGCGAAGGCGGTGACCTCTTCGACCACGCCCGGCTCGGTGACCACCGTCCGCACGATCTCCACCAGCTTCAGCACCGGAGCCGGGTTGAAAAAGTGCATGCCGACGACCTTGCCCGGACGTGCGGTGTGCACGCCGATCTCGGTGATCGACAGGGACGAGGTGTTCGAGACGAACACGGTGTCCGGCCCGGTGATCTTGTCCAGCTGCGCGAACACCTCGGCCTTCAGTTCGAGGCTCTCCGGAATCGCCTCGATCACCAGGTCCACCTCGGCGAGATCGTGCAGCGAGGTGCTGTAGGAGACCCTCCCCAGCAGCTCCGCGCGGCCGGCTTCGTCCAGCTTGCCCTTGCTCAGCGCCCGGCCGGTCGAGTGCTCGAGGTGCCCGCGGCCGCGCGCCACCCCGTCGTCGCCGACCTCCACCCCGATGACGGACAGCCCGCTGCGGGCCAGTACCTCGGCGATTCCGGCCCCCATCGTGCCGAGGCCGACAACTCCCACACTCGCGATCTCCCGTGCCACAACCGGCCTCCGGTGGTTACTCGCTGGTAGTTTCCGGCTAGATAGTGCCATGCGGCGCAAGATCCAGCAGGGTCGTCGGGCTTCGGAATCGAGTCAGAACGGCCCCCTATCGAGTGAAATCACAACGTACGCCAAAACCGGATGAATCGACGAAAGCCATTGCTGACACGAATTCTAAAACGGCTGTCAGCTCGATAGGCGCAAAACGGGTCAGCCGCCGGGAACAATCTGCCAGTACCGAACAAAGGCGATGGCGATCACAGCGCGACGCTCCTTGTGAGCAACCGCGATCACCTGCGAATTCATCGCCAGGAAATGCTCGATGATTTCCGTTAACCAAGACGAAAACGACGATAACCTGGCCGAAATGAGCGCGGGATCTGATTCCCGACACACGGCGGGCACCGGTCGTCAAGGCACCGAAACCGCCGCACCAACCAGGAGGAGAAACCCATGAGCATTATCGGCCAGCTCGTCGAAGCGTTGTCCGCCCTGCTGCACGCCATCGGAATCGGCTGAGCACGAACCACCGGAAGAGAACGGAGAAAACGATGGGATCGACGAGCATTCTCGGTTCACTGGTCGACGCGCTACTCGCGCTGCTCAAGGCCATCGGCGTCGGCTGACCGGCCGGAAACAACCGGCCGCGCCGTGGACCGCCCTCATCCACGGCGCGGCCGGCTCCTATTCGCAAACCTCCGGCGAACGGTCACCAGCACCGCGACCGCACCGGCCGAAACGTGACATCCGGCACTCCACCGGGCTCACTCGTCGAAATTGCGCTCGACCAGCTCCTTGACCACCCGCATCGCCTCGGCGGCCTGCGCCCCGCCGGCCCGCACCTCGATCCGGTCGCCCATCCGCGCGCCGAGGGACATCAGCGCGAGCACGCTGTGCGCGTCCGCCACCGAGTCGCCGAGCCTGATGGTGACCTCGGCGTCCAGCCCGGTCAGACTCCTGGCCAGCAACGCGGCCGGCCGGGCGTGCAGGCCGACGTCGTTGCTCAGGGTCAGCTCGACACCCTCACCGGCACCGCCGTCATCCGGCAGCGTGACCGCGAGGTCCGGCGGCGCCCCCGCCGAGGCGGCGGCCGCGGCCACCGCGGCCCGGCCCGCGCCGCCCTGCGCGGCGACCGCGGCGGCGATCGAGCCCTCCACCAGCGGCGCGTCCACCACCGCCGCGCCGGCTGGGTCGGCCAGCGACTCCACCGCCAGCTCGGCGGTCATCTGCGCGCTGCCGAGGTCGTAGAGCAGCACCACCCCGTCACCGGAGTCGGCCCGCTGCACCGCGGCCACCACCCCGTCGTAGTCGGTGCCCAGTCCGCCGCCCGGCAGCCCGCCCGCCGGGACCACGGTGACGTCCGGCGCCATCTGCACGGCCAGCTCGGCCAGCCCTTCGGCCAGCTTCGCGCTGTGCGAGACCAGCACAAGTCCCACGCTCATGCCCACTCCTCCGCGAGTCTGCGCGCATCCGCGATCGTGTCGACAGGGCGCGACTCCCGTTGCCCCGCAAGGATGACCAGATGAGCGCCCTGCCGCCCCGATAGCGGGGCCTGCCGGCCGGTGCGCGCGCCATGGTCGTCCTGGGTGCCGCGGCTTGACACAGGGCCACTCATCCGGCGACCGCCTCCGCGAATGCCCGCAGCAGTACCGCCGTGGACCTGGCGCCGGGGTCGAGATGGCCGACCGCGCGCTCCCCGAGGTAGGAGGCCCTGCCTTTGCGCGGCACTATGTCCACAGTGGACTCAGCACCCTTGTCCGCGGCGTTCGCGGCGGCGGCAAGCACGGCACCGGCGTCGCCGCCATCGGCCGCGGCCGCCTCCGCGGCGGCCACCGCCGGCAGCAGCGCGTCCACCATGGTGGCGTCGCCTTCGACGGCCTTTCCCCGCGCCTGCACGCCTTCCAGGCCGGCCCGAAGCGCGGCGGCCAGCGCGGCGGAGTCCATTTCGGACTTGTCGCCGATCGAGCTCGCCGCGCGCAGGAAAGCCGTGCCGTACAACGGCCCCGCCGCTCCGCCGACCTTTGAAATGAGCGTGGTCGCGGCCAGTTTCAGCACACCGCCCGCGGTCTCCGGCACCGAGCCCGCGTCCAAAGCGGACACGATCGCGGCGAAGCCCCGGTTGAGGTTCTCGCCGTGGTCCGCGTCGCCGATGGCGCGGTCCAGCTCGATCAGCTCTGCACGATGCTCGGCGACCACCACCGCGGCCGCGCGCAACGCGGCGGCCACGCCTTCCGCTGTACAGCTCATCCTCACACTCCCCATCGCAGCGCGGCGGTGTGCACCGGCGCATCCCAGAGTTCGACCAGCTCGTCGTCCACCTTCGCCACGGTGAGGCTGATGCCCTGCATCTCCAGGCTGGTGATGTACGGCCCGACCAGCCTGCGCTCCACGGTGATGCCGCGCTCGGCCAGCAGCCGCTCGGCGATGCCGTGCGCCAGGTAGAGCTCCAGCAGCGGGGTGCCGCCCATCGAGTTGGTGAACAGCAGCACCCGGTCGCCTTCGCCGAAGGGCAGGTCCGTGCAGACCGCGTCCACCATCCGCCGGACCAGCGCGTCCGCGGGCTCAGCCGGGATCCGCTCCCGGCCCGGCTCGCCGTGGATGCCGATGCCGAACTCGATCTCGTCTTCCGCGAGGGTGAAACTGGGCTCCCCCGCGTGCGGCACGGTCGGCGGGGTGAGCGCAACGCCAATCGAGCGGACCTGGCTGATCACCTTGCGCGCCAAGGCTTCCAGCGAGTCCAGCGAGTCGCCCCTTGCCGCCGCCGCACCGGTGAGCTTCTCCAGCAGCACGGTGCCGCCTACCCCGCGACGGCCCGCGGTGAAGGTCGAGTCGGCCACCGCCACGTCGTCGTCGATCACCACGCTGCGCACATCCACCCCGTCCACCGCGGCGAGCTCGGCGGCGGTCTCGAAGTTCAGCACGTCCCCGGTGTAGTTCTTCACGATCAGCAGCGCGCCCCGTTCACCGGCGGTGGCCTCCACCGCGGCCTGCACAGCGTCCGGGGTCGGCGAGGTGAACACCGCCCCCGGCACCGCGGCGTGCAGCATGCCGGGGCCGACGAACCCGCCGTGCAGCGGCTCGTGCCCGGAGCCCCCGCCGGAGATCACCGCCACCTGGCCTGCAACCGGAGCGTCCGCGCGCAGCACCACCGCCGGGTCGTCGCGCACCCGGAGCAGATCGGCGTGTGCCGCCGCGAGCCCGCGTAACGACTCCGCGACCACGGTCGACGGATCGTTGATGATCTTCTTCATGCGGCCTCCTGTGTTTTCCAAGTTCAGGAACTGGGAAGTTTCGGCACCACAGCCTTGACCACCTTGAGCGCCTTGCCGCACGCGTCTTCGCTCCCCGCGTCGGCGAGGTAGTTGTTGTAGTCGAACGAAACGAGCTCGCCCTCGCCGTTCGTGGTCGGCCGGTGCTGGAACACGATGTTGCACTGGGCCGCGCTCTCGCTGCGTGACTTCTGAAATCCCTTGACCCCGCCGCCGAGATCCACCTCGGTGCCGTCCGACGTGCCGGGAGTGGTGGCCACCCGGAAGTTGAGGGTGGCGTTGGGGCCGGAGCCGTTCGGCGTCCAGGTGCAGCCGTGCAGGCCGAACGGCTCCTTCTTGATGTCCTTGCCGAGCAGTTCGGTCACCGCCGCGTCGTCCGCCGTGGTGCACAGGTCCACCGGCATCAGCGAACCCTGCTGCTGCGGGTACTGGGCCGGCTTGTCGCGCAGCTTCTTGAGCACCTTCTGCAGCACCGAGCGACCCGGCCGGCAGGGGTCGCCGCCCTCGTACCTGGTCTGCACGGTGACGCCGAGATCCGGGGCCCGCGCGGTGACCGCGGTGACGAAGCAGGCCGCGGTGTCCTGCTTGCGCTCGATCAGCGGCAGGCCCTCCACCGTGCCGCTGATGTCGTTGTCCACGCCGATCAGCGGCTCGCCGAGCTGCACCGAGATCCGGATCGTCTTGCCGCCGGCGTCGGTGACCTCGTTGCTGCACTTGTCCAGGCCGAACGGGTCCTGCTTGCCGGGTGCGCCGAGGTCGGCGACCGCGGCGGCGTCCACCAGCCCGCACGGGTCGACCGTGCGCAGCGCGGCGATGGCCACCGCCGGGTCGTTGATCTTGCCGTCCGCGCTCTGCCCGCCGGTGGCCGCGGCGGGCACGGTGGTGCGCGGGAAGTTGGCCTTGCCGAGGTCGGGCCCGCACCCCGTGACGACGGCGAACCCGGCCAGCACGGTCAGGACATACCGGACTGGCCGGGCACCACGAGAGCGAAAGAACACGCCGTGCACGGTAGCCGTCCCCACCGTGCCCCGCGCGCACAACCTCGCTATTCGGTCGGTTTCGAAGGCTCCTCCGCCGCCGGTTCGGGCTCGGGCACCTGCAACGGCCGCAACCGGGCCCAGAGCACGAACAGCAGGGTGAACACGAGCATGCCGATACCGGCCCACAGGTTGATGTTCAGCCCGTCGGCCTTGGCCAGTTCCTCGTCGGAGGTGACGGTGAGGCCCATGATCGTGATCACCAGGCCGTACACACCCATCAGCAGCGCGATGATCAGCCTGATGTCGAAGGCGCCCGCCCGGCGGGTACCGGACGTCGATTCGGTAGCCATGCGTCCGACCTCCTAGAAGATGATGTTGAGAACGATCGTGATGATCAGGACGATGCCGGCGAGCAGGCCCGGCTTGCGGTACCAGCCGGCGTCGTCGCCGGTGGTGGAGTGCTGCCGGGTGTTCTTCGGCGTCAGCGAATAGACCAGCCCGACCAGTTCGGCTTCGGGTTTCGGCCTGGTCGCGTAGGTGACCGCGACGCTGACCACGATGTCGACCACGAACGCGGCACCGGCACCGATGAAGCTGGCGCCCTGGCCCGGTAGGTCCCAGGCCCCGGTCTCGGCCAGCAGGAAGACGCCGATCGCGGCGAGCGTGCCGGAGACCAGGCCCGTCCAGCCCGCGGTCGCGGTCATCCGCTTCCAGAACATTCCCAGGATGAACGTGGCGAACAGCGGCGCGTTGAAGAAGGAGAACAGCTGCTGCAGGTAGTCCATCAGGTTCGAGTAGGTGGACGCGATGAACGCGGTACCGATGGCCAGGATCGTGCCGATCGCGGTGACCAGCCTGCCGAAGCTCAGGTAGTAGCCGTCCGGCTTGTCCTTCTTGATGTAGGACTGCCAGATGTCGTAGGTGAACACCGTGTTGAACGAACTCAGGTTCGCCGCCATACCGGCCATGAACGAGGCCAGCAGCCCGGCGATGGCGATACCGAGCATGCCGTTGGGCAGCAAGTCGCGCATCAGCAGCAGCAGCGCGTCGTTGAAGTCCGCGCCACTGGCCGACGGATCTCCGGCGAGCAGTGCGGTCTTGTTCTCCCCCATCAGCTCGGTGACGGTGACCGCGGCGATCATGCCCGGGATGATCACGATGAACGGGATGAGCATCTTCGGGAAAGCGCCGATGATCGGCGTGCGGCGGGCAGCCGACATGCTCTTCGAGGCCATCGCGCGCTGCACCTCGACGAAGTTCGTCGTCCAGTAGCCGAAGGACAGCACGAAGCCGAGGCCGAAGACCAGGCCGAGCACGGACAGGAAGTTGTCGCCGAAACCGGTGAGCTGGTTGCCGGGCCAGGAGTTCAGCTGGTCGGCACCGCCGGGACTGCCGCTGACCTTGTCCACCAGGCCCTGCCAGCCGCCGACCTTGTACAGGCCGACCACGGTCAGCGGGACCAGCGCGGCCACGATGACGAAGAACTGCAGCACCTCGTTGTAGATGGCGGCGGACAGGCCGCCGAGCGCGGTGTAGGTCAGCACGATCGCGGCGGCCAGGATGACCGAGACCCAGATCGGCCAGCCGAGCAGCAGGTTCACCACGGTGGCGAGCAGGAAGAGGTTGGCACCCGCGATCAGGATCTGCGCGACCGCGAAGCTGATGCCGTTGACGAGGTGGGCCGGTTTGCCGAACCGGCGGCGCATGAACTCGGGAACGCTGCGCACCTTGGAGCCGTAGTAGAACGGCATCATCACGACGCCGAGGAACAGCATCGCCGGCACCGCGCCGATCCAGAAGTAGTGCGCGGTCGGCAGGCCGTACTGCGCGCCGTTGGCCGACATGCCCATGACCTCGATCGCGCCCAGGTTCGCCGAGATGAAGGCGAGCCCGGTTACCCAGGCGGGCAGTGAACGACCGGAGAGGAAGAAGTCGAGGCTCGAGGAGACCTGGCGGCGAGCCAGATAACCGATGCCAAGGACCAGGACGAAGTAGAACGCGAGCAACACGTAGTCGATCGCGTTCGCATCAAGGCGCAAGTTCGCCTCGGCTAGCACATGCACCGACCCACCTCCGATTCCAACTGCAGCATCGCAGCCACCAGGACCGATTCAGTCAACACCATTCAACAAGAACCACCAGGATCAACCTGCCGGGGGCACAGTACTGCATGACGTAGCTCACGTGCACCTGACGCGTCGGTCCGTATCCGTGTTGACACCTGATCGGCCGCCCCACCTCGTGAGTGAAAACGGTTGCCCTGGCAACATTTTTCACTCACGACCCGTGAGCAGCGGGAATGCGGTGATCGGGGCTCAGAACAGCCGGAACTCGTCCGAGTCGGTGCCGCGCAGCACGTCGTAGTCCAGCGTCAGGCAGCGGATGCCGCGGTCTTCGGCGAGCGTGCGTGCCTGCGGCTTGATCAGCTGCGCGGCGAACACGCCCTTCACCGGGGCGAGCAGCGGGTCGCGGTTGAGCAGTTCCAGGTAGCGGGTCAGCTGCTCGACGCCGTCGATCTCGCCGCGGCGCTTGATCTCCACCGCGACCGAGACGCCGTCGGCGTCGCGGGCCATGATGTCCACCGGCCCGATCGCGGTCGGGAATTCGCGGCGCACCAGCGAATAGCCCTCGCCGAGGGTGGAGATGTGCTCGGCGAGCAGTTCCTGGAGATGCGCCTCGACCCCGTCCTTGACGAGCCCCGGTTCGGCGCCGAGTTCGTGCGCGGCGTCGTGCAGCACCTCTTCCATGCTGATCACCAGCTTCTCGCCGGCCTTGTTCTGCACGGTCCAGATCTTGCCGTCCTCGATCAGCCAGCACGGCGGGCTCATCCAGTTCAACGGCTTGTAGGCGCGGTCGTCGGAGTGCACGGACACCGAACCGTCCGCCTTGACCAGCAGCAGCCTGGTCGCCATGGGCAGGTGGGCGGTGAGGCGGCCGGCGTAGTCCACCTGGCAACGAGCGATCACTAGACGCACCCGGCGAGGGTAGGTGACGCGACGGGAAGGCGATTCGCGGGGTGCCCGCACCATTCACAGCGCATTTCCGGGCGGACTGCATAATGGGATCATGATCGAGCGGATGACCACGCAAGAGGTCTATCGGAACAACTGGATGACCGTGCGCGAAGACGCCGTTCGGCGGGCGGACGGCTCGGCCGGTATTTACGGCGTGATCGACAAACCCGACTACGCGCTGATAATTCCGCTGAACGGTGACCGGCTGCATCTGGTGGAACAGTTCCGCTATCCGCTCGGGCTGCGCCGCTGGGAGTTCCCGCAGGGCACCGCGCCGGGGCTCGCCGAGCAGGAGCCGCTCGGCCTTGCCGCCCGCGAGCTGCGCGAGGAGACCGGGCTGCGCGCCGGTTCGATGATGGAGCTCGGCCTGCTGGACGTGGCCGCCGGCATGTCCAGCCAGCGCGGCAGGGTCTTCCTGGCCACCGAGCTGACCGAGGGCGCGGCCGAACGCGAGCACGAGGAGCAGGACATGGCCACCGCCTGGTTCTCCAGGGCCGAGTTCGAGCGGCTGATCGCCACCGGGGAGGTCACCGACGCCCAGTCGATCGCCGCGTACACCCTGCTCCTGCTGCACGAGCGCGGCTGACCCGATGTTACCTGCCCAGGGGTAATGATATCCAAAAGATATCTGCGCCACCCGGTGTGAAAAGGGTGTAGGTTGGCGATGCGCGAGGGGCGACGCATCGGGGATCTTCGTCCTGCACGCATTTCTTCCCATTGTTTTAATTCGATTTCATTCAAGGGGAAATCTATGTCTTCTGGCAGATACAAGCGCGTCCTGGCCGGAACGGCCGCGGCGCTCGCTGTGCTGGCCGCGGCACCGGCAGTGGCCACCGCCGCTCCGGCGCAGACCGGCTCCGGTGACCGCACCCGCGACATCACCCGCGACGGTCACGAGGACCTTGTCTCCAGGAAGCCCGACGGCGCGCTGGTGGTCTACCCGCATTCCGGCGGCTTCAGCGCCGGCAACCCCGGCGCCACCTTCGGCGGCGCGACTGCGATCAACTTCGGCTGGAACAACGCGGGCTGGATCTCCGTCGCGGACGTGTCCGGCGACGACGTCCCCGACGTGCTCGCGCAGGTCGGTGGCACCATCACCGCGCACAAGCACGGCGGCGCCTACGACCCGGCGGCTCCGCTGGGCACGCTGACCAGCGCCCAGCAGTTCGGCGGTTTCGGCTGGGACCAGATCGACCTGAAGGTGCTGCAGGACATCACCGGCGACGGTGTGGCGGACATTTGGGGCCGGACGCCGGACGGCGCGCTGACGGTCTGGCCGGTCACCGCGGCAGCGGGACAGACCACCGTCGGAGCACCGCTCACGCTGATCGACGACTTCACCGTGTTCGACCAGTTCGACGTCGCCGACCTGAACGGCGACACCCTGCCCGACCTGATCGTCCGCCTTGGCGGCGTGCTCTACGGCATCCTCGCCGAGACGGAGACAGAGCCGCAGGGGGCGGCGAAGGCGGGCAAGTCGTTGCCGTCCTTCGACGCGGCCGACGTGGCGGCGATCAAGTCCGGTGCGGCGAAGCAGGCTCGTTCGGCCGCCGCGCCCGCCGAGCCGATCGTGATCGGGCACGGCTGGGAGCAGGCCGTGCTGACCATCTCCAAGGACGTGAACCTCGACGGCAAGAAGGACGTCGTCAGCAAGCTGACCGATGGCCAACTGGTCGCCTTCCTGAACACCGGGGCGGACGGCACGGTGTCCTTCAGCGGCCGCAACGCCCTCGGCACCAAGTGGTCCGCGGACTCCCAGCTCTCCTAACCCGTCGATAGATGTCCGTGAAGGGCACCTTGCCTACCTTGAAGGTAGGCAAGGTGCCCTTCATAACTGAGAGCGACAAAATGTGCCCCTGACCTGGGCAAGTCCACCCCTAGGCACCCTTCGCGGGACGCACAGGGGACACACGGCCCCGCCCAGCGAACGCACGATCGACGGCCCTGGCCGCTTGCTCGTGGGCGCGCTCGAACAGGTGGCCGTACACGTCCATGGTCGTGCTCATGTGCTTGTGGCCGACGTACTGCTGAATGGCCTTCGGGTTGGTGTGCGCCTCGATCAGCACCGACACGTAGTAGTGCCGGAGAAGGTGCTGACCGGTCTCATCCCCGGCGGCAGGGTCCAGCCCTGCCGCCGTGATCGCCGGGTGCCAGAGCGCCCGGTTGAACTTGGTGTAGTTGATCAGTTCGCCGGACTCCGTGACGAACAGCAGGTGATTCACCCGGTTACAGCACTCGCACCGGACGGCCACCGTGCCGTAGCGCTCGATGTGGGTCGCCAGGGCTTCCCCGGTGTGCGTCGGGAGTGGCACCGTGCGCACGGACCCGCGCTTGGGCGGGACTAGCTTCAACTCCCCGTCGATCACCTGGACTTGGTGGCGAATCTCGATCTTGCGCCGGAGGAAGTCCAAGTCCTCGACGGCCACGGCGAAGCTCTCTCCCTGTCGGTGCCCGCACGTGGCCGACACGAGCGGGACGCCGTGGTACCGGTCCGGGAAGGCATCCAAGATGCCGTCCACGGTCTTGTCCTCCAGCAACCGCATGTGCCCCCGGCGCGGTTCGTCCACGCGGTCCACGCCTTCAAACGGATGTGCCGCGATCACGCCGTCGATCTTGGCCGCGCGGAAGATGCCGCCCAGGTGAACCCAGCACGCGAGAACCGTTGCGTCCGAGAGCTTCCCGCCGCCGCGCTTGGACGTCTTGGTGCGCATGGCGGCTTTCCACCCGTTCACCGTGGACGGTCGGCACTCGTTCATGCTCTTGTCCCCGAAGTGCGGGTAGATGTGGTTCTTGAGCCGGGACTTGATCGTACGGAGAGAGCCGGGGGTGCCGGGGTGGTTGGGCAACCAGTGCTTTTCCACGTAGTCCCGGAACCGGATGCGCCCCTTGGCGGTGTCGAACGGGGTCAGGCCCTTCAGCAAGTCCGCTTTGACCTCGGTGTCGTGCGTTTCCGCGTCCGACTTCTTGTGAAAGGACTTGTTGGGCGCGCCGGGATTCCGGACACGCCACCGTTTCCCGCGTCCGTATTCCCTTGTCTGCTTGCGCGTTCCCTTGTAGTGCCAACGGTCTTCGACAGACATCGTTACGCCTTTCGCTTTCCTTTGGTGGTGGGTGGAAGTAGGCCAGCGTCGCGCGCTTGCTTGACACGTCGCACGGCCGTTCGCTCCGATACTTTGCATTCTTCGGAGATTATTTTAATGGGTGATCCATCGATATTTTCCCGGTAAAGTCTCGCCACGTATTCCAGGTCGGCACCCTTTTCCTTCCTTGGTTTAGTGACAGCCTCCCTGATCTCGTCGAACGACTCCCGGACTGCGCGCCCGTAATTCGTGTCAATCGCTATCGGCTCACCGTCGTTTTCGTCGATTACATGTGACACCAATTGATGGAAAACTTGAGTGGTGAAATTGTCGAGATTGAAGAATTTGAGATCATCATCAGTGATTCCCCGTCCGGGGTCATTGCTGGTGATCCGAAGCTCTCGACACTCGGGACGGCCGTCCCTGACCTCGAAGTGGGCGTGAACGTCCGGATGCCCGTCCGCGCCCTCTAGGTCGAAGAAGGCGTGCCGGGGCACCATCAGGTCCCCGAGTCGGACGTCTCCGCGAAACTTCCCGCCCGGGTGCCGGTACACGCGGGACTTACCCGTCCAAACCATCATCTACGCCAATCTCTCGGGTTTTGGCTTAGGTGATGATGCCTCATCTAGGCCAGGATGGCAACCATCGGGTACAGGACCAGATGGAAGGAGATGGGCCGATGGTTGGACGGCACCTGACGATCAGTGATCTTGCGGAGCGTCTGGGCGTGCCCCGCCGCACGGTCTACCAGTGGAACAGCCGGGGTGATGGGCCGAAGTACCTCAAGGTCGGCAAGCACGTGCGGTACCGGCTGGCCGACGTCGAGAAGTGGGAGAAAGCCCACGAGGCCGAAGGGGGCCGCGTCGCGTGATCAATAAGCCCCCGGCAGAACGAAGCCGCCCGGCACGCACGGACCGGGCGGCCCCGACAGACAAGATCGACACTCACGACAGTTCGACCACTGTGGACGATAGCGCACTCCGGGCCGCGTTGGCGTGCGCCCGGCGCGGCTGGCCCGTGTTCCCCTGCAAGCCCGGCGCCAAGCAACCGGCGACGCGCCACGGGTTCAAGGACGCCACCACCGACCCCAGTGTGATCACGCGGTGGTGGCGCCGGATACCGGGCGCCAACCTCGCGGTAGCGACCGGGGCGCCCGCGTTCGACGTGCTCGACGTCGACGTAAAAGGCCACGTTGACGGGATGGCCACAGTGGACCGACTCAAGGCCGCCGGGCTTCTCACCGGGGCACTCGGCACCGTGCGCACCCCGTCCGGCGGGCTGCACATCTACTACCGGGGAACACGCCAAGGAAACGGAAGCCTTCCCGGGCACGGGATCGACTTCCGTGGACTCGGCGGGTACGTTCTCGTGCCCCCGTCCACCGTGGACCATGCCGCGTACGAAGTCCTCGATTGGCGCGAAGGCGCCCGAGGCCGGGCGCTGGACTGGCAGGCGTGCAAGCGGCTGGTGACGCCGACGCGGAAACTCTTGTTGCCGTGCACCGGAAACCGGAGTGAAGAAGTCCCTCGTCTCGCTCGATGGCTTGCGCGCCAACAAGAAAGCAACCGGAACAACGCCCTGTACTGGGCGGCAAACCGGGCGGTCGACGCCGGCCGCCAGGCCGAAGTTTATCTACTCGTGGACGCGGCCGTCCAAACCGGACTCCCACGCCGGGAAGCCCAGTCCACGGTGAACTCCGCGCTTCGCCGGGCGGGTGGTCCGTCGTGAAGATCGACGAACTGGACGCGACGATCGATGGCGCCGCCCTGCTGGACGAAGCCCGCGACTTGCTGGTGACCTACTGCGCGTTGCCGACGCCGGAAGCGGCCGACGCCATCGTTTTGTGGTGTGCAGCAACACATGCGCTGGAAACCCTGCCGTTCGCGCCCCGGCTGTCGGTGCGGTCGGCTACCAAGCGATCCGGCAAGACCCGCGTGCTCGACGTGGTGACCCTGCTCAGCCACCGTCCACTCAAGACGGTCAACGCCACGGTGCCCGCGATCTTCCGATCACTCGGCGGCGAACACCCGCCCACGCTGATCTTCGATGAAGCGGACACCATCTTCGGGTCCAAGAAGGTCGCCGAGAACAACGAAGACCTACGTGGCCTGCTTAACGCCGGGTTCGAGCGCGGCGCCCCGTCGCTGCGATGTGTCGGCCAGTCACAGACCCCGGTGGAATTCCCGTCATTCGCAATGGCCGCGCTCGCCGGGATCGGCTCGCTTCCCGACACCATCGAGGACCGGTCGGTGATCATCCACATGCGACGCCGCAAGCCGAGCGAGATCGTGAAGCCGTTCCGCATCCTCCGCGACAAGCCCGCCATCGAAGCCGTGGGCACCCGGCTGGCCGCATGGCTAACCACAGAGGACACCAAGACCGTGCTCAGCCACGCCGAACCCAAGTCGGACCTCGAAGACCGGGCCGCCGACGTCTGGGAACCCCTGCTCATGGTGGCCGACCTCGCCGGGGCCGACTGGCCGCAGCGCGCCCGCACAGCCGCGAAGCGGCTACTCGAAGAGTCCGCCGAGGACGAACGTGAGAACTCCCTGCCCGTCCAGCTCTTACACGACATGCGCAGAGTGTTCGCGGGTTTCAAGGGTGACTGGGTGGCCACGGAGAATCTGGTGCGGGAACTGTGGAAGGTAGACGAGTCGCCGTGGTCCGAAATGGAACTGACCGCGCACAAGCTGGGCCGGATGCTCAGCCACTTCGGGATCAAGTCCGACCGCAACAAGGACAGGGCCAAGCGCGGCTACAACCGACGCGACTTCGCCGACGCCTGGGAGCGCTACCCGTCCGATGAGGACACCGCCGACGCGGCCGACGTCCCGCGACGGCCCGTGCAACCGTCCGAAGTGTCCCGAAGCGTCCAAACGTCCTCTGACCAGGCGAAACAGCCGGACGCTTTGCCGGACGCTTTGGACGGCCCCGCGAAAGCGTCCGGCGAAGCGTCCCGCCGTTCCCGCAGGTCAGGCCCGGTACGGACACTTCAGGACGGTTTGGACGCTAACCCGGACGCCATCGATCGCGCAGCCGCCCTGCTGGAGTCCGAATTGGACGCCACCGAGCTACCCGGCGAGGGATAGGGCGTCAACATCACGGTGACAGTGCGACCGCAAGACCGCGCCGTTGGTCTCGCGCGTGGCGTGCCAGATAACCCGATCGAGGAAGGTGGACAAATTGGAGTGCCTCAAGTGCGGCGGGCAGCTTGCCGAACGCGCCGGACCGGGACGTCCGGCCGCGTACTGCTCGCAGGCGTGCCGTCGGGCCGCTGAGTACGAAGTCCGGCGGATACAGCGCGCCTTGGAATCGCTGGAAGACCACCACCGCGACATCAGGTTGAACTGGTCGACCGTGTTCGGCGACCAGCTACCCAAGATCGAAGTGGAACAAGATCGACTGGAAGCCCGCCTGCGGGTGCTGCTGGGCAGCAAGGAGGAAACGACGTGAGGACCATCGGAATCGCCCCTGAGAAGGCCGAGAACGCCCTAGCCGTGTTGGCGTGGCATGTTCCGCCGGGGGTGGAGATCGGGCGGCCCAGGGTGGCCCGTCCTGACGAGAACGGGGTGTGCCTGGTGATGCCTACCGCGTTCTGGTGGGTCCATAGCGGATACGCGGCCCGGATGGAGCCGCTACCCGATGGGCGGGCCGAAGTCACCGTGTGGTGCATTGGGCACGAAGTGGACCGCTACATCGGGAACGTGGGCTAAGATCGTTCTCGTCGGGGGTGACGATCCGCTGTGGTGCACCACGGCCAGCCGGGCACCCACCGAATCGGCCAGCCGCGCCATGCGACCGTGCCCCGCGCCCCGGCGCCAGGCAGACGCACCGCGAAGAGTCCGCCGATCAGTGACCACACCTGATCATTAGGACAGTCCATTGTCGCCCAATGCTGAGCGCCTTTTGGCGCAGATGAAAGAGAAACTGAAGTCCGCGAACGAGATTGCCGCGAAGGCGGACGACGCGGGACGCGACTTTACCGAGAAGGAAAGGGAAGTCGTCCGCGACCTTATGCGCGACGCGCAGCGGTTGAAGTCTGAGTACGACAAGGTGCGGGAGGACGAGCGCGACGAGAGCGTCAAGGCCGCCATCAAGAAACTCGGCGACGCGGTAGGCGGATACCCCGGAGAAGGCCCGTTACACGACAACAGCCCCCGCCTGAAGTCGCTGGGCGGTTCGACGTGGGGCAAGGAGATCGTCCGCCAGCACAGTGACCCGCTGGGGCGGTTCAAGTCGATCGCCCCGTCCGGCAGCGTGATGGTGACCGTGCCGCTCGCCACCCAACCGGTACGCGAGGCCGAGCCCGTCCTAGCCTTGCGACAGCTCATTCCGTCCGAAAAGGACACAGCTGGGGTTTGGGCGTACATGCGGCAGACCCTGCGAGAGAACAACGCGGAGGTCGTTCCGCGGGGCGCGAAGAAGCCCACGAGCCGGTACACATTGGAGCGCGTGGAAGGCAGGTCGGGAACGGTTGCGCACCTCACGGAACCTATCTCCCGGCAGGACCTTTCCGACGCCCCGATGCTTCAGACCTTTGTGGACACCGAGCTTCGGCTTGGTCTTGAGGAGGCTTTGGAGAACGAGGTCATCAACGGCGATGGTACCGGGGATCGGCCGACCGGCCTGAACTTCACCTCCGGCACCCAGAGTCAAGCATGGGCTACCGACCTGATGACCACCACCCGGCAAGCCGTGACGAAGCTGGAAGTGTTGTCCCTCAACGGTTCTGGATGGGTTCTGCACCCGGGGGACTGGCAGAACATCGAGCTAGCCGCGAACGCCAACGGCTACCTGCTCACCCAGGCCGGGCAGGCGCTCCCAGTCGATCGGGCCGCCCGCCGTTTATGGTCCGTCCCAGTTGTTCTGTCCACTTCGGTCACTGCGGGAACCGGATGGCTGGCCGACTTCGCCGGTTCCACCACGCTCAAGGTCCGCGAGGAAGCAGTGATCGACTGGTCCGAGAACACCTACGACCCGGACGCTCTGGGCGTAGGCGAAGGCGCCAGCGACTTCGAGCGCAACATGATCCGCTTCCGCTGCGAAGGACGGTTCGGATTCGCGGTGACCCGTCCGGCCGGAGTGGTCAAGCTCGACCTGACCGCGTAGAAGCCCGCTGAGCCGAACCCCTGGCGTGGCCCGGCTCAGCACCCTGGCACCCGCCGCCCGGTACCCCTCCAGGCCGGTCGGCGGGTGTCCACATGCGATACGGCACCCGCGAACGGGTGCCGTATCTCCCCCTCGCCCAAGCGTGACCAAAAACGAGGGAGGCTAAGCCCGGCGGGAGCAGTCGAGGGGGCTTAGCGTCGAGACGACCCCCGCCGGACATCTTCAGGTGCCGTTGCCGTCATCCGGCTCCGCATACGGCCACATGGTCTTGTCCACTTTGCGCGCTTCAAGTTCGGCTACAAGGGACAGTCGATCCGACACGCGTTCTAGATGCTCCACCATCTGGCGATACAACAGCGGCAGGTGCGGGGTACGGGCTTCCCCGGTCTTCCACAAGTCCAGCCACGCGGAAAGCCACACGTTCGCGTCCCGCAGCAGAAGGCCAACGGCGGACGACTTGCGCGCCAGACGCCGGGCTTCGACCACCGCCGCGTGCACTTCGGCGATCTCGTTGTGAGTGGATTCGCTGTATCCAACGAGAATCCGGTCTGCCGCAGGCAGGCGCTTCAGTGCGTTCTGTACTTTGTGGACCGACACCGCGCGACGCGCCCGGCGACGGCTGAGATACCCCACTACGGAGTCCACAACGTCGGCGCGGAGCCCAGTACCAACCGGGGCGCAAGCGGGCTACTCGGTGCGGGCAAAGCGAGAAGCGCGTCCGTCACCTCGGCGAGCGTCCCGTCACACTGCCAGAGCAAGCCGCCCGTGTGGTCCATCCGAAGCGCGCCCGCGTCCGTCTGTGATCCGATGTGCAGCGCGTCCGCCACGCCATCCGGCCACACGTACAAGCCGGTCAGCTTGGTCACTTCGCCGTTGTCGTCCACGGTGGGGACGAACGACCACCCGGCTTCCTTCAGGTCAAAGACCCGTCGCAACTCCGGGTACAGCTCCAAGGGCGTCTTCATCGCGCGCCCCCGACGGTCTCACCGACGATGCCGCGCCAAACGTGGACGTTCGCATTGGGGGCGGTCATGATCTCCAGCGTGCGCGCCCAGGAAGACCCGCAGGAGTGACGCGCGAGGGGATGTCAAGGGGAGACTTGGGGGAGAGTTGATTCTTCGCGATTCGTCAAGGCGACAGTTACACTCCGCACACAAGCCCCCCAGGTGAGGAGAGGCCCGGTCGTGTCAGAGCCGAACGAGTTGCTGCGCGCTGCTCGTATACGCGTGGAGTCGCCTACCTCGCCCGGCGAAGCGATGACGCGGCAAGAACTGGCCGACGCCGTTAACGCTCAGGTGTACCGCGCCAGTGGCGGCGCCAGGGTGACGACCGTGGACGCCAACCACGTGGGCAAGTGGGAACGGGGAAAGATCCGCTGGCCAGCGGCGTATTATCGAGCTGCAATCCGCGCAGTCCTCGACGTCACCACGGATGCCGAACTCGGGTTTGCGCGGCCGGTTAGAGGCAACCCTGACAACGTGGACCGAAAGACCTTCCTCAAGACCGCGCTCGGCACGGGCGCCGGGGTCCTGGTCTCCCACCACGTCCCCGGTCCAGTGCAGGACACGCGCGAACTGGCGGCGGCCGTGTCCGGTCCGACCGCCCACTACCGGCGCATGGAATCGGCCGTGTCCTCTGAACAACTGGCCCCCGCCGTAGACGCCCACCTCGCACTCACCACGGGCATCGTGCAGACCACACTGCGTACGTCGACCGGGTTCAGCGTGCTGGCCGAAGTCTCCGGGCTGGCCGCATGGCTGGCCGCCGACCGGGGCGACAACGCCACTGCGCGCCGCCGCTACAGCGAGGCCGTGAGCCACGCCGAACGCGCGGACCATCCCCTCCTTGCGTCCTACATGACTGCCAGCCTGGGGCACTTCGCCGTGGAGGCTGGCCATCCTCGCCAGGGCGTCACCCTGCTCGACCGCGCAGCCACGCAACTCGACAAGAGCGCCCCGGACACCGCCCGTGCCTGGCTCGCTTCCCTGCACGCGGTCGCCCACGCCGCACTTGGCGACCAGACGGCCACGCTGGCCGCACTCCGGGCCGCTGAGAAGCTGACCAGCCGCCAGCGAGGCGAACCTCACTGGCCATGGGTGTTCACCTTCGATCGTGCCAAGGTGGCCCGATACCAGGCCGGAGCGCTTGGCCGACTCGGAGACCTGCGCGCAGCCACCGCCGCTTTCGACGCGGCGCTACCCACGCTGGCCGGACCAAAGCCCCGTGCGCTTGCGCAGCTTGACCAAGCGCAAGCGATGGCCGCCGCCGGGCTCGTTGCCGAAGGCTGCCAGCTCACCGCCGAAGCCCTTCAGGTCGGCCGTGACTTCGGTAGCGAACGGATCATCGCCCGCGCTCGGGAGTTCCGTGCAGCGCTACCCGCCCGCACCACCGCCGCCCGTGACCTCGACGACGCGCTAGCCGCCCTCTACGAGACGGAGACCCCTTGACCCGCCTGGCCGTGACCGGACACCGCGAACTCCCCAAGCGCACCGCCCAACTCATCGACGAGGCACTACGTGCCGAGATCGCCCGGCGCGCGGACGGCACGCTTACCGGGTTGTCCTGCATCGCGGACGGGGCAGATGCACAGTTCGCACGTGCTGTCCTGGACGCGGGCGGAGAGCTGATAGTGGTCGTTCCGGCGACCACCTACCGCGACGGCTTGCCCGCCGACCACCACCCCATCTATGACGCGCTCATGGCCCAGGCGTCCGAGGTAATCCAGCTCGATCACACCGAGTCCAACTCCGAAGCGCACATGAACGCCAGCCTGCGCATGATCGAAAACGCTGACGAACTGGTAGCCATCTGGGACGGGAAACCCGCGCGCGGGTACGGCGGCACCGCCGACGTGGTCGAGGCCGCCCGTGAACGCGGCATACCGGTCACCGTGATCTGGCCGGACGGTGCCGAACGCGACTAGCGCGAGACCCGGACAGGCAGCGACCCCCGCACCCGGCGAACGGGTACGGGGGTCGCTGGTCTTCTCCGCTCGGCGCCGGGACGCGCCGGGGACGCGCGAGGACAACTAGGGTCGGCAACCGACCACAACCGATGACAGCTATTTTGCCTGGTCAACCTACGGATGACACGATCTTGCCCAGGTCAGAAAGCCGCCTGTTGTGAAAGCCACTTTCACGGACAAAGGGGGCTCAGTCCGGCCAGGAGGGGTGGCGTTTCTCGAGGAAAGCGGCCATTCCCTCCTTGGCCCCTGGCAGCTGCGACGCCGAGGCCATCACCTCCAGCGCGATCGCGTAGGCATCCGCCTCCGGCCGGTCCAGCTGGGCGTAGAGGGTCTGCTTGCCGATCACCTTGCTCGCCCTGCTGCCCCTGGTCGCCCTGGCCAGCAGCTCGGCCACCGCGGTGTCCAGCTCGTCGTCCGGCACCACCCGGTTGACCAGGCCCCAGTCCAGCGCGGTGGCCGCGTCGATGGGGTCACCGGTCAGCGCCAGCTCCATCAGCCGCTTGCGCCCGACCGAGCGCGCCACCGGCACCGCGGGCGTGTGGCAGAACCAGCCGCCCTTGCCGCCGGGCAACGCGAAACCGGCCGACTCGGCGGCCACCGCAAGGTCGCAGGAGGCCACCAGCTGGCAGCCCGCCGCGGTGGCCAGCCCGTGCACCCGCGCCAGCACCACCTGCGGCGCGGCCTGGATGACGCCCATCAGGTCGGTGCACAGCCGCAGCAGCTTCCGCACGCCGATCAGGTCACGCGACGCGACGTCGCCGAAGTCGTGGCCGGCGGAGAACACCGGCCCGGCGGCGGCCAGCACGATGCCGGTGGCGTCCGAACTCGCCGCGGCCCGGAACGCGATCAGCAGCTCGGTCAGGTGCGCCTCGGACAGCGAGTTCCGCCGCGACGCGCGGTTCATCGTGATGGTGACCGTGTCGTCCTCGCGTTTGACGAGGAGGTGCTCGTACTCGCCCATGTCCCCGACGCTACCCCCGGAGTCCAGTCCGTTGGATAGCTTGGGCGGCATGGCACTTCCCCGCACCCCGTTCTGCGAGCTCACCGGCATTTCGGTGCCGATCGTGCAAGCACCCGTCGGCGGGCCGAGCGTGCCGGCGCTGGCCGCCGCGGTCAGTGCCGCCGGTGGCCTCGGCACGCTGGCCGTGAGCTGGGACGATCCCGGCGGCCTTAGCGCGAAACTCGCGGAGACCACGGCGCTGACCGACCGCCCGTTCGGCGTGAACCTGATCCTGAAGTGGCCGCAGCGGGAGCGCATCGCGCAGTGCCTGCGCGCGGGCGTCCGGATCATCTCCACCTTCTGGGGTGATCCGGCCCCGCTCACCGGCATGATCCACGACGCCGGCGCGCTGCACCTGCACTCCGTCGCCTCGGCGGCGGAGGCCGCGCGTGCGGTGGCGGCGGGAGTGGACGTGATCGTCGCACAGGGCTGGGAGGCAGGCGGGCACGTCTGGGGCGAGGTGGCGACCCTGCCACTGGTACCGGCGGTGGTGGACGCGGTCGCGCCGGTGCCGGTGCTGGCCGCCGGCGGCATCGGCGACGGCCGCGGGCTGGCGGCGGCGCTCGCGCTCGGCGCGGACGCGGCCTGGATCGGCACCCGGTTCCTGCTCGCCGAGGAGGCGGCGACCGCCGCCGAGTACCGGGAGCTGATCGCGGACGCGGCGGAAACCGGGACCGCGCACGGGATCGTGTTCGACAAGGGCTGGCCGGACGCCCCGCACCGCGCGCTGCGCAACAGCACTGTGCGCGCCTGGGAGGCGGCGGGACGGCCCGCACCCGGCGACCGTCCCGGTGAGACGGACACCATCGGCACCTGGACCGACGGCACCGAGGTCCCCCGCTACGCGGATCTCGCGCCGCTGCGGGGAGTCCACGGCGACGTCGAGGCGATGGCCCTCTACGCCGGGCAAAGCGCTGGTGTCGTCCGCGAAGTGGCTCCCGCCGCCGACATCGTCGCCCAACTGGTCGCCGAAGCCACCCGCGCCCTCACTCGCCTCCGCTGACCCGCGAGTCCCAAGCTCCCGCCAGGCGAGTCTCACGTTCGCGAAACGCTCAGTCGGCCGCGCGGTCGATCACCGCGCGCAGGAACTCCTTCGTCCTGCCGTGCTCCGGTTCGGTGAACAGCTTCGCCGGCGCCGCGTCCTCGATCACCTGGCCCTGGTCGAACATCATCACCCGGTCCGAGACGTCCCGCGCGAACTGCATCTCGTGCGTGACGCAGAGAATGGTGATGTCCGTTGTGGACGCGATCCGCTTGAGCAGCGCCAGCACCCCGGCCACCAGCTCCGGGTCCAGCGCCGAGGTCACCTCGTCCAGCAGCAGCACCTCCGGCTGCATGGCCAGCGCACGGGCGATCGCGACCCGCTGCTGCTGCCCGCCGGAGAGCTGGCTCGGGTGCGCCCCGGCCTTGTCCGTGAGGCCGACCATCTCCAGCAGGTCCACCGCCCGCGCCTCGGCCTCCCCTTTGGACATGCCGAGCGCACGGATCGGTGCCTCGGTGATGTTCTGCAGCACCTTCATGTTCGGGAAGAGGTTGAACTGCTGGAACACCATGCCGATCCGCTTGCGCATCTCGCGCAGGTGCTTTTCGTCCGCGGGCACCTTCTTCCCGCCGCGGTCGATATGGCTCAGGCAGTTCCCGCCGACGTCGATCGTGCCGGCGTCCACCTTTTCCAGGGTCATCAGCAACCGCAGAATGGTGGTCTTTCCGGAGCCGCTAGGCCCGATCAGCGTGACGAACTCACCGGGCCGCACCGCGAAGTCCAGCTCCCGGAGCACGACATGGTCACCGAACTTCTTGACCACCCCGTCGAAACGGATCATGTACTCAGACTCGGTTGACACGACGCTCCAATTTCCGCACCAGCAGGGCGGCGGGGTAGCTCAGCAGCAGGAATGCCAGGCCCGCCATGGTGTAGGGCTCGACGAACCGGTAGTCGTCCGCGCCCAGTTCTTTCGCGCTGTTCACGATGTCCAGGACGCCGATCGCGAGCAGCAACGGCACCTCCTTGAACATCGAGATGGTGTAGTTGCCCAGCGCCGGCAGCACCCTGGGAATGGCCTGCGGCAGGATCACCCCGGTCCACACCCTGGTCCTCGGCAGGCTGAGCGCGGTGGCCGCCTCCCACTGCCCGGCCGGGATGGCGTCGATCCCGGCGCGGTACACCTCGGAGGTGTAGCAGGCGTAGTGCACGCCGAGCGCGATCACCCCGGTCACCGTCGGGGAGAGGCTGATCCCGGTAACCGGCGGCAGCAGGTAGAACAGCACGAACACCTGGATCAGCAGCGGGGTGCTGCGGACGAACTCGATGAACGCCCACAGCAGCTGGTCCACCACCGGGATACTGGCCCGCCGCACGATCGCGAAGACCAACCCGAGCACGTAGGCGAGCAGCGAGCCGAGCACGGTGATCTGCAGGGTGACCACCAGGCCGCGCAGGATCACCGGAATGCTGTCCAGCGCCTTGCCCCAGTCCCAGACGTCCATCAGATCCCGCCTCCGGTCACCTTGGCCAGCGCGCTGGTCCGGCTCACCGCGGTCCGGCCGACCCGGCGGCTGGCCAGCTTCTCCAGCCAGCGCATGGTCACCGTGATCACGATCGCCAGCAGCAGGTAGAGCACCAGCTCGATCAGGTAGATCAGGCCGATGTCGTCGCCGAACTGCGGGCGCAGGATCTCACCCTGCTTGAAGATCTCCGGCACCTCGATGAAGAACAGGATCGCGGTGCTCTTGAGCAGTTGGATGAACAGGTTGTTGAAGGACGGCAGCATCTCCACCACCGCCTGCGGCAGGATCACCCGCCGCATCCGCTGCGCCGGCGTCAGGTTCAGCGCGATCGCGCCCTCGAACTGCGCGCGGGGCACGGACTGCACCGCGCCGCGGACCACCTCGGCGCCGTATGCGCCGTGGTTGAGCCCGAGCACCAGTATCCCGGCGGTCAGCGGCAGCAGCTCCAGGCCGACCAGGATCGGCAGCACGAAGTAGATCCAGAACAGCTGGACCACTTCGGACGTTCCGCGGAAGCCCTCCACGTAGACCCGCGAGATACCGCGCACCACCCGCGACGGGGACAGCAGCGCGAGACCGGCGACCAGCGACATCACGATGGTCAGCGCGATGCCGCCGGCGGTCGCGATGACGGTGTAGGGCAGGCCTTCGAGCAGCCTGGGCAAGATGATCGGGAAGTTGTCGAACACGGGATCCTCCGCCGTCCGAGTGCGCTCAGCCCTTGCAGAGCGCTTCGGTGGTCAGCTCGGGGCCCGGTGCGTTGGCCTCGCTGAAGCCGAAGGGGGTGACGATCCGCAGCCACTCACCGCTTTCCTTCACCTTCTTCAGCTCCGCGTTGAACGCGTTGATGAATTCGGTGTCCTCCTTGCGGAAGGTGAAGGCACCGACGTCCGGCGCCTTCTTGCTGCCCTGGAAGGATTCCGTCGCCTCCAGCGGGGCGCCCGGGTTCTGCTTGAGCAGCCAGCGGCTGGTGATGTCCAGCAGTGCCGCGCCGTAAACGCGGCCGTCCTGCACCTGACGCAGGATGTTGTCCTGGTTGTCCAGGGTGACGATCTTGTCCGCGGGCACCCCGACCTCTTCGGCGTAACCCTTTTCCACCGCCCCGCTGAGCACCGCGATCTTGACGTCCTTGCCGCTGATGTCCTCGAACCGCCTGATGCCCTGCGGATTTCCCTTCGGCACCAGGAAGGAGGAGGCGACCTTGAACTCCGGCGCGGAGAAGGCCGCGGTCTCGCAGCGGTCCGGCCGGATGGACATGCCGGCCGCGACGAAGGCGAACTTCTTCGCCTGCAGCCCCGGAATCAGCTGGCCGAAGTCCGAAGGCACGGCCTCCATCTCGTCGATGCCCATCGCCTTGAGCACCACGCGGGCCACCTCGGGCTCCGCGCCGGTCAGCTTTCCGCTCGCGTCGGTGAACCCGTAGGGTGCCTCGTTCCCGAAACCGACTTTGATCTTCTTGGACGCTTTGGCGCCGGCGAACGTAGTGGTGTCGTCACTGCTTGCACATGCCGACAGCAGGGCCGGACCTCCGATCGCGACCGCTCCCATTGCCGCCGAGCGCCTGAAAAAGTCCCGTCGAGTCCAACCAGCCTGCGCCATCACTGACCCTTCATCCGGTTTCTGTAGATCACCGAACGTAGGCGGCGCACCCGATCGGGTCAAAGGAAGTTGGTGAATTAGCTACGCACCGTTACCGGAAAGAGACACTTACAAAGCCCTTTATGACATGAGGCCGTGCGTTTCCCGGATCACCGTGACGATCTCGTCCATGATCTCGGTCAGCTCGTAGTCCTTTGGCGTGAACACCCGCGCGATTCCGCGTTCCAGCAGCAGTTTCTCGTCGTCCGGCGGCACGATTCCGCCGACGATCACCGGGATGTCCCCGGCGCCGGCCGCCCGCAGCCCGTCCACCACTTCCGGCACCACTTCGAGGTGCGAACCGGAGAGCACGGAAAGCCCGACCACGTGCACGCCTTCCTGTACCGCGGCCGCCACGATCTGTTCCGGAGTGAGCCGGATGCCCTGGTAGATCACCTCGAAACCGGCGTCACGGGCACGCACGGCAACCTGCTCGGCACCGTTCGAATGGCCGTCCAGCCCGGGTTTGCCGACCAGGATCCGCAGCCGCTCGCCGAGTTCGTCGTTGGTGGCCTTCACTCGTTCACGGACGCGGGTCAACTCAACCCCGACGTCCCCGGAATTGGCCCCGGCGGAAACCCCGGTCGGCGCGCGGTATTCGCCGAACTCCTCGCGCAGCGCGCCGGCCCACTCACCCGTGGTGACCCCGGCCCGCGCGCAGGACAGCGTGGCCTCGAACAGGTTGTCAGTGGTTTTCGCAACCGCACGCAGGTTCGTCAGCGATTTTTCCACCGCCGCGTTGTCCCGGCTCTCGCGCCACTGTTCGACCGCCGCCACGGCTTCCTTTTCCACCGCCGGGTCGACCGTCTCGATCGCTTTCGCGCCCTCGGCCTGCAGCGGGCTCGGCTCGGTGGTGTCGAACTTGTTGACCCCGACCAGGATCCGGTCGCCGTCCTCCATGCCACGCCGGTATTCGACGAGCGAGGAGACCAGCTGCGACTTCATGTAGCCGTTCTCCACCGCGACCACCGCGCCGCCCATCTCCTGCACCCGCGAGATCTCCTCGCGGGCACCGGTGATGATCTCGTCCACTTTGGACTCGATCACCCGGGATCCATCGAAAATATCCTCGTACTCCAGGAGATCCGTCTCGTACGCGAGCACCTGCTGCATGCGCAGCGCCCACTGCTGGTCCCACGGCCGGGGCAGGCCGAGCGCCTCGTTCCAGGCGGGCAGCTGGATCGCACGGGCCCTGGCTCCCCTGGACAGCGAGACCGCGAGCATCTCCAGCACGATGCGCTGCACGTTGTTCTCCGGCTGCGCCTCGGTCAGGCCGAGCGAGTTCACCTGGACGCCGTAGCGCAGCCGTCGCGCCTTGGCGTCGGTGACGCCGTACCGGTCGCGGGTGAGCTCGTCCCACAGCGCGGTGAACGCGCGCATCTTGGACATCTCCTCGACGAACCGCACGCCGGCGTTGACGAAGAAGGAGATCCTGGCGACCACCCGCGCCATGTCGGCCTCGGCGACCTGGCCGGAGTCGCGCACCGCGTCCAGTACCGCGATCGCGGTGCACAGCGCGTAGGCCACCTCCTGCGTCGGCGTCGCGCCCGCCTCCTGCAGGTGGTAGCTGCAGATGTTGATCGGGTTCCACTTCGGCACGTGGTGCACGGTCCAGGCGATCATGTCGGTGATCAGCCGCAGGCTCGGTCCCGGCGGGAAGATGTACGTGCCGCGGGACAGGTACTCCTTGATGATGTCGTTCTGGGTGGTGCCGGTCAGCTTGGCCAGCACCTCGTCCACATCCCGGTTTTCAGCCTTGGCCTGTTCCTCCGCGACCGTCACGTAAAGCGCCAGCAGCCACATCGCCGGCGCGTTGATGGTCATCGAGGTGTTCGCCTCGGCCAGCGGGATGCCCTCGAACAGCCGGCGCATGTCACCGATGTGCGCGATCGGCACGCCGACCTTGCCGACCTCGCCCTTGGACAGCTTGTGGTCGGCGTCGTAACCGGTCTGCGTGGGCAGGTCGAAGGCGACCGACAGGCCGGTCTGCCCCTTGGCGAGATTCCGGCGGTAGAGCTCGTTCGAAGCAGCGGCCGAGGAGTGCCCCGCGTAGGTGCGCATCACCCACGGGCGATCGCGCTCTCGGTCCGTTGGATAGGGCACGGTGAACCTCCCGGTGGACGACCTGTCGATTGTACTAGCCAGTAACTTCAGCCACCGAGTGGAATCCGCCACTTCCGTGTGAGTCCGGCCGGGCGTTACCGTGCAGCCGTGACATGGAGTTCTTACGCCAGCTACCTGGTCTTCGTCGTACTCGTCGTACTCGCGCCCGGACCGGACACCATGGTGATGCTGAAGAACTCGCTCGCCGGCGGGACCAGGGGCGGGCTGCTCGCGACCGCCGGGGTCACCATGGGCAACCTGGTGCAGGGCACCGCGGTCGCGCTCGGTCTCGGCACCCTGATCGTGCACTCGCAGCCGCTGTTCCAGACGCTGCGCTGGGCCGGCGTCGTCTACCTCTGCTACCTGGGCTTCCAGGCGCTGCGCGGGGCGTGGCGTGGCGACTACCGAGCCACCGACGACATCGGCGCCAGGACCAGCGGATTCCGCCGCTGGCGCGAAGGATTCCTGTCCAACATGACCAACCCGAAGGTGCTCGCGCTGTACCTCTCCGTGCTACCGCAGTTCCTCGACCCCGGCCGGACCAGCACCTGGGAGGCGCTGCTGCTCGCGTACACCGTCGCCGTGCTGGGTGGACTCTGGCTGCTGGTGCTGATGTTCTTCGTGCACAAGGTCAGGGTGTGGCTGAAGCGGCGGAAGGTCCGGCGCGCACTGGACGCCGTCACCGGCACCGCGCTGATCGGCTTCGGCGTCGCACTCGCCACCGAGTCCTAGCCGCCGGGTCAGGAGCGGTCGGGCTCGGTCTTGACCCGCTCGATGCGCGCGCCGAGGCGGTTGAGGTTCTCCACGAAGTGCGGGTAGCCGCGGTCGATGTGGAACACGTCCCACACCTCGGTGACCCCGTCCGCGCACAGCCCGGCCAGCACCAGCCCGGCCCCGGCCCTGATGTCCGACGCCCACACCGGCGCGCTGGAGAGCCGTTCCACCCCGCGCACCACCGCGTGGTGACCGTCGGTCCTGGCGTCGCCTCCGAGCCGGACCATCTCCTCGATGAACCGGAACCGCGCCTCGTACACGTTCTCGGTGATCATCGACGTACCCCGCGAGACCGCGGACAGCGCCACCGCGAACGGCTGCAGGTCGGTGGCGAACCCGGGGTAGGGCAGCGTCACGAAGTCCACCGACTCCGGCCGCTCCTGCTGCACCACCCGGAAACCCTTGTCGTCGAAGGTGGTCACCTCCGCGCCGGCCAGCCGCAGCTTCTCCAGCACCAGGTCGAGGTGATGCGGGTTCACCCCGCGCACGGTCAGGTCACCACGGGTCATCGCCGCGGCGAAGGCCCAGGTGGCGCCGACGATCCGGTCGCCGATCACCCGGTGCTCGGTCGGGTGCAGCTCGTCCACGCCGTGCACGGTCAGCGTGGAGGTGCCGGCGCCTTCGACCTTGGCACCCATCTCGTTGAGCATCATGCAGATATCGATGATCTCCGGCTCGCGCGCCGCGTTGTCGATCACCGTGGTGCCCTCCGCGAGCACCGCCGCCATCAGGATGTTCTCGGTCGCGCCCACGCTCGGGAAGTCCAGCCAGATCTGCGCGCCGTGCAGCCCGTCGGACTTGGCCACCACGCAGCCGTGCTCGATCATGCTGGTCGCGCCCAGCTTGCGCAGCCCGTTCTGGTGCATGTCCAGCGGCCGCGAGCCGATCGCGTCGCCACCGGGCAGCGCCACCACGGCCTGCTTCAGCCGCCCCATCAGCGGACCCAGCACGCAGACCGACGCGCGCAGCTTGCCCATCGCCGGCGAGTCGGCGCGGTGGGACAGCTCGGCGGGGGTGGTGATCCGCGCGGTGTCGCCGTCGATCTCGACTTCACAGCCCACGCTGCGCAGCACGTCACCCATCAACGGGACGTCCAGGATCTGCGGGCAGTTGGTGATGGTGGTGGTGCCCTCGGCCAGCAGCGCGGCCGCCATCAGCTTGAGGACGCTGTTCTTGGCCCCTACGACGTCGACCTCGCCGACCAGTCGCCCGCCGCCATGCACGTCGAAGTGCTCACTCATGGTGGCCCATCATGCCCCCCGTCGAAGGCGCACCCACGCTGGGGGATGTCCTCGCCCTGACCGGCCACAATCCGGCAAAAGTGTGAAACGCAAAGGAGGTTCGCGGCGATGGGCAGGTGGCGGCCGCGACCTTTCGAGCGGCTACGACTCTGCCGAGGACAAGATGACGCTGACCGAAGCCGGCGACGCGAGCTACACGCTCCCGGAGGTAAACCGCACCGAAGTGGACGGGGTGCCGGTGTTCTGGAACCACCGGCCGGGACGACTCAAGGCCAGCCTGATCTTCGGCGTCGGCCAGGCCGGCGAAGGCTTTCTGGACTACGGAATCACCCACCTCGTAGAACATCTCGTGATGCGCGCGGTGAGCACCGAGCGCTACGAGAACAACGCCGCCACCGGCGTGCTGAACACCAGCTTCGAAGTGGCCAGCAACCCGGGCACGGTGATCGACCACCTCGCCCGCCTCTGCGCGGCACTGACCGACCTGGACACCGGTTCGCTGGACCTGGAGCGCGGGGTGGTCACCGCGGAGGAACGCGACAACGGCGGCCCGTCCATCGTGGAGTGGCTGCCGTCCACGCTGTGGTTCGGCAACCAGGCGTACGGCCTGCTCGGCAACATCCAGCTCGCCCCGGTGACCGCGGACGCGGACCGGGTGCGCGCCTGGGCGGCCCGCTGGTTCCACCGCGGCAACGCGGCGCTGGTGCTCTCCGGTCCCCCGCCGCACGGGCTCCGGCTGCCGCTGCCGGACGGCCCGCGCGGCACCCCGCCGCGGGTGACGCCGTTCGAGCTGCTGACCCCGGCCTGGACAGCGGTGCCGAACGGGGTGCTCGGCTGCGCGCTGGTGCGCTGGGGCCCTGCCATGGCCTGCGCGCTGAACGTGCTGGAGAACCGGCTGACCGAGCAGCTCAGGCACCGCGACGGGCTGGTCTACCAGGTGGTGAGCGACTTCCAGCTGGTCGGTCCGGAGCTCGCGGTCGCCGGGTTCGGCACCGACCTGCCGGACGCCGACGCCGGGCGCGCGGCGGAGGTGATCCAGTCGGTGCTGGCCGATCTCGGCCGCACCGGGCCCACCGCGGACGAGCTGGCCGACGACCGGGCGAGCCTGGCCGAGGGGCTGGAGGAGCCGGAGTTCGCCGAGTACACCGCCGTGGACGCGGCCATGGCCGAGCTGACCGGCTGGCCGTCCGTCACCGAGCACCAGCTCAGCGTGCTGCGCGGGCTGCGCGCCGAGGACGTCGCCGCAGCGGCCAGCGAGCTGGCAGGCAACCTGGTCCTCTGCACTCCCGGTGAACGGCCGCCTGCCGGGCTGACGGAACTGTCCGGCTTCCCGGTGCCGCCGGTGACCGGGAAACCGGTCAAGCGCAGCCTGTTCGGTTCCTCGGTGCCCAAGGGCTACCGGCTGGTGTCCGGGCCGGAGGGGCTGACCTCGTACTCCAGCGAAAGCGACATTCCGGTCGCCGTGGTCCGGTTCGACGATCTCGCCGGAGTGGGCCTGGAGACCGAGGAGCACGCGGACGAGCCGATCCTGCACCTGTACACCACGCACGGCGGCTCGATCGCGCTGCGGGCCGCGGACTGGCGTGGTGGCCGCGCGCTGGTGCGCGAGGTGCGGCAGCGGATCGAGCCCGCGCTGTGCTTCCGGACACCTGAACCGATGCGCCTGATCGAACCCGCCGGTAGCGGAAACGACCGG
Source organism: Amycolatopsis nigrescens CSC17Ta-90 (assembly GCF_000384315.1). Taxonomy (GTDB): domain Bacteria; phylum Actinomycetota; class Actinomycetes; order Mycobacteriales; family Pseudonocardiaceae; genus Amycolatopsis; species Amycolatopsis nigrescens. The sequence continues at coordinate 5,147,856 of NZ_ARVW01000001.1, read as the reverse complement.
CCGTAGACTCCGCCCCATGGTCGTTCGGATCAATCGCGTTTACACCAAGGTCGGGGACACCGGCACCACCGCGCTCGGCGACGGCTCCCGGGTGCCGAAGACGGATCCGCGGCTGGGCGCCTACGCCGACGTGGACGAGGCCAACTCGGTGATCGGGCTGGCGATCGCGCTCGGCGGGCTCACCGACGAGATCAGCGGCGTGCTGCGCGCCGTGCAGAACGATCTCTTCGACGTCGGTGCCGACATGTGCGCTCCGGTCGTACCCGACCCTCCGTATGAGCCCTTGCGGATCACCGAGCGCTACATCGAGCGCCTCGAAGGCTGGTGCGACGAGTTCAACGAGCGGCTGCCGAAGCTCACCTCGTTCATCCTGCCCGGCGGCACCACCGGCGCCGCCTTCCTGCACCAGGCCCGCACGGTGGCAAGGCGGGCAGAGCGCAGCGGCTGGGCGCTGGTGGAGGCGGACGGCGAACGCGCCAACGCGCTGGCCGTGAAATACCTGAACCGGCTGTCCGACCTGCTGTTCATCCTGGCCAGGCTGGCCAACCCGGACGGCGACGTGCTGTGGAAGCCCGGCGGCAGTGACTGAGTCCGCGACACCCGAACCCGAAGCCCGCCGGAAAGGCCCCGGGCTGCTGCCCCGCGACCTGGCCCTGATCGCCCTGTTCGCGGCGCTGATCGCGGTACTCGGCCTGCCCGGCAGCTTCGCGCTGTTCGGCGCCGCGGTGCCGATCACCGCGCAGACCCTCGGCGTGATGCTGGCCGGCAGCATCCTCGGCGCCAAACGCGGTTTTCTCGCCGTGCTGGCCTTTCTCGCGCTGGTCGCGGCCGGGCTGCCGCTGCTGGCCGGCGGGCGCGGCGGCATCGCGGCCTTCGCCGGGCCGTCCGGTGGCTACCTGTTCGGCTGGCTGCTCGGCGTGACCGTGATCGGACTGCTGGTGCGGAAGTCCAGGACCGTGCCGCGGCTGGTGCTGGCGAACGCGCTGGGCGGCATCGTGGCGATCTACCTGATCGGCATCCCGTTCACCGCATGGCGGGTGGACAGCGGGTTCTTCGCCACCGTCGTCTCGGCCACCCAGTACCTGCCGGGCGACGCGATCAAGGTGGTGCTCAGCGCGTTGATCACCGCCGGGGTGGCCCGCTCCTACCCGATTCCCGAAGCCGGAAAGCGGCGGGGCGAAGGGTGATCACCGTCGAGGAGGTGCACCACTCCTACGACGATCACCCGGTGCTGCACGGCATCGACCTGGAACTGGCCGAGCCGCGGATCGGCATCATCGGCGCGAACGGTTCCGGCAAGTCCACCCTGGCCAGGATGTTCAACGGGCTGGTGCTGCCGCGCCGGGGCAGGGTGCTGGTGGACGGGCTGGACACCCGCAAGCACGGTCACCGGATCCGCCGCCGGGTCGGTTTCATGTTCCCGGACGCGGACACCCAGATCATCATGCCCACGGTGGCCGAGGACGTCGCGATCGGACTGAGCAGGCACGGCTTCGACAAGTCCGAAGTGGACCGGCGAACGACGGAGATCCTTGCCGCGCACGGGCTCGCCGAGCACCACGACCATCCGGCGCACCTGCTTTCCGGCGGGCAGAAGCAGATGCTCGCGCTGGCCTCGGTACTGGTCACCGAGCCGGAGATCCTGGTCTGCGACGAACCGACCACCCTGCTCGACCTGCGCAACGTGCGGGTGGTCGTCGAGGCGCTGGAATCCTTGCCGCAGCAGGTGATCCTGCTGACCCACCACCTGGAGATGCTGTCCGGGTTCGACCGGGTCCTGGTGGTGGACGAGGGCAGGATCGTGTGCGACGACAAGCCCGATCCGGCGATCGAGCACTACACCGCGCTGATGAGCCGATGAACAGCGGCTACCACCCGGGAAACTCCTGGCTGCACCGGATTCCGGCCGGGCCGAAGCTGGCCGGGCTGCTCGTGCTGGTGACCGGGGTGCTGTTCGGCGGGCCGGTCTGGCTCGTCGGCGCGGAGCTGGTGGTGACCGCGCTGCTCTATCCGGCGGCCGGGCTGCCGCCGCGCATTCTTTGGCGCCACACCAGGATTCTGCTGCCGTTCCTGGTACTGATCGTGGGGTTTCAGCTGCTCGTCGCGAATTGGCAAAAGGCGGTGGGCATCGGCGGGCAGCTGCTGATCGCGGTGCTGCTGGCCGGGCTGGTCACGGTGACCACCAGGGTGAGCGAAATGCTGGCGCTGTTCGAAAAACTGGCCAGGCCGCTGGACCGGATCGGGGTCAGTTCGCGAAGGGCGGCGCTGGTGCTGGCGCTGACCGTGCGATGCGTGCCGATGGTCGCCGCGGCCTGGCAGTCCTCAAGCGACGCTTATCGCGCACGCGGTATGCGGCGCGGCTCGTGGCGGATGGTGGTGCCGGTGATCGTCCGGCTGCTGCGCTCCGCCGAAGCGCTCGGCGATGCGATTACCGCGCGAGGGATAGACGCGCCGCCGCGCCGCTGAATTTGGCTATCTGTGAATAAAAAGTACTGGCAACGTCCACCAACGATCGTTGGGTACCGCGACCGAGGGGCGAAAACCTACCGTCCGTAACAGGCTGGCGAGGGGCGCCGGTCACGGAAGGAGAGCCAAATGAGGACACGTTCTCTCGTCGCCGGAATGCTCGCCGGTGCCGCAGCAGTGCTCGGGCTGGCCATGCCCGCGGCCGCCGCTTCTGGCCCGCAGCCGTTGATCGTCGGCGGTGTGGACGCGACCGAAACGTACGGCTTCATGGCATCCATGCAGTCCAAGGACGGCGAGCACAACTGCGGCGCTTCGCTGATCGACAAGCAGTGGCTGGTCACCGCCGCGCACTGCGTGACCGACCCGAGTACGAACGAGACACTCGCCCCAGGCGACTGGCAGTACCGGATCGGCACCACCGACCGCACCACCGGCGGCGAGGTCGGCGAGGTGGACAAGTTCATCGCGCACGAGAAGTGGGACTGGAACGGACCCGGCCAGTTCGACATCGCGCTGGCGCATCTGAGCAAGCCGGTGGAGGCCGCGCCGATCGCGATCGGCGCCTCGCCGCAGGCCGGCACCGACGTCCGTGAGATCGGCTGGGGCCTGACCTGCCCGACCCGCGGCTGCGGGGAGGCGCCGGTGACGCTGCAGGAACTGGACACCAAGATCGCCGAGGACTCGGCCTGCGGTGACGGCTACGACGCGCAGAGCGAGCTGTGCATGGACAACAAGGGCGGCGAGGCGAGCGCCTGCTACGGCGACTCCGGCGGCCCGGCCGTGGTGAAGGACGGCGACAAGTGGACGCTGGTCGGCGCCACCAGCCGCGGCCAGACCGCGAGCTGCCCGGAGAAGGAAGGCATCTACACCGACGTCACTTCCTACAAGGAGTGGATCACTTCCCAAATCTCCTGACCTCCTAGGCAAATAGCCGGCTTTTCGCCCTTCCCGCTCGGGGCAAAAAGCCGGCTATTTGCCCGTCTGGGCGTCGGCGTGACACGGCGGTGGGCAGTAATGTATGAAGACATGCCTATCGCGCAGCTGTGGTCGACACTGGCAACCGAACTGACCCCCGTGCTGGCCGGATACCGGGAAAAGATCACGGACCTCGCCGTCGAGATCAAGTCCGACCAGACCTTGCTCACCGAGGCTGATGTCGCTGTTCAGCAACTGATCGTGCAATCGATCCGAGACATGGAGCCCGACGCCGTCATCATCGCGGAGGAGGACGCGCGCACGGAGGACCGCGCGGACGTCCTGCGGTCGGCGGGTCGAGTCTGGGTGGTCGATCCGATCGACGGAACGGCCCAGTTCGTCCAGCCGGCCAGCGTCGAGTTCTGCTCGGTGGTGTGCGTCCTGGAGAACTGGCAGCCCAGTTCGGCCTTCGTCCTGGCACCGGAACTCGGCTCGGGTCGAGTTCCCATCGCGATCACCGCCGAGGCCGATACCGGCCGCATTTCACTCAACGGGCGTCCCGCACCGACTCGGTCTGCGAATGGTTCTGGATGGATATCCGTCACCAGGTCCGGCGGAAAGGTGACGTCTTTCGACGAAGCAGCGGCGAACCACGGTTACCGACTGAAGAAAAAGACCAGCTCACAAACATTGGACATGGTCCGCACCGCAGTAGACCTGAGCGCACTCACTGAACCGGCCCTGCCGAGCTTCGACCTGTTCTGGCGGCGGGATCAGAAGGTCTGGGACGGCCTCGCCGGCATGTGCCTTGGCACCGCGGGCGGCTTGCGCATCGTGACCGAAGAGGATTCCGCTCAGCCGCTCGGTCCTGAACTGCTGAGCATGCACACCCCGGTGCTGAAGTCGACGGTCATGGGTGACCCCGAGACCGTCTCGTGGTTCTTAGACCTGGTCAGATGAAGCTCCGGCCGAGGACCGACGTGCTGATCGATGTCACTTCGCTGATCAGTGCCGAAGAGTTCATCAGCGCACAGAACCGCCGACAGACTCCCGGTGATCCCTTCGCCAGGCAGTGCTTTGTCGAAATCGTCCAGTCGATCATTTTTATGTCCGAGGTCTATGTCGGCCATCCGGTCCTGCAAGAGCCCACGAAGGAAGACTTCGGCCACCGCCCATTACTGCTCCGTCGGCTCATGGAACGGAGCCTCGTCCAACCGCTGCGGCTCGGCTCCAGCCGGCAGGAAACCGCACGTGCGCTCGAAGAAACCATGATCAGCGACTTGGAGAGCAGGCATGGCCTGGCGAGCATGCTGCGGTTCGCCGACCAGGTCGGCACCTGCGACCGCGCGGTGGCCGGCGGACAACAAGCGCTGGCGGACCGGCTCCGACTGTGGTGCGGATTCCAGGATCGGCAGGTGCGGTCGGTCCCCGGCCACCACACCACGCGCATCCCGACGCGCGATGGTGTCGAAGACGACGCCTTCGGCCAGTGGGCCAGGGCGGCCGCCGTGGTGCTCGACGGCCCACTGTCACAGATCGTGCCGCCCGGTCGCGGGCAATACCTGATGGCCACGCTGGCACGGGGCCTCAAGTACAAGGCAAGGGCCGAGGCCGGCTCGGTGTCGTACCAGTGCCACCCGATACGCCGGGACTTTTCGCTGACCTTCGACCTGACGCGGGACGGCGCCACGAACGATCTGGTGCTCGACCTCGTTCAGGCGGTCCGCGGCATCCACGAGTCGCTGGCCGAGGCCACCGGCGCGGAGGCTGCCCACCGGCTACGGCTGGTTCAGCTCGAGCTTCCTCTGCTCGGCGGGCGCCTGTGGGCACCGGAGGAAGCCGGGCGGCTCGACAATGACGACTGGATCTCCCTCGTCGTGGACCGGCTGGCGGGCTACCGCGCCCAGGTCGCCGAGTTACGTGCCGCGGTCGAGCTCTGCGTCAGCGACGAGGATCATGCGCGGCTGGCCCGCGATATCGACGGGGTCAAACACCAACTGCTGGAGCGCCTCGGACTACGGAGTGTCGAGCTTTCGCCAATGGAGCGCGAACTGGTGGACTCGGTGGCTTCCGTCAGCCAAGCAGCACCCGGAGTGCCCAAAGTGAGCGGGCTCTGGTTCAGCGCACGAACGCTGGGCAAGCGAATGAGGTTTGCCGGCAAGGAGCCGTTTCAGCGGTTTCTGTACCGGGAGTTCGTGGACGCCTGGAAGCGCGCCGGCCGGTAACCCGATCTGGTGAAAAGGCTGGTGAGCAGTCCCCAGAAAGGCGAAAGTTACTCACGGCAAAGGCTAAGTACGGACCGTGAGGAGTGGCATGAAGCGCAGGGTGATCGTGCTGGCGATGATCGGGGTCCTGCTGGGCGGCGGGGTGGCCAAGGCATCCGACAACCTGACGATGACCGTGACTGCCACGGAGGCCGTGCTGAGCATGTACGGCGAGGGCCACACGGTCAGCGCCACGGGCACCCTGGAGCTGAAGCCGCAGCCGGTGACCGGCGTGCTGCTGCCGCAGACCCGGCGCGACTACCGGGTCGAGCGGCTGGAACTTCGGGGCTTCAGCCAGACGCTGGGCCTGGTCATCATCCGGCTGGACGAGTCGCGGACCCAGGCGGTCAGCCAGGTCAGCGACCATTCGCAGCACACCATCACGGCCGACCTCGAACTCAGCACCACGGCCACCGGCCCCACCCCGCTGCGCACCAAGTCTCCGGCCCACCTGGCCGCGCGCCCTGCCACGTTCCCGCCCGCCGGCGACACCTACACCCTGTGCAAACCCCTCGACCTGCTCGACGCCGCCTACGGCCCCGTCGGCCGCCTCCTCACCCTCCCCCTTTCCCTCACCACGCAGTAGCGATGGTTACTCGGTGCGCCTCAGCGAGCCCCGAAGTCCGGCGTCTGCCAGCCGTCGGTCCAGGCTTGGAAAGCCTGTTGAATCGCTCTGGAAAATTACCCGAAGATCAGCGAGACGACGCGGACCGGTAATCTCGGTCAGATTCCCACCAGAGGCCGCCCGACGAAGAATAGATACAAGGATCTGCCGATCTTCGTGTGACCCTCCTAGCAAGAGCAGCTCGGCGCGCGAGATGGCCAGCATCAGCAAACTCGCAGAAATACCGTTTCCGAGGCCAAATTCTGACCCGATCCCGTGACCGCCGATACCGTCAATGACAACTAGATCGCTGATACATTCTTCAAATGCGTCCCAATTGCCGCCAAAGTATCCCGGAAAGTTCAGCTTGTCAGCAAACTCGGCAAATAAGTTCTGCTTCGTCTCGCATCGCGCGCCGTCAACCGTCGCAACGTGTGCCCCGCCCTCAACTGGCTCGCGTTCAAGCTTCGTAACGGCGTTGACGAAATCCGCGGCATCGGCTTCGAGCAACATGGCCCACGTGTCGGCGGAACCTGGTCGCCCCGAGCGCTTATCGCTCGGGACGACCAGGTCGGCCCAGGACAGATCCAAGTTCATGCTTACCTATGGGCTCGGCTTCCCGTGCGTCCCCCAAACAAAGGGATCAAAGGTCGCGAAGTGGTCGGGCGAATATTGCCTGGAATACAATGGGATACGCTGCGCGAAACAGATGACGATGCGGTCCGCCAAGCGTCCACTAGGCCCTGGCGGGTAGACATCGAACTCCCGCCACTGACTGCCGCCTCCATCATCACATACGGGTAGCTTACGTTCCCGATCCTCGAATATCTTTCCTCCGGCGATCCCAGGCGGGGGCGTATAGTTGTGCGACTGCAAGTAGTCCAGCATGTTGTATGCATCCGCCGGAGGAATAGGCAAAGGTGCCGCCGCATCGGCAGCAACCTGACCTGGTGAATGTAAGCTCTGATGCTCGACGCCCGATGCCGTACCGGTTAAACCGAAGAAAAACGACATCGAGAGCACACCCGCCGCAATAACTCGAACACGTCTAGCCACTCTAGTTCTCCCCAAACGAGATAAGCTGAGACCATACCAGCGGCATTGCCAGTAAATAACTACCTTAGTCTGGCACGCGTTTGGATCTCACGTCAACACAACGCTGCCGCGGCGCTGCTGGCTGTCACCGTGTGGGAGCCAAGGTGTGGCAGAAGGCGTACCAGGCGGAGGGGGTGAAGGTGAGCTGGCCGCCGTCCCGGTCCTTGGTGTCGCGGACACCGACCTCGGCTGGCTCGAGAGCCACCTCGACGCACTCTTCGCCGCCGCCGCTGTAGCTGCTCTTCTGCCAGTTCATCGAGGCTCCCTCAATCGGGTCTGTCGTACTTGTTTGCGAGCTCCGCAAGGTACGACCTCGATTGTCCCTCAGTCAGGGCATCATTCGCGAGTTGCGCGAGCCGCCCGCGGGAGAAGTTGATGTCCCCTGTGTTTTCAATGAATAAGGAGGCGAACAAGTTCTCGCGATACAGCATCGGACCGTGCGCTGCGTACTCCATGAGCCAGAAGTGTCCGGCCAGCGCCAATGTTCCTCCACGAGACAAAGGCACCACACGCAGGGTTATCTGTGGCCGGTCGCAGAGGAAGGACAGATGCAGCATCTGCTCATTCATCACACGATTACTGCCAAAGGAGCAGCGCAACGCCGCCTCGTACAGGTAGAACGTGAGCCGCGGTGGCCGCCAACGCCTGAACAGCGTCTGCCGGTCCAGGCGGATCGCAACCCTGGCTTCGATGTCCTCCTCGGCGGCTTCAGCTGACTGCCGGATGACCGCACGGGCATATTCCTCGGTCTGAAGCAGTCCAGGGACCACGAGCGGCGCAGTCCCGCTGATCGCGGTGGCGGTCGTCTCGTGCAGAACCAGAGTTCTCAACCCATCTCGCCGGAGGAGGTAGCCCTCCTCGGTTTCCTTGGCGAGCTTGAGCACTTCCGCTACTTCGGGGCCGGGGACGCCGCAGTGGGCCAGATAGGTGGTGACAGCGACCTCGTTGGCCGAGCCTTGGCCGCTTTCCATGCGCGAGACCGTGCTCGGGGACCAGCCGGCTTTCCGGGCAAGCTCACGGCCGGTGAGACCGGCGAGAGTGCGGCGTCTGATCAGTTCGGCGCCCAGCTCTCGGCGGCGCGCATCGGAGGGAGTGGGGGCCATGCGGCCCAAGCTAAACCGGTTTGACCTGGAGATAAGCGAATACCGCGCGGGCTACACCCGAAGGTCGGACGGGTTGTCCCGGTCGCAATTTTCAGGACGCGCGGGGCAGGCGGCGACCGGGTGGAGCCGACTCCAGCCAGGAGAGGAAGCCGGTCAGCGCGCCGGGGCCCATCGCGATCTCGATGGCCTCCTGGGTGTCCGACTCGCACCGCAGCACGGTCGAGCCGGCGGGTACCGCGTAGGACTCCGTGCCGATCGGGTCGCGGCGCTCGGCGATCTCCAGGCTGGTCCGCTTGAACACCCGGTCCGGGCCGGTCCGCAGGCTCCACACCCGGTACCAGGCGAACGAGTCGCCTTCGTACTTGCCAATGCCAAGATGCCAGCCGGCCCGCTGGTTGTCCGGCCGCCAGCGCAGGGCCACGCTGACCCCGCCGCCACGGCGCATCCGCACCCACCGAAGCGGGTACCAGACCACGACGACGGCCAGCACGAGCAGGAGCCCCAGGACAACCAACGTTATCTCCACGGGCGGCTCCTGCTCGTCATCCGCGTCAGGCCGATTGACCAGCCGCGCGGAGCCTGGCGCTGGCTCGCGCACGCTCCGTCTCGTCGTCTCCGGACAACGCCGACTTGGCCGCGGCCACGTCGATCTCGTCGGCGAGTTCTGCCGTCTCGGCCAGAATGCTCACGCCGGTGTTGGTCACCGACAGGAAACCGCCGTGGACCGCGGCGGTGAACGTGTCGCCGTCCGTGGTGGTCACCTTCACCACCCCGCCCTCGACCAGTTGGCCGAGTGTGGGCTCGTGACCTGGCATGATGCCGAGCTCGCCCTCGGTGGTCTGGGCCACCACGAACGTGGCTTTGCCCGACCAGAGTCGGCGCTCGACGGCGACCAGCTCGACGGAAATCTCAGCCACGAAGCTCTCCTTCACCTACAGGTGCTACTCATAAGTGTAATCGTTGCTCCGGACCACCAGGGTCCGGCTAGCAGAACGACGGGGGGCGTCCACAAAGGACGCCTGCCCCGCCGCTCGCAAGGGATCACTTCTTGGTGATTTCCTTGTACTTCTTCTCCAGGTCTTCGAGGCCACCGATACCCAGGAACGCCTGCTCCGGGTAGTGGTCGAAGTCACCCTTGGTGATCTTGTCGAAGGACTCGATGGTCTCCGCCATCGGCACCGTTGAGCCCGGGATCTGCGTGAACGTCTCGGCGACCAGCATGTTCTGCGAGAGGAAACGCTCGATCCGGCGGGCCCGCTGCACGGTGAGCTTGTCCTCCTCGGAGAGCTCGTCCATCCCGAGGATCGCGATGATGTCCTGCAGCTCCTTGTACTTCTGCAGGATCCGGATGACCTCCGAGGCCACCCGGTAGTGGTCCTCGCCGACGATCGCCGGGTCGAGGATCGTCGAGGTGGAGGCCAGCGGGTCCACCGCCGGGAAGATGCCCTTCTGGAACACCGACCGGGAAAGCTCGGTGGTGGCGTCCAGGTGCGCGAACGTGGTCGCGGGCGCCGGGTCGGTGTAGTCGTCCGCCGGCACGTAGATCGCCTGCATCGAGGTGATCGAACGGCCCTTGGTCGAGGTGATCCGCTCCTGCAGCTCACCCATCTCGTCGGCCAGCGTCGGCTGGTAACCCACCGCCGAAGGCATCCGGCCCAGCAGGGTGGACACCTCGGAGCCGGCCTGGGTGAACCGGAAGATGTTGTCGATGAACAGCAGCACGTCCTGGTTCTGCACATCGCGGAAGTACTCCGCCATGGTCAGCGCGGACAGCGCGACCCGCATACGGGTGCCGGGCGGCTCGTCCATCTGGCCGAAGACGAGCGCGGTGTCGTTGATGACGCCGTCCTCGCTCATCTCCAGGAACAGGTCGGTGCCCTCACGGGTGCGCTCGCCGACACCGGCGAACACCGAGGTACCACCGAAGTTCTTGGCCACACGGGTGATCATTTCCTTGATCAGCACCGTCTTGCCGACACCGGCACCGCCGAACAGGCCGATCTTGCCACCCTGCACGTACGGGGTGAGCAGGTCGATCACCTTGAGGCCGGTCTCCAGCATCGTGGTGCGGCCCTCGAGCTGGTCGAACGCCGGCGGCTTGCGGTGGATGCCCCAGCGCTCCAGGTCGGCGCCGTAGCCGGGCTCGTCCAGGCACTCGCCGAGCGCGTTGTAGACGTGGCCCTTGACCTTGTCGCCGACCGGCACCGAGATCGGGGCCCCGGTGTCGGTGACCGGGGCGCCACGGACCAGGCCGTCCTGCGGCTGGAGCGAAATGGTGCGCACCAGGTTGTCGCCGAGGTGCTGCGCGACCTCGAGGGTCACCGTCTTGCGGAGCTCCTCGAACTCGATCTCGACCTTGAGGGCGTTGAACAGCTCAGGAATGGCGCCGCGGGGGAATTCGACGTCGACGACCGGTCCGGTCACCGACACGATCCGGCCCTTGAGGGCGGTCGGGCTTTCTTGTGTGGCAGTCATCGCTTAGTCATCACTTCCTACAGCGGCGAGCGCGTTAGCCCCACCGACGATTTCGCTGATCTCCTGGGTGACCTGGGCCTGACGCGCCTGGTTCGCCTGCCTGCTCAGCTGCTCGACCAGGTCGTTCGCGTTGTCCGAGGCCGCCTTCATCGCGGTGCGGCGCGCGGCCAGCTCCGACGCGGCCGACTCCAGCAACGCCGCGAAAATCCGCGTGTTGATGTACTTCGGCAGCAACGCGTCCAGCAGCTTCTCCGCGCTCGGCTCGAACTCGTAGGCCGAGTTGATGCCGGTCTGCTCCGGCTCGTCGTCCGAGTACTCGACCTCCATCGGCGCGATCCGCTTGGCCACCGGCGTCTGGGTGAGCATCGACTTGAACTCGGTGTAGACGATGTGCAGCTCGTCCACGCCGAGCACGCCGTCCGCACCGGGGGTGCCGCCCTCGTCGTCCGCTCCGGCGAGGAACAGGTCGACCAGGATCTGCCCGGTGGTCGCGGCGTTCTCGTACCTGGGGGTCTGCGAGAACCCGGTCCAGCTCTGCGCGAGCTCGCGGCCGCGGAACTGGTAGTAGTTCAGCCCCTTGTCGCCGATCACGTACAGCGTCGGCGTCTTGCCCTCCGAACGCAGCAGCGAGAGCAGCTCCTCGGTGGCCCGCAGCACGTTGGCGTTGTAGCCGCCGCACAGCCCCTTGTCGCTGGTCACCACCAGCACCGCGGCGCGCTTGGCGTCGGGGCGCTCGGTCAGCAGCGGGGTGTCCAGCGTGGACGCCGCGCTGGCCAGGGCGGAGAGCACGTTGGTGATCTCGTCGGCGTACGGCCGGGCGGCGGCCACCCTGGCCTGCGCCTTGCCGATCCGCGAGGTCGCGATGAGCTCGTAGGCCTTGGTGATCTTGCCGATCGACTTGGTCGCCCGTACCCGTTCACGTAGTTCGCGAAGTTGTGCCATGCCGGTACCCGGTTACTTCTTCGGTGCGGGCTTGTTGACCTTCACGGTCTCCTGCCCGACCTTGTCGGCGTCCATCGCGTCGGCGTCCGCTTCGTTGAGCAGCGTCTTGCCCTCAGAGGTGGTGAACCCCTTCTTGAACTCGTTCGTCGCCGCGATGGCCTTCTCGGCCAGCTCCTCGGTCCACTTCTTCTCCTCGCGGACCGCGGTGAGGATCTCGTCGTGCTTGTGCCGCAGGTTCTCGATCAGTTCGCGGTTGAACCGGGCGACGTCCTCGATCGGCACGTCGTCGAAGTGCCCCTTGGTACCCAGGAACACGGTGACGACCTGCTGCTCGACCGGGATCGGCGAGTTCTGCGGCTGCTTGAGCAGCTCGTAGAGCCGGGCACCGCGGTCCAGCTGCGCCTTGGAGGCCGCGTCCAGGTCGGAGGCGAAGGCCGCGAAGGACTTCAGCTCCTCGTACTGGGACAGGTCGATCCGCAGCGAGCCGGAGACCGACTTCATCGCCTTGATCTGCGCGTCACCACCGACTCGGGAGACCGACGTGGTCACGTCGACCGCGGGGCGCTGGCCCGAGTTGAACAGGTCCGACTGGAAGAAGCACTGGCCGTCGGTGATCGAGATGACGTTCGTCGGGATGTAGGCCGAGATGTCGTTGGCCTTGGTCTCGATGATCGGCAGCCCGGTCAGCGAGCCGGCGCCCAGCTCGTCGTTCAGCTTGGCGCACCGCTCGAGCAGGCGGGAGTGCAAGTAGAAGACGTCGCCGGGGAACGCCTCGCGGCCCGGCGGGCGGCGCAGCAGCAGCGAGATCGCGCGGTAGGCCTCGGCCTGCTTGGTGAGGTCGTCGAACACGATCAGCACGTGCTTGCCCTGGTACATCCAGTGCTGGCCGAGCGCGGCACCGGTGAACGGCGCCAGCCACTTGAAGCCGGCCGAGTCGGACGCCGGGGCGGCGACGATCGTGGTGTACTCCAGCGCGCCCGCGTCCTCAAGCGTCTTGCGGACGTTGGCGATCGTGGAGCCCTTCTGGCCGATCGCGACGTAGATGCAGCGCACCTGCTGCTTCGGGTCGCCGGTCTCCCAGTTGCGCTTCTGGTTGATGATCGTGTCCACGCAGACCGTGGTCTTGCCGGTCTTGCGGTCACCGATGATCAGCTGGCGCTGGCCACGGCCGATCGGGGTCTGCGCGTCGATCGAGGTGATGCCGGTCTGCAGCGGCTCGGACACCGGCTGGCGCTGCACCACCGAAGCGGCCTGCAGCTCGAGCGCGCGGCGCTCGTCGGACTCGATGTCGCCGAGGCCGTCGATCGCCTTGCCGAGCGGGTCGATGGTGCGGCCGAGGAAGTTCTCGCCGACCGGGACCGACAGGATCTGGCCGGTCCGCTTGACCTCCTGGCCTTCCTGGATCGACTCGTAGTTACCGAGGATGACCACACCCATCTGGCGCGGCTCCAGGTTCTGGGCCACCCCGAGGATGCCGCCGGGGAACTCCAGCAGCTCGTTGGCCATGGTCGAGGGCAGGCCCTCGACGTGCGCCACACCGTCACCGGTGTCGATGACCCGGCCGACCTCTTCCCGGCTCACGTCCGGGGAGTAACTGGAGACGTAGTTCTCGATCGCGCTACGGATCTCGTCCGAGGAGATCGTCAGCTCCGCCATGTCGTTCCCGCTCTCGCTTCGTTCTTGCCAGTGTGCAAAGTATTTGGTGACGCCGGTCGGATCATCAGCCGGCCAACTGCCTGCGCAACGCGGCGATCCGCCCGGCCGCACTGCCGTCGATGACCTCGTCACCGACGCGGATGACCAGGCCGCCGCCCAATGCGGGGTCGATCTCGACGTGCAGGGCGATCTGCCGTCCGTAGATACCGGTCAGCTTCTCGGTCAGCTGCGCCTGCTGTTCGGCGGACAGCTCGCTGGCGCTGGTCACGTAGGCGACCGAACGCCGCCGCCGGTCCGCGGCCAGCCGGACCAGCTCGTCGAGCCCGGCGAGCACGTCCTTGCCGCGGCTGCGCAGGATGACCTGCTCGGCCAGCTTCTCGGAGACCACGTCCACCTTGCCGGCGAACAGGCTGTGCACCAGCGTCCGCTTGGCCTCGGCCGGTGCGGTCTGGTCGGCCAGTGCCCGCTCCAGGTCCGGCGAACCGGCCACGGTGCGGGAGATCCGGAACAGCTCGTCCTCGACGGTGTCCAGGTTCCCGGTGTTCTCGGCGCTGGTCAGCAGGGCCGACCGGCCGAGTGACTGGATACCGTCCATCAGCTCGCGAGGGCTGGACCAGCGGTTGCCGACCACCTCGTCGAGCACCTTCAGCGCCGGCTCGGAGACCTTGGACTCCAGCAGCGCACGGACCAGCCGTTGCCGGGAGTCGGCGGCCGCGGAGCCGTCCGCGACGGCCCGGCGCAGCCCGATCTCCCTGCCCAGCAACTCGACAACGGAGAGCAGCTCCTCGCCGACGGTCGCCGGATCGGTGCCCGCGTCGGACAGAACCTCGCCGAGGCGGTTCTCGGCGAGGCCGAGCGACTCACGGCTCGCAGCATGCAGCGTCATCTACTTCTACTTCCCCGCTCCATTAGCGGCGCCGGAACCGAGCTCGGCGAGGAACCGGTCGACCGTGCCGCGCTGGCGCGCCTCGTCCTGCAGGGACTCGCCGACGATCCGGCTGGCCAGCTCGACCGAGTTGCGGCCGAGTTCGGCGCGCAGCTCGGCGACGATCTGCGCGCGCTGCGCCTGCAGCTGCGCCTCGCCCTGCGCCACGATCCGCTGCGACTCGGCCTGTGCCTCGACGCGCAGTTCGTCCTTGATCTGCTCGGCTTCCAGCCTGGCGTCGTCGCGGATCTTGGCCGCTTCGGCACGCGCCTCGGCAAGCTGCGCCTTGTACTGCTCCAGCGCCTCTTCCGCTTCGGCCTGCGCCTTCTCGGCCTTCTCGATGCCGCCCTCGATCTTCTCCGTGCGCTCCTTGTACAGCGCCTCGAAACGAGGAACGGCGTACTTCTTGAGCACCCAGAGCAGCAGCAGGAAGGCGACCAGACCGATGATCATCTCCGACGGATGCGGGATGATCGGGTTCGGCGCCTCGGCGGCGAGTACCAGTTCAGACTTCAGCACAACGTCTCCTTAAAGGGCGGTGAGCGATTAAACTCAGGTCAGCCGCCGGAGGCGATGAAGTAGATAACGATGCCGATCAGGGCCAGCACCTCGGTAAGCACGAAGGTGGTGAAGCCGATGTTGGTCAGCTTGCCCTGAGCTTCGGGCTGGCGGGCGGTGCCGTTGATGACGGCGGCGAAGATCAGACCCACACCGATACCGGGGCCGATCGCGCCGAGGCCGTAACCAATGGCGGCGAGACCCGGGTTGATGTTGACCGCGGCCTCGGCTGCCTGCGCAAGAACCATGTTGCTCACTTGCATTTCCCTTCAACTCGGTCCGCAGTTCCGCGGATCGGGGGTCTTGTTGTTCTCTTCTATCAGTGGTCGGAGGCGAGCGCCCCGCCGATGTAACTGGCCGCCAGGGTGGCGAAGATGTAGGCCTGCAGCACCTGGATGAAGGCTTCGAGGAACGTCATCGCGATGGCGAAGAGGAAGGCGACCGCCGAAACGGGCTTCAACGCCGCGCCGGCCTCGAGCAGCAGGAACTCACCGCCCAGCACGAACACCAGCAGAATGAGGTGACCCGCGAACATCGCGGCGAAAACTCGGATCGCCAGCGTGAGCGGGTTCAGGAAGAACTTCTCGGCGAACTCGATCAGCGAGAAGAGCGGCAGCACGAACTTGGGCACTCCGGGAGGCGCCAAGGTCTTCTTCACGTACTTGCCGAAGCCGTGCCGCTTGATACCGACGAAGTGGTAGACGGGGTAGACCACCAGGACGGCCAGTGCGACCGGGAACCCGAAATGCGACATCGTCGGGAACTGGACTACCGGAATGATCCCGAAGATGTTGTTCACCAGGATGAAGGTGAACAGTCCGAGAACAAGCGGGATAAACGGTTTGAAGTCTTTCGAACCGATCTGTTCGCGAGCGATGTTGTTACGACTGAAGTCGTAGATCGACTCGGCGACGAACTGGCTCTTACCAGGAACGATCGACAACTTCCGCGACGAGAGCAGGAAGTAGGCGGCAATCATGCCAACCGACAGCACGATCAGCAGGACCGGCTTGGTCAAGGCCCAGTCGCCCGAGCCCAAGAGCGGGGGCAGATTGAAGTCCCCGGCGCCAGGCGGCTTGAACGTGTCACCTTCGGCTAGTACCAGCGCCCTCAACTGGGCTCCTTCCGGTTCTCCCGGCCGGCGTTCACTCCGCCGGGGGAATCGTCACGATCTGGACTTAACGTACCCGATACGCTCCGGGCACCCGGAGGCGGCTTCCCAGTCCCGGTTACGGCGATCCGGTGAAAGGCGTACACGGCGACACGACACGAGCGCCACGCTGCAATTCGGGGTTCACCACCGGGAGGAACGGCTGAGCGTGCCGCCTCCACACTGCGGACCATATCAGTCGGTGAGAGCACGCCGTACGGGCGTACTCCTAAGCGGACGAACGGCCTAGCGCCCGTCCGGGATGATCGTCGGGATCTTGGTCTTCTGGAACGCGCGGACCTCGGCACCGGCGGCCACCATGAACGCGGCCAGCATGGTGATCGCGAGCGCGTAGGGGTGCAACCAGCCCACCCCGCTGAGCAGGGTCATCAGGCCGAGCAGGATGAGGATCTTGACCACGTAGCTGCCCAGCACCACGGCCATGATCATCATCGGCTCCATACCGGCGCAGAAGCGCATCACGGCCAGAGTCGCCATCGAGGAGCCGAACGCCACCGCGCCGCCGATAAGCGCTCCGATCAGGCCGTCGGTGCCGTACAGGATGGTGAACACGATCAGCGCGACCGCGATCGTGCCCAGGCCGAAGACCAGCGTCGCACGCTGCATGGCGTTGGCCAGCTTCAGCGTCGCCTGTGCATGCGGGTTGTCCGCTTTGTCTGTCTTGTCGACCGGGTCGGTCTCGGTGTCACTCACTGCTGCGCTCCCTGATTGCGAGACCTCAGTCTAGGTACGGCCGAAACGAGGATCGCAACCAGCAGGCCCGCACCCACCACCCAGAGCACCGCGGCGCTGTCGAACAGGGTCACCGAGACCGCGCCGAAGGCCAGCAGACCGGCCCAGAAGTAGATCAGCAGCACGGCCCGGCGCTGGGAGTGCCCGATCTCCAGCAGTCGGTGGTGCAGGTGCATCTTGTCCGCGGCGAACGGGCTCTCCCCGCGCCTCGTCCGGCGCACCACGGCCATCAGCAGGTCCAGCAGCGGCAGGAAGAGCACCGCGGCGACCACGATCAGCGGGGAGAGCAAGCCGAGGATGTCGGTGGCCTCGAACTGGCTGTACGGGATCCGGCCGGAGGCCGACACGCTCGCCGAGGACAGCATGAGGCCGATCAGCATCGAACCGGAGTCGCCCATGAAGATCTTCGCGGGCTGGAAGTTGTGCGGCAGGAAGCCGAGACAGGCGCCGGCGAGGGTGGCGGCGATCAGCGCCGGCGGGTAGGCGCCGACGTAGTTGTTCGTGGACGAGAGCACGCCGATGGAGAACACGCAGGTGGCGGCCGCGGCGATGAAGCCGAGCCCGCTCGCCAGCCCGTCCAGGCCGTCCACGAAGTTCATCGCGTTCACCATGACCACCACCAGCAGCACGGTGAACAGGGCGCCCTGGTTCTTGTCCAGCACGAGCACCGAACCGATGGACTCGTCGTCCCCGCCCCACGGCACCCACAGCTCCAGCCACTGCACGCCGAAGAGCACCAGAATCCCGGCGCACATGACCTGACCCGCCAGCTTGGTCCAGGCGTCCAGCTCGAAACGGTCGTCCAGCGCGCCGATCAGCACGATCACCGCGCCGCCGAGCAGCACGCCGACCGGGTCGAGCGAGTACTCGAACGCGCGGCGCAGCACCGGCAGCTGGTGCGCCAGCGCCATCCCGCCGCAGACGCCGAAGTACATCGCGAGCCCGCCCATCCGCGGGATCGGGATCACGTGCACGTCCCTGGCGCGTGGGGTGGCGATGGCACCGATGCGGGTGGCGAAGCGGCGGACCAGTCCGGTCAGCAGGAAGGTCAGAGCCGCGGTGATGAGGGCGACGAGGATGTACTCCCGGATCGGGAGACCGGCGTTGACGGTGGGTGGCACGGCCGCGTTACGCCTCCGGGTTCCGGTTCACGTCGGTCACGCTACCGCTTGCCGGGTGAGGCACTGGTCTCGGCTCGGTCCGGGCTCAGGAAGCCGCGGCGACCTCGACACCCAGCACTTCGGAGACCGCCGCGATCTTGACCGCGCCTTCGCGCAGCACGAGCGGATCGGTGCCGGTCAGGTCGACGATGGTGGAGGGCACCGGCTCGCCGCTCGGGCCGCCGTCCAGGTAGACCGCCACCGAGTCGCCGAGCTGTTCCTGCGCCTCCAGCACGTTGCGGGCCGGCGTGCGCCCGGAGACGTTCGCGCTGGAGACCGCCATCGGACCGACGTCGCGCAGCAGCTCCAGCGCCACCGGGTGCAGCGGCATCCGCAGCATCACGGTGCCCTTGGTGGTGCCGAGGTCCCACCGCAGGCTGGGCGCGTGCGGCAGCACCAGCGACAGGTCGCCCGGCCAGAACGCCTCCATCAGCGCCCGCGCCTCCGGCGGCACGCCCATCACCAGACCGTCCACTGTGGACCAGGAGCCGACCAGCACGCCGACCGGCATGTCCGGGCCGCGGTTCTTGGCCCGCAGCAGGGATTGCACGGCGCCGGAGTCGAAGGCGTCCGTGCCGATGCCGTACACCGTGTCCGTCGGCAGCACCACCAGCCTGCTGGAGCGCACCGCGCCGGCCGCCGCGGCCAGCCCGTCGGCCCTGGATTCTCCCCGGTTGCAGTCATACACCGCGCTCATGCGCCCGAGCCTAGCCCCGCGTACCCCGCGCCCCACACACGCGTGTGCGTGGGGCGCGGACGCAGTCAGTAGCCGAAGGCCGTGCAGACCGACGTGGCGGTCTTGCTCGGGTCGGCGACGGACGTGGCGGTCAGCGCGACGGTGCCGATGTGGGCACCGCCCTGTGCGCGCTTGGCGTGCACGGCGGCCGTCGCGCGGTCGCCGAACTTCGCCGTGACGAGCTCGTTCGGCAGCTTCACCTGCCAGCCCTTCGAGGACGTGCTCGCGCTCAGCCGGTAGGTGTCGGTGTCGAACGGCGCCGCCACCCCGTTCGCCTGGCCGGTGTTGACCACCGGGAACTGGCAGGTCGCCAGCCCGCCGAAGGCGTAGGCCGGCAGCGACGGCCACAGCGCCACGCCCCTGGCCTGGTCCCCGGCCCCGTCCAGCGACCCGACGGTGACCGTGTACGACAGCACGCCCTGGCGGTCGCGCTGCACGTCCGAGACCAGGAACCGCAGCCGGTTGGCCTCGTCGGTGTACTGGTAGGTGGCCGCCGCCTCGGTGCCGGCCTTGAACGCCGCGTCGTTGAGCTGCCGCTGGTCACCGATGGTCACCTTGACCGGGGTGCCGTCCGGCTTGGTGTAGTCGGTGATCCCGATGTCCTTCGGGTTCGCGTCCACGATCCATTCGAACGGCGCGTTGTCCTCGTTCTTGGTCTTGGCGATCAGCACCCCGGAATCCGGCGCGAACGAGTCCGAGCCCATCCGGTCCACCACCTCGACCGTGTAATTGTGGTAACCGCCGCCGTCGCACAACGGATCGGTTTTGCGATCGCATTTCGGCGATTTGTCCCCACCGGGCAGCTTGATGTTGATACCGGCGTAGGCGCCCGGTTTCGGCTCCGCCGCCCTGGCGGTGATCCTGGCCGAGACCGGCCCGCTGTCGGCCAGCTGGTCGCGGTCGAGCTGCAGCACGTCCTCCGGTGCGACGATCTTCAGCTTCAGCTTGTTGCGCAGCATGTGCTGCGCCCCCATCGAACCGCCCTGGGTGGCCGGGATCTTCCACCGGGTGTGCGTGCCGCCCGGTCCGTTGAAACTGCCTCGCGAAAGCATTTCCCACGGCCCGGTGTACGAACGGGAAGCGGGTGTGCCGAACGGGTTGTTGTAGTTGTCGCCGATACCGAGAATATGGCTGAACTCGTGCGCGAAAACCCCCTGCCCGGAGCTCTCCGCCTGGGTGGACGAACCGGTCCGCGCGTTCGGCCAGATCGAGGCCGCCGACTTCCAGGAGGTCCACGGCACATACCGGGTGTCGGCCCAGTTGTGCTGCCCTGCAACGCCGGGACCGAATTCGGCGGGCACGTTCTCCTTGGCACCGAACTTCATCTCGCCGAACTCCTGCCAGGTCGAGCTCTCGTCCTGGCCGGCGGACAGGTAGAAGATGAAGTCGTACTTCTTGGTCTCCGGCTCACCGACGTCGGCCTTCCACGCCGCGCCGGCGTCGGCGCGCAGGTCGCGCTCGCAGTTCCCGCCCGGCGGGCAGGCGTCCTGGAAGTCCATGCCGTACTCGAACGACTTGCCCGGCATCCGGTACGGGCCGAACGCGGTCAGCTCGACCCCGAGCCTGCCGCCGGAGTCCTCCATCCAGTACTCGTTGATGGTGTGCCCGCGGTTGAGGGCCTGCGGTTTGTTCAGGAAGTCCTGGTAGTACTTCGCCACCTGTTCCCGCGGGATGTTGCTCGCCTCCGTGGTCGGGTTCCCGAAGACGGTGGAGTGCGGCGGCTGGGTGACGGCGAAGTTCTCGTCGGGGTAGTCGGCCAGCACGACCGCGCCCTTGAAGGTCCGTTCGGTCGCCTTCAGGTCCGGGTTGGCCCAGTCCGTGCCAGGCACCTTGCGGTAGTCGTCCCAGGTCATGTCGTCCTGGTTCTCCCACCGGGACGAGTCGATCGGCCCTGGCCAGTCCCGGCCAGCGGCCTGGGCGACCGCGGTAGTGCTCATCAGCGCGCTAAGCAGGACCAGCGTCCCCAGCACCGAGAAGATTCTCACTCTCCGCGCCCGGTGTGGGGTCGTGCGTGGTCGACGGCCGGATGGTCGCATCACAGCTCCTCGTGAAACGGGCCGCCACATCCGGCAGCCACTTGAGCGAGCGTAGGAAGCGGGGTCAGCGCGCCACAACGGCCTTTAGGCGTAGGTTGCCGAGTCATTTGCCCGCGAACGAAACGGCTACCGCGCGCTCCGCCGGGCCGTCACGAACCGCGGGCGCCCGGCGAGGTCGGCGTGACCTGCCACGTCGGTGAGCACCCGGCGGGTCCTGAGCAGCGCGGGCACCGCGGTGCCCTGGGTGTCGTCGTGCTCGATCGCCAGCCCGCCGCCGGGCCGCAGCAGCCGGGCCGCGGCCGCGACCGCGGACCTGATCACGGCCAGCCCGCCGTCCCCGGCGAAAACCGCGTGCGCGGGGTCGTGCTCGGAGACCTCCGGCGGCACCGCGGTGCCCTCCGGCACGTACGGCGGGTTGCACAGCACCAGGTCCACCAAACCGTCCAGCTCGGCGAACATCGTGCTGTCCCCGATATCGCCGGAGTAGAGCCGGATGTGCGTGTCCCCCTCGGCGACCCGCTGCTCGGCGTTGTGCCTCGCCCAGGCCAGCGCCTTCGGGTCGATGTCCACCGCGTAGACCACGGCGTCCGGCCTGGCGTGCGCCACGGCCAGCGCGAGCGCGCCGGAGCCGGTGCACAGGTCGACCACCACCGGGTACTCGCGGCCCTTGAGCACGCCGAGTCCCCACTCCAGCAGCAGCTCGGTCTCGGGCCGGGGGGTGAACACCCCGGCGCCGACCGAGACGGTGATGCCGCCGAGCGCGGCCCAGCCGGTGAGGTGCTGCAGCGGCACCCGCTTCGCCCGCCGCGCGACCAGCTGGCCGATCGCCTCCACCACCGGCGGGTCGACCAGCGGTACCAGCGGCAGCCTGCCGCGGTCCACGCCGAGCACATGCGCCGCGAGCAACTCGGCGTCGTTCCGCGGAGAGGCGACACCGGCTTCCTCGAGTATCCGGGTCGCCTCCATGATCGCCAGACGCAAGGGTTGTCGCTTCACAGCGTCCAGCCTGGCACACCTGCGGATTTGGCAGCGGCGGCCTGCCCGGCGAGTCGGCTCCGCGGCCGGTCACGGTGTCAACAGTTGCAAACGCACCCGTTCGTGGCCTACTACTTCCGGCCCGGAAGTGTCTAAGATCAGTACGCCCTTGAGCCACCTCCCCTTTTGGCTCGGGCGCGGACCCCGGCGCGTTCCCCCCTCGACGCCGGGGTCCACCTATTTGACCAGCCGTTCGCCGTCACCTGGACGGTGGATACCGGCTGGTACAGATGCCCGGCGGCGACGGGCGGGCGATGATCACCACGTCCGGGTGCCCCAGCGCCGGGAGGGGAATGCTGGGTCACCCGGGCACCAGCTCCCCGGGTGCGTGTGACCCACGTCATTCCCGGCTTGACCTTCACATCCGTGTAAAGGTTTACCGTCGTGGCATGGAGCTGCAGGTGGTACTGCCGGACGAATCATCCACAATGGACGCTCAACGCCCGGTGGAGCTCGGCGTGGAGGCCGAACGGCTGGGATACCGGATGGCGTGGCTGCCGGACCATCTGCTGCCGCCAACCGGGCACGACGACGTCTACGGCGGGGTGTACGAGCCGCTGGTGACCCTCTCGTACCTGGCGGCCAGGACGAGCACGATCGGGCTCGGCACCTCGGTGCTAGTACTGCCGATGCGGAACCCGTTCGTGGTGGCCAAGCAAGCGGCCACTTTGGACAGGCTCGCCGGGCAGCGGCTCACGCTCGGCCTCGGGATCGGCTGGGACCGCACGGAGTTCGCCAGCGTGGGCGCGGACTTCCACACGAGGGGCGCCAGGACGGACGAGGGAATCTCGTTGCTACGGCACCTGTTCCGCGGCGGCGGCCGGTTCGAAGGACGGTTCTACGGCCATTCGTCCGGGCTCTTCGGCCCGCAGCCGCTTCGCGAAATACCGATCATGGTGGGCGGCACTTCGGAACACGCGCTGAAGCGGGCGGCGGCACTGGCCGACGAGTGGCAGGGCTTCGCGCTCGACCCGGCCGGGTTCACCCGGAATGTCGCGCGCATCCGCGAACTGTCCACACGCGACATTCGGGTGAGCACCAGGATCGCTTGGCGCGGCGGCAAAAGCGAGCTGGCCAAGGCCGTCGACGAAGCACATCGGTTCGCCGAAGCCGGTGCGGACGCACTGGCCGTCTGGTTCGGCGAAGAGTCCGGTTTCGCGGACCGCATGGCCGAGTTCGCCGCCACCTTGGGCAAATAGCCGACTATTTGCCCTTTGGCGTAAGGGCGAAAAGCCGGCTATTTGCCGGGAAGTCAGGCGTGCGCGGCGAGACGTTCTTCGCGGTCGGCGGTGATCAGCGCGTCGAGCACCCCGTCGAGGTCGCCGTCGAGCACCTGGTCCAGGTTGTACGCCTTGTAGTTCACCCGGTGGTCGGCGATCCGGTTCTCCGCGAAGTTGTACGTGCGCACCCGCTCGGACCGGTCCACCGTGCGGACCTGGGAACGCCTGGCGTCCGACGCCTTGGCCGCGGCCTCCTCCTCGGCGATCGCCTGCAGCCGCGCCTGGAGCACCTGGATCGCCCGCGCCCTGTTCTGGATCTGCGACTTCTCGTTCTGGCAGGACACCACGATCCCGGTCGGCAGGTGCGTGATCCGGACCGCCGAGTCGGTGGTGTTCACGCTCTGCCCGCCGGGCCCGGACGACCGGAACACGTCGATGCGCAGGTCGTTGGGGTCGATCTCCACCTCGACCTCCTCCGGCTCCGGATAGATCAGCACCCCGGCCGCGGAGGTGTGGATGCGGCCCTGCGACTCGGTCGCGGGCACCCGCTGCACCCGGTGCACCCCGCCTTCGAACTTGAGCCTGGCCCACACGCCGTCCGCGTCGGCGCCCCGGCTCTTGATCGACACCGTGGCGTCCTTGAAGCCGCCGAGATCGGAGTCCACCGAGTCCAGCACCTCGGCCTTCCAGCCGTGCCGCTCGGCGTAGCGCAGGTACATGCGCAGCAGATCGCCGGCGAACAGCGCGGACTCCTCGCCGCCCTCGCCCGACTTGATCTCCATCACCACGTCGGAGGCGTCGTACGGGTCGCGCGGCAGCAGCAGCTCGGTCAGCCTGGTCTCCAGCGCCGGAATCCGGGCGCCGATCTCCTCGGCCTCGGCCGCGAACGCCGGGTCCTCGGCGCCGAGCTCCTTGGCCGCGGCGAAATCCTCCCGCGCGCCGTCCAGCTCGCCGATCACCTTGACCACCGGCGACAACTCGGCGTAGCGCCGGCCCAGCTTGCGCGCGCGGGCCTGGTCGGCATGCACAGCCGGGTCCGCGAGCTGCTTCTCCAGCTCCGCGTGCTCGTCGAGCAGCCCCCGCAGGGAATTCGAATCCACAGCTCACACCCCTTCTCGGCCACGTTGGTCGGCAGGTCCGCCGGCAAGAAAAACGGCGCCCACTCCCAGCCGGGAATGGGCGCCGTGGGTGAAGCTAGTTGGCGTCGGCTTTCTTCTGCCGCTTGCCGTAGCGCGCCTCGAACCGGGCGACCCGGCCACCGGTGTCCAGAATCTTCTGCTTGCCGGTGTAGAACGGGTGGCAGTTCGAGCAGATGTCGGCGTGGATTTCGCCGGAGGTCTTGGTGCTACGGGTGGTGAAGGTGTTGCCGCAGCCGCAGGTCACGGTGGTGACCACGTACTCGGGGTGAATACCGCTCTTCATGGTGTCCTCTCTCTGTGGCCGCCGGGTCCCCGAACTGGGGTGAACCGGAGCCGGACGTCAGCGGATGATTCTGCCAGACGGGCTGACGCCAGCGTCAACGCACCCCCGTGAGCAGGTATTCCCCGCGCGTACCTCACAAAAGGGACACCTTGAGTCGTCAACCATGTACCTGCTGTGTACAACATTTGTACGGCGCACGGCCACCCTCGGCCGGGTCAGTGATTTTCTGACCCTGAGAGAGGAAGGCGGAGCAATGCGCAACCTGCTGACCGCACTCGCCAAGCCAATGGCCGTGGCCGCCGTCGTGGCCGCCGCTATGGTGGCCGCCCCAGCCACCGGCGGCGCCGTCACGGCCCCCACCGGCACCGAGATCACCGCGGCGGACATCAACCCGGCGGCCGGCACCTTCAGCACGGTGCCGGAAAGCGAACTGTCCGTGCTCGGCGCCGGCGACGGCACGCCGGCCGGCGCGATCCAGTGGTACAAGAACCACATGGGCAGCACCGGCTGGCAGGGCCTCTGCGAAAAGGCGGTCGAGAACGCCTACGGCACCACCGGCGTCTGGGCGTCTGCCAACGCGCACTGGAACGGCGCGAGCCCCAAGCACACCGACGGCAGCAAGCCGCCGCTCGGCGCGTTCGTCTACTGGAACATCAGCCAGTACGGCCATGTCGGCATCGCGGACGGCAACGGCGGCATCTACGCCACCAGCATCGGCGGCAAGATCGGCCACGCGTCCAGCGTGAACTACTTCAACGCCTACCGCGGCTGGACCCCGGCCGCCGTCCCGCGCCCCTAGCTCCCCGCCCCGGATGCAGTGAAGGCCACCTTGCCTGCGTTGAACGCAGGCAAGGTGGCCTTCACTGCATAGTTGAGCGTTAGTCCTCGTCCGGGCCGAGGGCTGTCTTGGAGACCTGCATCAGGAACTCGATGTTGGTCTTCGTCTTGCGCAGCCTGGAGATCAGCAGATCGATCGCCTGCTGCGAGTCCAACGCGTGCAGCACTCGGTTCAGCTTGTGCACCACGGCCAGCTCGTCCGGCGGCAGCAGCAGCTCTTCCTTACGGGTGCTGGACGGGTTGACGTCCACCGCGGGGAACACCCGCCGCTCGGCGATCTTGCGGTCCAGCTTGAGCTCCGCGTTACCGGTGCCCTTGAACTCCTCGAAGATCACCGTGTCACCGGTGGAACCGGTCTCCACCATCGCGGTGGCGAAGATCGTCAGCGAGCCGCCGTTCTCGATGTTCCGCGCCGCACCGAGGAACCGCTTCGGCGGGAACAGCGCCGTCGAGTCGACACCACCGGAAAGGATCCGGCCGGACGCCGGGGCCGCCAGGTTGTAGGCACGGCCGAGGCGGGTGATCGAGTCGAGCAGCACGACCACGTCCATGCCCATCTCCACCAGGCGCTTGGCGCGCTCGATGGCGAGCTCGGCGACCGAGGTGTGGTCGGACGGCTGGCGGTCGAAGGTGGAGGCGATGACCTCGCCCTTCACCGACCGCTGCATGTCGGTGACCTCTTCCGGGCGCTCGTCCACCAGCACCACCATCAGGTGGCACTCCGGGTTGTTGGTGGTGATCGCGTTCGCGATGTCCTGCATGATCGTGGTCTTACCGGCCTTCGGCGGCGACACGATCAGCGCGCGCTGCCCCTTGCCCACCGGCATCACCAGGTCGATCACCCTGGTGGTGAGCTTGTGCGACTCGGTCTCCAGCCGCAGGCGCTCGTTCGGGTACAGCGGGGTCAGCTTGGTGAATTCCGCGCGCTTCTTGGCCGCGTCCGGCTCCAGACCGTTGATGCTGTCCACACGCACCAGCGGGTTGAACTTCTGCCGCTGCTGCTCGCCGTCCCGCGGCTGGCGGACCACGCCGGTGATCGCGTCACCGCGGCGCAGGCCGAACTTGCGGACCAGCGAAAGCGAGACGTACACATCGTTCGGCCCGGCGAGGTACCCGGAAGTACGCACGAACGCGTAGTTGTCCAGCACGTCCAGGATCCCGGCGACCGGGAGCAGCACGTCGTCCTCGCGGATCTCGGTGTCCGGGCTGCCGCCTTCACGGCCACCGCCACCGCTGCCACGACGACGCCGGTCGCGGAACCGGCGGCCGCGACGGCCGCCGCCGTCCTCGTCGTCGTCCTGGCCGCCGCCACGTCCGGTGTCCTGGCCGCGGTTGCCCTGCTGGCCGCGGTTGTCCTGGTTGCGGTCACCCCGGTTGTCCCGGTTGTCCCCGCCGCGACCGGACTCCTGGCCACCGCGGTTGCCCTGGCGGTCGTTCTGCCGCCGCTGGTCCCCGCCTTCGGAGCGTTCGCCGGACCGCTGGCCGCGCTCCTCGGACTGACCGCCCTCGGGGGCGCCCGCGGACCGGTTGGAGCCGCGACGGCGACGGCTGCGGCCGCCTTCCTCGCGCTGCTGGCCTTCCTGCTGGCCGCCATCGCCGGACGGCTTCTCCGCCGGTGCGGACTCGGACGGCGCGGTGGCAGGGGCGGATGCCGCCTCGGCGGCCGGAGCCTGCACAGCCCGCACTGCCTGCACCGGCTGCTCGGACTGCACCGGCTGCTCGGCGGCCGGCTTGGCCGGTGCCTCGGCGTCGGGCGCGGCGGCCGGGGCCTGCTGCGCACGCGTGGCCCTGGTGCGCGCCTTCGGCTCCTCGGTCTTCTCGGCCTTCTCCGACTTGCCGCCGTCGATGCCCTCCAGCGGCAGCGTGTCGTTGGCCGCGGTGCGGCGCTTGCTCTTGCCCTGGCGTTCCCGGATCGCGGCGATCAGGTCTCCCTTGCGCATTCCGCCGGTGTCGCCGACGCCGAGTTCGGTAGCGAGTTCCCGCAGGTCAGCGATGACCATGCCGGACAACCCGCCGGTGCGGCGCTTCGGCGTGGCCGTGGTGCCCTCCCCTGCTCCGGCGTCACCTGCCGATGCCGCCTGGCTTTCCACGTCCCCGCTCAAAAGATCGGTGTTGCTCACACATGTCCTTCCTGACCGATCCACGCCTCCAGGTGGATCAGCGGACCACCGCCCACGTCCGAATTGCGAGACGGCTTGCTCTGGTATCCCGATGCAGACTTCTCCAGCCGAGACGTGCGTGTCACAGCGGCGGGGCCGCCAGCACGGGAAGTTGCGTGCTCCAGGTGGAGTACGCGGAATCCGTCACCGCTGCTACCGCCGAACCCGCCTAGGTCCACCCTGCACCGTGTTCTGTGCGGAATTATCGGCTCAACGAGAGATGCGATCCGGGAAGATTCCCGGGACCGACACCGGGTGCGGAATGCGCACGGTGATCGAACGCCCCCGAGGGTAGACCGACCAGGGACGAGGTGCAACAACCACCCCCTGCATGGCGTGCCTCATTACCGCTGGTTCCCCGCCCTCTGCGCGGGAAGCCACTATCCATCAACCTGTACACCTACCAGATCCACCGGCAGTTCCGTGACAGTAAAACCGGCAGTATCAACCGTAGCCGGCAGATCTCCGTCCGTGGTCAACGCGAGCACGGTCGGCCCCGCCCCGGAAATCACCGCGGCCACCCCGCTTTCCCGCAGCGCGCGGACCAGCGCGGCACTCGCCGGCAGCGCGGGCGCCCGGTAGTCCTGGTGCAGGCGGTCCTCGGTGGCGGCCGGCAGCAGCTCGGGCCGCTCGGTGAGCGCGAGCACGGCCAGCGCCGCCCGTCCGGCGGTGAACGCGGCGTCGGTGTGCGGCACGGTTTCCGGCAGCAGCCGCCTTGTCTCGTCGGTGGACGAGCGCAGCTGCGGAACCGCGACCACCGGGCGGATCGAGGCGTGCGGGGTGAGCCGCGCGGCGTGGAATTCACCATTCTGTGACCAAGCGATGGCCAGCCCGCCGAACAGGCTGGCCGCGGCGTTGTCCGCGTGTCCTTCGAACTCGGCGGCGAGCCGCAGCGCGTGCTCGTCCAGCGGCCGCCCGGCCAGGGTGTACCCGGCGGCCACGCCGGCGACCACCGCGGACGCGGAGGAACCGAGGCCGCGACCGTGCGGAATCGCGTTGTGACAGCGAAGATGCAGCCCCGGTGGCCGCAGCCCGAGATGCGCGCACGCCCGGTACAGCGCGCGAACCACCAGGTGGGACTCGTCAGTGGGCACGTCCTGCACCCCGCCGGCACCGGCGTCGATCACCTCGACCTTCAGCCCGGCATCGGCGACCTGCACCTCGACCACGTCGTACAGCGCGAGCGCCATGCCGAGCGCGTCGAACCCCGGCCCGAGGTTCGCCGTGGAAGCCGGCACCCGAACCACGAACTTCACGACAACTCCAGGGCCGCCGCCACCGCACTGGGGTCGACCGCCAGCGGCTCCACCTCGACGTTGCCTTCGAGCGCGGTGGCCGGGTCCTTCAGGCCGTGCCCGGTGACCGTGCAGACCACCAGCGAACCCTTCGGAATCCGGCCGTCGGCGGCGGTGGCCAGCAGCCCGGCCACGCTGGTGGCCGAGGCCGGCTCGACGAACACGCCCTCCTTGCGGGCCAGCAACCGGTACGCCGCCAGGATGTCCTGGTCACTGACCGCTTCGAACAGACCACCCGACGAGTTCTTCGCCTTGACCGCGGAGGTCCAGGACGCCGGGCTGCCCACCCGGATCGCGGTGGCCACCGTCTCCGGCTCCGCCACCGGTTGGCCATGCACCAACGGGGCCGCGCCGGCGGCCTGGAAACCGAACATCCGCGGTGTGCTCCGCACCACACCATCTGCGGCGTATTCGGAGTAGCCGCCCCAATACGCGGTGATATTTCCCGCGTTACCCACCGGCAGGCAATGAATATCCGGCGCCTTGCCGAGTACGTCGCAGATTTCCCATGCCGCCGTTTTCTGACCGACCAGCCGGACCGGGTTGACCGAGTTGACCAAGGTCACCGGATAGTCCGCGGCGGTTTTGCGGGCCAGTTCCAGGCAATCGTCGAAATTGCCGTCCACCTGCAGGATCCGGGCGCCGTGCAGCACCGCCTGGGCCATCTTGCCGAGCGCGATCTTGCCCTGGGGCACCAGCACCGCGGAGGTCAGCCCGGCGCGCGCGGCATAGGCCGACGCGGAGGCGGAGGTGTTGCCGGTGGACGCGCAGATCACCGCCTGCAGCCCGCTGGCCAGCGCATGCGTGATGGCCACGGTCATGCCGCGGTCCTTGAACGAACCGGTCGGGTTGGCGCCCTCGACCTTCAGGTACACCTCGGAGCCGGTCAGCTCGGACAGGTGCGGCGCCGGCAGCAGCGGCGTGTTGCCCTCGCCGAGGGTGATCACCTTGGCACCGGCGGGAATGGGAATCCGCGCGGCATAGGCCTCGATGATCCCGGGCCAGCCCGCTTGCGCACCCATTTCAGTCCTCACCTTCCACCCGCATCACACTGACGACTTCCCGCACCACGTCCATCTTGCCGATTTCGTCCACAGTGGACTGCAAGGCGGCGTCCTTGGCCAAATGGGTGACGATGACCAGGCTCGCGGTGGAATGCCTGTCCCGCTGCCGGACCGTGGCGATGCTCACATCGTGCGCGGCGAACACCTGCGCGACCTGGGCCAGCACCCCCGGCACGTCGGCCACGTCGAGGCTGACGTGATAACGGGTCGGGGTCTGCCCCATCGGCCGCACCGGCAGCGCCGCATGCGCCGACTCGCGCGGGCCGCGGCCGCTGACCACCTGGTTGCGGGCCACCGCGACCAGGTCGCCGAGCACCGCGCTCGCGGTCGGCGCGCCACCCGCGCCCTGGCCGTAGAACATCAGCTCCCCGGCCGCGTCCGCCTCCACGTAGACCGCGTTGAACGCGCCGCCGACCCCGGAGAGCTGGTGGGTGCGCGGCAGCATCACCGGGTGCACCCGCACGGACACCGACTCGGTGCCGTCCGCGGAGGTGACCCGCTCGCAGATGGCCAGCAGCTTGACCGTGCGGCCGAGCACCTTCGCCGCGACGATGTCCGAGGCGCTCACCCCGGCGATGCCCTCGCGGTGCACGTCGGCGGCGGTGACCCTGGTGTGGAAGGCCAGCGACGCCAGGATCGCCGCCTTGGACGCCGCGTCGTAGCCGTCCACGTCCGCGGTCGGGTCCGCCTCGGCGTAGCCAAGCCTGCTCGCCTCGTCCAGGGTCTCCGCGTAGCCGGCGCCGGTGGAGTCCATCGCGGAGAGGATGTAGTTGGTGGTGCCGTTGACGATGCCCATCACCCTGGTGATCCGGTCACCGGCCAGCGACTCCCGCAACGGCCGGAGCAGCGGAATGGCACCGGCCACGGATGCTTCGAAGTAAAGATCCGCACCGGTCGCGTCGGCGGCCTCGGACAGCTCCGCCGAATGCTCGGCGAGCAGCGCCTTGTTCGCGGTGACCACGGACTTGCCGGCCCGCAGCGCGGCGAGCAGCCAGGTGCGGGCCGGCTCGATCCCGCCGATCAGCTCCACCACCACGTCCACGTCGGATTCCACCAGCGCGGTCGCGTCCGAGGTGAGCAGTTCCGGCGGCAGCTCCGGATGCTTGTCCGGCCGGCGCACCGCGATACCGGCCAGCTCCAGCGGCGCGCCGACCCTGGCGGCCAGCTCACCGGCCTGCTCGGTGAGCAGCCTGGCGACCTCGCCGCCGACGGTGCCGCAACCGAGCAGCGCTACCTTGATCGGACGTCCGGCTCGGGCACTCACGAAACCTCCAGGCGCAACATGTCCTCCGTCGTCTCGCGCCGCAGCAGGAGCCGGGCGCTCCCGTTGCGGACCGCGACCACCGCCGGCCGCGGCTGCCGGTTGTAGCCACTGGCCATCGAGTAGCAGTAGGCACCGGTCGCCGCCACGGCCAGCAGATCGCCGGGCGCCAGGGTGTCGGGTAGCCAGCAGTCCCGGACCACGATGTCGCCGGATTCACAGTGTTTTCCCACCACGCGGGACAGCGCGGCGCCGGCGGACTGCGGATCGCCGTCGTCGCTCGACCTGGAGACCAGCCGGCAGTCGTACACCGCGTCGTACAGCGCGGTACGGATGTTGTCGCTCATCCCGCCGTCCACGCTGATGTAGCGGCGCACCGCGTTGTCACCGAGCGCGACGTCCTTGACCGTGCCCACCTCGTACAGGGTGACCGTGCCCGGCCCGGCGATGGCGCGGCCGGGCTCACCCGCGATCCGGGGCACCGGCAGGTCGGCGTACTCGCATTCCTTCCGCACCATCTCCCTGATCTGGGTGATCATCTGGGCCGGCGGCGGTGGGTTGTCCTTGTCCGTGTATGCGATCCCGAACCCGCCACCGAGGTCCACAATGGACATCTGCTCGAGCAGGTCGCCGCCGTGCTCCTTGCCCAGCTCGGCGAGCAGGCCGACCACCCGGCGGGCGGCGACCTCGAAACCGTCCGCGTCGAAGATCTGCGACCCGATGTGGCTGTGCAGGCCGGCCAGGTTCAGCGAAGGCACGTTCAGCACCCGGCGCACCGCCTCGGCGGCGTCGCCGGAAGCCAGCGAAAACCCGAACTTCTGGTCCTCGTGCGCGGTCGCGATGAACTCGTGGGTGTGCGCCTCGACCCCGACGGTGACCCGGATCAGCACCCGCTGCACCACGTCCCGCTTGGCTGCCACGTCGGCCAGCCTGGCGATCTCGTAGAACGAGTCGAGCACCACGGTGCCGACGCCGGCGTCGACCGCGGCCTCCAGCTCGGCGATGGACTTGTTGTTGCCGTGGAAGGTGATCCGCTCCGGCGGGAAGTTCGCGCGCTGCGCGATGGCCAGCTCACCGCCGCTGCACACGTCCAGGCTCAGCCCCTGCGCCGCCACCCAGCGGGCAATTTCGGTGCTGAGGAAGGCTTTCGAGGCGTAGTGCACCAGCGACGGGTCGTCGAAGGCCTCCGCGTACTCGGCGCAGCGCGACTTGAAGTCGGCCTCGTCCACCACGAACAGCGGCGTGCCGTAGGTCTCCGCCAGCTCGCGGACGTCCACCCCGGCGATCCGGACCACGCCGTCCGGCGCGCGGTAGGCGTTGCGCGGCCAGACCTTGGGGTAGAGCCGGTCCAGCTCGGCCGGGCTGGACGGCGGGAAGCCGGAGGTGTCGGCGTGCGGGTGGATTTCGGCGTAGCGGGGGCCCGCTGGGTGAGCGCACATATTCTGGGTTACATCCGTTCCGGAGCAGAGACACCGAGCAGCGAGAGACCGTTGGCGAACACCTGACGCGCGGCGTCGCACAGGGCGAGCCGGGCGTGGGTCAGCGGCGTCGCGTCCTCGTCTCCCTGAGGAAGTACGCGCGCTTCGGCGTAGAACTTGTGGTACGAACCGGCCAGGCTTTCCAGGTACCGCGCCACCCGGTGCGGCTCGCGCAGTTCCGCCGCCTTGCGCAGCACGGTGGGGAATTCGCCGATGGAGCGGATCAGGTCGCCCTCGCGCGGGTGGGTGAGCAGGCCGAGCGATGGGTTCTCCACCGGCTCCAGCCCGAGGTCGGCCGCGTTGCGCCGCAAGGAGCACAGCCTCGCGTGCGCGTACTGCACGTAGTAGACCGGGTTTTCGTTGCTGTGCTTGCGCAGCAGGTCCAGGTCTATGTCCAAAGTGGAGTCGACGGAGTAGCGGTTCAGCTCGTAGCGGGCCGCGTCCACACCGACCGCCTCGACCAGGTCGTCGAGGGTGATCACGGTACCGGCGCGCTTGCTCATCCGCACCGGCTTTCCGTCGCTGACCAGGTTGACCATCTGGCCGATCAGCACCTCGACCACGTCGGGGTCGTCGTCCAGCGCGGCGGCCGCGACCTTGAGCCTGGAGACGTAGCCGTGGTGGTCCGCGCCGAGCATGTAGATGCACAGGTCGAAGCCGCGTTCCCGCTTGTCGCGCAGGTAGGCGATGTCCCCGGCGATGTAGGCGGGCTCCCCGTCGCTCTTGATCACCACCCGGTCCTTGTCGTCGCCGAACTCGGTGGTGCGCAGCCACCAGGCGCCGTTGTCCCAGTAGAGCTTGCCGTTCTCCTTGAGCCGTTCGACCACACGCTCCACCGCACCGGAGCCGTGCAGGGAGTCCTCGTGGAAGAACACGTCGAAGTCGGTGCCGAACCGGTGCAGCGAGTCCTTGATCTCGGTGAACATCAGCGAAATGCCGACCCGCCGGAAGGTCTCGTGCCGTTCGTCCTCCGGCATGGACAGCGCGCTGGGCTCCTGGCGGAGCACCTCGGCCGCGATGTCCGTGACATACCCGCCGGCGTAACCGTCCTCCGGCGCCGGGTCGCCCTTCGCGGCGGCGATCAGCGACCGCACGAACCGGTCGATCTGCGCGCCCGCGTCGTTGAAGTAGTACTCGCGGGTGACGTCGGCGCCCTGCGCGCTGAGCACCCGGCCGAGCGCGTCGCCCACCGCGGCCCAGCGGGTGCCGCCGAGGTGGATCGGGCCGGTCGGGTTGGCCGAGACGAACTCGAGGTTGATCTTGCGGCCGGTCATGCCGTCCCCGCGGCCGTAGCCGGCACCGGCGGCGAGCACCTGGCTGACGACCTCGCCCTGCGCGGACGCGGCCAGCCGGATGTTCAGGAACCCCGGCCCGGCGACCTCGGCCGACACCACCCCGTCGGCGTTCGCGAGCTTCTCGGCCAGCTCGTCGGCGAACTCCCGCGGCGCAAGCCCTACTTTCTTCGCTACCTGGAGAGCCAGGTTGGTCGCGTAGTCTCCGTGTTCGGGATTCCGCGGGCGCTCGATGGTCACCGGATCGGGCAGCACGGCGTGGTCCGCACCACGCGCGTCGAGCACCTGCACGGCGGAGGATCGGACCAGGTCAGCTAGGGCGGCAGGGGTCACCCGCAAAAGTCTAAGTGCGGGCGGTCGGGCCCCCGGCGAGCGGGTTGACGGTGACCAGACACCTACTCCCTACACTGGCCACACCAGGCCACCACGTGCACCTGGCAGCACGTGCCGGACGAGACGAGGTCGGAACACCGCGATGGCTAGTGGGACGAAGAAGAAGGGCACGCCGAAGAAAGCCGTCAAGGCTGCCCGCAGCAGTTCCGTGGTGAGCAAGAAGGGCACCCCCTGGGGCACCATCGTCGCCGTGGTCGCCGTGGTGGCGCTGCTGGCGACCGTGCTCATCTACTACTACGTCGAGTCCGGGGACAAGCGGGCGCAGGCGGACCGCGAAGCTGCCGCCGCGGCGTTCGCGCCGACCGCGGAGAACCCGGACCCGTCCCTGAAACTCGCGGGCATCGTCACCCAGAAGTACGAGGCCAGTGTGCACGTCTCGGCGGCCGAGCGGGTCGCCTACGACCGCTCGCCGCCTTTCGGCGGACCACACGACCAGGCATGGGCGGCCTGCACCGGGATCGTCTACCCGAACGCGGTGCGCACCGAGAACCTGGTGCACTCCCTCGAGCACGGGGCGATCTGGATCGCCTACAACCCGGACCAGATCAGCGGCGACGCGCTGAACAAGCTCCGGGTCCGGGTGGACGGCAAGCCCTACACCGTGATGTCGCCCTACCCCGGCCTGGACAAGCCGATCTCGCTGCAGTCCTGGGGCCACCAGCTGAAGCTGGACAATGTGGACGACGAGCGGATCGACCAGTTCATCGTGGCGCTGCGGCAGAACGGCAACGGGGTCTACCCGGAGATCGGCGCGTCCTGCGACGCGACCGGGCCCGGCGGCTTCGACCTGGACAACCCGCCGCCGTTCGACCCGACCCCGCCGGGCCCGGACGCCAAGCCGATGGACTACAAGGGCACCGAAGGCACCCAGCAGGACGGCCAGCAGCCCCCGATGCCGCCGGCCGGAGGCTGAGCGGGTTTGAGTCACGAAGCCGGTGAGCAGCCGGTCACCGAACAGGTCGTCGCCGAAGGCCCGGCGCGGGACACCCCGCGCTGGGCGCGGGCCGCGATCATCGGCGCGACGGTCTGCGCCGTGATGCTGGTGGGCGCGGTGCTCGGCATGTTCCTCTCGGAGACCCTGACCAAGGACGAACCAACCACCCCGGGAGCGGGCTCGGTCGAGGTCGGCTTCGCGCAGGACATGTCGGTGCACCATCTGCAGGCGGTGACCATGGCCAACTGGGCGCGGGACTACTCCACCGACCAGGAGGTCCGCCAGCTCGCCTTCGACATCCTGAGCACCCAGACCGAGCAGGTCGGCCGGATGAAGGGCTGGCTCATGCTGTGGGGCCAGCCGGAGCAGGCGACCGGTGCGTACATGACGTGGATGACCGAGCCGGGCGGGCATGCGCACGGCGGCGGCACGGCGACCATGCCGTCCAGCGGCAACGCGCCGATGCCGGGTATGGCCACCAACGAAGAGCTGGCGAAGATGCGTTCGCTGTCCGGTAAGGAACTGGACGTCTACTTCCTGCAGCTGATGCTCCGGCACCACCAGGGCGGCACGGACATGGCCACCTACGCCGACGAGCACTCCAGCCTTTCCGCGCTGAAGCAGCTCACCTCCAGCATCCTGCGCTCGCAGGGCGCGGAGATGGAGCTGATGAAGCAGATGCTGGCGGCACGCGGCGCGGCCCCGCTGACCTAGGGGTCACCAGGACAGCTGCTGGCATTTCGTCGCCGACTCACGTGGTTCGACCTGCAGGGTGGCGTGCTCGATCGAGTACTCCGCGGCGAGCAGGTTCTGCGCGGCGCCGAGCACGCCGGCCGGCTCGGCGTCCGCCTCCACGGCGAGGTGCGCCGAGGCGACCTCCATGCCGGAGGTGAGCGTCCACACGTGCAGGTCGTGCACGTTGGCGACCCCCGGCAGCGCGGCCAGCTCGGTGCTGATCTCGCCAACGTCCACGCCGTGCGGGGCGTGCTGGAACAGGATGCGCAGCGCGCTGCGGCCCAGCTTCCAGGCCCGCGGCAGCACGAACAGGCCGATCGCCACACCGATGATCGGGTCGGCGTAGCGCCAGCCGAAGAGCAGCGTCACCAGCCCGCTGACCAGCACGCCGACCGAGCCGATCATGTCGGCCATCACCTCGAGGTAGGCGCCGCGCACGTTCAGGCTCTCCTTCGAGCCGGCGCGCAGCAGCAGGAACGACACCACGTTCATCAGCAGCCCGACGAAGGCCACCACGGTCACCGGCAGACCGGGCACCTCGGGCGGCTCGGCGATCCGGCTGATCGCCTCGTAGAGCACCCAGCCGGCGACCGCGAACAGCAGCACGGCGTTGGCCAGCGCGGCCAGCACCTCGGCCCGGAACATGCCGAAGGTGCGCCCCTGCTTCTTGGCCGGGCGGCGGGCCACCATCACCGCGACCGCGGCCAGCGTCACGCCGAAGATGTCGGTGAACACATGCGCCGAGTCGGCCAGCAGCGCCAGCGACCCGGTGAGCAGGCCGACCACGACCTGCATGACAAAGGTGACACAGCCCAGCCCGACAGCCAGCCACAACCGCGACAGGTACTTGCTACCCGCGCTGGCCGCCTGGCCCGCCGGCACACCGTGCCCGTGTCCGTGTCCCATTGAAACTGCCTCCCGCTCGAAGTCCCACGGTCAACATATAGTGACATGCGCATGTGTGCAATACAGGTGAGCCTTACCTCTCAGCCCTCGGGAACGCTACTGCCCCACCCCCACCCACGCCCATAGCCCGCTCGGGTCGTCCGTTTAACAGAGACCCGACCCTCCGCAGCCCGTCGTCAGCCATGCGCTAGGCTTCACCGAGTCGAAGCAGACGCCCTCGTAGCTCAGGGGATAGAGCACTGCCCTCCGGAGGCAGGTGTCGCAGGTTCGAATCCTGCCGAGGGCACACAAGTGACGCGACCAGAGTTCAGCCTGGCACGTCTTGATCTTTATTCTGTTTCTTCTGCCGTCCCGCAATTGGTACGTACCCAAAGGCATGCCAGCTTCGACGGCTGTGATCACCAACCAGTCCACGTGCTGCGGCCTGCGGAGAAGAATTGAACGCATGGGACCCCACAGCGCCGGCGGCCAGGACGTCAGTCGTCAGCGGACAACAGCACCTGCTCCAACGCTTGCAGGTAGCTGGAAACACCTCGGCCACGCGGAAATATCTGTCTGTCCTTGGATATTACCGCGTCGATCGCGTCGATCGCGGCGTGGGATGCATGCCAGGTGTCGACGATCATGTAGTCAGCCTTGTCAGCAAGGTGCTTCAACGCTGACGTGGACACCGTGTCAGCATTCCCCTCCACCGATTTGGGAGAGCACAGCGCGTTCAAGCGTCGGTCGAAGGCATCGGCTGCCCTGGGCAGGAGAGAGTAGAGACCAACCAACTTACCGTTCAGCTTGCTCCACACGACATCCAAACCCGTGGCGGCCGGCTCGAGTCGGCGAGGCGGGATGCCAGCCTCCGCTGCCAAGACCTCGATCTCCGTGCGTTGCCGGAACGTGGAGCGCTGGTCGAAGTCCCGGGCTTTGCCCACGATGGCGCTGATGGCCTCGACCCGCACACCGGAGTCCGCAGCCGGATGGACAAGCAGCAGGTCCGCGAGACCGATTCCCCAGTTGACGGCGGTCGGAGCGCTGATCCGCTCCCACAGGTCCACTGCTTGGCCCACAACCTGGCGGTACCGCTCCGCCGCTGGGGCACCAGTCAAAATCTGGTCGAGCAGCCGGAGGTACGCGTTGCGCACCGGGCCGCTGACGTTCTCCTGCTCAGCAAGCAGGAGTTGAACCGCATCGCAGAAATCCGCCGTGTGGGGCACCGAAGTCACCTCAGCCGCCACCTCGCAGAGGATGTCGAGCGTAGCCAGGATCTGATCCTCATTCACACCGCCCCATGCGGTCACGAGGTTGTCGGAGAGGGCCACGACATCCTTGGAGGACAGTTGCGCGAGCGAAGTCCACTTGTCGTGCTGCGCGCGAAGGATGCGTGCACCATCGAGCCACTGCTCGCCACTACTGATCCTGGCCCCCCACTCACTCCAACCCGCACACCGGGAACCCACCAGAGTAGCGAGTTCTCCGAGGTCACGACGTAACCTCCGCCCCGGGACGAGCGACTCTTCAGCAATGAAGCTCTCCACCGTCTCGAGCACGACCGGTGCGTGCGTCGCGTCCTCAGCTTCAAGGATCGACTCGACAGCCAGGTCCGCCGTCATGGGGTCCGGGGCACGGACGAACGCCCTGATGACAGCTCCATGTTGACCTTGTTCGTAAAGGCCGCGCACGTCGACGGACTCGGAGACCCTCGCCGATGTGCGACGACGCGCGATCCGCTGGAGGCCCGCCGCTTCCTGCGGATCTTCCGCACACGCGAACAACCGCCGCAGCCGGTCTTCGTCGTTCAGAGCGGAAGCCACGACGACTCCCAATGCACGCCCTGCCTCAGTTCCAGGCACGTCGATCGCACTCAGCACGTTGCCGTAGCTCGATCCGAGGTTACATTCTGCGTGGATGACGTCAGGCGGGATGTCTTTACCGACCAACTCAGCGACCTCGGTACGCCAGATCATCTCGATGAGGTACTCGTTGATCGCCTTGGGCCGGCGCGCCCTGAGCAGGTCGCCAAGGAAGTCGAGGTCGCGCAACTCGTCCCATCGCCCGAGTGCACCCAGAAGCTCAATCTTCAAGAACCGGAGGTTCTCTGCGCTCAACCTGCCAGTCAGCCGCACGTTGGCGAGCGCGAGTTCGGCCTGCCGTCCTTCACGTTGTGCCAAGGCCAGACGGAAATCGCGCAGCAAGTCGAGGTACTGCGAAGGCTGAGGGCGTTTCGCCCTCGACTCCTTACCATTGACAGTGGCGAGCATGTCTTCAAAGTGCTCCAGCAGTTGTTCACGGGAGACCTTGCCCTTACGCTGCACGCTGGCCAAATGAACGAAACCCGCCTCTTCCAAGTACCTGTCGACCTCCTGGACAGCAGGCGCTAGCGGAGTCGTTTCGAATTCGGCCTCAGCTGGCCCCAGGAATCCCCTGAGCACCTCCCGCCCCCGGCGCTGCCCTTCCGGATCCTTGGAAATGAGGTAGAAGCCCCTGGGTTCGCGGCTCACCGGTGCCACGATCCAATCGCCGGGCCCGCCCGCCCAACTCCGTGCCTGTTCGTCCACGAGGAGTTCCACACGTTCCCGGAACTCTCCGAACTGCGCTGCATCACCCAGACAACGCTGGAGAAGGGCGGTCACACTCACAGCACACCCCCGAACCTGTCATAGGCATCCATCCTGGCCTGAACGACGTACTCCTCGTCGGTTCTGAGCTCAATCTGCTCCTCACGGATAAAAACACCGTTGTATGTGATGTTCATGCTGCCTGCCAGCGCGTAACCGTCGCCGGTCAATGCCTTAGTGTGCAAGCGCCCGCTGGGATCAGTTCGAATGTCGACCAGATGCTCTACGCGCAGATCCCTGCTCAGCATGCCCATTCGACGGGTGAAGGCGTCATTATGAGCGTCCAACGTGGTAGCGACAACGATCCTGGCGCCGTCGGCGGCGAGGGTACCCAGAACCTCGCTCAGTCGTACAACCCTCTTCCCGTAATGATCAAGCACCGGATACGTGCCGGCCACGTTGTCGAGAATCTCTATGTCCGATATCCACGGCGAGACCAGCCAGATGCATTTGCTCGGGGCGAGCAACTCCGCGGTGAACAGGGCACCCAACAAGTCGAGTGCCTCACTCGCGCTTTGCGCCCTGGACTTGCGGATGACGCGGTTCACAATGCCTCCCGCAGCAGAAGGCGCAGTTCAACGTTGCGCACCGAACGACCCAGTCCCACGGCGACAGGGTGTGTCAGCAGCGTTCCGACCTCCACGGGGGACGTCTGCAAGTCGAGGAGGGCGGCGCGGAGCACGTCACGCTGGGCGTGCCCGATCCGCAGAACCACCTCTCCGTGCTCAAGTAAGGCGTTGTGCACTTGGCTCCGGCGCTCACCGTCCCAAGATTCGATATCAATCGGCTCGGACACGAACTCGACGTACTCACGCAGCCGCTCGAACGACACTTCGGGGGATCGGCCGTACGCTGCGGAAGGCGGCTGCGGAAGGCGCCCCCAGGGCCACAGTACGTTCGTCACCGCCCGAGCCCGCCGTTCCGGAAGCACATCCCCACCCAGTTGGAGAACTTCGTCGATACCTGGCTCCTCAGCGATTAGCGCGCCGAGGGTTCGCGGGTCCACCGAAATCCCTTTGTTACGCGCAACCCTATCGCGGAGATCGAGCCAGGACACGATAGTGGTGATCAGGTCGACGTGAGCGCCAGGACCGGCTATACGGGTGCTAAGAGCAGATCGCGCTGGACCACCAAGGTTGATGTCACTTCGGAGGGCCGCCTCCTCCACCGCTCGGACCGCTTCGGTCACCGCAGCGTGACCGTTACGCCATGCACTGCGGAGAGCCGCAAGGGCCTCAGCGACCTCCGGTGAGTTTGCACGCACCAGAGCGCTGAGCTCCTCGTCGGCGGTGTCGGCGGTTGTCGGGCGCAACGCATCCTCCAGCGCATGACTGAAAGCGTCCGGGTCCTGAGCGAGCACCCGGTGAAATGTCTCGACCTGACCTGTGCCGCCGGGCGACCGCTCGGACAGCCAGAACACGTCATCCCTGTCCGGATCAAGATCGACCGCCAACTCGTCCGTGTCGACGCCCGGGCAGCGCGTAGCCAGCGCATTGAGCACCAACTGGGCAGCCGAGAGCGTATACCCGCGCTGCCACCACACCCGCCAGGAGGCGGTGCGCCGATCCCCGAATGCCTCGTCAACGGCCTCTCGGACGGCGTCGAGCACTCGCTGTTCGGCAAACCACTCGTGCCAGGACGTGTCCTCCTCGCCCTCGTGGTGGTCCGTCCTGAACAAGCCGAGCACACCGGCGGCTGACGTCATCCGCTTCGTCCACTCGTCCGCCGAACTGGGGGCGCGCGCGTCGCCAGGCATGGCTGCGATCACCAGTGTCACGACCTGCACGAGGTTGTCGCAGTCGAACACCGACATGGACTCAGGCAACTCTGCTTCGGCGGTGAGGAGGTACCTCAGCCGGCCCGTCCGCTCGGCCGAGGTGGGTTCGCTGAGGCCATCAGGCAGGCGAACGGTTCCCGTGACGGCATCGCAGTGCACGTCTACGCCGACGGCGGCGGGAATCCAGTCGTCTCGCACTCCCGTACCGAACGCGAGGCGCACAGGCCGAGGGGCCGGTTGATCCCACATGGTCCCGCGCGCAGTCCTGGCGAATCTGATCGTGCGAACTCCCCCGCCTTGGACGTGCAGATGGAACCCAAGATCCGCGAGGAGTCGGTCAGCGCCACGACCGCAGTTCACCGGGATACCCCTTCCGAGGGGTGTCACATGGAACTCCCAGTCGGGAGCGACCGAGGAAGCA
Source organism: Amycolatopsis nigrescens CSC17Ta-90 (assembly GCF_000384315.1). Taxonomy (GTDB): domain Bacteria; phylum Actinomycetota; class Actinomycetes; order Mycobacteriales; family Pseudonocardiaceae; genus Amycolatopsis; species Amycolatopsis nigrescens. Next base: position 5,106,183 of record NZ_ARVW01000001.1, on the reverse strand, counting down.
TCGCCGACGTCGTCAGGTACAGGCTGCAGGGTCACCGCCGTGGGACGGTGCACCGTCACCCGGTCCCGTCCCACGGCGATGGTGTCGAGAAACTCGGCCTTAAAGGTGTCATTGACCCCGACCTGGATCTCAGACTCACCGGGAGTCAGATCAGCCAGGGGCACCCAGTGACGCCTACTCTCGGCAAACACGCCGAAGTGCCTGCTCACGTTGCCCGGGCAGAACTCACGCAACGCGCGAAGCGCGGGCAACTGCTCAGCTTGAAGGCTGTTTCCACGCCCGGGCACCAACAACTCGACGTCGGGCACGAGAAGGTCGTCGAAGAGGTTCCCCGGGACGAAATCCCGCAACGGGGTCCTCGTCTGCAGACGGATGTCGTCATCCGATGGCTCTTCACCGCACCACTGCTCGTCAAGCCTCCGGCGTATGGTGGGAACGACAGCCAGCAACAGCGGTCTCGGTGACTCCCACAGCAGGGTGTCGACAACTGACTCGGCGAATTCGTCAACTCCCAAGGCTAGGGCTTCGCGGAGATGCTTGCGCAAGCGTTTACGCTCCGGCCCCGGCCGGAGCAGTTGCCCCAACTTGTCACTCAGCTTCCTCTGGCGTTCGCGCGCTCTGCTCTGCGCCTCGGGCTTGCGGAACAGTTGTTCCGCCGGGCCAGCGAGGTCGACCCAAGTCGAATGCCGGTCGGAGTAACGCAACTCCACCGCCAGCCAGTCGAGCAGCGAGTAGACAGCCTGAATCCGCAACACGTAGAGGTTCTCCAGCGGCAAGTTGCGTGGAGGCAACTCGGGGTCGAAGAGTGCGTCGTAGGCGTCCCACGCCTGGCGGTCCCGACCCCAGTCGCTCAACACTACAACGGTCCACGGGCGGGTGATCTCCTTGCGCCCGGCACGTCCCTTTCGCTGCAGAAATTGAGCCGGGTCGTGAGGTGCTTTGTGCTGGATCACAGCCCCGACGCGGTCATCGTCGAAACCGACTTCCAGCGTCGCGGTCGCCACAACGATCTGTGCGTCGGATTCGACGCCGCGGTCCTGCGAACTAGTGCGGCCGACACGCAACGACCGATCCGCATCCAACTCGTGGCCTAACTGCTCCGGCAACCACCACCATTGTCCGTCGGCATCCCGGCCGGCAGTCGACTCGCGGTGTTCCACGTCCAGTTCACGTTGCTCGGTCGCCCGGAGGTGAGCAAGAGTACGAGGCCTACGCCATCGTCTGCGGTTGGCCCCATTGGTGTCCTCCGCGTCCGAGAGGTCCCAGTACAACCTGTTCGTGCTGTCAAGCTTGTCGGTGAATACGAAGACGCGCTTCCCGACCACTCCCTCAGACGAAGGAGGCGAGTTGAATGGGTCGTCGACCAGGTTGTCCAAGCACCTCGTCAGAGCCATACCGGTCTGGATGCTCGCCGACAGAGACCCCGTCCGCGAGTGCGGGTTGTGCCTCAGCGCCAACAGGTACTCCGCCCCCGAGTCGACGAGTTCAGCCGGATAAGGCTGCACCACGGTGGTGTCCGCAGTCGACAGACCGACCAGTCGCGAGAAGAACTCACCAGCGTTGAGCAGTGTGGCCGACAAACCGACCCACACGGGTGCGCGGCGCATCGCGTGCGTCAGGCGACGGAGCAGCAGTGCGTTCTGCGCGCCGGTGGCACCCTCATAGGTGTGCACCTCGTCCAGGAGCACCGCGGACAGCGTCGCAGGCAGCACGCCGAATGCCCTCAGGTTACCCGGTGCAGCGAGCTGGCGGTTGAGCGATTCGGTGGTGGTCAGCATCAAAGTGGCAGGATTGCGAAGTGCGCTTTCCCTGGTCAGGCGGAGACGATCGCCTTCAATAGCGAAACCACACTCCGCGTCCGAGCAAGCCAGCCGCTCGCGGATGGGCTTGTTCTTGAGATCCGCCTCGCGCCAGAGGAGTTCGCCATCACATTTCAGGCATCGAAGGAAGGGACACGCATAGCCGTGCTTCCGCTTGCTCCACACGTTCCGCACCTGCTGGGCGTCCGAGGGCGTTTGGCCGAACCAGGTAGCGAGACTGATCTTCGGAGTGATCGCGCTCGCGCTGGACATCCGGTCGAGGTACTCGAGCAGAGCGCGCAACTGGTCTTTCAAGAGTTCGTTGCGCGGATACAGTGCCAGAGCGAGCGTGCCCCTCGAGTGCCCTTCGGCAAGCCGATCGGTGAGCCATGCGAACAACGGCAGGTAGAAAGCAAGCGTCTTACCGCTACCGGTACCCGCCGTGATCATCACACCTGCCGGCTGGCCGCTGTTGAGCGCGTGCAGCACCGCTTCGGTGCTGCGTTGCTGAAAGCCGGACAGCTCCGGGGCAGCAAGCCCCCAGGCAGCTTGGTTCCCGGCGTCGCCAAGATGACTACGCACCTTGTCGAGGACCACCTGCGCCGTAATATTTCGTTCGGGCCTCCGACGGGGACGGTGGAGGAACCGGTGATCTAAGACAAGCGGCCTGCCCTCCGTGACACGCCCATGTCGGAACGACTGGCGCAAAGTGGCCAGCAGACGCACGGTCTCAGCACTTCGAGACCGGTACCCGCCGTTCGGAGTGCGCACTATCAACAGAGCCTTGAGCAGTCGATCGAACTCCGCCTGTCCCGCACCGAATTCGGCGAAGATCTCCAAGACCTCATCGGCCGTCCACTCAGCGCCGGTCGCTCCCCAAGCGAGGAGTTCGGCTTCTCTCAGCTCAAGCCTGGTCAGCGCGTTCAAAGCCTTCTCGTCCACGGAACTAGCGCCCTCCCTTCCTAGCAACGATGACCCGGAACTCATCGCTCGCGGCGTTGGTGGTGAGCCAAGCGAGCACTTCCGTGGTCAGCAACTCCAGCGGGGCGCCACCCCGCGCCGCTGCTATGAGGAAGGTTTTCACAGCCGCGGGCAGTTTGCCCGCCAATCGATCGAGCAGGTTGGCGGCGGTTTGGGCCTTCTGCACCGACCGCAAGTCTGGGAGCTTCCCTCTACCTGCGTTCAACTCGGTCAAGATGCGGTCGAGCTGGGCGGCATCTTCGGTCAGGGCAGGAGCCGCACCTAGCACTCGCACTAGGTTGCGGAGATCTCCGGCGTTACCCGCGAGGTTGGCCACGTACTCCTTCCATGCGCCCCGGATGTCGTTGTCGACCTGCTTGAGTAGGTCGTCAAACGTGTTGCGGGCGCGACTCCACTGACGCGGGTCGATGGACTTGCGCACGGCGTTCAATTCGGTGAAGACCCGCGCGGGAACGTCGACGCCTGGCCACCACGCCGCACGGCCCGCCTCGGCAGCCGCGATCAGGTCGGTCAACTTTTCGATACGCCGCTGCAACTCGTCCTCGACCGTCGTCAAGTGATCGAGGCGGTCCTGGAACTGCTTTTCGTCACCGGCACGGTCAACGGCGTGCCGCGCCTCCACGAGCCAAATGGGTACACCCTCAGTCATGAGGATCACCGGTTCCACCGAGCATGCGCAACTGGTACTCGACCTCGCCCAACTTTCGGCGCACCGACATCTCACACTGATCGAGGTCCCCTGATTCGGGGGTGTTGCGCAGGCACTCCTCGCGGGTCAAGTCGACGGTTTGCCTGATCTTGGTCAGGGCGCCTGCCGTTCGAATCGCCGTGCGCATCCAACGTTGGATACGCACGGCTTCATCACCAGGCGGGGCAGTGCGATCTATCGTCCATCGGAGAGGGACGTCCACTGGAGCTTGCTTCAGCACGTCGACCGCCAAATTCAGATCACTGTAACCATCAGGCGGGCGTAAGAACCCACTCTTCACAGCACGGGCGCCCAACTCCTCGGCCGCCTTGGCCACAGCACGGACTCTCCCGCCGGCGAGATCCCTCTCAAGTACTTCGAGCGCGTGACGGGCTTCGGAGACGGCCTCGTCCGCGCACTGTTCCACAGCCGTGAGCAAGGACTTGGCCGCGACCGCCAGGATCGGCTCCACCTCGCTGAATCCCTCCGCCACCTGCCGCAGGTAACGGGTCGGCGCCGCCAGAGCGTCCCCCAGGTCCCGGTCGAGCACGGTAACGTCGATGAGTTGCGGATCCCCGTCCCCCTGGCGCACAGAGGCCAAATCGCCGACCAACTCGAGGATCGTCGTCCTCTCCAGAAGACTCCTGGCAGCCTGGTCGACCTCACTCCACGTCGATGGGGTCCCCGCCGACGCCGGTTTGGCGGTAAGACTCGCGCGGAGCCCCGCCGATTCATCCACTTCCTCGCCTGCGCACACCAGGGCAATCGCTCGTGCCCCAACCGCTGCCTGGGCAAGGTCCCGCGTGTTGCGCCGGGTGAGCACTTCAGTGCGAACCGCAGCGGCCCACTCGTCGAGGCGCTGTTCCAACGTGAGCATGAGGTCGACCGGGTCGTAACCGGCGGGCCACGGCCACTGCCCCTTCTCGGGAACCCAGTGGCCATGTTCCTTGAACCAATGCGCGGCCGCAAGCACCTTCACATCACTCGACGTCCGCTCGAACCGAAACTTGACGGCGCCACGGGCCGCAGTCCGACCGTACGACTCCTTCCCGAAGTCGAACGAGGTGACGTTGAAGACCTTCCCGATCAGTTCCTGAGCGACACCGGTCAAATGGATGAGGTCGTGGTCGAAGTTGAGTCGCGCCTTCACCATCCCGTACACCGCCGAGCGGTAGTACTTCACCTCTCTGTCGGTGAGGTGCTCGCCGTTCTCCCATTGGAACAAGTTCCGAAGAGGGCTTTCCGTTGCCGGCACCGGCCGTTGGGGTGGAGCAGGCGTCGCATGGTGCCCACTCACGCTTCCCGGAAGCACCTTAAGAGGCGCCCTCGGTGCGACCTCCGACGTCTCCGTTGCGCGGGTGCCCAAGACGTCACCTAGCTTGAAAGCCTCCACCACCGCAGGACCCAAGGGTGCCTCGTCCCCCCACAGGACCAGTGCGCGGTAGAGGCGCTCAGCTTCGGCTCCGGTCCTGCCGTCCAGCACGACCGCCTTCGGGTGCTTGATGTCTGAATTGAACTTCTCGAAAGCGAGGGGATGCGGGTAGGTGCCACGACCGATGTGGGCGTGCGCTTCCGATAACGTCTCGGAGACGCAGACATCCAGATCGCTCCGTGGGGTAACCCCATCGGTGGTGGGTCTTTGCAGCGCGCGCCGCATCGCGACGTCGTTGTACGGGTACAGGCCAACCTCGCCCAATCCCGGCACATCCACGGCACCGAAACCAGCGTGACACTTGCTCCGCACCGGGCAGGGCATCCCGTGCTCATTGGAGTCACAGGCGTTCTTCACCCAGTCCTGATCACCGTCCGAAGACGCGCGGAGCCACGCCTCTTCGACCCCATCTCGCCCGAGCCGCACGAGGTTGAGGTAGCGAGCGACGAACACCTCCCGGTTCGCCAGCGCATCATCCGAGATTTCGAAGCGATGCGTCAACCTTGAGCGAACCGTGCCAACGATCCGCTGAAAGGGGTCGTCGGTCACCGCAAACACAGCTCGCAGAGGCGCCATGTCCGTACCGGGTTGGGTCGAGAATTGGTCGTACAACTCGCCATCGATGAGGCCGAACTGTGCCAGGTCCTCGAAGAGCAGAACGAGTTCCTTCCCCTCCCGACGCAGGGCTCTGCGGGCCTGTTCGAAGACGACGTCCAGAGTTTCACCGTGCGTCGCGCGCAAGCCAAGGGCCCTGCGCAGCGCCTCCTGAACGGCCTCGTTGAGCAGGTCAACCGCGATGTCCGGATCGGAGCCCACCGACGTCCACAGCCCCAGCAGCTCCGCGTCGCCCCGCAGAGCAGAGCGGACACCGGCCTCCCGCAGGGGCAGATCGTCGACCTCGAAGCGGTTACCGACGTCTCGCCGAGAAGTCTCGGCGTAGACGGAGTTCACGATGTTGTCGAGCGCGCGTCCCGGCCGCAGCAGCGCCTGGTTCACCGGCGGGACGGCGAGCAGGTCCGCAAGGCCGTGACGCCGCTTGCCCTGGTCATCCAGGTAGCCCAACATATTGTTACGTTCTTCTCGCCTGCCGAATTCGTCCTCGGTCTCACCCTCCGTCGGGGGCTTCGGCTGCAGGTTCCAGGTGAGTGCGAACCGCATCTCCTCAAGGAGGCGGTCCCTCAGTTCGGCCGGCGTGGCCTTGGCCACCGCCGCGTCGACCCTCTTCAATATCTCCTGTCCGCCACCTCCCGGGAGGCCTTGGACAATGCGGCGGAGCAACTCCCTGATGGTCTGGATCGCTCGCGGCACGTAGAGGACGTGGAAACGGCTCTCATCGAGCTTCAGATGCGCGTGCACCCACCGGACGACGTGACTCTTACCCGCTCCAGGAGCACCAGTTACGGCGATCAGAGTGTTGCGGTCTGGGTCGCCTGTGCCAGCGAGGAGCACCCTGAGGACGTCCCGTTCGCTGCCGTCGCCGTTGACCACCTCGGCACCATTGATGTGTTTGAGCGACATCGGAGTGTGTGCTGCAAGGAAAACAGCGTCGGCGTCACCGGGCAGTGCACCTATGTCCGAGTAAACGGTCCTTCGCACCGCGTCGGCGCGCCAGCACAGGAAACTTTCCATCGTGGTCATGCTCTCTCCAAGATCTGCACCCTGTTCACGCGCTTCGTGCGCTCGCCAAGTTGGATGAGCACCGCATCGACGGCGTCCTCTGCGAAAACCAACTCGACCAGCCCCTCGCGTTCGAGTTTGTGCAGCGCCAGTGCCAGTGAGCCACCGATGACCGTGCCACCAGACTGGGCCGTCAGACCGGGCACCAACTCGACCAGGCGAGAATCGCCCAATACAGGCAGGGCGGAGTACACCTGGCGAAACCACTGCTCCGCCGGTAGAGACCGGGGAAGGCGCGGCAGTGCCCTGCGGAGTGCGTTGCTGCAGTCGGGCACCAGCGCGGACCGCTTGGTTCCCGTCGAGATCTCGACAGCCAGTCCAAGGCTGATGGCCCAGCGGTAGAAAGGCCGCCACGCAGTGTCGTTGTTGATCTCCCGCCTCAGGCCCGCCTTGATGATCATGTCCTCCGGCCCTTTGCTCCAGTTGGTCGACACGGGCTCGAGGGGGTCCTGTGCGGCCAACCACACGAATCCCAGCACGATGTCGGAGACCTTCTCACCGCTGCTGACGGCGGCGAGGGATTGCTTCCCCAGAACGCTGAGTACGCTGTCGTAGAAAGCCCGTGTGCTGCCCGGCGAGTCACCCAGGACTCGCCTGTCTAAGGTACGGGACAGAGTCCACACGGGTTGCCTGCCACGGTCCGACTCGATAAAGCCCAATGCCTCGCCCACCGCAAGCGCGGGACCCAGCATGCTCGCCTTCAACTCGGTGGGTTTCACCAGAGCACTCGGTTGCAAGGCCTCCCGCAGGGCGGCGCCATCCTGCCCCTTGGGCCGCGAATCGAGGTAACGGCACACAACGAGCAGTGCCTGAGCACTGGCACGAGCGTACGTGTCGAGGAAGTCGAGCACTCAAGCTCCCAATATCTGCAGTGCGGTCCTGGCGTTGACAGCCCTGAGTTCCCGGATCACGTCCCGGCCGTCGATCGAGACATTCGGGCCGACCAGAAGGACGTCCACAGCGGAGAACTCGTGGGGTCTGTTGGCTCGGCGTACGCTCGAGTTCAGCCAGGCACCCGGGATTCTCGTGTCGCGTTCATAGACGACGAAGGACGAAAACGGTGTCAAATCCGCCGGGTGGACCGGCTCGGGGTCGACTAACAACCAGGACGGCTCCTGGGGAATAACACCGACCGAGCCCGCGAGGTGATTGATCCCCCTGCTCACCAGAGCGCGCGCCAAAGCCGGAGCCACTCGAGGGTGGTCGTCAGTCCACAGGACGACCAGGTCACTCCCGACACCGACGGTCTCGACCAACTCGGACAATTGTGGAGCGCTCTCGAACCGGACCGGCCACCGCTGGGGCGGGCGCGGCGGCGGATCGTGGGGTGGCTTAACTCCACGGCGCCTGCAACCCGGACACCGACCACACTTCGACTCGGGTTCCACGAAACAAGCCGCTACCCCGAAGAGATCCCGCCCGTTCGAGCCGGCCTGATAGTAGGAAGCGATCGCGGTGCACGCCGGCGACTCGTCCATCGCTACACCCCGCATCGCGACCAGGGCATGCCGGGAGCGCGTCCACTGTGCCTTCTGCCAGTCGGACCACGTCTCCGTCCAGAATGCCTTATGTCCCCCTATCGGCCGGCGGACTTCGACCGCTGCCCAGTCAGGTACCCGTCCGCTCTCCTCCTCCAGGGCCAAGACATCGTCGAAGTCGACGCGATAGCGTTTCAGCGCGTTCAACTCGACCAGGCCTTGGACAAGTTGCGCATTCCACCGGCGGTTGTAGGAGCCCTCACCGACCGTTCCTCGGTTGCCCTCCAAATCCAGGAAGTCGAGGCCGCGCAGCGTCTTCCGATGCGACCACAGATCGTTCCAGCGTTGCTGCGCGTTCTCGGCCGTAAGAACTTTCGTCGTCAGGCTTTCCGCCTCCGGCAGGTCCGCAGCCTGCGCTGTCAACAGGAACGCGCCCGACGCCTGCCCATCACGTCCCGCGCGCCCCAGTTCCTGGTACCAGCGGTCCACCGTTTCCGGTAGGCACGCGTGGATCACGGTCCGCAAATGGGGATAATCGATCCCCAGTCCGAACGCAGAAGTCGCCACGACGAGGTCCGTCCGTGTCGGACTGCCCTCCCCACCACGAAGCGCGGCGAGCACCTGCGCGCGGTTGTCGACGCGGGTTTTACCGGTCACCTCCGAGACGCGGTGGTAGCCGCGCGCGCGGAGGCGCTCGACCCACGTCCGGGCGGACTCTGGTCTGGTCACGTAGAGGATGGCGGGGCGCGGTGTATTGGCGAGAGTCTCGAGCACCCTGGCGTCGCGTTCTTCCGGATCGTCGGCATCCGCGATCCAGATGTCTGGTTCAGGCCGGAGTGCGTTGGCCGCGACCAGTGTCGTGGGACCGGGCTTCCCGAAAAGCTCGTGCAGGTCCTCGAGTTCGTGCGCCCCCAGAGTGGCACTCAGCATCAGAGTGACGGGCAGCCGCCCGCTCGGCCGGGCAGCGTCGAGCAGTTCGGCACGCAGGTGGCCAAGTGTCCGGAACTCGGGGCGGAAATCACGTCCCCACTGAGTGACGAGGTGCGCCTCGTCCACGACAATCCCGCCGAGTCGACCGCTCGCCGCGGCATCCATGAGAGTGGAGCGCAGCACGCGACTCACAGATTCAGGCGAAGTCACAAGTAGTGGTTGCCGGCCCTCGCGCACAGCCGTGCGGAGGCGCTCTCGCTCACCCTCCGGAGTCTCGCTGGTCCAGGCGAACGTCAAGGCCGTCTTGTTAGCTCGGGGACGCAGGCGCGCGTAGTGGTCCCGGAACCGCCTTTCGAAGTCGTACGCCAAGGCGATGGTCGGCACGACGATCAAACAGACTGCGTTGTCGTGCCGCTCCGCGAGACATAGAGCGATCTCTGTCTTGCCCGATCCGGTCGGAAGCATGGCTATCAGCGCACTGCCCGATGGGGCGGAGACGACGGCTCTGCACGCTGCTCGCTGACCAGGCGTACGGTAACTTCGGTGTCCGGTCACGCGAGTGAAGAAGGGGTCGGCGGGCAGATCGACGGACGTGAAACGCGGCTTGACAATGGGACCCGTGTTCGCAGCGACATCCGGTACACCGTTACCGTCCAACCAGGCCGGCTGCCACGGCATCGCGTGCCAGACGTCACCGGCTTGCTCCCTCAGCCATGTCTCGGCCGCGACCGGGCGCAATCGTTCTGAGAGCGAGCCCGCCACCACCACTCGCTCGACGCGGTTATTCCGCAGGCTCCACCTCCGCAGGACCTGACGGAGGAGCACTGCGAGGTCCATCCGGCCAGATGACGGATCCAGTGCCACCTCGGCAAGCCGAACGTTCAGGTCTTCGGTGAAGGGCTCGGGCAGGGGAGCGTGCGGATCGGCCAAGACAGCGCGGAGCCGGTCCTCTTCGTCCAGGGCGGCTCGGGTCGCGATCAGCGCTCCGGCCACAGCACTACACCTCCACATGAAATAAGCGAGACCGCCGGCTTGCCCACTCCTTTGACCAAAGCGTTTCCGAGGACAGTCTCCCGCTCCTTCTCGCTTTCGGCACTCATCCGCTCGGCCCTCGTCGGTAAGCGACGAACTCGGGCGCGCAGCACGTCCAAGCGCGATTTCATCTCCGCCACTGCCCGTTCACGGGCAATCGACGGCACGGAGGTGAGCGCAGGTGTGGACATGAGGTGTGCGCGAGCCTCGCCGTAGCTTGCCTCGCACAACTGGCGCCACTCGGGGAGTTCTTTCAGAACTGCTTTCCACCGGTGCCCGCTCAAGACGTGGTCACCCCGTCGTTCATCGAACGGTGGGTCCAAGACCGCTTGCAACTCGGTCGACGCCGTGCCGTGCACGTCGGTCCAGGTTTGCACAATGGTCGGCGCCAGGTGAGCGTCACCGCGTCTGCGCAGCCTACGCCGAGTGCCCTCGTCCGTGGCGTCGATATGCGAATCGTCGTACTCGACGAGGAACTCGCAATGCAACCACAACTCCGGCGACCACACCGCTCCGGTGCGGCGCACGATCGCACGGGTACGGCCGCGCTCGTCCTGCCGTAGATAACGTTCCAACCAATCCACCAGCGGGTCACCCAGCCGGAGAAGGGAGACGTCACGCCGACTCACGGCGACGTCACGTGAATAGGAGTAGGTCCGCTCGAGCAATCCAACGACCTCGCGGGAGGCATCCTCCGACAAGCCGCCGACCCGATCGATCCTGGTTTGGCCGGATCGTCGCGAATTGGGCCTGAAGCGCAAAATGCCTCGCTCATCCTCGTCCGGGCGAAGCGCGACACCACCGCGCACGGACGTCAATCGGGCGAAAGCTTGGCGAAGCTCCTCCTCGTTGCCGTCGACCGCTCGCAGATCGCTCAAGCCCACCTCATCGAAATCAGCTGCGACGGTGACGGATTCGAGCTCCTCGAGTAGGTCCACCTCCTTCCGTTCTTCGTCAAGCGCGAAACGCAGTTCGCCCAGGTCGTGGGTGAAAGCGCTACTCCCGTCCTCGCCCAGTGCCTCGATCAACCTGTCGCGCACCTCCGCGAGACGGCGCTGCAGAGCGGCCACGGACGAATCGAAGATGCCGATACCTTCGTTGAGCATGGCGAGTTGCGCTGTCACCCAGGAGCTGCCGGACTCAGTCAGAACGACCACCTCGGCCGGCCCCGAACCGCGAGCAAACCGGTCAAGGCGACCTATCCGCTGCTCCAGCCTGTTGAGGTCCAACGGTAAGTCCACGTTGACCAGAACATCAGCGTTCTGGAGGTTCCGTCCCTCTTCGATGCTGTAGTCACCGACCAGGAGTTGGGTCGTGCGCGACTCCAGGAACTCGATAACGTCGTCGTCAGCCTCCTGCTGGGCCATCCCCTGCAGGTGACCGCGGACCTTACTGCCCCACCGAGAGCGTGCCAACTCCAACAGGCGGGTGGCCGTGTGCACGGAGGTTGCCACCAGCACGACTTTCTGGCCGGCCGCGACCCGTTCTGCCACTACCTCCAGGGCGCGTCGCACTCGCGCATCGATTCCGACAAGTTGAAGCCGAGCGATGGTCGACTCCACCAGCGGGCGCATGTCTGCTGGTATGAGACCCTTCACCCTGAGAGCGCTCTCCAGGTGTACCAGGAGGGGGGCCGGGCCTCCCAAGCCTCGCATAACAGTACGTGCGTAGAAATCGTGATCGAGCCGTCCCGCCAACCTTTCCCTATACGCATCGAGAAAATCATCGACATCAGGTCGCGCCGGATCCTCTAGTGGCACGAAGGTCGGCTGGCGCCCCGACACTGGGTAGCCGACGGCCGGTCCGACGTCACGGCGGTGCCGGATCATGCGCCGGCTGATGCGGTAAGTCTCCCGAACGTAATCTGCCAGCTTCGCCCACATGGGCGAAGCTACGTCCCCGGTGGCTCGGCAAGCGTCGGCCAACTTCACGATGACCTGGTCCGAACGATGCAGTGCGGTCAAGCGGTCAAGTTCAATCAGGCGCCGGCGTAATGTCGATCGGTGCGAGATCAGGGCCTGCACACTCTGCGCCGCAGATTCGCGCAACTCGACCCGCTTCCGGAACTCGACCACGTTGTCAAGCGGAAACGCGGATGGGTCGACCAGGTTCAGCAATCCCAGGAAGGTGGGAAGATTTCCTTTCATCGGCGTCGCTGAGAGGAGGAGCAGCCCCCGCGCGTTCTGCAGGTTCCGCCGCATCACCTCGAAGGAGGACAGGCGCTCAACCACCTGGTGAGCCTCGTCGATCACCACCAAGCCGACATCCCTCAGGTCGCCATGGCGTAGGAGTTGCTCGTGGGAGATGATCTTGAGTCGCTTCTCGAGCAAGGCGCTGCCGAGCAGCAACCGCTCGGAGAGTTCGTCGCGCCACTGCTGCACCAACGTGCTCGGTGCACACACCAGCGCCTTGAAATCGCTGTTGTCGAGGAGTAGTTGTCGGAGCACGAGCCCCGCCTCGACAGTCTTCCCCAACCCCACTTCATCAGCCAGCAGGTAACGCAGAACCGGATCTGCAAGGACTCTCGCGACCGTGTCCAACTGGTGCTGGTAGAGCGCGACCGGCGCCGAGAGCACAGCCGTGAAACCGCGGGATGCGCTTCGCTGTTCGATCAGCCGATCCCGGAAGTCCTTACGCGCAGCGTAATACTCCGGTGAATCGCAGAGCCCGCTCTTCAGAGCAGCAACCGGATCGCGCAACTGACCGTTCCAACGGATCAGCAGCTTCGATCCGTGCACCTTTACGTCCTGACCGGAGCCTGCCAAGCGCACCCAGTACTCCCCGAAGCCGGACGCGGACGTGATCTCCCCCGACCGCCAGCCAAAAACGTCGCCTGGCAACCAGACCCTCGTACCCGGCGAGACTTTTGGCGCGGTCAGGCGCGAAGCGGGTACAACCACTTCTGTTTCAGATACACGAGGCACGTCGGTGTAGACGACCACAGCACTGTCGTTGTCACGTTTCGCCTTGCAGAAGCCGAAACCGAGATCGTTGTCGGACACCCGAACCCATTGCCCAATGAATCCGTTCACCGAGGAGAATCTGTTCAGCAAGCCCACCCGCTCGCACGCCAGGACAACATCTTCCCGATCGTAGCACTCGATACCGCCCCTGGCCCGCAGAACACATCAACCCACCCTCAACGCATGCAAGGCGAACGGAAATTCAGTCGCACGCGCAGGCTTGCGTGCTACACCGATCCGAGACGCGGCGGACGAGCAAGCGCAAAATAGCCTAAGCTTCCCCGACAACCACTCCGTGCATCCACGTGAGGCCGACTAGGCCATTCGGGTAAGATTCAAGGCGGCGTGAAACGTATATGACTCGTCTTCTAGCCGCCCAGTGCACACCACTGGCACGCAAGTCCGCAACCGACCTAACTCTCAGCAAGTATCCGACCATGCGTTCGAAGGAGTTCATGGGCGAGACAAAGGCAAGGCCGAACGCAAATGATGCCCTGACCGGCAAAGCAGGTTCACTACTGACAACGCGCCAACGAGTTAGCGCATACCGATTGGTCCGGGCGGGCCTCGGATCCGAGGCCCGCTCAGGCGGCGACTGCTGGGATCCGGCATAGGGCGAACAACGATTGCGGCTCTCAGTTGCGATCGCCCTCCGACATGGAGCCGACGTCTGATTACCGCGTGAGCTCGGCCAGCCAAAGACCGACTGGCCGAGCTACGAACTGGTCAGGCACAGTTCGCGACGCGACGTGCCTCGTCGATGCCTACGATCAGTGCTTCGGCCGCTTTAGCACCCGCTGAAGGTGCGACGTTACCTGCCGGACGTCGTTGGGGGTGTTCTGCAGGCTGTTCCAGCGACGTTCCTCGCCACTGCCCATGGACCAGCTTCCGGACGTCCAGGCGACGTGAGGTACGAGTCCTTCGATTGCCATACGGAGGGCCGGTGATCCGACCTCCTCCGGCAGCTGGCCGTCAGTCAACGTGTCCATGACGAATCCGAGAGATTGGATACCGACACCGTGAGTCAACCGGGAACTACGTGGAGGTTTGTTCCACGCATCCGGAAAGACGTCCCGCACAACCGACCAAAAAGCGATCAGATGAGCCACCATGCTCTTGACGTCGCCGGAACCGTCGACCGGGTTTCGGTATTGATAAAGAGCACCTTCAAAAAGGCTGTGCTCGACCATCTTCAGGACACTGTTGTCCTTGATGTATCCCTTTGGAGCCGTCGGGGTCGCAATAATACGATAAAAGGGACTCTTTCGATCCCCATTTAGTCGAGTCATTAATTGCGCAGGCAGTTGCCGGCGCACATACGATGGCGGCAAATGCCCCGTAGTATCCGGTAGCAGTTCATGAATGAGCCCCTTGGGCAAAGCCTTGGTGGAGTTCACCAGGATAAACTGTGAGCGCTGCTCCTTTTCACTGTCCGCAATGAACCCGACCACTGCCACCGGAAATTCTGCCAGGTCCGCATCACGGATAGCGGCAGCACGCTGCTGACCGTCCACAAGCCAGCCCGGCTTCTCTTCTTCCGGAAGACTCTCGTCAATAGGTATCACCAGCACACCAGGTATCGAGTAGTCGACAGCGTCTTCCGTCAGCAGTGACGGTACAAACTCGACGCGCTTCTTTTCAAAAGCGACCACGATAGCATTCGGCAGCATCGCACCTTTGGATTCCAAGTATCGCCGAATCCCCCGAATATGATTTAGAACTTCCGGACGCTGATATCCAGATAATTGTTCATCGTCGCCTCGTCGAATTCGGGACACCGCCGCAAAGCTATTCAACTTCTTGCCATCGACAGCGAAGCAGTAGATTCGACGGCGCCCTTGGCGGACCTCAAGTGCCGGAACCCGGAGGGTATACTGGTCAGCCACATGTGCTCCTAGTTCTGAAAGGCTTGATCATAGCTGGCCCGACCTCCAAGGCCGCGCATCTTGGCTTCCAACACGGTCAGATTATGGAACCCGCGACGCTTGTTGCGCTCGGTCCCCCGAAAGATAGCAATGTCCACGCCATGCTTCTTACACAACGCACACGGGCAAGTCTTCCAAGGCGCTGATTCCAGAGTCCTCCGATAGTGCAAAAGGTAGCTCTTTTTCTTCAGGTCTGCACCATGCACAAGTTTCTCATAGGCGGCAAGTGCCTCCAGGACTTCTTCATGCCCAACCGTGCCAGCGTCGAACAAACGCAGCAGTCCGAGACAATCCCGTTCCGCAGCCACGGCGGCCATCTGAGATACAGCACCTGAGAGTATCAGCCTCTTCAAGGCCGGATTTCCATCAACTTGAGGAACACGAATCGCCGTGTATGTTGTGGCATCCGTGTGGTAATTGTTACGGTCATCCATGAATGCCTGACGGAACACAGATGTGCTATCAAAGCTCGTGACGCCATACCGAGCAAACTCGTCCATGCTGTCAACCCGATTGATACCCAGGAGGTGCAACTCGGTGGCATTCTTAAGGCGCGGCTTGATTGCTGCCAGACAGGCAACGATATCTTGTGTCTTCAATGGCACCATCCCACCAAGAGCGATTCGCTGGTACCCCATGTCCTGCAATCGCGCCACACTGTCCGCATAACTAGCAGGACTCCAACCTTGTGCAGCACCAACAGGCTCGACCGAACTTCCCTGATCACGGAGCGCGGACAAGAATTTTTCAGCCAGATTCAAAGAAATGTGCCGACGCTTCACCCATGCTTCGTCCACATCTTTCTCGTCAGCATTAGGCACGTACCCGAAGATCACGTGGTCGATACTGACACCTGAATCGAATCCACACTCCTCGTAGAAGTCAACAACCTCATTTATAGAGTACGGTGGAAACTCTTCTTCGACATAATTGAAGGCACCACAGTCCCCAAGACTGGAGATCTCACCAGGAAGACGGAAGAATTTGCGGACACCCATCCGATAGAGACGGGCACGCTGCGAAGCAGCATACTTCCCCGCCCCCTTGATCGAACCGTCAACAATGGCCTTACTAACCAGAATTCCATCATATGGCAGAGGTTTCATAATCTCGTGCGCGTACACATCGTCACGTTGACGCACTCGAGTTGGAAGGTACTCATCGTGCATAAAGTCGTAAGTCGGACTAATAAGATCCTGACTGTCCGGAAAGTAGAATTTCACTTCGCACTCGACCTCGACTTGACATACACACGGATAAGAAAGTTCGACAGCACGGAGATGTGACGTGGGGTGTTTTGCAACTCATTCCAATCAATATTCAACTCGTCCCACCGCCCTTCAGTCCATCGACAGTGTGCCGCTACCAGCTTAATCTCCCGACGGATGCGTTCCACAAGATCGTCCGCGTCTGCATCAACGTGGGTCATAACCTTGTCCATAAGCCGCCCCATCGCCCGGATGCCAACACCATGCATCAGTCGACTCTTCGCCGGCGACTTACCCCACGCGTCAGGAAAAGTAAGTTGTACTGCAGTCCAGTAAGAGACAAGAATCTTACGGATAGCCGCCGTGTCAATTGTACTGGTCGACAAGTTACGATAGAGGAAAAGTGCCCCGGCGGAGGAATTAAGAGACTCCTCGACTGCCGTGACCAGACTGTTGTCAGTAACCACTGCGATACCACGCTGATCAGGGCCGGTCGAAGCACGCTTGATAAGGCCCCGGAATGGTGAATCCTGGTCATGGTTCAGGATGTCGACCAGCGCCGACGGGAGTTTACGCGCGGAAAGTTTAGCCGGCAGAGGGGTCCACACTTCCGGCAGCAGTTCCGACACCAGATTCGTGGGCAACGGCGACACCGTATTCACACGCAAAAACTGGTCGCGCTGGGTCGCGATGTCCTCGGCCACGAATCCAGCCACAATAACAGGCAAGCGAGTGTTCTTGGTTCTTGCCAGCGCGGCGCTTCGCTGTTGCCCGTCAACAATCCAGGCCGGCCTTGGCTCGTCCAGAGACGCGGCGATCGGTATCTCGATCGTGCCCGCCTTGGCAAGCGTGTCCGACACACCTGGGCCCGTGCTGGCACGCCAGCGAACAGTCGCAGGCAAGGCCATGATCAGGCCATTGGGGAAGAGGACATCGTCACCATCGAGGTATTCGAGGATCTGCTTGACATGCTGTTTCTTCTCTGGCCGCTGATAACCGATAAGCTTCCCAGCTGCATCCCTTGATATTCGAGCAATGTCAGCCACTTGGGCAACCTCATCAGCTGCGAGAGCGAAAAGATAGAGGTCGATGTTCGGATGCTGCAGCACCTTCAGAGCGCGCCGCTTGATCATCATCACTCCCCCATCGTCTCGGTGTACAGCGCGGCGAAGCGCTTCTGTTCACATGCTCGACCGCTGTCACGTAGCAATCGGTGCAGCTTAGTCCGGGAGTAGTCCGGATACACCTGGACTGATTGCCGGATGAATGCCTTGACCTGCGCATCCGTCAACGGCTGCCGATCGTACCTTTCGGTTCGCGCGGCACTCGCAGCCCACCGCCCCCAGGCCGCCACCGTGCTGCTCCCGGCCAGTTCGCCGTTGCGGCAGTGCTCCAGCCAGGACGCTGCCATCCGCACGTTCAGTCCGGTTAGCGTTCCCCCCAGAGCCGAGCGTAAGGCGCCGTTGGCCGGCACCCTGTGAATTCCCTCGATGTCTGTAAGCCCGCCGACCAGCAGCACGTCGCTCCCCGCCTTCCCCAACTCGACGAGATCGAACTGGAGGACACTGGCGTAGACCTCGGACAACACGAGCAGCACAGGCCCTTTTGCGGCGAGGTCGACCAGTTTCTGATTGCCCATACGTTCCGCCAAGTTCTGCCACCACAGCCTTCGATCATCCGAGGTGTCGGCCACCGTGTCCGCATGTCTGGGACTGAAAGTCGCCGCGTAGGACGGGTACGTGTCCGTGGCCGGCTGCAGTCCCACACCCGCCGACGCGACCCACAGACGAGGGGAGAAGCCAGCAGCCTCCGCAGCGCCGAGCAGGGTCTTAGCCTGCACCCAGTGCTCGCCTTGGTAGAGCTCGTTCAGGGGCAGGGTTGCCGCCTCGGCGTCGAGGAGCGAGCACCACCGGCGAACCCGGCTCGAAACCGTACCACTCGGCAGTGTCCTGACCTGCAACTCTGGACGGGCCCGCATAACTTTACGCTCCGTGCAGGTCACTACCACCGACAGTTGAGTCACCCGTCTATGCTCCTTCGTGGTAACTAGCTTCTCCGTGTCGGTCACTCCACACCATAGTTGCAGAGCTAGGCTGTACTCGGATCATGAATCAATTGGAAGGCGAATGCGATGGGACGACCTGCGATCGTACTGCTCAGCGGCGGTCTCGACTCAACGACGGTGTTAGCCATCGCCAAGGACCAGGGGTTCACGCCGTACGCCCTGAGCTTCAGGTACGGCCAGCGGCACAGCGTCGAACTGGCGGCCGCCGAGCGAGTTGCCAGCATCCAAGGGGCTGCCGATCACAAGATCGCTGACATCGATCTGCGGATCTTCGGTGGTTCAGCCCTGACCTCGGACGTGTCTGTGCCGAAGCACAACACCGTCGACGAAGTTGGATCGGACACGATCCCTGTGACCTACGTACCTGCCCGCAACACAATCTTTCTGTCCTTCGCGCTCGCGTACGCAGAGGTGGTGGGCTCAACTGACATCTTCACGGGGGTGACCGCCGTCGACTACAGTGGGTATCCGGACTGCAGGCCAGACTACATGTCTGCGTATGAGGACATGGCCAACCTCGCCACTCGCGCGGGGGTCGAGGGCAAGGCACGGCTCAAGCTGCATTCACCTCTGATCACCATGTCCAAGGCCGACATCATCCGCGAAGGCCTACGACTGGGCGTCGATTACTCACTCACTTCGAGTTGCTATGACCCCGACCCGCAGGGACGCGCCTGCGGTCGTTGTGACACCTGCCTGCTCCGCTTGAAGGGCTTCGCCGAGGCGGGCACTTCTGACCCGATCGAGTACCAGAGCGCATGACCTACCTGATCAAGGAAATCTTCTACACCCTGCAGGGCGAGGGCACTCATGCGGGCCGGCCAGCTGTCTTCTGCCGGTTCTCTCGTTGCAACCTGTGGACCGGGCGAGAGGCGGATCGCTATCGAGCGATCTGCCAGTTCTGCGATACAGACTTCGTCGGCACGGACGGAGAAGGCGGCGGTCGTTTTTCGGCCGCCGACGAGTTGGCCGCTGCCGTCGAAGCCGCGTGGCCGTCGACCAGCCGTGGACGTCGTTTCGTGGTGTGCACGGGCGGTGAACCCCTCCTGCAACTCGACTCCGCGGTTGTGGAGGCTCTCCACAACCGCGGGTTCGAGATCGCGGTCGAGACCAATGGCACACGGATGGCACCACCAGGCATCGATTGGACCTGTGTCAGCCCGAAGATAGGCGCAGAACTCGTTCTCACCAGCGGCGACGAACTCAAACTGGTCTACCCACAGGCCGGTGGGGACCCCGGCCAGTTCGAGCACTTGGACTTCACCTCATTCCGCCTGCAACCGATGGACAACGAGAACCAAGCGGCGAACACTCAGGCAGCGGTTGAGTATTGTCTGAAGAATCCCCGCTGGTCCCTGTCCCTGCAAACTCACAAGCACCTCGGAATCCCATGATGGAAATCTTTCGCGAGTTCACTTTCGAAGCGGCTCACCGACTGCCGAACGTGCCCGATGGACACAAATGCTCACGCCTTCACGGACACTCCTATCGAGTCACCGTGCACCTGACCGGAACGGTCGGCCCGACTCAAGGGTGGGTGATGGACTTCGGGGACGTGAAGCAAGCATTTCAACCCCTCCAAGCCAGACTCGACCACTACTACCTCAATGAGATCGAGGGGCTGGAAAACCCGACCAGCGAAGTACTGGCCCAGTGGATCTGGGATCGCCTTAAGCCGACCCTCGCCACCCTGTCAGCAATAACGGTGCGTGAAACTTGCACATCAGGCTGCACGTATCGAGGACACTGACATGCATGACGTACAAAATGAATTCGATAAACGGGGAATAGAGATAGACCAGGTCGGGATCGCCGGACTCCGGTACCCACTGGTCTTCAACGACGGCGTACTGCATCAGCCCGCAGTTGCGACGGCATCCGTAACCGTACGCCTGCAAGCGGACCGGCGGGGAACTCACATGAGCCGCATGGTTGCCCTGGTTCACGAACACTTCCAAGATTTCGACCCACGCCAACTCCCTCAGATATTGAAGGCGGGTGTTCACCTGCTGGACGCGCCGGGAATTGAACTCTCTCTAACATTTCCCATCACCACGAAAACTACCGCACCAGCGTCGCGGGAGGAATCATGTCTAGTGCATGACGTTACTTTAACCGCAGCTTTGACGGAGAGGGCCTGCAAGGTCACCACTTCTGTTCTATCCGAAGTCACGAGCGTCTGCCCTTGCTCGAAGAAGATCTCCGACTACGGTGCCCACAATCAGCGAAGCCGAGTGACACTTTCAGTAAACGGTTCAGGCGACGATCCATACCCGCTGACATTGTCGGATGCCGTGGAGATCGTGCGGAACAGTGGTTCTGCACCGGTCGTCCCACTCGTCAAACGTCCGGACGAACGAGTGTTGACAATGCAAGGTTATGAAAATCCTGTTTTTGTCGAAGACATGGCCCGGCACATCTCAGCCGAGTGCCGGAACCGTAATCTTCTCCATCGCGTGCAGGTAGTGAACCTGGAAAGCATTCATAGCCACAATGCGGTAGCCCTGGTCGTGGCGGAGTAGTCAGCGAAGCCTGACCACAGGCGCGCTACAAGGATCGGCTCTGACCGGCACGCTCTCAGTAGTCCAGCTACCGGGTCGGTTCACGTAGCCTCCGGGATATGCGGACTGGGTGGGTGAGGTTGGGGCTGGTGTGGGGGTTGCTGTGTGTGCCGGTGGGGTGGGCGGGGGTGACGTCGCATCCGGGGCGGTTCGGGTGGTGGGAGACGGCGGGGGCGGTGGTCGCGGTCGCGGGGCTGGTGGGGGTGAGGGTGCGGTGGCCGTTGGGGGCGATGGTGGGGGCCATCGTGTTGTGGGAGGTGGCGTTGTTCTCGCGGCCGGAGTATCCGGAGGTCGGGGGTGTGCCGTTCCTACTGACGGTGATCGTGCTGAGTTATCTGGCAGGGGTGCGGATGAGCAGCGCGAGGCCGGCGGTGGTCGGGTTCGTGGGGGTTGGCGGGGGCGTTGTGCTGCTGATACCGCTGGTGCCGGTGGTGGCGAGCGGATGGTTCACCGGGATGGTCGGGGTGCTGCTGTTCGGGCTGGTGCCGTGGTCGGTGGGGCGGTATCGGCGCGACTATCTCGAACTTGAGCGGGCGGGGTGGGAGCGGGCCGAGTTGCTGGAGCGTGCGCAGCGGCTGGTCGCGGAGCAGGCCAGGATGCGGGAGCGCGCGCGGTTGGCCGGGGACATGCATGACCTGGTCGGGCACGAGCTGGGGCTGGCGGCGTTGCGGATCGGGGCGTTGGAGCTCGACGCGGGGCTTGACGAGCGGCATCGTGCGGCGGCGGGTGGGGCGAGGGCGGCGGTGACCGGGGCGGCTGAGCGGCTGGTGGAAGTGGTCGAACTGCTGCGGGAGGAGTCCGCGGCCGAAACGCTCGACGAGTTGGTGGCGAGGAATCGCGCGTCGGGGCTGGGCGTCGAGTTGCGGGTCAGCGGTGACGAACCGCCGCAGATGGTGCAGCGGACGGTCGACCGGGTGGTGCGGGAGTCGCTGACCAATGCGGCCAAGCACGCGGTGGGGGCCTCGGTGACGGTGGACATTGAGCACGCGGCTGGGGAGGCCGTGGCCAACGGGCCGGGCGGAAAGCGAGCCGTAGCCGGGGAGACGGCGGGCAAGGAGCCGGACGGAAGGCGGGCCGCGGTCGGGGAGACTGCGGGCAAGGGGCCGGGTGGAAGGCGAACCGTGGCCGGGGAGACCGTGGTGTCCATAAAGAACGGGCCGGGGGTCGGCCGGGCCGTAGCAGGCGGCGGGCACGGGCTGACCGGGATGGCTGAGCGGGTGCGGCTGGTCGGCGGGGAGTTGCGGGCCGGGCCGGACGGGGACGGGTTCACCGTGACCGCGCGGCTGCCGCATGAGCCGGGGCCGGTGCCCCGCGAGCCGGAACAGTCAGAGTCCGAAGTCCGGCACGAGCAGGCACGACGGCGGGTGCGGCGCAGCTTCACCAGGTCGATGACCGCGGCCGGGCTGGTGGTGGTCGGTACCGCGGCGGTCGTGCTGGGCTACACCGTCTACGACCACGCGACCTCGGTGCTGCGGCCGGCCGACTTCGAACGGTTGCGGACGGGACAGCCGCTCACCGAAGTCCAGGCGGTGCTGCCGGGCCGGACCAGGGTGGACACCGGGCCCGAGGACGAACCGGCGGTGCCGGCCGGCGCGAACTGCCGGTACTACGGGACGCACCTGAACCCCTTCGATGGCGCCCGCAACGAGCTGTACCGTCTGTGTTTCGTGGCGGACCGGCTGGCCGCCAAGGACTTTCTCGGCTGAGTGGGGGCGCACTTGATCCGCGTGGTGCTGGCCGACGACGAGGCCGTGGTGCTGCTCGGCGTACGCGCGGTGCTCGCCGCCGATCCCGGGATCGAGGTGGTGGCCGAGGCCGCGGACGGCAGGCAGGCGGTCGAGCTGGTGCGCGCGCACCGGCCGGACGTCGCCCTGCTGGACATCCGGATGCCCGAGCTCACCGGGCTGGACGCGGCGGCCGAAATCCGCCGGCTCGCGCCGGAGACCGCGGTGCTGGTGCTGACCACGTTCACCGAGGACACCTACATAGCCCGTGCGCTGGACAACGGGGCCAGCGGGTTCGTGCTCAAGACC
The DNA here is from genome assembly GCF_000384315.1 of Amycolatopsis nigrescens CSC17Ta-90. Classification (GTDB taxonomy): domain Bacteria; phylum Actinomycetota; class Actinomycetes; order Mycobacteriales; family Pseudonocardiaceae; genus Amycolatopsis; species Amycolatopsis nigrescens. The sequence goes on along the minus strand of NZ_ARVW01000001.1, from coordinate 5,083,411 downwards.
GGCGACCCGCGCGAGATCATCGCCGGGGTGCGGGCGGTCGCGGAAGGGGCCGCCTACCTTTCGCCCTTGGTGGCGCGGCGAGTGCTGAACCAGCTGGGCGGCACCGGAAAGCTGGGCCGGGACGCGGCGAGCAGCGTCGGCGAACTCACCGAACGCGAGCGCGAGGTGCTCGGTCTGCTCGGCGCCGGGCTGTCCAACGGCGAGATCGCCGGGCGGATCCACGTGGTCGAAGGCACCGTGAAGGTCTACGTGAGCACGATCCTCAAGCGGCTCGGGGTGCGCAACCGGGTGCAGGCCGCCATTCTCGCCTACGAGGCCGGACTGGTGAGCGAGCTGCTCTGAGCGTCAGCGACGGAAGCGGATCGTCGCCGGGTCGCTTTCCACCGGCCCGGCCGCGACCAGTCGCCACAGCTTGTGGTGCCCGCGCAGCCTGCGCACGAACGACGTCATCGGAGCCCGCAGCAGGCAGACCACCGCGGTCACCACCAGCGCCCCGAGCAGCAGCCCGGCCAGCACGTCATGCGGATAGTGCACGCCGACGAAAACGCGGGACGCGGCGGCGAGCAGTGCGACGAAAACGGCGAGCACCGCGGTCCGGTACCGGCTCAGCACCATCGCGGTGGCGGCGGCACCGGCGAGTACCGAATGGTTGCTGGGAAAGGACCAGTCCCCATAGGACGGACATTCCGCGATACTGACCACATTGGACAGAACACGGCAGGGACGGTCTTCCTGCCAGAAGGTCTTCACCACCTCGCTCGCCAGATACGCGGTGAGCGTGGCGGCCGGGCCGAGTAGTGCGACGGCCATCGTGGCGGCGGAACGGCCGCGCGCACGCCACCAGCCGAGCAGGAACATCACCCCGAAGAACAGCAGCACGCCGTCGGTGCCCAGCTCCATGAGCCAGCGCAACCAGGACGGGGTACCGGCGGCGAATTCGGTGATGGCGCGATACCACTCGATGCTGAATTCCGGTGCGAACACAAAGCCTCCCTTGATCATTCTAGTTGTGTTCGACGCTAGGTTTCGGGCACGGCCCAGCACGATTGCCGGCCGCCACGGGCCGGCCCTGTCTTCCGGCAGGGGGACGACCCTGCCGGTCGTTAATCGACGTGCGCGATTCGCCGCGAGGTGGTGGAATCGCTCATCGTGAGACCCGTCGACCTGCTCACCAGCATGGAAGCCAACCTGGCCGAGCACGCCTGCCATCTGCACCGGCGACTGCCGGACGCGAACGTCACCGAGACCGGTGACCTGCTGATCGCGGACAGCGGGATCGACGACGACACCTTCAACATCGTCGCCCGCGCCCGGTTCGGCGCGGATGCCGAGCTGCGCATCGCCGAGACCGTGCGAACGCTGGCCGCCACCGAGCGGACGTTCTCCTGGTGGGTCGGCCCCGATTCAGCCGGGCTCGACGCCAGGCTGACCGCCGCGGGACTGACCGAGTCGGAGTCCGAAAAGGCCATGTGGGCGCCCCTCGACGAGCTGCCGGCACAGCCGCTGCCCGACGGGCTGGTCATCCGCACCGTGACCAGCCGGGAACAGCTGGCCGACTACACCGAGATCCTCGCCGCGAACTGGGACCCGCCTTCGGCCACCGTCCGGCGTTTCTACGCAGGCGCCGCGGCCGTCGCACTCGATCCCGGCTGTCCCGCGCGTTATCTGGTGGGCTACCGCCACGGCGTGCCGGTCTGCTCGGCGGAGGTCTTCTGCCACGCGGGGGTGGCCGGTATCTACAACATCTGCACCATCGACGACTGGCGGCGGCGCGGTTTCGGCGGCGCGATGACCATCGCCACCCTGCGCGTCGCCCGCGAGAACGGCTACCGGACCGCGGTGCTCCAGGCGTCGACGGAAGGCGCACCGGTTTATCACCGCCTGGGTTTCCGCGAATGCGGCACCTTCAGCGAGTACGCCATCACGCCGGGACAACCCGAATAGAATTCGGCAATTCGGAAACCTTTCTTTCTTCTCTTTGACGACTGTCTTCAGCGAGCGCGCACGCGTCAGGTCAGGGATCATGACCAGGGCAAAGTGACGAACACCCGCCAAGTGCCACAGTCCGCCACGGAAAAGCGAGCAGGGGATCATGGCTCACCGTCCGGCCGGGACACCAGCCGCAAGTTTCCGCTGGCTGCTCGGCCTCGCCCTGGCGACCATCGCACTGGCGATCGCGATTCCGTTCGCACCGGTGCGCGGCGACCGGATCGACGTCGACTGGCCGAAAGCGGGACAGGCGCCCGAACCGACGGTCGCGATGTTCATGCCGTACCGGCCGCTCCGGCTGGACGTGGATCTGGCGTGTTCCGTGGTCGCTTCGGCGGAACCCGGTGACTCGTTCACCGCGTTCTCCAGTTTCCCACCGGACTCCGACAAACTGCCGAACTGGGGACTGGCGTTGACCGTCCGCGACCGCCAGCTCTTCCTGACCACCGCGAACCAGGAGCACGCGCTCGGCGGGGCGCCTGGCACGGACTGCACCTACCAGGTGCGCGCGAGCGAGCACGCGCTGGTCGCCGGGTTGGCCGACGGCCGGGAACTGGTGCGGGTGGACACTCGGGTGCCGCAGGTGGCGGCGTTCGTCACCGAGCTGCCCGCCGAGGAAGCGCTCGGCAAGGTCGCCGCGCGCGCCGAGGCGGACGCCCGCTTCCAGACCGCGCCGACCCCGCTCAAGCTGGGGCTGATGATCGGCTGCGGGCTGGGCGTGCTCGGCTGCCTGATCGCCGGCTTCCGTGTTTTCCGCAGCACGGTCCGCCCGCGCGACGCCGCCGAAGGGCCCCGACGCTGGGTGGACGCGGTGTGGACCGGCCTGGTCGCGACCGGGATCGCGGGCTGGGGCGTGCTCGGCGCGCAGACCGTCGACGACGGCTGGTTCCTCGGCATGCACCGGAACCTGGACAGCGCCGGGTTCGCCGGCGACTACTACATGGCGCTCAACGCCGCGGAGACGCCGGCCGTACTGCTCCAGCACCTGTTCGCCCCGCTGTTCCAGCTCTCCTGGGCACCGCTGGTGGTGCGCGGTCCGTCGATGCTCGCCGGGCTGGCGAGCTGGCTGCTCATGCTCGGCATCGTGCGGCTGCTGCGCCGGTACACCGACGCCCCGAAGGTGCCGCACTGGCTGCTGGCGGCGGCTTTCTTCGTTGCGTGGATGCCGGGCGGGCTCGGCCTGCGGCCGGAACCGTTCGTCACGCTGTGCCTCGCGGTCAGTGGCTACGCCGCGGTGCGGGCCAAGCTCACCGAGACCCCGGCCTGGCTGATCGTCGGCGGGGTCGCGGCCGGGCTTTCCCTCACCGTCACCTCCACCGGCATGCTCGCGGTGATCCCGCTGGTGCTCGGGCTGGTGCACGCCTGCCGCCGGCTGGAGCACACCAGGACGCGGGCGCTGCTGGTGACGCTGACGCTGGCCGCGATGACGGTCGCGGCGCCGATCGTGTTCGTCAACTCCGGCCTCGGCGGTTTCCTCGACTCGGCGGGCGCCCGCTTCTGGTACGGCGCGAGTTCGGCCTGGTACAACGAGTTCAACCGCTACCAGGCCGTGCTCGGCCAGGACGTCGCGGTCGAGTTCACCTTCGAACAGCACCCGTTCCGCAGGCTGCCGGTGCTGCTCGGCATCGGCATGATGCTCATCGTGCTGGTGCTGCGGCTGCGAAACCGGCAGGACAGCACCTTCGCCGGACCGTTCGGCTGGCCGTTCGCCTGGCTCGGCGCCGGGCTGGCGATGCTGGTGCTCACCCCGACCAAGGTGGCGTCCCATTTCTCCGCGCTCGCCTTCGCGACCGCGCTCGTGCTCGCCTTCGGCCTGGCCGGCCTGCCCCGCGCGTTCGGCCGGGAACGGGCCGGCTGGGTGGTCCGGCTCGGCGCCCTGTTCCTGGTCACGCTGCTGGTCAGCGTCAGCATGAACGGGGTCAACTCCTGGTGGGGATACCAGCGGCTCGGCATGACGGGCCTGGAGAAACCGCTCTTCGACGGGGTGCCGGCCAATCCGCTGGTGATACTGGCGACCGGCGCCGTGGTCGCGGTCGTCCCGCTCACGCGGCGGCTGCCACCGGACGGTGCGTCCTGGCCGGTGCGGTTCGCCGGCTGGACGGCGATCGGCATCGCCGGAGTCGCGCTGCTCGCCATGCCGGTGCTGACCGCCGGGCTGCTCGGCACGGCCGCGCTGAACCAGTACGGCCGCGGCTCCTGGTCGACCACCGCGGCGAACCTGCATTCGATCACCGATTCCACCTGCGGCGCCGCGGACGCGGTCCGGGTCCGCGACGGGGGCACCGACCGCAGCCTGACCGAGGTGCTGGCCGGGCAGCCGGGACCGGCGATCGTGGACTGGCCGATCTCGTTCTGGTACCCGTGCGCCCGGCTGCCGGTGCTGGCGGACGGGCTGCTCGAGCCGCCCGCCGTCATGGTCGTCGCACCCGGCGGCTACCGGTACGACGGCGATCTGACCCGCAGTTACCAGCCGCACGGCGGGGTTTTCGCACCGATCACCGAGGTGGCCGAGTACCGCGAGCTGCCATCGGAACTGCTGCACAACAACGACCCCGACCTGTGGGGCCCGCTGCTGGAGATCGACTACCGCTACCGCACGGACGGCTTCGAGGTGCGCCGGTCCACCGCCGAGCAGCCCGGCTGGCAACGAGGTCCCGGCTACGCCACCAAGGAGTACGTCGGCCAGGACCCGCCTTCCTGAGCGGAATGTGAGCTAACTCAGATTTTCTGTCCAGCACCTGGATAGAACGTCTAAGCTGTCGGTCATGACCACCGCCGACGCACTGCTCGAATCGCTGAAGCCGATCGTGCAGGGCATCGCCGCGACCTTCGGCCGTTCCTGCGAAGTGGTGCTGCACGACTTCCGACGACCGGAGAAGTCCGTGGTGGCCATCGCCGGCGAGCTGACCGGCAGGCACGTCGGCGGCTCGATGAGCGAGATCGGCATGGGCCTGCTGGCCAAGGGTGATCAGGCCGGCAACGAGCTGAACTACGTGACCACCACGCCGGGTGGCCGTCAGCTGAAGTCGTCCACCATGCCGCTGCGCGACGAGCGCGGCCAGGTTTTCGGCGCGCTGTGCATCAACATCGACGTCACCGCACTGCGCCAGGTCGCGGATCTGCTCGGCGACCTGGCCGGGGTCGCCCCGGAAACGATGCCGGCCACCACCTTCACCGACGAGTTCGACGAGGTGGTGGACGCGGTGGTGCGCGCCGAAGAGCTCGCCATGGCCAAGCCGGTGGACGGGCTGAACCGGCAGGAACGGCTGCGGCTGATCGCCGCGCTGGACCGGCGGGGCGTGTTCGCCGTGCGGCGGGCCGTGCCGAGGGTGGCCGCGCGGCTGGGCATCTCCCGCGCCTCCGCCTACGCCGACCTCACCGAATGCCGAAAGAACGAACCGGAGGAACCATGATCCTGAACTTCGACGACGTGCTGGCCGCCGCCAAGCGGATCCACGGGGTCGCGCACCGTACCCCGGTGCTCACCGCGCGCACCATCGACGAGCTGACCGGCGCGCAGGTGCACCTCAAGGCGGAGAACTTCCAGCGGATCGGCGCGTTCAAGTTCCGCGGCGCGTACAACGCGATCTCCCAACTCAGCGAGGAGCAGCTGCGGCGCGGGGTGGCCGGGTACTCCTCCGGCAACCACGCGCAGGCGGTCGCGCTGGCGGCCAGGATGGCGGGGGTGCCGTCGGTGATCCTGATGCCCGAGGACACCCCGGAGGCCAAAGTGGACGCCACCCGCGGTTACGGCGCGGAGGTCGTCACTTATGACCGCTACACGCAGAACCGGGTCGAGCTCGGCGAACGGCTCGCCGCCGAGCGCGGGCTCGCGCTGATCCCGCCGTACGAGCACCCGCACGTGATGGCCGGACAGGGCACCGTCGCGTTGGAACTGCTGGAAGAGGTGCCCGACCTGGACACCCTGCTGGTGCCGATCGGCGGCGGCGGGCTGATGGCGGGCTGCGCCACCGCGGTCAAGGCGATGCGGCCGGGAATCAGGGTGGTCGGCGTCGAACCGGCGGCGGGCGACGACACCAAACGGTCACTCGACGCGGGCGAACGGGTGAGCATTGAAGTGCCGCGGACGATCGCCGACGGGCAGGCGGCGGACATTCCCGGGGAAATGACATTCTCCGTGAACCGCCGACTGGTCGACGAGATCGTGCTGGTGCGCGACGAGGAGATCAGGGACGCCATGAAACTGGCATTCGAACGGCTCAAGATCGTTTTGGAGCCCAGCGGCGCGATCACCCTCGCGGCACTGCTCACCGGAGCCGCCGGCGAGGTCGAGGGCAAGGTCGGGGTGGTCCTCTCCGGCGGCAATATCGGCGTTCGGCGGTTCATTGAGCTCTTGGGGTCGTGACGGACGGTACCCCGGCGCTTATGGTCGGAGAGGTGGAAAACCAAGAGCCCGACATAGTCATCGCCGGGTACGCCCGGCTGTTCGGGAACCTCCTCGAGGAGAACCTGCTCCACGAGTTGCGCCAGATCGGTGACTCACCGGAGAACCAGTGGGCCGCCATCTTCATCTACGACCGTAAGGACGACGGCACTCGAACAAAGTGGACTTTGTTCACCGCCGACTACCGTTATGCCGAAATGCTCGCCATGGAGGCGGGCCGGATCGAGCTGGATGTGGAGATCATCCGCGAACGTTTCCCCGCGTTCCAGCGCGGCTGGGTGATCAACGAAGCCGCCGAATGAGGGTGCCGCGAGGCTTGCCCGGCGGCTAGGTTGACCACCATGAGAACGCGCTGGTTGGCCGCCGTCGCGGCCGTGGTCCTGTTCGCCTCCCTGCCCGCCGGCGTCGCGCAGGCGGCCGACCGGCCGTCCGGCGGTGGGAAGGTGCGGTGCGAGTTCACCCCCACCCCGGAGAACCCGGCCGCCCGCCCGGTCCGGCCGCCGAAGCCGTCCGCGAGCACCCGCGGCACGGTGGACGCGACGCTGTGGACCAACTACGGCCGGGTCGTGGTGGAGCTGGACCGCGGCAACGCGCCCTGTGCCGTGCACAACCTGGTTCACCTGGCGCGCAAGGACTTCTACGACCGGACCCAGTGCTTCCGGCTGACCAACTCGGCCAGGCTCGGGGTGCTCCAGTGCGGCGACATCTACTCGGTCGAGAAGGGCGGGCCCGGCTACAAGTTCGCCGACGAGGTGACCGGCGAGGAGACCTACCCGCGCGGCACCGTGGCGATGGGGAACCAGGGCCCCGGCACCAACGGCAGCCAGTTCTTCGTGGTGCACAGCCACGCGAACATCTCGCCGGTGTACTCCGTGCTCGGCCACGTCAAGCACGGGATGCGGGTGCTGGACCGGATCGTCGCGGCCGGGATCGAGAACGGTGCGGAGGACGGCCTGCCCGCCGAGCCCGTCAAGATCCACTTCGTGACCGTCGGGCGGTGAGCCCGGCACCGGTGGCCTAGCGTCGGGGCATGACGCGGTGTGCGGTGCTCGGGGCGGCTGGCTACGTCGGCACGCGGCTGGTGGCCGAGCTGACCGCGCGCGGGCACCAGGTGCGGGCAATGGCGCGCGGCGGCGGGAAGTGGCCCGGCGGCGTCGAGCCGGTCGAGGGCGACGTGCGCGACCCGGCCGCGGTGGCCAGTGCGCTGGACGGCGTCGAAGTGGCCTACTACCTGGTGCATTCCCTCGCCGACGCGGACTTCGCCGCGGTCGACAGGGCGGCCGCGGCCACACTCGCCGAACAGGCCTCGGGAGCCGGGGTCCGGCAGCTGGTGTACCTCGGTGGCATCCGACCGCGCGACGGCGAAGTGTCGGCGCATCTGGCCTCGCGCGCCGAGGTCGGTGACATCCTGCTCGCCGGCGCGGTGCCCGCGCTGGTGCTACAGGCGTCGATGATCGTGGGCGCCGGCTCGGCGAGCTTCGAGATCCTGCGCCGCACGGTGCCCCTGTCCCCGCTGCTGCTCCGGCCGTCCTGGATGCGCAACCGCAGCCAGCCGATCGCGATCGCCGACGTGCTGCACTACCTCACCGCGGCCGCCGAGCTGACCGGGCCGGTGCACGGCGCCTTCGACATCGGCGGGCCGCAGCTGCTCAGCTACCACCGGCTGGTGCAGCGCTACGCCAGAATCGCCGGGCTCCCGGTCCGGCTGCCGGTCCCGGTGCCGCTGCCGCTCTGGTCGCACCGGCTGGCCGGTGCGGCGGTCGGCGCGCTGACCCCGGTGCCCGCCGCCGTCGCGGAGTCGCTGCTGCGGTCGCTGGAACACGATCTGCCTTGCGCGGACCACGAAATCGCCAGGCACATCCCCGACCCGCCCGGCGGGCTGACCAGTTTCGACCGCGCGGTGCGGCAGGCGGGCGTCGATCCGGAGCGGCCGCCGCCCGGCGAGGACCCGTTCGTCGACGACCGCTCGGTGCGCACCGAAGCCGGCCCCGGGCGGGTGTGGGACGTGATCACCGGGGTCGGCGGCGACCGGGGCTGGCACACGGTTCCGCTGGTGTGGACCGTGCGCGGCGCGATCGACCAGCTGCTCGGCGGGGCCGGGCTGCACCGCGGCCGTCCTGGTGAGCTGCGGCCCGGTGACGCGGTGGACTCGTGGACGGTCGAGGAGCGCGACGACGAGCGGCGCCTGCTCGTGCTGCGCGCGGACCTGAAGATGCCGGGCACCGCACGGCTGCGGATGTCCGCCGAGCCGGACGGCGCCGGCGCGATCTACCGGCAGACCGTCACCTTCGACTCCTCCGGCCTCGGCGGCACGGCCTACTGGTATCTGCAGAAACCGGTGCACGACCTGGTCTTCGGCCTGATGGCGGCGAATATCGCGCGGCGAGCCTAGCCTGGGGTGATGAGCGAACTCGACGACGTCTTCGACCAGCTGCGCACCGCCGACGTGGTCGCGTTCGGCGGCGTGGGTTTCGCGAACGAGCTGCTGCCGGTGACCGAGGCCTACCGCCGGGCGCGCGCCGCCGGCGACGCGGCAAGGGACCGGGCCGAACAGTTGCTCACCGACGGTTCACCGGCGGGCCGGGTGTACGCGGCCACGTTGCTGGGCGAGCTGGACCCGGCCGCCGGCGAGCAGGCGTGGCACCGGCTGTCGACGGACGAATCGCAGGTCACCGTCTTCGACGGCTGCCTTCAGGCCGAACGATCCGTCCGCACCTACGCCACCACCTCCCCCTAAGGCCACCTTTGCTACCTCAGAGGTAACAAAGGTGGCCTTGAGGGGCACTGGCTAGGTGGATTGGGCGAGGCGGTCGAGGGAGCGCGGGAGGGCGTCGGCCAGCAGGTCGAGTTCGGATTGGGCGGCGATCAGCGGCGGGGAAAGGGCGATGCCCTTGCCGAGCGGCCGGACCAGCACGCCCTCCTCCCGGCAGGCGCGCTGCCAGCGGGCCGGCGCGCCGGGATCGGACGCCAGCAGGTCCGGCGCCAGGTCGAGACCGGCGATGAAGCCGAGCCCGGCGCGTACCTCCCCGGCCAGCGGGTGCTTCGCCACCACGGCCAGCGCGTCGGCCAGTGGCTGCTCCAGCTCGCGGCCGCGCGCGATCAGGCCGTCCCGCTGGTAGATGTCGAGCGTGGTGAGCGCCGCCGCGCAGGCCACCGGATGCCCGGCGTAGGTGGGACCGTGCCGCAGTACCGGTGCACCGGGCGAGCCGGTGAAGAACGGCTCGGCCACCTGCGGCGCGACGATCAGCGCGCCGAGCGGGATGGTGCCGCCGGTGATGCCCTTGGCGATGGTGATCAGGTCCGGGGAGATCGGCCACCGGTCGATGCCGAACCAGGTGCCGAGCCTGCCGAAGGCGGTGATCACGCAGTCCGCCACGAACAGCACGCCGTGCCGGCGGCAGATCTCCGCGACCGCTTCGAGATAGCCGTCCGGCGGCAGCAGCACACCGCCGGCGCCGATCACCGGCTCGCAGAAGAACGCGGCCACCCGGTCCGCGCCGAGCCGCTCGATCTCCGCCTCCAGCGCCTCCGCGCTGTCGTAGGGCACATGCGACACGTCGCTGTCGAGCGGGCCGATCCCGATGCCGTTCGCCGGGATGCCGCCGACCGCGGTGCCGTAGCCGTGCGTGCCGTGGTAGCCCTGGGTACGGCCGATGACATGCACCTTCTCCGGCTTGCCGAGCTGCACGAAATGCGCCCTGGCCACCTTCACCGCGGAGTCGATCGCGTCCCCGCCGCCCGAGCCGAAGAACACCTTCGAGCCCTCCATCGGCACCAGCGCGGCGATCCGCTCGGCCAGCTCCATGGCGGGCTCGTTCGCGTAGTACCCGAAGATCCCGTACGCGTCCAGCTTGCGCAGTTGCGCAGCGACGGTCTCCGCGATCTCCTCACGGCCGTGCCCGAAGTTCGCATACCAGAGCGACGCGGTGGCATCGAAGTACTTCCGGCCATCCTCGTCCCAGACATACGAGCCGGCGCCCCTGGACAGTACGAAACGATCTCCGTCCACCGCGCCCATGTCCGCGAACGGATGCCACAGTGGATTTTCCGACCGTCCTGATGCCATCGGTGTCCTCCTCGCTCTCGCCGGGGCTGCCCTCGGCTATCGTCGCGCACATCGGCGTGTACCCAGCACACTCCATCGTGCCCCAGCTACGAGGCAAGGACCTGACACTGTGGCCCTTCGAAACACCGTGGCCCTTCGAACCCGTTCAGGAGATCCCGTGCGCGACATCGCCATCTTCAGCGGTTCCGCCCATCCGGAGCTGGCCACGGAGATCTGCGAGCAGCTCGGCGTGCCGCTGTCCCCGACCAGGGTGACCAGGTTCGCAAACGATTGCCTCGAGGTGCAGCTGCAGGCCAACTGCCGCGAGCGGGACGTGTTCCTGATCCAGCCGCTGGTGCCGCCGGTGCAGGAGAACCTGGTCGAGCTGCTGCTGATGCTGGATGCGGCGCGGGGTGCCTCGGCGGCCCGCACCACCGTGGTCATGCCGCATTTCGCGTACGCCCGCTCGGACAAGAAGGACGCTCCGCGGATCTCCATCGGCGCCCGGCTGGTGGCCGACCTGCTGGTCACCGCCGGGGCGAACCGGGTGCTCGCGATGACTCTGCACTCGCCGCAGGTGCACGGCTTCTTCAGCGTGCCGGTGGACCACCTGCACGCGCTCAGCGAGCTGGCCGGGCACTTCCGGCAGTACGACCTGAGCAACGCGATCGTGGTGTCCCCCGACCTCGGCAACGCCAAGGCGGCGTCCGCCTTCGCCAGGCGGCTCGGGGTGCCGGTGGCCGCGGGCGCGAAGCAGCGCTTCGCCGACGACAAGGTCTCCATCAGCGCGGTGATCGGTGACGTCAGCGGCCGCGACGTGATCGTGCTCGACGACGAGATCGCCAAGGGCAGCACCGTTCTGGAGCTGCTGGAGCGGCTGCGCGAGCAGCGCGTCTCGTCGATCCGGGTGGCCTGCACGCACGGCCTGTTCGCGGCCGGCGCGCTGGAGCGGATCGGCGACCAGCCGGACGTGCTGGAGATCGTCTGCACCAGCACGGTGCCGATCCCGGAGGACGAGCGCACCCCGAAGCTGAAGGTGCTGTCCGTGGCCTCCGCGCTGGCCGAGGCGATGAGCCGGATCCACAACGGCGAGTCGGTCAGCGCCCTCTTCCACGACTGAGAACCCGCAGGTCACCGGTCGTGAGTGAAAAGTGTTGCCAGGGCAACGTTTTTCACTCACGACCGTCGGGGTGGGGGAACTCGGCGATTTCGGCTTCCGAGTAGCCGAGTTCGGCCAGTACCTCGGCGGTGTGCTGGCCGAGCAGCGGGGGCGCGGAGGTCGGCGCGGGCTGGGTGTCCGAGGCCTTGACCGGGAAGCCGGTGCCGAAGTACGTGCCGACGCTGGGATGCGGCAGCCGCACGATCTGCTCCCGCTGCTGCGCCCACGGGTCCTGGTACACCTCGTCCACGGTGTTGATCGGCCCGGCCGGCACGCTGGCGTCGTCGAAGATCTTCAGCCACTCGGCGGCGGTCCGGCCCGCCAACGCGCCGGTGATCAGCTCGGTCAGTTCCTCGCGGTGCGCGGCCCGCGCCGCGTTGGACACGAACCGCGGGTCCTCGGCGATCGCCAGCCCGAGCACCTCGCAGAACTTCCGCCACAGCTTCTCGCTGCCCACGGCGATGATCAGCCAGCCGTCCGAGGCCGGGAACGCCTGATACGGAACGATGCTGGGATGCGCGGAGCCCATCCGCTTCGGCCTGGGCGCGTCGTAGAAATGCGCGCCCGCCGCGTACACGTGCCAGGCGAGCTGCGCGTCCAGCAGTGAGACGTCCAGGTACTGGCCGCGACCGGTGGTGTGCCTGGCCTGCAGCGCCATCAGCACCGCGATGATCGACCAGGTGCCCGCGTTGAGGTCCGCCACCGGCAGCCCGACCTTCGCCGGGGCGCCGTCCGCCTCGCCGGTCAGGTCCATCACCCCGCCCATGCCCTGTGCCACCAGGTCGTAGCCGGGACGGTCGCGGTAGCGGCCGGTCTGGCCGAAGCCGGTGATCGAGACGTGGATCAGCCTCGGGTTGAGCGCGGACAGCTGTTCGTAGCCGAGGCCCCACTTTTCCAGGGTGCCCGGCCGGAAGTTCTCCACCAGCACGTCCGCGGACTCGGCCAGCCGGCGCACCGCCTCCTGACCGCGTTCGCTCTTCAGGTCCAGCACGATGCCGCGTTTGTTGCGGTTCGCGGCCAGGTAGTACACGGCCTCGTCGGTTTCGCCGACGAACGGCGGGCCCCAGTTCCTGGTGTCGTCGCCGTGTCCCGGCGGCTCCACCTTGATCACGTCCGCGCCCATCTCACCGAGGTACTGCGTGCAGTACGGTCCGGCCAGGATCCGGGACAGGTCCAGTACCCGCACTCCGTCCAGCGGTCGCACCGATCACCTCCGTAAGCCGGCCACCGCTACGGACGCTAATCGCAGGTGAAGGGCGCGATCAAGGTGCGGGTGTCGGGAAACTCACCGGACCGCGGTGGCCGGCGCGGTCCACCGCCCGCACCCCGAAGAACGCGTTGTCCTTGGACAGCGGGACCGAATACTCGGTGACGTCGCCGACCGGGATGCGGTGCGTCCAGCCGCCCTCGGTGGTCGGCCGCCAGACGATCTCGTAGCCGGCCAGGTCCGGTTCGGCGCCGCGCTGCCAGACCAGGTCGGTGTCGTTGGTCAGCGCGCTGGTGCGCACCCGCACGTCCTTCGGCGCACCCGGCGCGTTCGCCAGCGACCACAGCACGGCCGCGTTCACCCTGGTCACCCCGGCCAGGTACGGGAAGTCGCAGAACTCGACCAGATCGCCGAACTGCACCCCGTCCTCCACCCGGACGTCCTGGTGCTGGTGCGCGTAGTTCTCGTGCGGCTCGGTAAACCGGGCGGCCGGAAAGCCTTGCTGCAGAAAGGGAATGTGGTCTCCGCCGCGCAGGTAGCGATCACGCCGGTAGACCACTTCGATGTTCATCCCGGTGGCGCCGCCGGAGGCCACATCCACCGCGAACCTGGCCAGCTGCCTGCTCGGCGAGTCGTTCTCGCCGCCGACCGACTGCCGTACCGCGGCCTGCTCCGGAGTCTCCGAGGTAGGCACGCCCTCGGCGAACAGGCGCAGCACGTGCGGATCGCGGGTGCCGTCGTCGGCGGTGCAGCTGCCCACGATGTCGTTGGTGAACATGGCCCGCACGTCGCCGCCGGAGTCCTTGAGCTGCTTGGCCAGGTGGGCCGCGCCGTAGAGCCCCTGCTCCTCACCGGCCACCGCGACGAACATGATCGTGGCCTCGGGTGCGCGGGTCGCCATCACCCTGGCCATCTCCAGCACCGCGGCCACCCCGGAGGCGTCGTCGTCCGCGCCGGGCGCGTCGCCGACGCCGTCCAGCGGGTCGCTGTTGCGCGAGTCGTAGTGCCCCGACACGACGTGGATCCGCTCCGGCGCGCTGCTGCCGCGCAGGGTGGCGATCACGTTGGTGATCTTGGTGGCCTCCGGGACCCGCGGCGACGGCGGCTGGATGAAGGACTGGAGCTGCACGGTCATCCGGCCACCGGAAGTGGCGGCGTAGCGACCGAACTCGGCGAAGAGCCAGTCGCGAGCGGCGCCGATCCCGCGGTTCGGGTCGGTCTGGGTGGACAGCGTGTGCCGGGTGCCGAACGAGACGAGCTTGCGCACGCTCGCCTCCAGCTTGGCCGCGTCCAGCTCGGCCAGGATGCGCCTCAGCTCGCGGTCCGGGGCCGGCGGGAAGATCCGCGAACCCGGGCCGTCCGGCCAGTCGCGCGCGGTCTCCTCGGCAGCCACCGCGGCAGGGCCGGTGGCGGCCGTCGCGCCGAGCGCGACCGCGGAAGCGGTGAGGAAGTTGCGCCTCGTCGTGCCGGACCGTTCGGGCTGCGTGGCATCAGGCATCTTCCGGGTCTACCGCGCCGCACAGCACGCGTCTAGGGCCGGAAGTACGCAAGACCTCAGAGTCTTGCGGGACACCCGCACCCGATCGATGGGGGCATGCGCAAAAAGCCTCGCATGCCCCCATCTCAGAGTCTTGCGGGACACCCGCACCCGATCGATGGGGGCATGCGCAAAAAGCCTCGCATGCCCCCATCTCAGCTCAGCCGGGCACTCCGGCGAGATCGGCCATCAGCCGCATCTGGACGTCGAAGAGTTCCCCGCGCGCCTGGAAGATGTCGTCGAACCGGCCGAAGACCTCGAAGTTGACCAGGCCGAAGAGCTGTACCCATGCGGCGATCCCGGCGGTCAGCAGCACCTCGGCGGCCGCGTCCGGCAACTCGGGGCCCTGCTGCGCGCTCAGGGTTCGCAGCTCCTCCCGCAGCGCCGCCGGCGGCCGCACGGTGAATCCCGGCAGGACACCATCGGCCGCGCTGTCGGCCAGCACCCTGCCCAGCGCGTTGACCACCCGCGCGGCGGGCGGCACGGTGTCCGCCGGCGCCGCGTAGCCGGGCACCGGGCTGCCGTAGAGCAGCGTGTACTCGGCCGGGTTGACCAGCGCCCAGTCGCGCACCGCATGGCAGACCGCCAGCCAGCGGCCGCGGAGTTCGTCTCGCGGCACCGCCGCTTCGGCCGTCTCGACGGCCTCGCCGAGCGCGTTGTAGGCGTCGGTGATCAGGGCGGTGAGCAGTTCGTCCCGGCTGGCGAAGTACCGGTACAACGCCGAAGGAACCATGCCGAGGTCACGGGCCACCGCCCGGAGCGCCAGGTTCGCGCCGTCCGCGGCGAGGTGCCGCCGGGCGGTCGCCTTGATCTCTTCGGTGAGCTCGGCGCGTACCCGGGCTCGGTAGGAAGACGCTGGCATGTGGCCATTGTGGCACGACCGAGAGAACACTGGACCGAACAGAGAACACCGTTCTTGACAACGCCCGCCTCGATCGGCAAGCTCGTCGGTATCAACCGAGAACACTGTTCTCGCTCTTTCGGAGGCTGCCATGTCCCTGCACGTGATCGTCGGCGCCGGACCGATCGGCTCGGCCACCGCGAAGCTGCTCGCCGGCCAGGGCCACCAGGTCCGGCTGGTGACCCGGCGGGGCACCGGCCCCGAGCATCCGGAAATCGAGCTGGCCGCCGCCGACGCGGCCGACCGCACCGCACTGGCGAAGCTCAGCCATGGCGCCGAAGCGCTCTACAACTGCGCGAGCCCGCCGTATCACCGCTGGCCGGTGGACTGGCCTCCGTTGGCGGATTCACTGCTCGCGACGGCGGAAGAGACCGGCGCCGTCCTCGTCACCACGAGCAACCTGTACGGCTACGGGCCGGTGGACGGGCCGATGACCGAGCGCGCCCCGCTCGGCAGCACGGGGGTCAAGGGCGGGGTCCGGCGGCGGATGTGGCTGGACGCGCTGGCCGCGCACGAAGCCGGCCGCGTCCGGGCCACCGAGGTGCGGTCGTCGGACTATCTCGGTGCCGGTACCCAGAGCATCTTCAGCATCCAGGTGCTGCCGCGGGTGCTGGCCGGCAAACCCGCGCAGGTGCCGGCCGACCTGGACGCCCCGCACAGCTGGACCTACGCCGGTGATGTGGCGCGCACGCTGGTCGCCGTCGCCACCGACGAACGGGCCTTGGGACGGGCGTGGCACGTGCCGACCGCGCCGCCGGTGTCCCTTCGCGAGCTGACCGGCCTGGCCTGCCGGCTGGCCGATGCGCCGCGGCCGAAGCTGTCCGTCATGCCGGGGGCCGTGCTCTGGCTCGGCGGGCTGTTCAACCCGCTGGCCCGTGAGCTGCGGGAGACGCAGTACCAGTTCCGCCGCCCGTTCGTGCTCGACTCGTCGGCCGCGACGGAGACCTTCGGCATCGAAGCCACCCGCACCGACCACGCCCTGCGCGAAATGGTCATCCCGCGGCCGTGAGCACGGCCCAGACGGCGGCCGCGTCCTGGACCGCGATCCCGGTGCTGTTGTAGAAGATCACGTCCTCCGGTGAACGGCGGGCGGTGGACCTGCCGAGCAGCACGTCACCGAGCTCCAGCGGTTCGGTGATGACCCCGGCGGCCAGCGCGTCCAGTACCGGGCCGGCGTGCGCGGCGGCCGTGCCCGCGTGGTCCACCACCACCGCGGCCGCCATGGCGAGCAGGTCGCGGCCGACCTCGCGCCGATGCGGCTCGAAGGATCCGACGGCCAGCACGAGCGCGCCGGGCGAAACCTGCGAAGCGGACAGCACGGGCTCTTCGCTCACCGTGCACAACACGACCATGTCCGCGCCGTCGACCGCCTCCGCCACGCTCATGGACTCCTCGACCGGGAACTCACGAGCCAGTGCGGCCACCGCTTCCCGGCGGCGCTCGGCGGTCGGGCTGAACATCCGCACCCGGCGCGGCGCGCGGACCGCCGCGATCGCCCGGACATGCGCCCGGCCCTGCGCGCCGCAGCCGATCACGGCCAGCTCACCCGCTTCCGGCACGGCGAGCGCATCCACCGCGACCGCGCTGGCCGCGGAAGTGCGCGCGGTGGTGATCGCGGCTCCGTCCAGCAGCGCCACCGGAACCCCGGTCTCCTGGTGCAGCGCGACGATCATGCCGTTGATGCTGGGCAGGCCGAGCGCGTCGTTGCCGGGGTTGAAGCTGACGAACTTGCACACCGGGCCGGTCTCCGGCGAGACCCGCGCCGCGTAGGCCAGCGCCACCGAACCGTCGCCGGGGCCCGGCACCATGATCTTCTCCGGCATCCGCGCGACCCCGGTGGCCAGCGCGGTGAACGCACGCCACTGGGACTCGATCGCGGCCGGCACGTCCAGCGCGGCCGCGATCTCCGCGGCGTCGTAGCTCCGGATCATCCCGATCGCCTTTCATACGCCGCCAGCAGCTGTTTTTCCGCGGCACGCAAGTACTTCTCCAGCGCCTGCTCGGCAAGGTCCGGCCTACCGCGCTCCAGGTGCCGCAGGATCCGCCGGTGCCGCACGATGTACGGCTCGAAGAACGCACGAGTGCTTTCGGTGAGCACGAAGAACAACCGGGTCTCCGCGAGCACCTGCCGCGCGGTCGCGCTGGCCCGGTCGCTGCCGGCAAGGTCGACCAGCGCCTGGTGGAAGTGGATGCTCGCGGAACCGACCTCCCGCCAGCGCTCCTCCGC
The DNA here is from genome assembly GCF_000384315.1 of Amycolatopsis nigrescens CSC17Ta-90. Lineage (GTDB taxonomy): Bacteria > Actinomycetota > Actinomycetes > Mycobacteriales > Pseudonocardiaceae > Amycolatopsis > Amycolatopsis nigrescens. The sequence continues at coordinate 5,065,941 of NZ_ARVW01000001.1, read as the reverse complement.
CGCCGCCCGCTGTCCGTCCACAATGGCCTGTTCGATTGCGGAGAACCCGCGGTTGCCCCGCTCACCAGCCAGCCGGACCGCGCCGCATTCGACCATCCGACGCACCTGGTAGAGATCCTCGATGTCCGGTGCGCTCAGCTCGCGCACGAACACGCCCCGGTTCAGCTCGTGCACGGCCAGCCGCTCGTGCGCGAGCAACTGGAACGCTTCGCGCAGGGTGTTGCGGGAAACGCCGAGCGCGGCGCTGATCGACGGCTCGGAAAGCCTGGTGCCCGGCAGGAAAACGCCCTCGGTGATCCGGTCGCGCAGGATCGCCGCGACCCGCTCGGCGGTGCCGCTGCGAACGAGCAGGTGCCGGTCTCGCTGCAGGGTCGCGGTCGGGCCGGTCACCGCACGCCGAGTTCGAAGTCGAGGCTATACCGGCCACCCGGCATGGCGCCGGCCGCCTTCGCGCCGTCGATCGGCAGCACCACCCCGTTCACGAACCTGGACTCGTCACTGGCCAGGAACAGCACCGCCTTGGCCACCTCCCACGCCTCCCCGACCCGCGCCGCCGGCGTGCTGGCCACCAGCTGGTGCTGCTTGGCCTCGAACTCGTCCGGTGTGGACAGTGTGCCGCGCAGCATGTCGGTGTCGATCGCGCCGGGGTTCACCGTGTTGGCACGGATGCCCTGGTGCGCGTGCGCCACCGCGATGGACTTCATCATGCCGACCAGCGCGTGCTTGGTGGCGTTGTACACCGGGTCGCCCGGCCGGCCCATCACCCCGCCGTTCGACGAGGTGGTGATGATGCTGCCGGACTTCCGTTCGATCATGTGCGGCAGCACCGCGCGGGTGCCGAGGAAGGCGGCCCGCACGTTGAGCGCGAAGATGTTGTCGAACTCCTCGAGCGTGGTGTCCGCCAGCGGTTTGGCCAGGTGGATCCCGACGTTGTTGAACAGCACGTCGATCCGGCCGGTCTTGGCCAGCACGGCGGCCACGAACTCGCCGACCTGCTTCTCCGCTGTAGCATCCACAAGGGACTGTTCGGCACCGTCCAGCCGCTCGGCGGGCTCGCGGATGTCGGCGGCGAACACCGTCGCACCCTCGGCCACGAACTCCTTTACGGTGGCGAGGCCGATTCCCCTCGCCCCGCCGAACACCACGGCCACCTTGTCGCGCAACCTGGACATCACATTCCTTTCCGCCGCAAGCGCGACGTCTCCGCACTGTCCACTTCGTAGTCTTCCGGCAACCGGACCAGCGCGTCCGCGGCACCGAGATAGCGCACCGCGACGCCGTACCGCTCGCGCGCGGCCGTCGCCGAAACGTACCCGTCGACCACGTCCGCCAGCACCTCGGTCGGATCCCGGTCGAACGGATCGCCGTAGCCGCCGCCACCGGGCAGCACCACGTCCACCTCGTCGGCGCCGTCCAGCGGCACCCGCCGCTTGGCCGGCAGGTCCGCGCCGCCCCGCAGGCCGAACCGGCCCGTCATGCCGTCCCCGCCACCGTCCACTCCGGACGCCGGGTACCGGGTGCGGTCCACGTTCCCGTTGACGCTCCAGGAAACGCCGTCGCGGGCGGTCATGGTGGTGCGCTGCCCGAGCCCGCCGCGATGCCGACCAGGCCCGCCGGAATCGGTGCGCAGCACGCGTTCGCGCTGCACCAGCGGGGCCATCGTCTCGATCACCTCGGTCGGGGTGGACCGCAGCCCGCTGGGGAAGCCGGTGGTGTTCAGGCCGTCCTTGTTCGCGCGGGCACCGATACCGCCGGTCTGGAACACGTTGAGCATGAACTCGCTTCCCGGCCGGGCGCCCCGCCAGATGAGCATCCACAACGCGTCCGCACTGGCCGCCGGCGCGTTGCCAGGTACCGCTTCGCGCAGCGCACCGAGCAGCAACGACGGCAGGAAGTGCCCGATGATGTGCCGGGAAGCCACCGGTGCCGGTTCCGCGCAGTTGAGCACCGACCCCGGCGGCGCGGTCACCCGCACCGGGCGGAACGAACCCGCGTTGTGCGGCACTCCGGGCGCGATGGCCGCCTTGACCGCGAAGGACGCGTACGCCCGCGTGTAGTTCAGCACCACGTTGATGCCGTGGCGGCTCTGCGGCGAAGAACCGGCGAAGTCCACGTGGATGTCCCGGCCCTCGATGGTGACCGTGGCCCGAAGCACGATCTCCTCGTCGTCAAACCCGTCCGTGCGCACCTCGTTGCTGTGGCTGCCGTCCGGCAGCGCGGCCAGCGCGTCCCGCAGCGCGCGCTCGGACCGGTCCATGATCTCGGCGGCGACCGGGTCCAGCGAGTCCAGCCCGAACTCGTCCAGCAGCCGCACCAGGCCGGCCGCGCCCACCTCGTTGCTGGTGGTCTGCGCGTACAGGTCACCGATGGTCTCCTCCGGCGTCCGCACGTTCGCCCTGATCAACGCCTCCAGGTCGGCGTTCACCTTGCCGGCCCGAAGCCATTTCATGATCGGCAGCCGCAGGCCCTCCTCGAAGACCTCGCCGGCTTCGGCGGAGACCAGCCTGCCGCCGATGTCCGGCGCGTGACAGCAGGAGGCGAACCAGGCGACCGGCCGCCCGCGCAGGAAGACCGGGGTGGCCACGGTGATGTCGTTGATCTGGCCGGCGGTCTGCCACGGGTCGTTGGTCAGCAGCACGTCGCCCGGTTCGAGCGTTTCCGGCGGATACGCGCGGACGAAGTGGTGCATCCCGGTGGCCATCGCGTTGATATGACCGGGAGTGCCGCCGACGGACTGGCCGATCATCTCGCCGCGCGAGTCGAACACCGCGCAGGCCAGGTCCAGCGACTCCCGCACCACCGCGGAGAACGCCGTGTTCACCAGCGCGTTCTGCTGCTCGGCCAGGATCGAGTGCAGCCGGTTGCCGATCACCCCGACCAAGATCGGATCCACGGTCACGGCGTCACCACCAGGCTCGCGTCTTCCCGCACTTCACAGGCAGCTCCCGGCGGGAGGACCAAAGTGGACTCGCGTTCCTCGACGATGGCCGGGCCTTCGATCCGGTCACCCGGCCGCAGCCGGTACCGGTCGTAGACCTCCGTGTCGACAAATCCACCCGCATCCGGGAAGTACGCCTGACGTGCACCTTTGCCCGCATCCCCGCTCGTGGCCGCACCACGCAGCTTCAGCGTCACGTCCGGCGGCGGGCCGCTGGACACCACCCGCCAGTTGAGCACTTCGACCGACACGTCCGGCCCGGCCCGCTGGTACAGCTTCCGGTAGGTCTCCCTGAAGTCCTCGATCAGCCGCTCTCCCCAGCGCCCCGGCCGCACCGGCACCCGGATCTCGTAGCCCTGCCCGGAATAACGCATCTCCGCGATCCGGCGGTGCGTGATCTCCGCACTGTCCACACCGGACTTCTCAAGCAGTTCCGCGCCTTCGCGTTCCATCTCCGCGAAGAGCGCGTCCACCTGCTCCCAGGCCAGCTCGTGCACGGCGGCGCGGGACGAGCGCACGAAGTCGAACGCCAGCGGCGCGGTCAGGAAGCCGAGCGCGCTCATCACCCCGGCGGCGGGCGGCGCCACCACCCGCGGCGAGCCGAGCGCGCGAGCGACCCCGGCGCCGTGCACCGGGCCGGCGCCGCCGAAGGTGAACAGCGGCAGCACGCCGGGATCCTTGCCGCGCTCGACCGCGTGCACCCTGGCCGCGTTCGCCATGTCCTCGTTGACGTGCGCGTGGATGCCGTAGGCGGCCTGCGCCACGGACACGCCGAGCGGCTCGGCGATCCGGCGGCGGATCGTGTCACGGGCGCCCGCCACGTCGAGTTTCATGGCCCCGCCGAGAAAGTAGCCCGGATCGAGATAGCCGAGCACCAGGTCCGCATCGGTCACCGTCGGCTCGGAGCCGCCACGGCCGTAGCAGACCGGCCCCGGTTCGGAACCCGCCGAGTCCGGGCCGACGGTGAGCAGGCCCAGCGAGTCGATCCTGGCGATGGACCCGCCGCCGACGCCGATCTCGATCATGTCGGTCACCGGCACCCGGACCGGCAGGCCGGAACCGGGCAGCAGCCGGTACTTGCGGTCCACCTCGAACTCGTGCGTGACCAGCGGCGCGCCGCCGGAGATCGTGCACAGCTTCGCCGTGGTGCCGCCCATGTCGAAGGCCAGCAGGTCGGTCTCGGCCGCCGCGGCGCCGAACGCGGACGCGGCCAGCGCGCCACCGGCCGGGCCGGACTCCAGGATGCGAATCGGGTAGCGGGCGGCGGTGTCCACCGTGGCGATCCCGCCGTTGGACAGCATGATGTGCGGCGCCGGGCCAACCCCCGCCCGGTGCACGCGGGCTTCGAGGTCGCGCAGGTAGCGCTCGGTGAGTTCCTGCACGTAGACGTTGGCGACCGTGGTGGAGGCCCGTTCGAACTCGCGGATCTCCGGCACCACCTCCGAGGAGAGCGCCACCTTCAGCTCCGGCGCGACCTCGCGCAGGAGCTCCGCAGCCCGTCGTTCGTGCGCGGGGTTGGTGAAGGAGTGCAGGAAGCAGATCGCCACCGCACCGATGCCGCGCCCGGCCAGCTCCCGGCCCAGCTCGGCCACGTACCGCTCGTCGAGCGAGGTCTCGACGGTGCCGTCCGCGAGCATCCGCTCCGGCACGTCGAACCGCAGATGCCGCGGCACCAGCGGCGTCGGCAGCTCGATGAGCAGGTCGTAGAGCTCGTAGCGGTGCTCGCGGCGCATCTCCAGCACGTCCCGGAACCCGGCGGTGGCCAGCAGCGCGGTGCGCGCGCCCGTGCGCTCGATCAGCGCGTTGGTGACCAGGGTGGTGCCGTGCACCAGCTGCGCGACCTGCCCAGCGTTAAGCCCGGCTTCGCGCAGGGTGCCGGCCAGCACCTCCTCCACCGCGCGGGCCGGCTCGTCGTGCGTGGTGAGCACCTTGCCGACAGCGAGCACACCAGTCTCGTCGAGCACGCACAGGTCGGTGAACGTGCCGCCGATGTCCACCCCGATCCTCATCGGCTTTCCTTGCGGTACCAGCGCGGTGACGTGTTCAGCGGCGGCTTCAGGGTGGCACCGACGACGAGCACGTTCGGCTCGTCCGTGTAGACGAACTCACCGAGCAGCTTGCGGAACTCGTCGCCGAAACCCTCGACGCGCCGCGCGCGCACGCCGAAGCTCTCCGCCATTGCCACGAAGTCCGGTGACGTCCAGTTCACCCCGCGCTGCGCGAGGCCGGCCTGGTCCTGGTCGAACCGGAGCATGCCGTAGCCGCCGTCGTCCACGATGACCACGGTGACCGGCAGCCGTTCCTGCGCGATGGTGGCCAGTTCGCCGCAGCCGTAAAGGAAACCGCCGTCGCCGGTGACGCAGATGGCGCGGCCGGGCGCGGCCGCGGCGACGCCGATCGAGGCGGGGAAGCCGAAGCCGAGGGTGCCCCAGCCCATCGGGTAGGCGAAGGTGCGCGGCGCGGGCGCGCGGTGGAAGCCGCCGGCCCAGTAACCGGCCACGCACATGTCGCTGACCACCACGGTGGCGCTGGTCAGCACGTCCTCCAGCGCGTCCAGGAACTGGGCCGCCTGCGGTTCCTCGGCCTGGACGCGGTGGCGCAGCCGCTCGCCGATCCCGACCAGCCGCTCGGCCAGTTCGTCCACTGTGGATCGTGCCGGCAACGCTCCGGCGAGTTTCGCGGTGACTTCGCGGGCGTCGCCGAGAAGTAGCACGTCCGGCGGGTAGTTCTTGGCGGCGTCCTCGGCGTCCACATTGATCGCGACGAGCTTCGGCGGCTGCGGCATCAGCCAGTTCTGCGTCATCAGCCCGTCGAAGTCGGTGCCGACGGCGAGCACCACGTCCGCCTCGTCCCAGAGCGCGCCGACCTCGGGGGCGTGCACCGGGTTCGGCGCGAGGCAGGGATGCCCCGGCGGAAGCAGTCCACGCGCGGCGAAAGTGGTGACCACCGGAGCGGCCAGCCTTTCCGCCAGCTCACCGACCTCGGCGCCCGCGCCGGAGCGAAGCGCACCACCGCCGGCCCAGATCAGTGGGCGTTCCGCGTTCGCGAGCAGCTCGCGGGCGCTGTCCAGCGCGGCCGGGTCCAGGGTGAGTTCGGCGACCGGGTAGTCGGCATCGGCGGCGCGGCCGGTCTCCTGGTGCAGGAAGTCGGTGGGAATGCCCAGGTAAACCGGCCCGCTCTGCGGCCTTTGCGCCACCTCCGCCGCGTGCCGGACGGTCCGCGCGATGTCCTCGGCGGACTCGACGGTGAAGGTCGCCTTGGTGACCGGCGCGAACATCGCGGCCTGGTCACTGGTCTCGTGCAGCACCCCGCGCACCACTCCCGGCCGCCGCAGCCCGGAGGGAATGTCGGTGGCGATGACCAGCACCGGCGACGCGGACGCCATCGCCTCACCGACCGCGCCGAGCGTGTTCGCCGCGCCGGGGCCGGTGGTCACCACCGCAACCCCGAGCCGCCCGGTGGCGCGGGCGTACCCGTCCGCCGCGTAACCGGCGGTCTGCTCGTGCCGGACCCCGATCAGCCGGATGCCGGTGCCGGCGACCGCCTCCCAGATCGGCAGGTTGTGCACCCCGGGAAGGCCGAAAACAGTACCGACACCCAACTCAGCCAGCGCGTCGGTCAGCTGGACAGCTCCACTCGTCACCCCCGCCACCCTAAGGATCGTTCAACGATCCAGCAAACTCGCCCACCTCACCCGCGAGTCCCACGTTCGCACACCGCGAGTCCCACGTTCGCGCATCGCGAGTTCTGCGTTCGCGGGGCGGCGAGCGGGTTAGGGGGTGTAGAGCTTTGCGGCGTAGGAGGGGCCGTAGTACTCGTCCAGTTCGGCGATGGTGGCTTCGGGCATTTCGAGAGTCTTGGCGATCACCGAGCGGGACGGCACCGCGTCCGGCGCCCAGGTTTCCGGCTTCCACAGGGCGGACCGGAGGAATGCCTTCGAACAGTGGTGGAAGACCTCTTCGATGTCCACCACCAGTGCGAGCCGTGGCCGGTGCCCCTTGACGATCAGCTCGTCGAAGTACGGGGCGTCACGGACCAAGCGGGCTTTCCCGTTGATGCGCAAGGTGTCGCCGCGGCCGGGCAGCAGATAGATCAGGCCGACGCGCGGATTTTCCAGCACATTGCGGAAACCGTCCACCCGGCGATTTCCCGGGCGGTCCGGCAGCACGATCGTGCGATCGTCCAGGATATGGGTGAAGCCGGCGGGATCACCCTTCGGCGACACGTCGCACCGGCCTTCGGCATCGGCGGTGGCGATCAGGCAGAACGGCGATTGCGCCAGCCACTGGCGATCCAGTTCGTGCAGCGCGGGCCGCTCCTTGTACACCGCACGGGCGATCGGCTCGCCGACGAGCTCACGCAGTTCGTCGAGTGACGTGATCGGAGTTTCCATGATTCCCCCAGCGCTCAGACGATGTTGTGCTCCTCCAAGATAGCCTCGGCCCCGGCGAACCGGCGCACGTCGAGCCCGGATACCTCGATCTCCGGCTGCCGGCCGAGGTACAGGTCCCGCATGATCGCGCCCACCGCCGGGCCCATCTGGAAACCGTGCCCGGAAAAGCCGGTGGCATAGAGGAAACGCGAAACCGAGCCCGCCTCACCGACGATCTCGTTGCGGTCCGGGGTCATCTCGTACAACCCGGCCCACCCGGTGCGCACGCCCGCGTCCAGCACCGACGGCACCCGGCGCGCGGCCAGCTCGGCGAGCAGGGGCAGCCAGCCACCCGGCTCGTACCGGGTTTCGAAACCCGGCGTCGCGGACGGATCCGGGCAGGACATCGCGAGCCCGTCACCCTCGCGGTGGAAGTAGAACGCGGACGGCATCTCCACGGTCAGCGGTACCGACGCCGGCAACCCGGCGACCGGCCCGGTGAACACCACCTGCCGCCGGTACGGCAGCACCGGCAGGTCCACCCCGGCCAACGCACCGACCTCGCCGGACCAGGCACCCGCCGCGCACAGCACGGCCCCGGTCCGCACCGGTCCGGCGCTGGTGCGCACCGCGGTGATCCGCCCGCCCTCGACGTCGATCCCGTGCACCGCGACCCCGGTCCGCAACCGGGCGCCACCCCGCCGGGCGGCCCGCGCGTAACCCTGCACGGCCGAGTCCGGGGTGGCCTTGCCGTCGTCCGGCGACCAGACCGCGGCCACCAGGCCGTCCGTCTCGATCAGCGGCGAACACCGCTTCGCCTCGGCCGGGTCGACCAGCCTGCTGCGCACACCGTAGGAGTTCTGCAGCTCGACCCCGCGCTCGAAGGCTGGCAGGTCGGCCGGGTCGGTGATCAGGTACAGGTACCCGTCCCGCCGGAAATCCACCTCTTGCCCGAACCGCTCGGCGAACTCCGCGTACGCGGCGAGCCCGTACAACCCCATTTCGATGTTGACCCGGCTGGTGAACGAGGACCTGACCCCGCCCGCCGCCTTCGCGGTCGAACCCCCGCCGAGCGTGCCGCGCTCCAGCAGCAGCACCTCCACCCCGGCCTCGGCCAGGTGGTACGCACAGCTGACGCCGATGATCCCGCCGCCGACGATCACCAGCTCGGCTTGGTCGGCTACCACTGGGCGGGCAGTACTTCCTCCGCCGGCGGCGGGCCGGGTGGGGTGCCGTCACCGAACGGCCTGCCGCCCAGCTCCTCCCGCCCGTGCGGGGTGGCGAACAGCGAAAGGTCCGGCCCGTTCGGCACGATCCTGGTCGGGTTGATCCCGTCGTGCACCTGGTAGTAGTGCCGCTTGATGTGGTCGAAGTCCACCGTGTCGCCGAACCCGGGGGTCTGGAACAGGTCGCGGGTGTAGGCCCACAGCACCGGCAGTTCGGTCAGCTTGTTCCGGTTGCACTTGAAATGCCCGTGGTAGACCGGATCGAACCGGACCAGGGTGGTGAACAGCCGGATATCCGCCTCGGTGATCGTGTCGCCGACCAGGTAGCGCCGGGTCGCCAGCCGCTCGGACAGCAGGTCCAGCCTGGCGAACAACCGCCGGTACGCGTCGTCGTAGGCGGTCTGCTTGGCGGCGAACCCGGCCTCGTACACCGCCGCGTTGACGTCGGCGTAGACCCCGGCGTTGATCTCGTCGATCTCGTCGCGGTGGCGCTCCGGGTAGAGATCGGGCGCCCCTTCGCGCTGATGCGCGGTCCACTCGGTGGCGAAGTCCAGGGTGATCTGCGGGTAGTCGTTGGTGACCAGCTTGCCGCTGGGCACGTCCACCACGGCCGGCACGCTGATGCCGCCGTCGTACTCGGGCTCGGCCGCGTGGTAGGCCTCGGCGAGATACTTGATGCCGAGCACCGGGTCCCGGTCGCCGGGATCGAGGGTGAAGCGCCAGCTCTGCTCGTCCTGGATCGGGTCGGCCACCGCGACCGAGATCGCCGACTCCAGCCCGAGCAGCCGCCGCGAGACCAGGCCGCGGCTGGCCCACGGGCAGGCGCGACTCACCACCAGCCGGTAGCGCCCCGGCTCCACCGGCCAGCCGGACCGGCCGTCCGCGGTGATGCGCGCGTCGAAATGCGGACCGGTCCGGACGAACTCGCCGGTCTCCTCGTCGGTCGGGATCGTCGCCATGTCCCCCACCCTAGATCTTCTCCGCGAGGGGGGCATTGTGCTTACACTCTGGGCTCACGCAGGATCGCGATGAAGCGCCTGATAGGGGGCCGGCATGCCATTTATGCCCGTAACCGACTCGATGTTCCTGCTGGTGGAGTCTCGCGAACATCCGATGCACGTCGGCGGGCTGCAGCTGTTCAAGAAACCCGAAGGCGCCGGCCCCGACTACCTGAGCGAGCTGCGCCGCGGCCTGCTGGCCGAGGAGAACATCCGCACCGCCTTCCGCCGTCGCCCGGCCCGCCCGGTGAACACCCTGGGTTACACCTCCTGGGCCACCGACGCCGAGCTGGACCTGGACTACCACTTCCGGCATTCCGCGCTGCCGCAGCCGGGCCGGATCAGGGAACTGCTGGAGCTGACGTCCCGCTGGCACAGCACCCTGCTCGACCGGCACCGGCCGCTCTGGGAGATCCATCTGATCGAGGGCCTGCGGGACGGCCGGTTCGCGATGTACAGCAAGATCCACCACGCGCTGATGGACGGGGTTTCCGCGCTGCGGCACCTCCAGGGCACCCTCAGCAACGACCCCGCCGCGCGCGACTGCCCGCCGCCGTGGGGTTCGCGCCTTTCGCAGGACGCCAAGCAGAACGGGCGCGCGCCGGTCTCGGTGTTCAAGTCCGCTGGCAAGGCGCTCGGCCAGGTCGCCGGGCTCGCCCCGGCCGCGTACCGGGTGGCTGGCGAAGCGTTCCGCGAACACACCCTCACGCTGCCGATGCAGGCGCCGAAGACGATGCTGAACGTGCCGATCGGCGGCGCCAGGCGGTTCGCCGCGCAGTCCTGGCCGCTGGAACGGGTTCGCGCGATAGCCAAGTCGACCGGGATGTCCCGCAACGACGTGGTGCTCGCGATGTGCTCTGGCGCGCTGCGCGACTACCTGATCGAGCAGCGGGCGCTGCCGGACGTGCCGCTGGTCGCGATGGTGCCGGTGTCCATGCGCAAACGTTCCGACTCGGGCGAGGCCGCCGGGAACAACATCGGCGCGCTGCTGTGCAATCTCGGCACCGACAAGGCGGATCCGGCCGACCGGCTGAAGGTGATCAATCGGTCCATGCAGGACGGTAAGCGGATCTTCTCCGGCCTAACTCCCCTGCAGGCGCTGCTGCTGTCCGGGATCAACGTGGCCCAACTGGGCATCTCGACCATTCCGGGCGTCGTCAACAACACCAGGCCGCCGTTCAACATCGTGATCTCCAACGTGCCGGGCCCGCGCGACCAGCTCTACTGGAACGGCGCCGCGCTGGACGGCATCTACCCGGCGTCGGTGCTGCTCGACGGGCAGGCGCTGAACTTCACGCTGACCAGCAACGCCGGCAACCTCGACTTCGGCATCACCGGCTGCCGGCGCAGCGTGCCGCACCTGCAGCGGCTGCTCACCCATCTCGACACCGCACTCGCCGAGCTGGAGCAGGCTACGAGGTCGTGAGTGAAAAGTGTTGCTCCGGCAACGTTTTTCACTCACGACCCCCGTGATTAGCTGCCGTCGGCGGTGTAGATGGCGGCCGGGGTGACCACCCAGAGCTTGCCGTCCGGGCCGGCCACCTCGTCGCGGGTGCGGCCCTGGCCGGTGTAGATCTTGCCGCCCGAGCCGCTGGCGTTCAGCTTGTACGTGCCGCCCTTGAGCGACGCCATGTAGAAGCTGTTCTTGTAGTACGCCAGCCCGCTCGGGGTGGCCGATGAGGTCGGCCAGGTCTTCACCGGGTTGGTGAAGCCGGAGTTGTCGCACGGGCCCGAGCAGGTCGGCCAGCCGTAGTTCTTGCCGGCGTCGATCTTGTTGAACTCGTCCACGTCGCTGGGGCCGATCTCGGAGATGTAGAGCTGGCTGCCGATCCACGCCAGGCCTTGCACGTTGCGGTGCCCGTAGGAGTAGACCCGGCTGTTGAACGGGTTACCCGGCGCCGGGGCGCCGCTGGCGTCCACTCGCAACACCTTGCCGCCGAGCGAGTTCTTGTTCTGCGCGTTGTCGCCGTTCTGGCCGTCGCCGGTGCCCGCGTAGAGGTAGCCGTCCGGGCCGAACTTGAGCCGGCCGCCGTGGTGGTACTGGCTCCCCCGCGGGATGCCGGTGACGATCGGCTGCGGGGCCTCGCCGAGCTTCAGCTTGGCGATCCGGTTGTCGGAACTGGTGGTGTAGTAGATGAAGACGGTCTGGTCATCGGCGTACTTGGGGGAGACGGCGAGGCCGAGCAGTCCCGCCTCCTTGGTCACGCTGACCCCTGGAATGGTCTGGACATCGGACAGCTTGCCGGCCTTGTCGATTTTCCTGATCTTCTTCGAGTCCTTCTCGGTGAACAGGGCGCTACCGTCCGGCAGGAAGTCCACCGACCAGGCCTGGTTCAGCCCGTCGGCCACCTTGTTGATCGCCATGGTGCCGACTTCCGGTGGCGCGGCGGTCGCCAGACCGGCGGTGAGCAGCGCGGTTGCCGCGAAGGCACCCGCCAAGGAGAGGGTGCGGCGCAGGGACATGAAGCCTCCTAGTGCTACAGAGCGCGATTCTCAGCTACCCGGCGGCGGGCATACATCATATCTTTTTTGCCACCTTTCGGTAACCCTCTTAACAAACCGTTCGGCTGATGCGGGGATACGACGATCGGACTATGGCCCTGCCCTGGTGCGGCTTCTAGGCTCAGCCGTGGTGAGAAATTCACCGTTCGCAGGAGACCGAAGGAGTGCACCATGGTTGAAGGCACGCAGCTCGAGGTCTGGACCACGCCGGACTTCGTCGAGTACGAAACTCCGATGGAGGTCACCGCGTACGCGGCCCGCATGGAGGAGTGATCCACCGGTGGGGGCCGAAAGCCGGCTCCCACCGCCACCACTCGACAACTTGGGGTTCACCTTGGACACCGTGCTGACCGAGCAGGACTTCGTCGCCGCGCTGCGCGGGCTGTCCTCCCGTTACTGGGGCGCACATCCGTTTCACCGGCGGCTGCACGCAGGTGAGCTGAGCCGCCAGGAGCTGCGGCTTTGGGCCGCGAACCGCTGGTACTACCAGCGCATGATCCCGCAGAAGGACGCCGCGATCATCAGCAACTGCCCGCTGCCGGAGGTCCGGCGGCAGTGGCTGGACCGGATCATCTACCACGACGGGAAGGCCGATGGCGACGGCGGAACCGAGCGCTGGCTCCGGCTCTGCCAGGCGGTCGGTCTCGACCGCGGCGAAGTGCTCAGCGAGAAGCTCGTCGCGCCGGGCGTGCGGTTCGCGGTCGACGCCTATGTCACCTTCGCCCGCACCAAGCCCTGGGTGGAGGCGGTCGCCTCCGGGCTCACCGAGATGTTCTCCGGACACCTGATGCGCCAACGCGTCGGCGACATCCTGACGAACTATTCCTGGATTCAGCGGGAAGATCTGGAGTACTTCACGAACCGGATCGACCATGTGTCCGGCGAAGGCGAGGAGACCGTGCGGCTCGTGGTGCGGCACTGCACCACCCGCGAGCAGCAGGAGGCCGCGATCTCCGCGCTGTCCTTCAAGTGCGATGTGCTGTGGTCGATGCTGGACGGGATCGAACGGGCCGCCGAGGAACGGCCGTGACCGACCGGCCGTCGCTCCGGCGCGGCATTCGGCTGACCTACGACCACGTCCGCGAAACCCATGTGCTGCTCTTCCCGGAAGGGGTGCTGATGCCGAATCCGACCGCCGTCGCGGTGCTCGAACTGTGCGATGGAGTCGCGACCGTGGCGGATATTGCCGCGAAGCTCAGCGGCCGCTACTCGGGGGTGCGCGAGCAGGATGTGCGCGACGTGCTCGTCAAACTGGCCGACCGCAAGGTGGTGACCTGGCATGACTAGCGACGACGCACTCCTTCCCGCGGAGGAAAAATCCAGCACTGTCGAACCACCGCTGGGATTGCTGGCCGAGTTGACACATCGTTGTCCGCTGCATTGCCCTTATTGCTCGAATCCGCTAGAGCTGATCGGCCGGGAGTCCGAACTGGACACCGATCAGTGGCGTGCCGTTTTCGACCAGGCAAGGGAAATCGGTGTGTTGCAGACGCACCTGTCCGGTGGTGAGCCGCTGGCGAGGCCGGATCTGCCGGAGCTCGTCTCGCACACCGCCGGGCTCGGCTGCTACGTCAGCCTGGTCACCAGCGGGCTCGGGCTGACCGAAGCGCGGCTGCGGGACCTGGCCGATCGCGGCCTCGCGCACATCCAGCTCTCCGTGCAGGGCGCGGACGCGGCGCGGGCGGACCGGCTGGCCGGCACCAGGGCGCACGATCGCAAGCTGGTCGCGGCCGCGCTGATCAGGGAGTCCGGCCTGCCGATGACGGTGAACGCGGTGCTGCACAAGCAGAATCACGATCAGCTGGCCGGGATCATCGATTTGGCCGAGCGGATGGGCGCGGAGCGGCTCGAACTGGCCAACACACAGTATTACGGCTGGGCGCTGCGCAACCGGTCCACGCTGATGCCGACCCCGGAGCAACTGGCCGCCGCGGAACCGGTGGTGCGCGCCGCCACCGAGCGGCTGCGCGGCAAGATGGAGATCGTCTACGTGCTCGCGGACTACTACGAGCCGTACCCGAAGCCGTGCATGTACGGCTGGGGCGCGCGGCAGCTGACCGTGGCGCCGAACGGGGACGTGCTGCCCTGTCCGGCGGCCACCGCGATCACCACGCTGGACCTGGACAACGTGACCCGGCGCCCGCTCGGTGAGATCTGGTACGAGTCCAGTTCCTTCAACGCCTTCCGCGGCGAGGACTGGATGCAGGAGCCGTGCCGGACCTGTGACCGCCGCTCGATCGACTTCGGCGGCTGCCGCTGCCAGGCGTTCCTGCTCACCGGCGACGCGACCTCCACCGACCCGGTGTGCTCCCGTTCGCCGCAACGCGACGTGGTGGACCTGATCCTGGCCGCGCCAGACCCCGGCCACGAGCTGGTGATGCGCGGGCCGAAGGTGACGCGGTGAAGGTCCTGCTGCTCGGCACCGCGGCGGGCGGCGGGTTTCCACAGTGGAACTGCGCGTGCCGGCTGTGCAAGTCCGGCGCACCCGCGCGGGGGCAGGACTGCATCGCGGTCAGCGCCGGCGAAGGCTGGTACCTGATCAACGCGTCACCGGACATCCGGGCGCAGGTGCTGGCCTGCCCGGCGCTCGCGGCCGGTCCAGGGCCGCGGGACACGCCGATCCGCGGCGCGCTGCTCACCGACGGCGAACTCGACCACACGCTCGGCCTGCTGATGCTGCGGGAGGGCGCCGGGCTTCAGGTGTGGGCGCCCTCCACCGTCCGTCAGGCGCTGAACGAGGGTTTTCCCTTGCGCGGCTTGGTGGACGCTTACGGAAACTGGCAGTGGTCGCCGGTGCACCAGGGCACCGAGTTCGGCGGGTTGCGGGTGCACGTGCTGCCGGTGGGCGACAAACGCCCGAAGTACGCGCGGTCGTCGGACGCCACCGGGCCGTGGGTGGTGGCCTACCGGATCGAAGACCCGGCCACCGGCGGCGCGCTGGTCTACGCGCCCTGCCTGGCGAGCTGGCCGCCCGGGTTCGACGAGTTCACCGCCGGGGCCGGGCTGGTGCTGCTGGACGGCACCTTCTACTCGGCGGACGAGATGTCCGGCGCGACCAGCGGTGGCGCCGCGCACCTGGAACAGAGCGTGATGGGCCACCTGCCGATCGCCGGCCCGTCCGGCAGCCTCGCGCAGATCCGCCGGCTCCGCGCCGCGCGCCCGGACGTGCGATGGGCCTACACCCACCTCAACAACACGAACCCGGTACTCGACCCGGCCTCCCCCGAACACGCCGCCGTCCTCGCCTCCGGCGTCACCCTCCCCGAAGACGGCACGATCTACAAGCTCTGACGTTCGACCTCGTTCGCAGGATCGTCCAGGTAGACCCATTGCCGATCAGGTGTGACCACGACACCGAATCGCGAATAGGCGGGATGGCCTCGCGCGGCCCAGAAATCGACCGCCTTTTCCACGTCGTCCCAGAGGTTCCGAGGTCCGTGCTGACGCACCAGATGATGACCTTCCCTGCCTACGCTGACCGTCGCCCATGAGGTACGAGCGCTGTCCCACAACAGGACTTCATCCGGGTCGGTGGAATTGAACTGGATGTCGGACGTGAGGACGGAGACGGCGAAGGCACCTCCTTCGATATCGCCAGTGGCCCAGTACGGATGCAGGTCCGTGGACGATTCGCGGTAGGGGTCGTCTTCGTAGTCCGGTATCGCCTGAGAAGTTCGCTGGCCGCGCAAAGTCATGAAGTCCGCATTGCCGCTGAACGGCCCTGATGCCGTTCCGTCGTGCCGCACGGTCAACCGGAGCAGCGGGGAGTGCAGATACTCGGTCCCCCATGGCACAACGATGATGGCACCAGGCCGCGTCTGAGATACCCAGTTATAAGGAAGCACGGATTTCACCGCGACCGTACTCAGTATTCGATCATACGGACCACGGGCCGGACATCCCAGAGCCCCATCTGTGGTGACCACCTCCACGTCATAGGCGGCCAGGTTCCTCCGCGCCCGCTCGGCCACGCTGGGATCGACTTCGAGCGTGGTGACCTGACATTTCCTGCTCAAGATCGCCGCGTTCCAGCCGGTTCCCGTTCCTATCTCAAGAACATTCTGTCCTTCGCCCACATCGAGGGCATCCAACATCAGCTTCATCAACGCGGGCTTCGACGAACTCGAACTGATGAGGCTTCCGTCGAGCCCCGCCCCGTCGTTCACCTGAGTGGTGACGGCGTCGTCGGCGTCCACCAGCTCCCGCCACCGCGAGGGATCCTGGTACCGATCGACGACCTCGAAACGGTTTCCCTTGACCCGGACATAGATCCGGTCAGGTATGAACGACTCCCTTGGCACGGTCTCGAACACCCGCTGCCAGTCGATCATTTCGGATCCTCAGCCACGGTCAACCTCCGTAATCGGTGGCAAAGTCTTCCCGTCGCACCGCCTTATGCCAGGCGGCATCGCGCCAGTAGTTGTGTTGCACCACCTCGGCCGGGTCGTCAATGATTTCGCCGCCCAGGAAGACAGACTCGTCATCGAAGTGCATCCGAATCACGGTGCGCGAGTCGAACATCCAGTAGTCGTGGCTCGGCAGGTCGGCCGCCTCGTCGCGAGCGACATATCGAATATCTTCACCCGCTTCGACAGTGAACTGAGAAACCCATAGGCCAAAGCGGCTGTAATCGGTAAGCGGGAGACTCACGACGCGGACACGTGAAAAAGTACGTCCCTCCGCTCGTCCTTCGCGTACCAGTCGAAGCCAACTGTTCGCCCACTCCAGGCCGTCCGGCTCACCGGCGAGAAACTTCCGCACCGACTCGTTCTCGTATGGCGCGTCGTACCGGTCCCGCACCTCCAGGCGGAAGGCCGCGTGTTCAAAGGTTTGGAAAAATCGCCTGAAGTCGGGGCCAGGCTTGATGAGCACGGTCAACCTCCGTATTCAGCACCTACCGGCGACGAAGTGATCTCGAAAAGCGGGGCGAGATCACGGACCGCGACCGGATCGAGCATAACCCGGCACGCTTCGTCGACCAATCGCCCAGGCGACTGGTTGAACACCCGGCACAGGCCGACGAACTGCCAAAGCGACAGCTGCCGCTCGCCTCGGAGAATCCGGGAGAGCCGCGTCGGATCCAGCCCGCCGCCCATCGACTCGCACACCTCCGCCAGCGACGAACCCCGCTGCCACCGCAACCTGGCCAGCTCCACGACCACCGCGTTCTCCACATCGCGGAGCTGTTCTTCGTTAAGCATTGCAACCTTTCAGGCACTAATCCGGAACAGATCGGTCAACGGCGGCCGATACCCGGCTGGCCCGATAGCCGCACCGGTCTCCTGATCCCGCGGCGCGGGCGACAGTCGAAGACACTCCACACACGGCATCCCGGCGATTCTCGACAGCAACTCCGCTGTCCCCGGGGCAAACTCCTCACCGCACAACGCGACCAGGTTGAACGGAAACTCGGCAATCGCGAGCCCGTAAGCCAGCACCGGCGGCAACCGCACCAGATGCACCGCCCGCCCAGCCTCTCCGATGACACCAGCCCGCCTACGCAGAAACGCCAGTGGCACGCTCACCGGATCATCTCGACCCGTGTTGCGATTACTCGTCGTGGCCATCGATCCTCCATGTCAGTTCCGAGCGCAGAATCCGGGGCCTCCCTTGGCTCAGAACGCGAGTGGTCTTGCTCGCGGAAGCCAGGGAGTGCCCGTGCGTCTCAGGTTGGGAGCTGGGGAGCCCGCAGCTGTAGTCGCACGGTGACCAGTCAACGACAGAGCGGAGCAGGCAATTTGCACACTTGTTGCACAGTGAGTTAGCAAGCGATCACAGGCTCTGGGATCATCGGATTGGAGCTGACCGCTACAGGGAAGACTGAAGCCATGACCGGCACACACGAGACTCCCGGGCCAGGCAGGAACGTCGCGACTCTCCGCAAGGCCCGCGACATGAGCCAGGTGAAGCTAGCGCGCGAAGCCGGCGTGTCGGTGTCCCTGCTGAGCAAGATCGAGGTCGGAGACCGGGCGTTGAGCCAGGGCGTGGCCGCAGCGCTTGCCCGAGCCATGCATGTCACCCTGGGCGAAGTCCTCGGAAAAGCTCACGTCGAACAGGACCAAGAGGCCAATCTGAAGTACCTGCGCTCGACAATCCGCAGGTTCGACCTCCCTGGAGAAGCACCTGCCAACCCGGAGTTCCTCAGCCACGACCTCGACGCGCTAGCCGACTTACGCGGAGATGCCAAGCTGGCCGAGGTTCTCGAAAAAACGCCCGCTCTACTCGAAAAGACAACCAACTACGCGCACGCGACTGGCTCGCCTTCGGCTTGGGCCATGGTTGCCGACGTGTACAGCACGGTCTACTGGCTTGCCGCGCGGCATCGCTGGATGGACCTCGCGGAGCTTGCGGTGCTGAAACAACAGCTCGCCGCCGACCGCGCGGATCCCTTGGTCAGCGCTATCGCGTCCCGGGACGAGGCCGGCACGTTTCTCAATTCAGGAGACTTCGCGGGAGGGCTGGCGATCGTCGATCGAGCCATCGTCAGGGCCGAGTCGTCCTTGGAAGGCGAAGCCAGGGCGTTCGGGCTTGGGCAACTCCATCTTCGTGGTCTTACCTTGGCGGGGAGAATGGGCGACAGCGCCGAAGCCGAGCGGCATACAGTGGCAGCTTGGCGCGTAGCCGAACAATTCCCCGAAGACGTCAAGTCTCACGGTTTACACTTCGGCCCAGAAAACACAACGAATCATCTTATAGCAACTTCGGTGGATCTGGAAGATCACCGAAAGGCACTGGCTACAATGGACGGTCTGGGGCGCCGCCGGCTGAATCTACCAGCCACTCGCGTCGGACCCCTGCACATGAATGTGGCCAGGGCGAAATTGGCCCTCGGCGATCGTGATGGCGCTCTGGAATCCCTGAAGGACGCATGGGACATCGCCCCTCAGATGGCCAAGGTGCATCCGACAAGCAGGGAATTGATGCGCGTACTGATCTCCCTGCACAAGCGAAGCAATCCCACCTTGACAAAACTGGCCAAACAGGCGGGCGTATCACTGTAGGCAGCACAGCACGTAACTTCGATCATCTTGAGTCCGACTCGGCGGCGCACATGGACGCCAGCGTGCGCATGATCGAGCAAGCCGACGAGCTATTGGCCGTATGGGACCGGGAAACCCGCGCGTGGCTACGGTGGCACCGCCGACGTGGTGGCCGCCGCCCGCGACCGCGGCACCCCGGTCACGGTGCTCTGGCCACACGGCGCCACCCGCGGCTGACCCAGGGTGGTCGACGCACACGCGCGCCGAGTGCGGACACGGGTGCATAAGGCGCGGACACGCCGGTTGCGGTGCCGGATCCCGCGCGTGTCCGCGGCCTGTGCACTCGTGTCCGCGAGTTGCGCGCAGTACAGCGCTAGCCGGCGGCGAAACGCTTCAGCCCGGCCGCGATCTCCGCGACCTCTATCTCGCCTTTGGCGGCGGCCAGCACCAGTTCCTCTGCCGAGTCCACATCAAGCGACTCTCCCAGTCGCTCACCGTTGACTTCGAGAAAGACCCACGCTGCCGCCCAGGCAGCACGTTTGTTCCCGTCGATCAAGCCGTGGTTGCGCACCAGCGAATGCAGCAAGGCCGCGGCCTTGGTGAACAGATCCGGGTACGCGTCCTGACCGAAGACTGTGGTCTCGGGCCGTGCCACCGCGGCGGCGAGCAACCCGAAATCGCGGACTTCGACCACGGCTCCCGCGGCGTGACGAGCAGCGGTGAGCACATCCTCGACATCGAGGTAGTACGGAGCCACTACTTGGCCAGACGCTCGTTCAGCTCACCACTGATCAGGGCGATCCTGGCCGCCGCTTGTTCGACAAGATGTTTGCGCGAAGAAACCGCGGTCACCACAGCGTGATGGGCAACCGCCTTCAAGGACTTGCCTTCGCGCTCGGCAGCCGCACGCAAGTCCGCCATCTCCTCGTCGGTGAACTGCAGGTTCAACGCCGTCATACCTCTAAGGTACCAAATCAGGTACCTGCTCGCTAACCCCTCGGTGCGGCGGGGCGGTCGGTGGGCCAGGGCTGGATCTCCTCGACCAGCTTGGCCACCGCGAGCACCAGGTCGTCGGAGTGCCGCGGGCCGACGATCTGCAGGCCGACCGGCAGCCCGGCGGAGGTGAACCCGGCCGGCACGCTGATCGCCGGCTGCTGGGTCATGTTGAACGGGTAGCTGAACCTGGTCCACTCCGGCCAGCTCCGCATGCCGCTGCCCGGCGGCACGTCCACCCCGGCCTCGAACGGGGCGATCGGCATGGTGGGCGTGATCAGCACGTCGTGCCGGGTGTGGAACTCGCCCATCAGGATGCCCAGCGCGGCACGCTCGGCGTTCGCGGCGAGGTAGTCGGCGGCCGAGTAGGTCAGCCCCTGCTCCCACACCTCCCGCAAACCGGGGTCGATCCGTTCCGCGGAACCGTCGGGGAAGGTGTCCAACCACTTCGCGGCACCGGTGGACCACAGCACGTCGAAGGCGTCCTTCGGGTCCGCGAAACCGGGGTCCGTCTCCTCGATGTGCAGCCCGGCGTCGGCCAGCGCCGCCACCAGGGCGGCCACGATCTGCGCCACCTCCGGGTCGACGTCCACATAACCGAGCCGCGGGGAGAACGCCGCGTTCAGCCCGCGCACGTCCCGGCGGACCGCCTCGCGGAAGGTGCCGACCGAAGGCGGCATCGCGCCAGGGTCGCGGACGTCCGGCAGCGCGAGCACGTCCAGCAGCAGCGCCACGTCGTCCACCGAACGCGCCATCGGCCCGGCGTGCGCGAGCGCGCCGAACGGGCTCGCCGGATACAGCGGGATCCGTCCGTACGTCGGCTTGAAACCGACGATTCCGCAGAACGAAGCGGGAATCCGGACCGAGCCGCCGCCGTCGGTGCCCACCGACAGCTCGCCCATCCCGGCCGCGACCGCGGCCGCGCTGCCACCGCTCGAGCCGCCGGCGGTGAGCGCGGGGTCCCACGGGTTGCGGGTGATCCCGGTCAGCGGGTTGTCCGTGACGCCCTTCCAGCCCAGTTCCGGGGTAGTGGTCTTGCCGAGCAGCACCAGGCCGTTCTCCCGCAGCCGCGCGGTGACCGGGCTGTCCACCTCCCACGGCTGGTCCGGGTCGATGCACTTCGAGCCGCGCAGGGTCGGCCAGCCCTGGGTGAGGAACATGTCCTTGATCGAGGTGGGCACCCCGTCCAGCCAGCCGACCGGATGGCCGTCGCGCCAGCGCGCCTCGGAGACCTTCGCCTGTCCCAGCGCGGATTCGGCATCGACGAGGCAGTACGCGTTGTAGTCCCCGTCGTGCTCCTCGATGGCGCGCAGCGCGGCCCTGGTCGCTTCCACCGGCGACAGCTCCCCGGTGGAGTAGGCGGCGACGAGCTCGCTCGCCGTCAACAGGGTGCTGGTGTTCGCGGCCATGTTCCTCCTTGGAGCCGAAATGCCTCCCACTCCTGGCCGGCGCGGGATGCCTGGTTCATCGCACCGGGGACGGCACGTACCCCAGTTGCTTGTCCACGACATTACGAAGCTCGGCGCCCGCACGCCACCGGTGAAAGTTGTCCGCGAAGACCTCGACCAGCGTGTTCCGCCAGCCGACGAAGTCACCGGACATGTGCGGGGAGATCAACACGTTCTTCATTGTCCACAGTGGACTATTCGCGGGCAGCGGCTCGGTGTCGAACACGTCCAGCGCGGCACCGGCCAGCTCGCCGTCGCGCAGCGCGCCGATCAGGTCATCGGTGACCACCAGCTCGCCGCGGCCCACGTTGACGAACCGCGCGGAGGGTTTCATCGCGGCGAAGGCGCGGGCGTCGAAGATGCCCTTGGTCTGCTCGGTCAGCGGGGCCACCGCGATCACGTAGTCGGCGTCCGGCAGCCGCTCGATGAGGTCGTCCGACGCGTACACCGTGCCGAACGCGGGGTCGTCCTCGCGGGCGCGGCGGCCAACCCCGGCCACCCGCAGCCCGGCGGCGCGCAGCAGGCCGGCGATGGCCTGGCCGATCGGCCCGGTGCCCAGCACGAGCGCGCGCTTGCCGGTGACCCGCTCGGTCTCCCGGTGCAGCCAGCTGCCCTCGCGCTGCAGGTCGAGCGAGCGGGCGAAGTCCTTGGCGAAGGCGAGGACCACGCCGAGCACGTACTCGGCGATCGAATGGTCGAAGACTCCCCGCGAGTTGGTCAGCACCACGTCGCTCGCGCGCAGCTCCGGGAACAGCACCGGGTCCACGCCGGCGCTGGCGATGTGCAGCCAGCGCAGCCGGTCCGCGGCGTGCCACGCCGCCGGCACCGCAGTAGAAAGGAAGTCATAGACGAAGAGCGCGTCGGCTCCGCGCAGGGCTTCGGCCAGCCCCTCTTCGCGGGTGTAACGGACCGTTGCCGCGGTTTCGATGGGCCGCATGTCCGGCGGAAGCTTGTCGCCGTGCAACACGGCGAGCACCGGGGAATCGATCACGTTGACACGCTAGGAGTCGCTCGTATGATTGTCAACAATCCGAGGAAGCACCCCCGGAGGCCACTCCTTCTTCACCCGCACCCTGGGGACTGAGCCTTGGATTTGGATTTTCTGGACTTCGACGGGCCGCTCGCGCAACGAGGTATCGGCGTGATCGCCCCCTTCGACCTGGCCCTGGAGCGCGAGCTCTGGCGCTGGGTGCCGATGGAGGTCTCCCTGCATCTCGCCCGCACACCGTACGAGCCGGTGCCGGTGAGCATGGAAATGGCGCAGCTGGTCAGCAACAGCGCGCACCTCGCGGCCGCGACCAGGGACGTGCTGCACGTGGAGCCCGAAGTGGTGGCGTACCTGTGCACGTCGGGCAGCTTCGTGAACGGCGTGGACTACGAGCGCTCGCTGTGCAAGGCGATCTGCGACGCCGGCGCGCCGGACGCGGTGACCACCTCCGGCGCGCTCGCCGAGGTACTGCAGCAGCTCAACCTGGAACGCGTCTCGGTGATCACCCCGTATGACGCCGACCTGACCAGCAGCCTGCACGCCTTCCTGCTGGAACTGGGCGTGCGGACGGTGTCCAGCGACCACCTCGGCCTCGGCGGCGGGATCTGGAAGGTCAGCTACCGCACGATCGCCGAGCGCATCCTCAGCGCGGACCATCCGGACGCCGAGGCGATCTTCGTCAGCTGCACCAACCTGCCCACCTACGACCTGATCGGGCCGCTGGAGAAGCGCCTCGGCAAGCCGGTGCTGACCGCCAACCAGCTCACCATGTGGGCCTGCCTGAAGCGGATGGAACTGCCGGTCGTGGGCGAGGGGAGCTGGCTGCGGGAAGTCTCCTAGGTGACTGATTAGTAGCCATCTAGTAGGATTGTCAACAATCTTCGTCTCCGTCGTTCTCCTGGGAGGACCGCCCCATGCCGACGATCGGCCTCATCTACCCCGACCACGCCGCGGAAGACGACTACCCGCTCGCGGAAGGACTGCTCGACGGCGTGCGGCTGCCGGTGGAGCACATCTACGGCACCGACCTGCACGCCGTGCCCGAGCTGCTCGACCTCGGCAGCCCGGAACGGCTGGCCGAAGGGGCCCGTCTGCTCGCGAAGCACGAGCCGGACGCGGTGGTGTGGGCGTGCACCAGCGGCAGTTTCGTGTACCGCTGGGACGGCGCGGCCGAGCAGGTGGCGAAGCTGGCCGAGGCGGCCGGAAAGCCGGCGTCGAGCACGTCGTTCGCCTTCGTCCGCGCGGCGGCGGCCCTGGGGCTACGTCGGGTTTCGGTGGCCGCGAGCTACCCGGACGACGTGGCCAAGCTGTTCGTGGAGTTCCTCGGCGCCGGCGGGGTCGAGGTGGTGTCCATGTCCAGCGAGGACATCGACACGGCGGCCGAGGTGGGCAGGCTGCCGGCGGACGCGGTGGTCGAGCTCGCGCTCGCGCACGACCATCCCGACGCCGACGCGGTGCTCGTCCCGGACACCGCGATGCGCACCCTCGGCGTGCTGAACCGGATCGAGCAGCGGCTCGGCAAGCCGGTGCTCACCGCCAACCAGGTCACCATCTGGGAGGGGTTGCGACTGGCGGGACAGAGCGTTCCGGTTGACTCACTGGGCGCTTTGTTCCGGAGAAGGGATGCCTGAGATGCCGTTGGCGGATATCGAGCCGGTCAGCCGTGAGTCCACCGCCGGCATCATCGCGCGCCAGCTGCGCGACGCGATCATGAACGGCTCGCTGCAGCCGGGGGCGCAGCTCGGCGAAAGCGAGCTGGCGGCCCAGTTCCAGGTCTCGCGCGGGCCGCTGCGGGAAGCCATGCAGCGGCTGGTCTCCGAGGGTTTGCTGCGCAGCGAGCGGCATCGCGGGCTGTTCGTGATCGACCTCGAACCCGGCGACGTCTACGACATCTACTCGGCCCGTTCCGCGGTCGAGCGGGCGGCGGCGATCCGGATCATGCGCGGCGACCGGGAGCTGGTGGCCGCGGAGCTGGACGAGACCGTGCGGGCGATGGCCGCGGCGGCAGACGAGGACGACCCGACCGCACTGTCCGAAGCGGACCTGAAGTTCCACGAGGCGCTGATCGCCGCGTCCGGCAGCCCGCGGCTGGTGCGGATGGCGCGCACCCTGCTGATCGAGACCAGGATGTGCCTGTCCGAGCTGCAACGGACCTACCAGGCGGTGGAGGAACGGGTCACCGAGCACAACCAGATCATCGACGCGATCCGCGCCGGCGACGAGGAGGCCGTGCTCACCCTGCTGGAAGCCCATATGGAGGACGCCGTGCAGCGCCTCGCCCCTGGCAACAGCCTGCACTCCGGCGCCGCTCCCGCGGTGGCCGGTTCCTAGCTTTCACCGGTCGCGCGAACGTGCCGGAGGAAGGTCGCGGCGACCAGCGCCAGCCCGGCGAGCAGCACGGCACCGACCGCGCCCGCTAGGTTCAGCCCGGTGGTGAAGGCTTCCCTGGCGGGCTCCAGCAACTCGCCGCGAAGTGCGGGTGGCAGCTGTTCGGCCGCTGCCACCGCGCTGTTGAGGCTTTCGCGACCGGCCACGGCCACCTCGGGCGGAAGATCCGCATCGGCCATCTCGCCGCGGTAGGCCGCGGCGGCGACGCTGCCGATGACCGCCACCCCGAGGCCCACCCCGAACTCGCCGCTGGTCTCCGAGATCGCCGCGGCCGATCCGGCCTTCTCCGGCGGTGCCGCGCCGACGACCAGGTCCGTGCTCAGCACGCCCATCGGGCTGAGGCCGATGATCACCACCACCCCCGCGGCCACCAGAAGGGCAAGTCCCCCAACGCTTTGCACCTGAGTGACCAGCAGGAAACCGAGTATCGAGAGCACCGCGCCGCCCGCGATGACGTAGGCAGGGCGCACCCGTCGCGCCAGGAACGGCGCCGCCATCGACGCGACGATCGAAGCCAGCGCGATCGGGATCATCCACAACCCGGCATGCAGCGGCGAAAGGCCCTCGACCAGTTGCAGGAACTGGGGGAACAGGAAGTTGACCCCGTTGATCGCCAGGATGCCAAGCAGCAGCAGGGCCAGCCCGGCGCGGAAGGCGCGGTCACCGAACAGGCGGAGGTCGACCAACGGATCGGGCAGGGTGCGCTGCCTGCGCACGAACAGCACCCCGAAGAGCAGGCCCGCCGCGATCGCCAGCACCGACGGCCAGTGCAGTCCGGTACCGGCGATCTCCTTGAGGCCGTAGACGATCGGCAGGATCGTGGCCAGCGAAAGGGCCACGCTGACCAGATCCAGCCTGCCCGCGCCCGGGTCGCGGTGCTCGGGCAGCAGTCGCGGCGCCAGTACCGCCAGCAGCACCATGACCGGCACGCCCAGCAGGAACACCGAGCCCCACCAGAGGTTCTCCAGCATGGCGCCGCCGACGATCGGGCCCACCGCGATGCCGGCCGAGAAGGTGGTCATCCAGACCGCGATGGCGACCCCGCGCTGCGCCGGATCCTGAAACATGGTGCTGATCAGGGCGAGCGTGGAGGGCATCAGGGTGGCGCCGGCAATGCCGAGCACCGCACGGGCCGCGATCAGCATCGCGGGTGAACCGGCGTAGGCCGCGAGCAGCGACGCGGCGGCGAAGGCGACGGCCCCGATCACCAGCAGCCGTCGCCGGCCGATCCGGTCGCCGAGGGTGCCCATGGTGATCAGGAAGCCGGCGATCAGGAACCCGTAGATGTCCATGATCCACAACAGTTCCGTGCTGCTGGGCCGCAGATCAGCGCCCAGCCGCGGGGCGGCCAGGAACAGCACGCTCACATCCAGCGCGAGCACGAGCAGCGGCAGCGTGAGCACGGCCAGCCCGATCCACTCGCGGCGCCCCGCCTTCGTCGGTCCCGGCACGTTCATCGCACCCTCCCGGCTGATATTTATGTTCCGATCCGTAACGTAACATAAGTGGCGGTTAGGCTGAAGCCATGTCGGATCCCCAGCCCGCGCCGGTCCGCGGCGGCCGTCCCCGCGACCCGCAGATCGACGCGGCCGTGCTGGCGGCGACGCTGGCCGTGCTCGACGAGTCGGGATACCGCCGGCTGACCCTCGAAGAGGTCGCGCGCCGAGCGGAGAGCACCAAACCGGCGATCTACCGCCGCTGGCCCAACCGGCAGGGGCTGGTGCTCGCCGCGCTCGCCGCCAGGCTCGGCGAGCAGCAGGTGCCGGACACCGGCTGCACGATCTGCGACCTGAACGAGGGCATCGCCGTGTTCGTCGGCGCGTTCCGGCGGATCCATCCCGACGTGCTCGGCCCGCTGCTGGCCGACTGCAGCGCCGACACCGGGCTGCGCGAGGGGTTCATGGCCACCCTCTTCGAGCCCCCGCGCGCCGCCGTGGCACAGATGCTCGACCGCGCGGCCGCGCGCGGCGACCTCCGCGAGGATCTGGACCGCGACCTGATCCTGGACATGCTCGGCTCACTGGTGCACTACCGCGCCCTGTTCGGCCACGCCCCGACCACCGAGGACGAGATCGAGCGCGCCGTGGAAGCGCTACTCGGCGGCATCGCGGCGGACTACCCGGCGCTGATCGAGCACAGCCGCCAGGTCACCGGCGCCCCCGGCCTGCACAACACCCACCCTTGACGTCGTGAGTGGAAAGTGTTGCCCCAGCAACACTTTCCACTCACGAGCGTTGACCTGCGAAATCGCCGGTGGCGCTAGCCGAGGGCGGCGGCGATGGCGGTGCCGAGCTCGGCGGTGGTCGACTTGCCGCCGAGGTCGGGGGTGGCCACCTCGCCGTCGGCGAGCACCTTCTCCACCGCTGCGTTGACCGCCCGCGCGGCCACCGGCTCACCGAGGTGTTCGAGCATCATCACCCCGGCCAGCACCTGGGCCACCGGGTTGGCGATGCCCTGCCCGGCGATGTCCGGCGCGCTGCCGTGCACCGCCTCGAACATGGACGGGTACTCGCCGGGCGGGTTGATGTTGCCCGAAGGCGCCATGCCGAGCCCGCCGGTGACCGCGGCCGCCAGGTCGCTGAGAATGTCGCCGAACAGGTTCGACGCCACCACCACGTCCAGCCGGTCCGGCTGCTGCACCATCCGCGCCGCCAGTGCGTCCACATGGCACTGTTCACTTTGGACATCCGGGTACTCCGCCGCGATCTCGGCGAAGTTCTCGTCCCAGTACGGCATCGAATGGATCAGCCCGTTGGACTTGGTTGCCGAGCAGACCCGGCCGCTACGGGTGCGGGCCAGCTCGAAGGCGTACCGGATGATCCGCTGCACGCCGACGCGGGTGAACACCGACTCCTGCAGCACGAACTCGCTCGCCTGCCCGGTGTTGTGCCTGCCGCCGATGGCCGAGTACTCGCCCTCGGAGTTCTCCCGGACGATCACCATCTCCAACTCGGCCGCGTCCCTGCCCTCGAGCACCGACCTGGTGCCCGGCAGCAGCCGGACCGGCCGCAGGTTCACGTACTGCGCGAACGCCCGGCGCAGCGGGATCAGCAAGCCCCACAGCGAAACGTGGTCCGGCACACCGGGAAAACCGACCGCGCCGAGGAAGATCCCGTCGAACTTCGCGAGCTGGTCCACCCCGTCCTCCGGCATCATGGCGCCGGTCTGGGTGTACCGCTCGCAGCTCCAGTCGAACTCCGTCCACTGCAGACCGAACTCGTGCAGCTCCGCGGCCCGGTCGAGCACCTTGCGCGCCTCGACGCTGACGTCCACGCCGATCCCGTCACCGGGAATCGCCGCGATCGAGTAGTAGTCCGTCACAGGCTCACCGCGATGTACTTCGTCTCCAGGAACTCCTCGATGCCGACCGTGCCGCCCTCGCGGCCGAGGCCGGACTGCTTGATCCCGCCGAACGGTGCGGCCGGGTTGGACACGATGCCCTGGTTGAGGCCGATCATGCCGGCCTCCAGCCGCTCCGAGACGCGCAGCGCGCGCTTCACGTCACTGGTGTACAGATAGGACACCAGCCCGTACTCGGTGTCGTTCGCGGCGGCCACCGCCTCGTCCTCGGTGTCGAACACCGAGATCGGCGCCACCGGGCCGAAGATCTCCTCGGAGGCCAGCTTGGCGTCCTTCGGCACGTCGGTGAGCACGGTCGCCTGGTAGAAGTTGCCCGGACCGTCCACAGTGGACCCACCGGTGAGCACCTTGGCGCCGCGGTCGGCGGCGTCGGAGACCAGGCTGCTCACCTTCTCCACCGCGGCCCTGTCGATCAGCGGGCCGACCACCACGCCGTCCTCGGTGCCGCGGCCAAGCGGCAGCGCGGACATCCGCTCGGTCAGCCGCCGGGAGAACTCCTCCACCACCCCGCGCTGCACGTAGAACCGGTTCGCCGCGGTGCACGCCTCGCCGATGTTGCGCATCTTGGCCTGCATCGCACCCTCGATGGCGGCGTCCATGTCGGCGTCGTCGAAGACCAGGAACGGCGCGTTGCCGCCCAGCTCCATGGAGGTGCGCAGCACCTTCTCCGCGCTCTGCTCCAGCAGCTTGCGGCCGACCGAGGTGGACCCGGTGAAGGAGAGCTTGCGCGCCCGGCCGTCCCGGATCAGCGGCTCCATCACCCCGCCGGAGTCGCTGGTGGTCAGCACGTTCACCACCCCCTCCGGCAGCCCGGCCTCGGCCAGGATGCCGGCCAGCGCGAGCATGGACAGCGGGGTCTGCGCGGCGGGCTTGATCACCGAGGTGCAGCCGGCCGCGATCGCCGGGCCGAGCTTGCGCCCGCCCATCGCCATCGGGAAGTTCCACGGCGTGATCAGCAGGGTCGGGCCGACCGGCTGCTTGGTGACCAGGAACCGGCCGCTGCCGTTCGGCGCGACCGCGTACCCGCCGTCGATGCGCACCGCTTCCTCGGCGAACCAGCGGAAGAACTCGGCGGCGTAGGTGATCTCGCCGCGCGCCTCGGCCAGCGGCTTGCCCATCTCCAGCGTCATCAGCAGCGCCAGCTCTTCGTTGCGCGCGATGAGCAGCTCGTAGGCGCGGCGCAGGATCTCACCGCGTTCGCGCGGGGCGACGGCGGCGAACCCCGGCTGCGCGGCGACCGCCGCGTCCAGTGCGGCCACACCGTCCGCCGGCGAGGCGTCGGCCACCTCGCACAGCACTTTGCCGTTCGACGGGTCGTACACCGGGAACGTCCTGCCACCGGCCGCGGAAGTCCACTTACCGCCGATGAACAGGTCCTTGCCGACCGCGTCGACTACCCCGGTCTCACTGATCTCGCTCATCCCGCTCCTGTTCATGCTTCATTGCGCCGGTCCGAAGGCCATGCTACGAATATTGTCAACAATCGACAACACCCTCGCAACCCTGAAGGAGCGTCGCTGTCATGGCCAAGCTCTCCCCGCTGCTCAAGCAGGCCACCCCGGTCGTCGTCGACCACGGCGAGGGTGTCTATCTGTACGACACCAGCGGCAAGCGCAACCTGGACTTCACCGCCGGCATCGGCGTCACCAGTACCGGACACTGCCACCCCAAGGTGGTCGCCGCCGCGCAGGAGCAGATCGGCAAGCTGATCCACGGCCAGTACACGACCGTGATGCACAAGCCGCTGCTCGACCTCACCGAGAAGCTCGGCGAAGTGCTGCCCGACGGCCTCGACTCGCTGTTCTTCGCCAACTCGGGCAGTGAAGGCGTGGAAGCGGCGCTGCGGCTTTCCCGACAGGCCACCGGGCGGCCGAACGTGATCGTCTTCCAGGGCGGCTTCCACGGCCGGACCGTGGCCACCGCGACCATGACCACCTCGGGCACCCGGTTCAGCGCCGGCATCTCGCCGCTGATGGGCGGGGTGCACGTGGCCCCGTTCCCGAACGCCTTCCGCTACGGCTGGGACCAGGCGACCGCGACGAAGTTCGCGCTCCAGGAGCTGGACTACCTGTTCGCCACGGTCAGCGCGCCGAACGAGACCGCGGCCTTCGTGATCGAGCCGGTGCTCGGCGAAGGCGGCTACGTGCCGGCGAACACCGAGTTCTTCGCCGGTCTGCGCGAGCGGGCCGACCGGCACGGCATCCTGCTGGTGATCGACGAGGTGCAGACCGGTTTCGGGCGCACCGGGAAGTTCTGGGGACACGACCACTTCGACGTGCGCCCGGACGTGATCGTCATCGCCAAGGGACTGGCCAGCGGCTTCCCGCTGTCCGGCATCGCCGCGTCCACTGAGCTGATGAGCAAGGCGTGGCCCGGTTCGCAGGGCGGCACCTACGGCGGCAACGCGGTCTCCTGCGCGGCCGCCGCGGCGACGTTGGCCGTTATCCAGGAAGAGGGCCTGGTGGAGAACGCTGCGGCTAGGGGCGAGCAGCTGCTGGCCGGCGCCAAGCTGGTCGGCGAGAAGACCCCGCAGATCGGCGACGTGCGCGGGCTCGGGCTGCTGGTCGGCTCGGAGTTCACCACCCCGGACGGCCAGCCGGACAACGCGACCGCACAGGCCGTGCAGAAGGCCGCCGCGGAGCGCGGGCTGCTGCTGCTCACCTGCGGGGCGTACATGAACGTGGTGCGGATGATCCCGCCGCTGGTGGTCACCGCCGAGCAGGTGGACGAGGCACTGGACATCTGGGCCGACGCGGTCGCGTCCGTCACCAAGAACTGAGGGGAAACCGAGAAGTGGCGCGCTACATCACCATCACCCTGGACAAGCGCGGGGTGTCCTGCCGTGCGCGGCTGCTCGAAGCCGAGGCGCCGCGCACCTGCAAGGCGGTCTGGGACGCGCTGCCGCAGAGCAGCTCGGCCTACCACGCGAAGTACGCCCGCAACGAGGTGTACACGCTGGTGCCGCCGTTCGCCGAGCCCAAGCCTGGCCGCGAGAACCCGACCGTCACCCCGATTCCTGGCGACGTCGTGTACTTCGGCTTCGAGGCATGGGAGATCGGCAACCCGGCGTACGGCTACGACGAAGGCAGCGAGGCGCACAGCGACCAGGGCGCGACCGACCTGGCGATCTTCTACGGGCGCAACAACCTGCTGATCAACGGCGATGCCGGCTGGGTGCCCGGCAACGTGTTCGCCACCATCGAAGAGGGCCTGGCGGAAATGGCCGCCGCCGCCCAGGACCTCTGGCTGCGCGGCGTCGAAGGCGAGACCCTCTCCTTCACCCGCTCCGAGTAACCCGCTTATGCAGCGAAGGCCACCTTGCCTGCGTTCAACGCAGTGAAGGTGGCCTCGCTGCATGCGGCAAACGCGAATAGTTTTCATGGCATGCTCTCGCCGATCCGTACTACGCTGCCGGACAACGACCCGCCCGAGCAGCAGAGAGCAGGTGGCACCGTCATGGCCGACGATGTCGGTTCCGGACCGGCGGCGGCGTTCGCCGGCGTGGTTGGCATCCCGAACCTGCTCAGCGGTGCGGACATCGCCGAGGACTACGCGCACGACGAAGCCCTCACCGTCGAGCCGCGCAAACCCCGCTACCTGGCCAAGCCGGCCAGTGCGGAGGAAGTGGCCGCGCTGCTGAAGGCCGCCGCCGAGCACGGCGTGCCGGTCACCGCGCGCGGCTCCGGCACCGGCCTCTCCGGCGCGGCCCGGCCGCGCGAGGACGGGCTGCTGGTGTCCTTCGAGCGGATGAACGCGGTGCTGGAGATCGACGCCGAGAATCACGTGGCCGTGGTGCAGCCCGGGGTCACACTGTCCGAACTGGACGAACGGACTCGGGCGGCGGGACTGAGCTACACGGTCTATCCCGGCGAGCTGAGCGCCAGCGTCGGCGGCAACGTGGGCACCAACGCCGGCGGCATGCGCGCGGTCAAGTACGGCGTCACCCGGCACAACGTGCTCGGGCTGCAGGCCGCGCTGCCCACCGGCGAGCTGATCCGCACCGGCGGCAAGACGGTGAAGACCTCCACCGGCTACGACCTCACCCAGCTGATCATCGGCTCGGAGGGCACCCTCGCGCTGGCCACCGAGGTGATCGTCAAGCTGCATCCCCGGCTGTCCCACGGCGCCACCGTGCTCGCCCCGTTCGGCGATCTCGACCAGGTGATGAACGCCGTGCCGAAGATCCTCTCCAGCGGGCTCGCCCCGCACATCCTGGAGTACATCGACACGCTGACCCTGGCCGCGATCGCCTACAACGAGAAGCTGGCGCTGGGCATCCCGGACTCGGTCCGCGACTCCGCGCAGGCGTATCTGGTGGTGGCACTGGAGAACCGGCTGACCGAGCGGCTGGACGGCGACGTCGAGGCACTGGGCGAGCTGCTCGGCCAGCTCGGCGCAATGGACGTGTACGTACTGGAAGGCGGTTCCGCCCGTCAGCTGATCGAGGCGCGGGAGAAAGCGTTCTGGACGGCCAAGTCGGTCGGCGCGGACGACGTGATCGACGTGGTGGTGCCGCGTTCGGCGATGCCCGGCTTCCTCGCCAAGGCCAGGGAACTGGCCACCGCGGCGGAGGGCGGCGCGCTCGGCTGCGGGCACGCCGGGGACGGCAACGTGCACCTCGGCATCTTCTGCAAGGACCCGGACCGGCGGCGGAAGCTGCTGCACGACATCTTCGCCGAGGGGATGGCCGTGGGCGGGGCGATCTCCGGCGAGCACGGCCTCGGCAACGCCAAGACCGAGCACTTCCTCGAACTCGAAGACCCGGCGAAGATCGAGCTGATGCGCCGGATCAAGCAGGCTTTCGACCCGGCCGGGATCCTCAACCCCGGCGTACTTCTAGGAGATTCATGAACGGCGCACAGTCCCTGATCCGCACCCTCGTCGACGCCGGCGTGGACGTCTGCTTCTCCAACCCCGGCACTTCCGAGATGCATTTCGTGGCCGCGCTGGACAGCGTGCCGGAGATGCGCGGCGTGCTCGGGCTGTTCGAGGGCGTGGTCACCGGTGCCGCCGACGGCTACGCGCGGATGGCCGACCGGCCGGCCGCGACCCTGCTGCACCTCGGTCCGGGGATGGGCAACGGGCTGGCGAACCTGCACAACGCGCGCCGGGCGCACACCCCGATGGTGAACGTGATCGGGGACCACGCCACCTATCACAAGAAGTACGACGCACCACTGGAATCCGACATCGACGCACTGGCGGGCTGGCTCAACGGCTGGGTCCGGCGCTCGGAGCACTCCGCGGACGTGGGCGCGGACGCCGCCGCCGCGGTGGCCGCCGCGATGGACACCCCGGGCAAGATCGCCACCCTGGTGCTGCCCGCGGACGTCTCCTGGGGCGACGGCGGGCAGGCGTGCGAGCCGGTGCCACCGCGGGCACCGCGACAGGTCAACGAGACCACCGTGAAGGCGATCGCCGAGCTGCTGCGCGGCGGCGAGCAGGTGGCGCTGCTGATCGGCGAGCGGGCGTGCCGGGAGACCGGGCTGCGCGCGACCAGCCGGATCGCGGCCGCGACCGGGGCCAAGCCGTTCGTGGAGACCTTTCCCAGCAGGCTGGAGCGCGGCGCCGGGCTGCCGAGCATCGAACGCCTCGGCTACCTCGCCGAACAGGTCACCTACCAGCTCGACGGGATCAAGCACCTGATCGTGGCCGGCACCAAGGCGCCGGTGTCCTTCTTCGCCTACCCCGGCAAGCCGAGCGACCTGGTCCCGGAGGGCACCCAGGTGCACGTGCTGGCCGAGCTGGACGAGGACGTGCCCGGTGCGCTGGACGACCTGGCCGCGCTGGTCGCGCCGGACACCGAGCCGGTGCTGCAGGAGGCGTCCAGGCCCGCCGTGCCGAGCGGCCAGCTCACCCCGCAGAACTGGGTCGACGTGATCGGCGCGCTGCTGCCGGAGAACGCGATCATCGCGGATGAAGCCAACACCTCCGGCCTGCTGCTGCCGTCCGCGACCGCGGGCGCGCCCCGGCACGACGTGCTCACCCTCACCGGTGGCGCGATCGGCTACGGGATCCCGGTCGCCACCGGGGCCGCGGTGGCCGCGCCGGGCAGGCCGGTGATCAACCTGCAGTCCGACGGCAGCGCGCTGTACACGATCTCCGCGCTGTGGACGCAGGCCAGGGAGAACCTCGACGTCACCACGGTGCTGCTGAACAACCGGGCCTACGCGATCCTGCGGCTGGAGCTGCAACGCGTCGGCGCGGAAAGCTCCGGGCCGAAGGCGAACCAGCTGCTGGACCTGTCCGGCCCGGACATGGATTTCGTGAAGATCTCCGAGGGTCTCGGCGTACCGGCCACCAGGGCCACCACCGCCGAGGAGCTGGCCGACCAGTTCGCGCGCGCTGTCGCCGAACCCGGCCCGCACCTCATCGACGCCATCGTCCCCCCGCTGTTCTGATCGTCCCTTAAGGCCACCATGAGGGCGCTCAACGCCCCTAAGGTGGCCTTAAGGGGCAGACGTGGTGATCAGCCAGGCGGGGTGGTCGGTGCTGCCGGCCATGTCGATCTTGCTGCTACCGGTAAAGGTCAGGTTGGTGCTGGCGAAGATGTGCTGCAGGTCGCCGTCGCCCTTGCGGTAGAAGCCGCCGCGGTTGCAGTCCTGCGCATCGGGGCTCCCGCCGTAGCGGAGGTTCAGGTCACCGGCGACCACCGTGGGCGCGGTCTTCGCGTACTCGACGGCCCGGCTCATCAGCTCCTCGCACTGCGCCAGCGCGACCGAACCGTCCTTTGCGGACAGATGGGTGGCGCAGGCGCTCAGTTTCCCAGCCGGCAGGCAGGCCCAGACCCGCTTCTCGTTGCTGCTGTCCTGTGCGCTGAACTTGCCGCTGACTCCCGCACCACCGGCGAGCGCGTCCACGACCATCACGATGTTGCCGTAGTCCTGGCCGTTGGTGCACTTCACCGGTGTGCCGTCGGCCCGCTGCGCGGCGACGAACTTGGTCCTGGCCGCGCCTAGCTCCGCGCGAAGCGGCTCGACGTCGCCGGAGCACGCTTCATTCACCGAAAGCACCTGCGGTTTGACCGAAGCGATCACCGACTTCACCTTGGTCATCACCCGGTCGCCGGTGAAGCAATCGGCGAGCCCGCTGTGGCAGATGTTCAGCTGCAGCACCTTCACCTGGGTGGCCGCACTCGCCTGCCCCGGCACCAGTCCCAGCAACGCGACCACAACCGCGACGACCACCCTTTTCCGCATACCCGAATCGTCGCATCCCCGATGCAGCGAAGGCCACCTTGCCTGCGTTGAACGCAGGCAAGGTGGCCTTCGCTGCGGAGCTGTTACTCGAAGATCTCGCCCTTGTCGGCTTTGGCGACGAGCGACTCGGGCGGGGTGAAGTGGTCGCCGTACCGCTCCGCGAGTTCACGCGAACGGGCGACGAAGCCCTTCAGGCCACCCTCGTACTGGTTGATGTACTGGATCACGCCACCGGTCCACGGCGGGAAGCCGATGCCGAAGATCGACCCGATGTTCGCGTCCGGCACCGAGGTGAGCACGCCCTCGTCGAAGCACTTCACGGTCTCCAGCGCCTCGGCGAAGAGCATCCGCTCCTTGAGGTCCTCGAACGGCACCTCGCCGCTGCCCGACTTGAACGCGTCCCGCAGTCCGGGCCAGAGACCGGTGCGCTTGCCGTTCTCGTCGTAGTCGTAGAACCCGGACCCGGTCGAGCGGCCCTTGCGGTCGAACTCGTCGATCATCCGGTCGATCACGCCCTCGGACGCGTGCGCGGTCCACGTGCCGCCCGCGGCCTCGACCGCCTCCCG
This sequence comes from Amycolatopsis nigrescens CSC17Ta-90, assembly GCF_000384315.1. Lineage (GTDB taxonomy): Bacteria > Actinomycetota > Actinomycetes > Mycobacteriales > Pseudonocardiaceae > Amycolatopsis > Amycolatopsis nigrescens. Next base: position 5,029,983 of record NZ_ARVW01000001.1, on the reverse strand, counting down.
CGTCTCCTTGCGGATCTTGCGCGGCAGGGTCAACGTCAGCTCGTCCATCAGCTGCAACGGCGGCGCCGGGTAGCCGGCCTGCGAACCAGCCTGCTCGATGCTGGCCGGCGCCACGCCCTCGCCCAGCGCGGCGATCGCCTCGTTGATGAAGGTGCCGATCACCCGGCTGGTGAAGAAACCGCGGCTGTCGTTGACCACGATCGGGGTCTTCTTGATCTGCAGGGTGTAGTCGAAGACCTTGGCCAGCGTGGCGGGCGAGGTCTTCTCCCCACAGATGATCTCCACCAGCGGCATCTTGTCCACCGGCGAGAAGAAGTGGATGCCGATGAAGTCCTCCTGCCGCCGCACCCCCTCGGCCAGCGAGGTGATGGGCAGCGTGGAGGTGTTCGAGCCGAGCACCGCGTCCGCGTTGACCACGCCCTCGATCTCGCCGAACACCTTGTGCTTCAGCTCGACGCTCTCGAAGACGGCCTCGATCACGAAGTCGACCCCGGCGAAGTCCGCCGGGTCCGCGGTCGGGGTGATCCTGGCCAGCAGCGCCTCGGACTTCTCCTTGGTGGTCTTACCGCGGGAGAGCGCCTTCTCCTCCAGCTTGGCCGCGTAGCCCTTGCCCTTCTCGGCCGCTTCCTGCGAAACGTCCTTGAGCACCACGTCGATCCCGGCCTTCGCCGAGACGTACGCGATCGCCGCGCCCATCATGCCGGCGCCGAGCACACCGACCTTGGTCGCGGAGAACTTCTCGAAACCGTCCGGCCGCGAGCCGCCGGAGTTGATGTGCTGCAGGTCGAAGAAGAACGCCTTGGTCATGTTCTTCGCGACCTGACCGGTGGCCAGGTGCACGAAGTACCTGGTCTCGATCTGGATCGCGGTGTCGAAGTCGACCTGCGTGCCCTCCACCGCCGCGGCCAGGATCGCCCGCGGAGCCGGCATGTTCGCGCCCTTGATCTGCTTGCGCAGGTTGGCCGGGAACGCGGGCAGGTTCGCCGCGAAGGACGGGTTGCTCGGGGTGCCGCCGGGGATCTTGTAGCCCTTGACGTCCCACGGCTGCACGCCGCCTTCGGGGTTGGCCTTGATCCACTCCTTGGCCTTGGCCAGCAGTTCGTCCACAGTGGACACGACCTCGTGCACGAGGCCGAGCTCCAGCGCCTTGGCCGGCTTGTGCCGCTGGCCCTGCACGAGCACGTTCAGCACCGCGCTCTGGATGCCGAGCAGGCGCACCGTGCGCACCACGCCACCGCCGCCGGGCAGCAGGCCAAGGGTGGCCTCGGGCAGGCCGATCACGGTGCCCTTGACGTCCGCCACGATCCGGTGATGGGTGGCCAGCGCGATCTCCAGGCCGCCGCCGAGCGCGGCACCGTTGATCGCCGAGACCACCGGCTTGCCGAGGGTCTCCAGGCGGCGCAGCTGCGTCTTGAGCTCGCCGGAGCTCTTGGTCAGGTCGGCCGCGTGCTCCGGCTTCGCCTGGATCAGCTCGTTGAGGTCACCGCCGGCGAAAAAGGTCTTCTTCGCCGAGGCGACCACCACGCCGGTGATCGAGTCCTTTTCGGACTCGAGGCGGTCGATCGTCACGCCGAGCGACTCGCGGAAGTCCGCGTTCATCGTGTTCGCGGACTGGTTGGGGTCGTCGAGAGTCAGCACGACGATGCCGTCGGCGTCCTGCTCCCACTTGATGGTCTTGGATTCAGCCATTGGTCTTCCGCCCTCAGACTCGCTCGATGATGGTGGCGAGCCCCATGCCGCCGCCGATGCACAGGGTGACCAGCGCGCGCCGGGCGCCGCGCCGCTCCAGTTCGTCGACCACGGTGCCGACCAGCATCGCGCCGGTGGCGCCGAGCGGGTGGCCCATGGCGATCGCGCCGCCGTTGACGTTCACCTTCTCGGCCGGGATCTTCAGGTCCTTCTTCCACTTCATGACCACGGACGCGAAGGCCTCGTTCAGCTCGAACAGGTCGATGTCGTCGATGGTGAGCCCGGCGGTCTTGAGCACCTTCTCGGTGGCCGGGGTCGGGCCGGTCAGCATGATGGTGGCGTCCGCGCCGCTGACCGCGGTGGCCACGATGCGGGCCCGCGGGGTGAGGCCGAAGGTCTTGCCGGCCTGCTCGCTGCCGACCAGCACCAGCGCCGCGCCGTCCACGATGCCCGACGAGTTGCCGCCGGTGTGCACGTGGTTGATCTTCTCCACGGAGTGGTACTTCTGCAGCGCCACCGCGTCGAAGCCGCCCATCTCGCCGACGGTGGTGAAGGCGGGCTTGAGCTTGCCGAGCCCTTCCACCGTGGAGCCGGGACGGCGGTGCTCGTCGTGGTCCAGCACGGTCACGCCGTTGATGTCCTTGACCGGCACCACGGACTTGGCGAAGTAGCCGCCGGTCCAGGCCGCGTCGGCCTTGTTCTGCGACTCGACGGCGAACTGGTCGACGTCCTCGCGGGAGAAGCCCTCCATGGTGGCGATCAGGTCCGCGCCGATGCCCTGCGGCACGAAGTAGGTGTCGAAGTTGGTGGCCGGGTCCAGCGCCCATGCGCCGCCGTCGGAGCCCATCGGCACCCTGGACATGGACTCCACACCACCGGCGATGACCAACTGGTCCCAGCCGGCGCGCACCTTCTGCGCGGCCTGGTTGGTGGCTTCGAGACCGGAGGCGCAGAACCGGTTGAGCTGGACACCGGCGACGGTGTCCGGCAGCCCGGCGGCGAGCGCCGCGGTGCGGGCGATGTCCCCGCCCTGATCGCCGACCGGGGAGACCACGCCGAGCACGATGTCGTCGATCGCCGCCGGGTCGAGGTCGGGGAAGCGGATCTTGAGCTCGTCGATCAGGCCGACCAGCAGGTCGACCGGCTTGGTGCCGTGCAGGGCACCGCCCTTGTTCTTCCCCCGAGGCGTGCGAATCGCCTCGTAGATGTACGCCTCACTACTCACGAAAGTCTCCCTGGGTGCTGCGCGCGGGTCTTCGACTCATGCTAATTGCCACTAACATAATCCTGCTGAAGTACATGCTGTCAACGGGTTGTCATTCAGTCAACAGTGGCTAAGGTTGGCTCACCTATGGACCGACCGACGAGTCGCAGACGGCCGCGCGACCGGAAGAGCCAGCTGGCCTCCGTCGCCGCGGGGCTCTTCCGCGCCCGCGGCTACCACGGTGTCGGCATCAACGACATCGCCGCCGAAGCGGGCATCACCGGCCCCGCGCTGTACCGGCACTTCGCGGACAAGCAGGCGATCCTGGCCTATGTGGTGCTGGCCGGCATCGACGACATGGAAGCCGCCACCCACGAGGCGCTCTCCGGGCTGGACGTGCCGGCTCCCGGGCAGGTCGAGGCCCTGCTCGGGGCGCTGGCCGCGCAGGCGGTGGAACGCCGCGAGGTGGCCGCGCTGTGGCGCTGGGAGGGCCGGCATCTCGCCGCCGAGGACCAGCGGGAGATCAGGCGGCGCTCCGGCGCGGTGCTCGAGGCTTGGACGAAGGCACTGCTGGTGCAGCGGCCCGAGCTGGCTGCCGAGGACGCCGAGCTGCTCTGCTGGGCGGGGCTGAGCGTGTTCGGCAGCGTCTCGGTGCACCACACCAGCGTCGCCAGGAAACGCTTCGGACAGCTGCTGGTCACGCTGGCCCAGCGTGTGCTGCATGCCACACTGCCGACCCCGGCCGAGGAGGAGCCGGCCCCGCCACCGAACGGCCTCGGCACGCCATCGCGTCGGGAGCAGTTGCTGGCCGCGGCGACCGAGCTGTTCCGCCGCCGCGGTTTCCACGCGGTCAGCATGGAGGACATCGGCGCGGCCGCCGGGATCGCCGGGCCGAGCGTGTACCGGCACTTCCCGAGCAAGGCCGGGCTGGTGCTGGCGATCTGCCAGCGGGCCGCGGACCGGCTGGCCATCGGCGCCGAGCACGCGCTGCGCACCAGCGCCCCGGCGGACGAGCGGGAGGCGCTGCGCCGGCTCGCGCAGTCCTACGTGTACACCCTCACCGGCTCCGGCGAGCTGGCGGTCGCCTTCTCCGGCATGCACGTCAACGTGCCCGAGCGCGAGCGGGCCGAACTGGTCCGGGTGCAGCGGGACTATGTGGCCCAATGGGTTCGGCTGCTGTCCACCGTGCACCCCGGACTGAGCGCGCGGGAAGCCAAGATCACCGTGCACGCGGCGCTCACCGTCGCCAACGATCTGTCCCGCACCCGGCGGGTGAACGCGCGGCCGCAGCTCGGCGCCGAGCTGGTCACCCTGATGACCGAGGTGCTGGACCTCGGCTAGCGGCTTGTCACTTCCGGACGAATCGACTCCGCCCCGATGCTCGGAAAGTGACATGCCGCGCCAAGGTGAGCCCGGACACTGGCATCCTCGTCATAGAGGGGTTAACCTACTCGTGAGTAGGTACGCGAGGCCGGTCTCCGGCTGATGGGAGTGGGCGACCGTGGGTACGCCGCAGAAAAAACGAGACGCGATGGGCCTCGGCCTCGCCGCGCTCACCAAGCTGGCCGGCAGCAAGGCGATCGACAGGGCCGGGCTGCGCAAACCGGTGCAGAACCTGGTCACCGCGGGCACCAGGAACGGTTTCCGGGTGGCCGGCGCGGCGACAAGGTCGTTCAAGTCCGCGCAGCGGCTCGGCAAGCCCGCCCGGCTGTCGAAGGCGCCGGACACCGGCCTGTTCGACCTGACGCCGAGCGAAGACCAGCAGCTGATCGTGGAGACGGTCCGCGAGTTCGCCGCCGAGCAGCTGCGCCCGGCCGCCGCCGAGGCGGACGCCAAGCTGATGGCCCCGGACGGGCTGTTCGGCCGGGCCGCCGAGCTCGGCGTGACGCTGGTCGGCATCCCGGAGGACCTCGGCGGAGTGGGCACCGAGCGGTCCGTGGTCACCAGCGCGCTGATCGCCGAAGCGCTCGCGCACGGGGACCTCGGGCTCGCGGTGGCCGTGCTCGCGCCGTCCGCGGTGAGCACCGCGCTGGTGCTGTGGGGCAACGAGGAGCAGCAGGCCGACTACCTGCCCGCGTTCGTCGGGGAGAACGTGCCGGCCGCGGCCTTCGCGCTGCAGGAGCGCAAGGCGCTGTTCGACCCGTTCAAGCCGGCCGTCAAGGCCAAGCGCACCCCGAAGGGCTACCAGCTCGACGGCGTGAAGTCGCTGGTGCCGAGGGCCGCGCAGGCGGAGCTGTTCGTCGTCTCCGCGGACCTGGAGGGACGCGGGCCGGCGCTGTTCATCGTCGAGTCCTCCAACGCGGGTGTGAGCATCGAGGGCGAGCCCGCGATGGGCCTGCGCGGCGCGTCCACCGGCAAGCTGCACCTGGACAAGGTCGCGCTGCCCGCCGGCGCGCTGCTCGGCGGCGGCAAGGCCGAGGTGTTCACCGAAGCGGTGCGGCTGTCCCGGCTCGGCTGGGCGTCGCTGGCCGCCGGCACCGCGAAGGCCGTGCTCGACTACGTCATCCCGTACGTGAACGAGCGCAAGGCGTTCGGCGAGCCGGTGAGCCACCGCCAGGCGGTCGCCTTCTCGGTCGCCGACATCGCGATCGAGCTGGAGGGGCTGCGGCTGGTCACCCTGCGCGCGGCGGCACGGGCCGAGCAGGGCAGGTCGTACGCGCGCGAGGTCGCGCTGGCCCGCAAGCTGGCCGCGGACAAGGGCATGCAGATCGGCAACGCGGGGGTGCAGCTGCTCGGCGGGCACGGCTTCGTCAAGGAGCACCCGGTCGAGCGCTGGTACCGCGACCTGCGCGCCATCGGTGTCATGGAAGGCACCGTCCTCCTCTGAGCTAGCGAACCCGGGAGCAAGTCATGATCAACCTTGAAGTTCCGAAGAAGGCCGGGGCGCTGGTCAACCAGGCGTACCAGGCGGCGTCCGAAGTGTTCCGGCCGATCTCGCGCAAGTACGACCGCGCCGAGCACACCTACCCCACCGAGCTGGACATGCTCGCCGCGCTGCTGGACGGGCTGAACTCCTCCGGCCAGGGCGGCGCGGGTGCCGCCGGGGTCCGTCGCGATGAGAAGAACGACGGGCCGCAGGGCAACCGCAACGGCGCCAACCTGAACATCGTGCTGGGCACCATCGAGATGTGCTGGGGCGATGTCGGCCTGCTGCTGTCCATGCCGCGCCAAGGTCTCGGCAACGCGGCGATCGGCTCGGTGGCCAACACCGAGCAGCTCGAGCGGTTCGGCAAGCTGTGGGCCGCGATGGCGATCACCGAGCCGGACTGCGGCTCGGACTCCGCCGCGATCACCGCCACCGCGAAGCTGGACGGCGACGAGTACGTGCTCAACGGCGAGAAGATCTTCGTCACCTCCGGCCAGCGCGCGGACGCGGTGGTGGTGTGGGCGACGCTGGACAAGAGCGTTGGCCGTGCCGCGATCAAGTCCTTCGTGGTGGAGAAGGGCACGCCGGGGTTCGAGGTGGTCCGGGTGGAGCACAAGCTCGGCATCCGCGCGTCGGACACCGCCGTGCTGCGCTTCGAGAACTGCCGGGTGCCGAAGGAGAACCTGCTCGGCAGCCCGGAGATCGACACCAAAAAGGGTTTCGCCGGGGTCATGCAGACCTTCGACAACACCCGCCCGCTGGTGGCCGCGATGGCGATCGGCGTCGCCCGCGCGGCGCTGGAGGAGACCGCGCGCGTGCTGTCCGAAGCCGGTATCGAGGTGGACTACGACAAGCCCGCGAACAACCAGCACGCGGCGGCCGCGGCCTACCTGCAGCTGGAGGCGGACTACGAGGCCGCGTACCTGCTGACCATGGAGTCGGCCTGGATGGCGGACAACCGGCAGCCGAACTCGCTGCAGGCCTCGATGGCCAAGGCGAAGGCGGGCCGTTCGGTCGTGGACATCACCCTGCGCTGCGTCGAGCTGGCCGGCACCCTCGGCTACACCGAGGAGTCACTGCTCGAAAAGTGGAGCCGTGACGCGAAGATCCTGGACATCTTCGAAGGCACCCAGCAGATCCAGCAGCTCATCGTCGCCCGCCGCCTCCTCGGCAAATCCTCCGCCGAACTCAAGTAGCTCCGCATGCAGTGAAGGCCACCTTCACTGCGTTCAACGCAGGCAAGGTGGCCTTCACTGCATCGCGCGTTCGGCGGCGCCGACGGGGCAGGAAGTGTCGGGGGTGGTGCAGGTGGGACGGTCGCAGAGGCGGCAGAGCAGCTCGGAGTTGGGCACCTCGGCATAGGCGGCGGTGAGCAGTTTTTCCAGCAGCCCGGCCAAAGCGGACCGGTCGGCGGGATCGAGCCGTTCGACGAGGCCGGCGAGCGCGCCGCCTCGCGCGTTCAGCAGCTCCTTGGCGGCAGCGGTACCGGGGCCGGTGAGGTGCACCGCCACCGAGCGGCCCATGGTCTGGCGGCGTTCCACCAGGCCGCGGGCCTCCAGCGCGTCAACCATGCGGGCAGCGGCGGGCTGGCTCAGCCCGATCCGGCGGCCCAGTTCGGTGACGCTGATCCCTGGCGTCGCGGACAGCACGACGAGCGCGGCGGCGCCGCTCTCGCTGGTGCCGGCCGCCGAGGTGACACCGGCCAGCAGCAGGTCGCTCACCGCGAGCGCGGTCGCGCCAAGCAGATTCGCGGTGCGAGGCACATCATGCATTCCTCATGCATACGCGTTCGCCGGTCAGCTCGCAAGCCGCTCGGCCAGGAACTCGTCGATGTACCGCCAGGTGGTGTCCCGCGCCTTCCGGCCGGTGAGCACGCCGAGGTGCCCGCCGGGCGCGGTCTCGAACCGCACCGAAGGCGCGTTCTCCAGCAGCCCGACCAGCCGCTCCACCGCCGGCCGTGGCGCGATGGTGTCGTTCTCCCCCGCGATGATCAGGGTCGGCACCTTGACCCCGCTGAGCGAGATGATCCGCCCGTTCAGGTCGACGCTGCCCTCGGCAAGGTCGTTCGCGCGGAAGAACCGGTGGTACAGCTGCCCGAAGGTCCGGCCGGGGTAGGCGATCATGTTGTCCATGAAGTGGTCGACCGCCTCGATCTGCGCCAGGTAGTCGCGGTCGTCCAGGTTCTTCAGTATCGCCAGCGGCTTGGTGATCTCCTTGTGCATCCCGGTCGCCCGGAACACCCGGCTGACCAGGTAGGAGGGTGCGCCGCCGAGCGCGCGGTAGAACGGGGTGAGCAGATGCCCGCCGGTCAGGTCGACCAGCGGCCGGAACGGGGCGATCAGCGGGATCGCGGTGAAGTCGAACGGCGCGGCCACCGTGACGATCGACTCGATCGGCAGGTCGGCCTGGTCGGCCGCGGTGAGCAGCGAGAAGATGCCGCCGAGGCACCAGGCCACCACGTGCACCTGCTGGCCGCCGGCGTCCTCGCTGACCTTCCGCACCGCCTTCGGCAGCACCTCGTCGATCCAGTGCTCCACGCCGAGCCTGCGGTCGGAGAAGGCCACATTGCCGTAGTCGACCAGGTAGCTGCGGCGCCCGCCAGCCACCAGGTGCTCGGCCAGGCTGCAGCCGCGGCGCAGGTCGAAGCACAACGCGGGCGCGGCCAGCGGCGGCACCAGCAGGATCGGTGGCCCGGACGGCGCGGCCCCGCCGGACGCGGTGAGCCGGTAGACCGACCGGTTTGGCCCCTGGTCGATGAGCACCCGCGGCACCGGGCGGAGGTCGGCGACGCCGCCGTGCAGCACCTTCCCCACCACGTTCGATGCCGCGGCGGCCAGCCGTGCCGGCGGTGACGCCATCGGATGCCTCCCCTGTCTTCAGCGTTGGGAAAGCATCTTGCCTTGCGCCGACCCGCGGAAACAAGCCCGTCCACAGCGGCGTGCCCCACAGTCCAATTCGGACAGTTTTCAGCGGCCGTCCGCCTCGGCGGCCGGCGCGCTGTGCGCGGCACGGTCCTCGTAGTCCGCGCGGGCGGTGGAATGCGCCGCCGACGCCAGCACCTGGTCCGCACCCAGCGTGCGCACCAGCCACTCGCCGAACCGGCGCGGCAGCAGCCGGGTGACCCGGCCGACCGCGTCCAGCGACCTTGGCACGAACACGTCGAACCGGGGCTTGCGCAGAGCGTCCACAATGGCCTCGGCCACGTCCTCCGGCAGCACCGACTTGATCATCTTCGCCTCGCCGAGCCCGCTGGCCAGCTCGGTGCGCACGATCGCCGGCATCACGCAGGACACCTCGACGCCGGTGCCGTACAGCTCCAGGTGCACCGCCTCGGACAGCCCGACCACACCGTGCTTGGTGGCGCAATACGTGGCCCCGCCGGGAAAACCCGCCTTGCCGGCCATCGACGCCACGTTCACGATGTGCCCGGTGCGACGGGGGCGCATCCGGCGCACCGCCTCCCTGGTGCCGTGAATCACCGCGTGCAGGTTGATCTCCAGCTGACGACGGGTGGACGCGTCGTCCTCCTCCGCCAGCGGGGCGAGCGGCATGATGCCGGCGTTGTTGATCAGTACGTCGATCGGGCCGAGCCGGCGCTCGACCTCGTCCAGGAACTCAGTGAAGCCCCGCGTATCGGTGACGTCCAGCTTCAGCGCGACGGTGTCCCCACCCAGCTCACCGGCGGTCTTCTCGGCGAGCACCTGATCGAGGTCGCCGATCGCCACCTTCGCGCCGTGACGGACCAGTGCGGCCGACGTCCTGGCGCCGATTCCCTGCGCCCCGCCGGTCACCACGACCACTTTGTTTCGCAACGAACGCGGCCCTCGCGCCATGTCGGCTCCTCCTCGAGCAGTTGTTGACACTTCGCCAACACATCCTGCGCCCAACCGGCCCGATCCGCCAGCCCGCGATCGGGCGACCCACCCGGCAAATAGCCGGCTATTTGCCCTTTGGGACGCGCTGCTCGAAGACCTGACCGATCCAGCCGCGCACATCGAACTGGACCGTCGGCACGAAACCCTGACCCTCGTAGTAACGCACCAGGTCACCGTCGCCACCGGCCCAGCAGTCCACCCGCAGCAGCGCGATACCGCGCTCGCGGGCCTCCTGGCGTCCGCGTTCGATCAGTGCGCCGCCCACCCCATGGCCGGCGTACGCGCGCGAGGTGATCAGCAGGTCGATGTACAGCTCGCGTTCGCCTGCCGGGGGAACGTGCGCGGGGCACTGCTCGGTGTGGATGGTGGCACCGGCGGGCTCGCCGCCGACCTCGGCGATCAGCAGACCCTCGTGGGCGGCCATACCGCGCACCCGCTCCTCGCGCTTGGGGTTGCCGGTCCACGGCTCGGTGCCCCACTGCCCGGCGCTGCCGCGCGCTGTCAGCCACAGGATCGCGTCATCGAAGAAAGCCATCAGGGTGCGGAAGTCGTCCGGGCCGCCGGGCCGGATCACCAGTTCACTCACAAGATCGTGAGAATACTCTGAACGTCGTGAAGGGCAGCCGAAGTTACTTGAGGCCGAGGGAGCGGGCGATCAGCATGCGCTGGATCTCGCTGGTGCCCTCGCCGATCTCCAGGATCTTGGCGTCCCGGTAGAAGCGGCCGACCGGGAACTCGTTCATGAAGCCGTAGCCGCCGAAGACCTGGGTCGCGTCCCGCGCGTTGTCCATAGCCGCGTTGGACGACACCAGCTTCGCGATCGACGCCTCCTTCTTGAACGGCTCGCCGTGCAGCATCTTCGCCGCGGCCGCGTAGTAGGCCAGACGCGCGGTGTGCGCGCGCACCTCCATGTCGGCGATCTTAAACTGGATCGCCTGGTACTCGCCGATCCGGTGGCCGAACGCCTCCCGCTCGCCGACGTAGCGCAGGCACTCGTCCACGCAGCCCTGGGCGAGCCCGACGCCGACCGCGGCGATCGCCACCCTGCCTTCGTCCAAAATGGACAGGAACTGGGCGTAGCCGCGACCGCGCTCGCCGAGCAGGTTCTCCGCGGGCACCCGGCAGTCCACGAAGGACAGTTCGTGGGTGTCGGAGGCGTTCCAGCCGACCTTGGAGTACTTGGGCGCCACCGTGAAGCCGGGAGTGCCCGACGGCACCATGATCGCCGAGATCTCCTTGCGCCCGTTCTCCTGCACGCTGGTGACCGCGGTCGCGGTGACCAGCGTGGTGATGTCGGTGCCGGAGTTGGTGATGAACGACTTGCTGCCGTTGAGCACCCACTCGCCGTTGTCCAGCCTGCCCACCGTGCGGGTTGCGCCGGCGTCCGAGCCGCCGCCCGGCTCGGTCAGCCCGAACGCGCCCAGCGCCTCGCCCGAGCACAACGACGGCAGCCAGCGCTCCTTCTGCTCCTGGGTGCCGAACCGGTGGATCGGCATCGCGCCGAGGGAGACACCGGCCTCCAGCGTGATCGCCACCGACGAGTCGACCCTGGCCAGCTCCTCCAGCGCAAGGCACAGCGCGAAGTAGTCCCCGCCCATGCCGCCGAACTCCTCCGGGAACGGCAGGCCGAACAGGCCCATCCGGCCCATCTTGGCGACCAGCTCGTACGGGAACTCCTCGCGCTCGTAGAAGCCGCCGATCACCGGCGCCACCTCGGCCTGCGCGAAGTCCCGCACGGTCTTGCGCAGGGCTTCGTACTCTTCGTCCAGCTGGAAGTCGATCATGTCTTCTCCTCGTGCGGGGTCACCACGGCAAGGGCCTCGTCCAGCTCGACCTGTTGGCCCGCCTGGACGTGCAGTTCGGTGAGCACACCGGCCACCGGTGCGGTGATGGTGTGCTCCATCTTCATCGCCTCCACGACGAGCAGCGGGGCGCCGGCCGCGACCGTCTCCCCGACCTCCGCCTTGACCACCAGCACGGTGCCCGGCATCGGGCTGGTCACCGGGCCGGTGGCCACCGAATCACCGTGCGTGGCCAGCAGGTTCGCCCGCTCGCCGAGCGCGACGCACTGCCCGCCGGAAGCCAGCCAGACCGTGCCCTCCGGCGCGGACGACCGGCGGTAGCGCCGGAAGTCCTTGCCGTACCGCAGTTCCAGCAGGTCTGGCCCGGCGAGCCTGGCGGACATCGGCACCGGCTCCCGACCGTCCACAGTGGCCATCGCGGACGCGGGCTCACCCTCGATCCGGACCACGGACTCCACGTCACCCGAGCCGAGCCGGAAGGTCACCCCGCCGGTCGCGCCGAGCCGCCAGCCGTTCGGCACCTCCCAGGGATCCACAAAGGGCCCCTTCGGGTACAGCGAAAGCAGGCGATCCGCCGCGGCCGCGACGAAGAACTCCGCCGGGATCGAAGCGGAAACCAACGTGGCGAGCCTGCGCTCGACCAGCTCGGTGTCCAGCCGCCCGGCCCGGACCTCCTCGTCGGCCAGCAGTGCGCGCAGAAACGCCACGTTGGTGGTCAGGCCGAGCACCGCGGTTTCCGCCAGTGCCAGGTCGAGCCGGTGCAGTGCGGCTTCCCGGTCCGGCCCCCATGCGATCACCTTGGCCAGCATCGGGTCGTAGTTCGAGCCGACCACGGTGCCGTCCCGCAGCCAGGAGTCCACCCGCACGCCGGGCCCGTCCGGTTCGTGCACGGCCAGCACGGTGCCGCCGGTCGGGATGAAGCCGCGCGCCGGGTCCTCGGCGTAAACCCTGGCCTCCACCGCGTGCCCGGTCAGCCGGACGTCCTCCTGCCGCACGGTCAGCCGCTGCCCGGCGGCGACCTTCACCTGCCACTCGACCAGGTCGAGGCCGGTGACCAGCTCGGTAACCGGGTGCTCCACCTGCAGGCGGGTGTTCATCTCCATGAAGAAGAACTCGTCCGGCGCCTTCGCGGACACGATGAACTCGACGGTCCCGGCACCGACGTAGCCGACCGAACGCGCCGCCTCCACCGCCGCCGCGCCCATCCTGACCCTGGTCGGCTCGTCCAGCAGCACCGACGGCGCCTCTTCGACGATCTTCTGGTGCCGCCGCTGCAGGCTGCACTCCCGCTCGCCGAGGTGGATCACGTTGCCGTGCCCGTCCGCCAGCACCTGGATCTCGATATGCCTCGGCGTGCCGACGAACCGCTCCATCAGCAGGGTGTCGTCGCCGAAAGCGCCCTTCGCCTCGCGCCGCGCGGACTCCACCGCGGCGGCCAGCTCCCCAGCTTCGGTGACCAGCCGCATGCCCTTGCCGCCACCGCCCGCGGAGGGCTTGAGCAGCAACGGATAGCCCACTTCTTCGGCCGCTGTCGCGAACCCGCCCTCCGGAATGTCCACATCGGACTTACCGGGGACCACCGGCACACCCGCGGCGGAAACCGTGGCCTTGGCCCGGATCTTGTCGCCCATCGCGTCGATCGCGGCCACCGGCGGCCCGATGAACGCGATCCCGGCCGCCTCGCAGGCCCGTGCGAACTCGACGTTCTCCGAAAGGAAGCCGTATCCCGGGTGCACGGCGGTGGCGCCGGTGTCCTTCGCGGCCTGGATGATCGCCGGGATGGACAGATAGCTGCGGGCCGCCTCCGCCGGGCCGATCCGGACGGCGGTATGCGCCTCCAGCACGTGCGCGGCCTCGGCGTCCGCGTCGCTGTACACCGCGACCGACCGGATGCCCATTGCGCGCAGCGTGCGGATCACCCGGACCGCGATCTCCCCGCGGTTCGCGACCAGAACTGTAGGAAACATGCTCACATCCGGAAGACGCCGTAGCCGACAGGTTCGAGTGGCGCGTTGGCCGCCGCCGACAGCGCGAGCCCGACCACCGTGCGGGTGTCCGCCGGGTCGATCACCCCGTCGTCCCACAGCCGTGCGGTCGAGTAGTACGGGCTGCCCTGATGCTCGTACTGGTCGCGGATGGGCTGTTTGAAAGCCTCTTCCTCATCGGCGGGCCATTCCGCGCCGCGGCCCTCGATCGCGTCGCGGCGCACCGTGGAAAGCACCGACGCGGCCTGCTCGCCGCCCATCACCGAGATCCGGGCGTTGGGCCACATCCAGAGGAAACGCGGCGAGTACGCCCGGCCGCACATCGAGTAGTTCCCGGCGCCGAACGAACCGCCGATGATCACGGTCAGCTTGGGCACCCTGGCACAGGCCACCGCGGTGACCATCTTCGCGCCGTGCTTGGCGATTCCGCCCGCCTCGTACGCCCTGCCGACCATGAACCCGGTGATGTTCTGCAGGAACAGCAACGGGATCGAGCGCTTGTCGCACAGCTCGATGAAGTGCGCGCCCTTCATCGCGGACTCGGCGAAGAGCACGCCGTTGTTCGCGACGATGCCGACCGGATGGCCGTGGATCCTGGCGAACCCGGTGACCAGGGTGGCGCCGTACTCCTTCTTGAACTCGGCGAACCGGCTGCCGTCGGTGATCCTGGCGATCACCTCGCGCACGTCGTACGGGGTGCGCGAATCCGCCGGCACCACCCCGTAGAGCTGGGCCTCGTCCACCGCGGGCTGCTCGACCGGGAGCAGGTCCCACGGCCGTGGCGTGCGCGGGCCGAGGGTGGACACGATGGAGCGGACGATGCGCAGCGCGTGCGCGTCGTCGTTGGCCAGGTGGTCGGTGACCCCGGACTGCCTGGCGTGCACGTCGCCGCCGCCGAGCTCCTCGGCCGTGACCACCTCGCCGGTGGCGGCCTTCACCAGCGGCGGGCCGCCGAGGAAGATCGTGCCCTGGTTCCGCACGATCACCGCCTCGTCGCTCATCGCCGGGACGTAGGCGCCGCCGGCGGTGCAGGAGCCGAGCACCGCGGCGATCTGCGGGATGCCGCGCGCGGACATGTTCGCCTGGTTGTAGAAGATCCGGCCGAAGTGCTCGCGGTCCGGGAAGACCTCGTCCTGCCGGGGCAGGAAGGCGCCGCCGGAGTCGACCAGGTAGATGCACGGAAGGTTGTTGTGCAGCGCGACTTCCTGCGCGCGCAGGTGTTTCTTCACCGTCATCGGGTAGTAGGTGCCGCCCTTGACCGTCGCGTCGTTGGCGACGATCACGCACTCGCGCCCGGACACCCGGCCGATGCCGGTGATGATGCCGGCCGACGGGGCCTCGTCGTCGTAGAGGCCGGTCGCGGCCAGCGGGGACAGCTCCAGGAACGGCGAGCCGGGGTCGAGCAGCGCGTCCACCCGGTCGCGGGGCAGCAGCTTGCCCCGTTCCACATGTCGGGTGCGGGATTTCTCCGGGCCGCCCAGCCTGGCGAGCGAGAGCCGCTTGCGCAGGTCCTCGGTCAGCTCGGCGTGCGCCGTGGTGTTACGCGAATACTGCTCACTCCGCGGGTCCGCGGAACTCTGTATAACCGGCGTGTCCATGGCTCCCGCGCAAAAAGTCAGGGTTAGCGGCCGTTAACTCCGATGAGGATGTTAGCGGCCGCTAACCTGACTGTCGAGCGGGGATCGGGTGAACCAGGTCACCCGGCCAGTTGGTTGAGCACCGGCAGGTAGCCGAGCTTCTGCCCGTTCACGTTGGGGTGATAGGACTCGTCGACCGGCCAGCTGAGGCTCTTCAGCCACCAGTCGCCGGAGCAGATCTCATGTCCGGTAAACGGCCCGCGAACATCCGCGAAGCTGGCACCGGCTGCCTTCGCGCGCCCCGAGGTGACCGAGGCCAGGGTGTCCGCGCCGGAGTTGATCGCGGACCGCTTGGTGTCGCTGAGGCCCGCGTTGCACGAGCCGCCGATCTGGTAGAAGCGCGGGTAGCCGAACACCACGATCTTGGCGCCCGGCGCCTTCTGCTTGATCTTCGCGTACACGCCGTCCAGCAGGCCGGGCAGCGTGTTGTTCGCGTAGGTCTTGGCTTCGTTGACCCGGTCGACGCAGGACTGGTCGGAGCCGAGCGTGCAGTCGGTCATCACATCGGCGAAGCCGGCGTCGTTGCCGCCGACCGAAACGGTGACCAGCGTGGCGCCGCCGGTGACCGAGTTGAGCTGGTTCAGCACGTCCCCGGTGCGCGCCCCGGAGCAGGCCAGGAACTGGAACGGGCTGGCGGAATGCGCGTTCGCCCATAGCTGGGCGTAGGAGTTGGCACTGCGCTTGCAGGCACCGGAGTCGCCGTAGGAGCCGGCACCGGTACCGGAGGAGTAGGAGTCGCCGAGTGCGACGTAGTTCGTCGCCGCGGCGGAAGCAGGGATGGTGAAGCCGAACAAGGCGAGCGTCGCGGCGAACACGACCACGCACGCTCGGATCATGGACTGGGTCGTTTTCTGGACATGCGCGACCATAGGTCACTCCTTCGTGAGCCCCCAACGAGAAATATCAATACCAGGTGGTTTACTCACAGAGAAGGGGCGTCTTCGCAGGTAACCCGTCTGGCTCAGCCCATCAGTCGCACCGGAGGTTAGCGCTCGCTAACGTCGCTGGTTACTATGGCGCGGTGCCGACCCCCCTGGTGCAAGGCGACAAGGCCAGCCGCCGCGAGCAGATCCTCGCCGCGGCGGCCGAACTGTTCGCCCGACACGGGTTCCACGGCGTCGGCATCGACGACATCGGCGCCGCGGTGGGCATCTCCGGTCCCGCGCTGTACCGGCACTTCAAGAGCAAGGACGCGATGCTCGGCGAGATGCTGAGCACGATCAGCCAGTACCTGCTCGACGGCGGCACCACCCGCGCGGCCGAAGCCGGCGACCCGGACGACACGCTCACCGAGCTGGTGCGCTTCCACGTCGACTTCGCGCTCGAACACCCGGCACTGATCACCGTGCAGGAGCGCAACCTGGCCAATCTCACCGACGCGGACCGGAAACAGGTGCGCGCGCTGCAGCGCCGGTACGTGGAGGTGTGGGTGCAGGCGATCCGGGACGCGGTCCCCGGAGTGGACGAGACGCACGCCCGATCTTCGGCACACGCCGTGTTCGGATTGATCAATTCAACCCCGCACAACCGCTATCTCGGTGACGCCGAGCTGGCCGTCCTGCTGGGCCATCTCGCGCTCGGCGCGCTGCGCGCGGCGAGGTAGTCACAATCACCTGTCACTGCCTCTAGCCCAAACCCCCATCGGCTGGTGTTTGATAGGCGAGTGGAGCCCGACAGGAGCAAGGACGAGCGGCGGCTGGTGGAGAAGGCCCAGCGCGCGCTCGTCGCGATGCAACTCGGCGAGGACGAGGAAGCACTCGACCAGGTCGCGCCGTCCGCCACCGAGCACGAGGACCGGTCGGCGGAGACCCGCGAGCTGATGCTGATGCTGTTCGGCGAGTGCAGCGCGATGGTGGCGACACTCGGCGACGGCGGCAGCGCCCCGGTGAAGGTCCAGGTGTTCGACGAGGACGGCGAAGAGGTCTCGATCGACCAGGCCGACCCGCCGGTGCGGACCGCCGTGCGCACGCTGCTGGCCGAGGTGCACGGCAACACCGAGGCGGCCGAGGAGCAGGTCGAGATCGCGCTGGCCAGCGCCGCCCCGGAGGAGGTCGCCAGCCTGGTGCTGCAGGCGCTGCGTTGGACGATCCGGCTGTCCACCGAATGCCTGGAACGCGATCTGCCGGTGACTGAATGGATTTCCGAAGCGCTGAAGGATTGAAGGCGATTCACTGGAATGGCCATTGAGGTCCTGGCGTCGTGAGTGAAAAGTGTTGCTGGAACAACACTTTTCACTCACGACCTCAGCCGAGCAGTTCCTTGACCAGTCCGGAGATCTGGCCGGTTTCGATCAGGAACGAGTCGTGCCCGTACGGCGAGGAGAGCACGGCCGTCTCCCCCGAACCCGGGATGCCCGCGGCCAGCCGTCGCGACTGGTACACCGGATAGAGCCGGTCGCTGTCCACCCCGGCGACCACCGTCCTGGCCGTCACCCTGGCCAGCGCCGCACCGACCCCGCCCCGATCACGGCCGACGTCGTGGGTGTTCATCGACCGGGTGAGGCACAGGTAGCTGCCGGCGTCGAACCGGCGCACCAGCTTGTCCGCGTGATGGTCCAAATAGGACTCGACGGCGAACCGGCCGCCGCGCAACGGATCCTCGTCGCCCTGCGGGCGGCGGCCGAAGCGCTCGGCCAGCTCCGGCTCGCTGCGGTAGGTGGTGTGCGCGATGCGGCGGGCGACGCCGAGCCCGCGATGCGGCCCCTCGCCGGGCGGCGCGTCGTAGTAGTCGCCTCCACGCCAGCCGGGGTCGCCGGTGATCGCGTGCAGCTGCGGCGCGGCCCAGGCGATCTGCTCCGCGGAGGCGGCGGCCGGCGCGGCGAGCACCAGCAGCGCGGCCACCCGGTCCGGCAGGCCCGCAGCCCACTCCAGCGCCCGCATGCCGCCCATCGAACCGCCGAGCACGGCGGCCCACCGGCGCACGCCCAGTGCGTCCGCCAGCGCCGTCTCGGCGTGCACCTGGTCCCGCACGGTGATCTCGGGAAACCTGCTGCCCCAATGCTTTCCGTCCGGGTCGAGGGAGGACGGGCCGGTCGAGCCCTGGCAGCCGCCGAGCACATTGGGCGCCACCACGAAGTACTCGTCGGTGTCCAGCGCCCGGCCGGGACCGATCAACCCGTCCCACCAGCCGGGGCTGGGATGGCCGTGACCCGCCGGGCCCGCCGCGTGGCTGTCCCCGGTCAGCGCGTGCTCCACCAGCACCGCGTTGGACGCGTCCGCGTTCGGCTCGCCCCAGGTCTCGTAGGCCAGCTCGAACCCGGGCAGCACCCCGCCCGCCTCCAGCGAAAGCGGGCCGGGACCGGCGATCCATTCGCGCCGCCCCGGCGGATCCCCCGCCTGCCACGCACCGGTGGCAGGCGGGGGTGCGGAGCCTGAACTCACAGAGCCGCCTTGGCCGCCCGGAATCCGGCTTCCAGGTCCGCCTTGAGGTCCTCCAGCCCTTCCAGTCCGACCGCGAGCCGGACCAGGCCGGGGGTGACCCCGCTGGCCAGTTGCTCCTCGGGCACCAGCTGGCTGTGCGTGGTGCTCGCCGGGTGCACGATCAGGCTGCGCACGTCGCCGATGTTCACCAGCTGGCTGTGCAGCTCCGTCCCGTCCACGAAGGCACGGCCCGCCTCCACCCCGCCGCGGAGGTCGAAGGAGAGCACCGCGCCCGCGCCACCGGGCAGGTACTTCCGCGCGGCTTCGTAATCCGGGCTGGACGGTAGGCCGGCGTAGTAGACGCGCTCCACCTCATCGCGCTGTTCCAGCCACTGCGCGAGCGCCGTCGCGTTCGAGACGTGCCGTTCGATCCGCAGCGACAGCGTCTCGATGCCTTGCAGGATAAGAAAACTGTTCAGCGGCGCGATCGCCGCACCGGTGTCGCGCAGCAGCTGCACCCTGGCCTTGGCGGCATAGGCGCCCGGACCGAGCGCCTCCCAGTACTTCAGGCCGTGGTAGCTGGGGTCGGGCTCGTTGAAGCCGGGGAACTTGGCCGGGTCGGCGCCGAAGTCGAAGGTGCCGCCGTCCACCAGCAGCCCGGCGACCGTGGTGCCGTGCCCGCCGAGGTACTTGGTCGCGGAGTGGATCACCACGTCGGCACCGTGCTCGATCGGCCGCAGCAGATACGGCGTCGGCACGGTGTTGTCCACCACCAGCGGCACACCGGCTTCGTGGGCCACGTCGGCGATCGCGCGGATGTCGAACACGTTGCCGCCGGGGTTGGCCAGCGTCTCACCGAAGAACAGCTTGGTGTTCGGCCGGACCGCGGCCCGCCACTGCTCCGGATCGTCCTGGTCCTCGACGAAGGTGACCTCGATGCCGAGCTTGGGCAGCGTGTAGTGGAACAGGTTGTAGGTGCCGCCGTAGAGCTTCGGGCTGGACACGAAATGATCGCCGGCGCCGGCGAGGTTGAGGATCGCGGCGTTGGTGGCCGCGGTGCCCGAAGCGAAGGCCAACCCGGCCACCCCGCCTTCGAGCGCGGCGACCCGCTGCTCGAGCACGTCCTGGGTGGGGTTGTTGATCCGGGTGTAGATGTTGCCCGGTTCGGCCAGGCTGAACAGATCCGCACCGTGCTGGGTGTCCCGGAAGACGTACGAGGTGGTCTGGTAGATCGGGGTCGCCCTGGCGCCGGTGGCCGGGTCAGGTGCGGCCCCGGAATGGATCTGCTTGGTCTCGAACGACCAGCCAGGGCTCTCGCTCATCGGGAATCTCCAAGGGTGCGAAGGGGTTCGATGGCGGTCCGTGGTTCACCGCCGGGATGTCACCGACGCTAACCAGCAATCCAAAGCCGCCCAACCGTCTCCCACGTCTTGAGAGACCTACCCGTTCGGGGGAGCCGTCCGCTGCTGGAGGGCGAACCGGTTTCCTTCGGAGTCCACGAACATCGACCACCAGCCCCACGGCTGTTCCACCGGCTCGGCCGGGAATTCCACGCCCTTGGCCGAAAGTTCGCGGTAGGTGCGGCGGATATCGTCGGTGTAGAAGAAGAAATTGGCAGTGGGCAGCTCATCGCTGACCGCGGATCGGCCGCTGTCCGCCGGATCGGCGCTGAGGATGAGGGCGGTCTCGCCGTCCGCGGAGGTCACCTCGACCCAGTTGTTCCCCTTGTCGTCGTAGGGCACGTCGGTGGTGATCGTGAAACCGATCGTCTCCGACCAGAACTTCTTGGCCCTGGCCTGGTCCCGCACCCCGACCACGATCTTGCTGACGCCACGGATGGCCATCGCTAGCTCCCTGCAGGTTCAACTATATCCACCATGGATATATCTAGTGCGGAGTGTATGCTTCCCGCATGCTGGACGGCAAGCCCGGAGCCTGAACGATGGTTTCCGTGCGCAGCGTGGTCGACAGGGTGGGCCCGACCCTGCTGCAGGCACTGCTGCTGCCGGACGACTGCCCCGCGGTCGCGGACGTGGTGATCGCCGAGCCGGGCGCGCCGAACCATTTCGCCGCGGGCGACCTGGTGCTCGCGGTGGCCACCACCGAACTGGCCGACGCGATCGCACTGTTGCGGGACAGCGCCGAGCGAGGCGCCGCCGCGGTGCTCTTCAAACCGCCGCTGGCCGGGAAGCCGGCGGCGAGACGGGCCGCGAAGTCGGCCGGGATCGGGCTGATCGAGGTGCACGCGGCCGCGTCGTGGGCGCAGCTGGTGTGGCTGCTGCGCACCGTGCTGGACGCGATCGCGGACGAGTCCGAGAACCTGGAGAACGGCGGGGACCCCGGCAGCAGCGACCTGTTCCGGCTGGCCGACGCGGTCGCGTCCGTGGTGGACGCGCCGGTCACCATCGAGGACACCAACTCCAGGGTGCTGGCCTACTCCGCCCGCCAGGACCTCACCGACTCGGCGCGGGTGTCCACCATCATGGGCCGGCGGATCCCGGACGACGTGCTGGTCCGGTTCCGGTCCCGAGGGGTGTTCCGCGAGCTGTCCAGGGGACGGCAGACCATTTTCGTCCCCGCGCAGCGCGACGGCACCCTGCCGAGGCTGATCGTGCCGATCCGGATGGGCGGTGAGCTGCTCGGCTCGATGTGGGCGGTGGTGGCCGGGCCGGTGTCCGACGAACGCGCGGCCGCCTTCGCCGACGCGGCCCCGGTGGTCGCGCTGCACCTGCTGCGCCGCCGGGCGCACGCGGACGCGCAGCGCCGGGCGTCGGCCGAGCTGCTGCGCGCGGTGCTGGAGGGCAAGGTCGGGCCGCGGAAGGCGACCGCCGAGCTGGAGCTGCCCGACGGGCCGCAGCGGGTGGTGGTGATCGACACCGAGGCCGAAGGGCTGCGGCTGTCCCTGCTGGAGCGGATCTCCTCCGGGGTCGGCCGCCGTCCGGTGGCCACCGAGCTCGGCGGGCTGCTGTACGCGGTGGTCCCGGAAGGCGACGGGCCCGGCTGCTGGACCGAGCTGCGCGACGCGCTGGCCGAGGTGCCGTCCGGCGGGAAGGCCGGTGCGGCGCTGCGGATCGCGGCGGGCGGACCGGCCGGCATCGGCGAGCTGGCCAGGTCGCGGGCGCAGGCCGAGGAGGCGCTTTCCGTGCTGCGCGCCGGGCTCGTGCCCGGCCGGGTGGTCAGCTTCGACGAGGTGTGGACCGTGCTCGCGCTGCACCGGGTGGCCACCGCGGCGGCGGCCACCGGCGTCACCGAACTGGGCCCGCTCGGCACCCTGCGCGCGCACGACGAAGCGAACCACACCGGCTACGTGGACACCTTGTACGAATGGCTCCGGCATCCCGGAGACCCGCGCACGGCCGCGAAGCAGCTGCGGATCCACCCGAACACCCTGCGGTACCGGATGCGCCGACTGCTGGAGCTGACCCCGATCGACCTGGAGGACGCGGACGTCCGGCTGGCCCTGCTCAGCCAGCTGATCACCCTGCGGTGGTCCTGACTACTCCACTCGGTTCCCGTCTAAAGACCTGACTTTCCGTTTCGCGGCCACAGTTACATCACATCGGGTCCATAACGCCACCTGGCTGGTTAGTTTTCGCTCGCCCATTTCGGGTCAGAGAGCGCATTCAGGGAGTTGCCATGAGAACTCAGGAGCGCATCCGACGAGTCCTGCGAACCGCCGCCGTCTCGATACTGACCTTGTCCTGCGTGGTGCTGCCGGGAGCGGCCGCGCAGGCCGCCGGCCCCTCGACGGCGGAGTGCGTCACCCCGGACAACACCGCGACGAGGAGCAAGGACGGTCACGTCAACGACGTCAGCCCGGCCGAAGCCGCAGCTGTGGAAAGGGATCTGCGGTCCCGTCTCGCCGCGCGGGGACCAGCAGCGGCGGCCACCACCGTGCCGGTCTACTTCCACGTGATCACCGCCGGCAGCACCGGCGACATTCCCGCCGCGACCATCAATCAGCAGCTGTCCGTGCTGAACAGCGCCTACTCCGGGGCGGGCTTCAGCTTCCAGCTGGCAGGAACCGAACGCACCGACCGGGCCGCCTGGTACAACGGCCTCGCGCCGGGCTCCGCGGCCGAGCGGCAGATGAAAACCGCGCTGCGCAAGGGCGGAGCCAACGCGCTCAACGTCTACACCGCCTCGCTCGGCCAGGACCTGCTCGGCTGGGCGACCTTCCCGTGGAGCTACGCGTCCAGTCCCACCATGGACGGCGTGGTGATCCTGGACGAGTCGGTGCCGGGCGGGTCGGCGACCAACTACGACGAGGGCGACACCGCCACGCACGAGGTCGGGCACTGGCTCGGGCTCTACCACACCTTCCAGGGCGGCTGCTCCACGCAGAACGACTACGTCGCCGACACTCCGGCCGAGCGCACCGCTACCTCGGGCTGCCCGGCGAACAAGAACACCTGCCCCGCCGCCGGAAACGACCCGATCCACAACTTCATGGACTACAGCTACGACAGCTGCATGTACGAGTTCACCTCCGGCCAGGGCACCCGGATGACCTCTTCCTGGTCCGCCTACCGCGCCTGACCTTCCCCACTGTCCCTCAAGGCCACCTTTGCAACCTTGAAGGTAACAAAGGTGGCCTTGAGGGACTTCTCAGAGCAGCGCGGCGGTTTCGGCGAGAAGATCGTGCTGGCGCAGACGATCCTCGGTGAAGGGCATCGCGATCACCCGGCCGGCGCCCAGTTCCGCCAGTGCGGCGAGCCGCTCGGCGGCCTGGGCAGGGCCACCGAGCAGCAGCGCGTCCCGCGCCTGCTCGTCGCTCATCCCGTACTCGGTCAGCCCGCGCACCTGACCGTCCACTATGGACGACGGCAGGTCGCCGAGTCCGACGCTGAGGCCGACCGTGATACCTGGTACCGGCCGACCGTACTCCTCGGCGAGCTCGGCCAGCCGCCGCGCGCCGGCCGCGATCTCGGCCGGACTGGAAAAGGCCGGGTACCACTCGTCGCCGAACCGCGCGGCCCGGCGCAGCGCCGCCTGTCCACCGCCGACCAGTACCGGCGGCATGGCCGCACCGGGCGCCAGCGTCACCGGCTCACCGTCCACAATGGTCTCTCTCCCGGTGATCAGCCCCGGCAGCAGGTCGAGCGCGGCATCGGTGAGCGCACCGCGTCGCGAATACTCCAGGCCGACCGCGCGCCAGCCCGACGGCCCGTGCACATCCCCGCCGGAGCCGACGCCGAGCAGCACCCGGTCGCCGGAGAGGTGCTGCAGGCTTGCGATCTGCTTCGCCGACCAGGCGGCTGGCCGCAGGCCGGGCAGGAACACCCCGAAACCGACCTTGATCCGCTCGGTGACCGCGGCCGCGGTGGCCAGCACCAGTGTGCTGTCCAGCAACGGGCGGGTGGCCAGCAGATGGTCGCCGACCCACACCGACTCCAGCCCGGCCTGCTCGGCGTGCTGAGCGTGCGAACGCACCCCGTCCGCCCCGGCCACCCCGAACCCCGGCAGGTTCACCCCGATCTTCATCACGGCACCAGCAGGGTCTTGCCCACGGTGCCCCGCGACGCGATCGCCGCATGCGCGTCCGCGGCCTTGTCCAGCGAGAAGCGCTGCCCGATCACCGGCCGCAGCGCGCCCGCGTCCGCCTTGGCCAGCGCGCTCTGCACGAAACCGCGCAGCTCCTCCGGCGTCGATGCCGCCGGAGCGCCGACCGTCACCCCACGGGCTTCGGCCGCCGCTTCGGGGATCTCCGCCCAGCTGCCACTGGCCAGTCCGTAGCTGAACATCCGGCCACCGCGCTCGACGAGCTCGAAGGCCGCCGCGCCGATCTCGCCGCCAACGCCGTCGAAGACCACGTCCACTCCGCCGACGGCTTCGCGCACCCGGTCGGTCCAGTCCGGCTTCCGGTAGTCGACGACATGCTCGGCGCCGAGGTCGGCGGCCAGCTCCAGCTTGTGCGCACCGCCGGCCGCGGCCACCACCGTGGCCCCCGCCGCCTTGGCCAGCTGGACCAGCACGCTGCCGACCCCGCCCGCCGCGGCCTCGACGAGCACCCGTTCCCCACCGGTCAGCCCGGCCCGGTCGACCAGCATGCTCGCCGTGCGGCCGTCGGCGAGCAGGGCGACCGCGAGATCGAGATCGAGGCCTCCCGGCACCTCCACCGGCTGGCCGGCGTCCACCGCCACGCGTTCGGCATACCCGCCGGAACCACGCAGCGAGCTGACCACCCGCTTGCCGAGCAGGCCGGGATCAACCCCGTCCCCGATCGCGCTGATCACCCCACCGACCCCGTTCCCGGGGATCATCGGCAGCTCGGGCCGGAACGGCCCCTGCCCGCTGGCGCGGAACTGCGTCTCCACGAAGGTGACGTTCACGAACGCGACCTCGATCACCACCTGCCCCGGCCCCGCGACCGGGTCCGGCGCCTCACCGGGCACCAGTACCTCGGGGCCGCCGAACTCGTGCAACCAAACCGCGCGCATGAAGTCCCTCTCGTCTGCATCATTTGCCGAACACAGCCTGCGATCTCCAGTTGGGTAGAGGTCAAGAGTTTGTGCTGCGACGACCAGAGATGCCGGACAAGACTGTTCTCTCAGCACGATGACACCGCCGTACGAGTGGTTCACCGTGGGCAGCACCACGTCCATTACAGCTGGAGGCAGCAGTGCGCATCGCCGTCCCCCGTGAGATCAAGAAGCACGAGTACCGGGTCGCCCTGACCCCGGCCGGCGTCCACGAGCTGACCGGCAGAGGACACGACGTCTTCGTGGAGGCCGGCGCCGGTCTCGGCTCGTCGATCGCCGACCACGAGTACGTCGAAGCCGGCGCCAAGGTGCTGGCCACCGCCGAGGAGATCTGGGCGCAGGGCGAACTCGTGCTCAAGGTAAAGGAGCCGATCGCCGAGGAGTACCCGCGGCTGCGGCGCGACCAGGTGCTGTTCACCTACCTGCACATCGCCGCGGACCGGCCGCTGACCGACGCGCTGCTCGCCGCCGGCACCACCGCGATCGCCTACGAGACCGTGCAGAAGGACAACGGCGCGCTGCCGCTGCTGGCCCCGATGTCCGAGGTGGCCGGCCGGCTCGCCCCGCAGGTCGGCGCGTACGCGCTGATGAAGCCGAGCGGCGGCCGCGGCGTGCTGCCCGGCGGCATTCCCGGCGTGCACCCGGCGCGCGTCTCCGTGATCGGCGGCGGGGTGGCCGGGCTGAACGCGGCCAGGGTCGCCCTCGGCCTCGGCTCCGACGTGGAGATCCTGGACACCAACGTGGACCGGCTGCGCCAGATCGACAACGACTTCAACGGTCGGATCCGCACCGTCACCTCCAACGCGCTCGCCGTCGAGCAGTCCGTGCTGGAGGCCGACCTGGTGATCGGCGCGGTGCTGGTGCCCGGCGCGAAGGCGCCGAAGCTGGTGTCCAACGCTCTCGTGTCCCGGATGAAGCCGGGCAGCGTGCTGGTGGACATCGCGATCGACCAGGGCGGCTGCTTCGCCGACTCCCGGCCGACCACCCACGACGAGCCCACCTACCAGGTGCACGACTCGGTGTTCTACTGCGTGGCGAACATGCCCGGCGCGGTGCCGAGGACGTCCACCTACGGCCTCACCAACGTCACGCTGCCCTACGCGGTGCAGCTCGCCGAGCACGGCTGGCAGGCCGCGCTGCGGGCGGACGGCGCACTGGCGAAGGGCCTGAACACGCACGACGGCGCGCTCACCAACGAGCCGGTCGCCGTGGCGCACGGCCTCCCCGCCACCCCCCTATCCACCGTCCTCGCCTGACCCGCACCGGCCCAACGTGACGTTTGGCTCGTTCTATTGGCCAAACGTCACGTTGGGCTCGTTTCGTACCGGGCAAAAAGTCGGCTATTTGCCGTTGTGGGCGGCGCTGGCGCGGAGGCCGTCGACCATGCAGCCGAGGCCGAAGGAGAACTGGTCGTCCCAGTCGGCGGAGCGGCTCGCCACCAGGTTCGCCCGCAGCTTCGGGTAGCGGTCGCCGATGACGTCCAGGAACGGCGGAACCCACTGGGCGTACAACGCTTCCTCGTCGAGCCCGGCGTTGCGCAGTTTCTCCAGCCACTTGACCTCGTCCGCGGCGAACCCGACCACGTAGTTGAGCAGGGTGCTGAGCGCCCGGTAGGCGTGCGGCGGGCGGAAGCCGCCGGCCTCGACCGTGGTGAGCAGCGCCTCGGACAGCCGCCGCGCGTTCGGCCCGATCAGCGCGTAGGTGCCGATCAGCTGGGTCATCCAGGGCCGGGACCGCAGCACCCGGCGCAGATCGTGCGCGAACTTCTCGCAGCACCGCCCCCAGTCCCCGTCCTGTGCCCGCTCCACCTGAAGGCCGCCGAGCGCCTCGTCGAGCGCGTACTCCAACAGCGCGCTCTTGGTGGGCACGTACCAGTACAGCGACATCGGCGCGGCCCCGAGCTCGACCGCGAGCCGCCGCATGGACAGCGCGGAAAGCCCGTCGGTGTCCAGCATCCGGATCGCCGCCGTGACCAGCTGGGCACGGGTGAGGCCGGCGTTTCTGCCGATCCGCGGCCGGGTCTCGTCGTCGCCGGACAGCCAGACGCTGTCCAGCCGAGGTTTCCCGCCGCCGTCGGCCACCTACTCACTCCCTGTGCACACCGTCCTGAACAGATTCGGCCAGCTTATCGGGGTGCCCGCCCTGGCCCCGGCGCAGCAGAGCCCAGGCGACCAGGCCGGCGGCCACGGCCGCGGCGGCGCCGCAGGTCAGGCTCAGCGAGATGCCGGACACGAAGGCGTCCCGTACCGAGTGCACCACCGACGCCGCATCCGGCGCCTGTGCCGCGGCGCCGAGCGCGAGCCCGACCGAATGCTCCACCCCGTCCGGCAGCAGCTCCGGCAGATGGGCGGCGAACTGCGCGGACATCAGGCTGCCCAGGATGGCGACGCCGAGCGCGTTGCCGAACTCCTGCAGGGTCGAGGTCAACCCGGAGGCGATTCCGGCGCGCTGCGGCGGGATCGCGCCCATCAGCGCGTTCGCCGACGCGGGCATGGCGATGCCGACACCACCGCCGATGAGCACCAGCCCGGTCAGTGTCGGCCAGTAACCGCTGTCCGTGCCGACGAAGCTCAGCGCGAGTAGCCCGGCGCCCATCACGCCGAGCCCGACCGCCAGTGTCAGCGGCACGCCGAGGCGGGCGCTGACCCGCGGGCTGAACGGGGTGACCAGCAGCAGGCTCAGCGCCATCGGCATCACCGCGAACCCGGCCTGCAGCGGGCTGTAACCGAGCACGAACTGCAGGTACTGGGTGAACAGGAATAGTGAGCCGCCCATCGCGAACGCGGTCAGCGCGCCACCGGCGACGGCGCCGGTGAACTGGGGGTTGGCGAACAGGGTCATGTCCAGCATGGGGTCTTCGGCGCGGCGTTCCCAGAGCACGAAACCGGTCAGCGCCAACACCCCGAACACCAGCGGGACCAGCACGTTCGCCGAACCCCAGCCGTGTTCCGGCACGGAGATCACCGCGTAGACGAGGCCGACCCCCATCACGATGGACAGCAGCACCCCCGGGATGTCCGGTTTCCTGGTCATCGGGTCCCGCGATTCCGGCACCAGCAGCACCATCGCCACGATTGCCACCGCGCCGACCGGAATGTTGATCAAGAAGACGGAACCCCACCAGAAGTGGTCCAGCAGCACGCCGCCGATCACCGGGCCGAGCGCGAGGCCCATGGACGCGACCGCGGTCCAGGCCGCGATCGCCTTCGGCCGTTCCTTCTCGTCGAAGATCTGCATCAGCACGGCCAGCGTGCCGGGCATCAGGAACGCGGCGCCGACGCCCATGCCGGCGCGGGCGATGATCAACTGCGTTGAGGTCTCGGAGAAGGCAGCCACCGCGGAGCCGGCGGTGAACAGCGCGACGCCGAACAGGAGTGCGCGTTTGCGGCCGAGCCGGTCGGCCAGCGAGCCGGTGGTCATCAGCAGCCCGGCCAGCACCAGCGAGTAGGCGTTGATCATCCACTGCACGTCGGAGGTGCTGGCGTGCAGGGAGTCGGTGATGGACGGAATCGCCACGCTGAGCACCGTGTTGTCCAGCAGCACGACCAGCAATGCCAGGCACAGCACCGCCAAAATCACCCACCGCCGCGGATGCCCCCGACTCTCCCCCTGGACAGCCTCCACCCCAACTTCCTGCGCCATCTTTCCCCCTCGTACACCGTATGAGTCCCCCACAACCTACGGCCGCCCCTTCCCCCGTGCACCCCATTTCCCGCCCAGCGAACACCCCAAGCCCACTCATCGAACGGACACACGGAACGGTCCCCTGAACTGGCGCTAGTCCCCACCCTCCGCGCCCACGCCGTCAAGGTGCGGAGCTCGCACCGCGGGGGGTTTGGGGGGCTCGGCCCCCCAACATGATGGGCCCCTAGCTACTCGGGAAGGGGGCTCTATCCCCGAACAGGGGAGAGGCTAGGGCGGCCCGCTCAACCAGCCTGGGGGTCACTGGGAGCGGGCCGCCGAGTACTAGCTTAGGTAATAACTCGCGAGTTCGCTGCACGGGGGGCGCAACTTGTCAGAAATACTTCTTCACAGATCGTGCTCGAGTTCTGTGATCCAGCCAGATCAAACGCCTGGACCTGGGGTTTTGCCGGAAACCCGGGGTGGGCGGCTGGGTCTGGCCCGGGGAACTTTTCGCACCAGATGGTGACGAAGGTCGCTCTCGGCGACTTGGCACCTCCTGCGCACCCGCCGCGTCGGAGTGAGGCAGGATGTCCGCTCAGCAACATCGTCGGCGACCGTCGGCGCTAGATACGGGAGGAGGCAACGTGCAGCACGACGGAAGCGGCCGCATTTCCGTGCAGAACCTCAGCAAGCGGTTCGGCCCGGTCGCGGCGGTGCAGAACCTCAGCTTCACCGTGGAGCCGGGGTCGGTGACCGGGTTCCTCGGGCCGAACGGGGCCGGTAAGACCACTACGTTGCGGATGCTGCTCGGGTTGGTCACGCCGAGTGCAGGTACCGCGACGATCAACGGGCGTCCGCACGATCAGCTGGGGCATCCGGCGCGGGTGGTGGGCTCGGTGCTGGAGAACGAGGGCTTCCACCCGAAGCGGACGGCCAGGAACCATCTGCTGGTGTACGCCGCCGCGATCGGGGTGCCGGATCAGCGGGCGGACGAGGTGCTGGGGCTGGTGGGACTGTCCTCGGCCGCGAACCGCAAGGCCGGCGATTTCTCGCTGGGTATGCGGCAGCGGCTGGCGCTGGCCACGGCGCTGCTTGGCAACCCGCAGGTGCTGGTGCTGGACGAGCCGGCGAACGGGCTGGACCCGGAGGGCATCGTCTGGCTGCGGAACTTCCTCCGTGCTTACGCGCGGGAGGGTCGCACCGTGCTGGTGTCGAGCCACCTGCTCAGTGAGGTGGAGCAGACCATCGACCAGGTCGTCATCATCAGTGCGGGGATGACCAGGTACTACGGCTCGTTGGACCAGCTGCGCGGGAGCCAGCAGTCCAGGGTGCTGGTGCAGCCGGCGGACGCGGGCGCGTTGGTGAAGGCGTTGCAGGAGGCCGGTTTCACCCAGGTGGAGCCGGCGCCGGACGGCCGGGTTTCGGTGGTCGGCGCGACCGTGCAGCAGATCGGTGACCTGGCGTCGAAGGCCGGGGTCGCGCTGTACGGGATGCAGGAGGAGCGGGCCGATCTGGAGCGGCTGTTCTTCCAGCTCACCCAGGGTCAGTACGCGGCTCCGCAGCCGCCGTACGGTCAGCCGCCGCAGCAGGGCGGCTGGGGCGGGCCGCCCCAGGGGCCGCCGCCCGGCTATCAGCAGCCGCAGCAGTATCAACAGCAGCCGCCGCCCGGTTACCAGCCGCAGACCCCACCGCCGGGTTATCAGCAGCCTGGCCAGCACGACCAGTGGGGAGGCCAGCGCTGATGGGCAACCTGATCAAGGCGGAGTTCCGCAAGACGCTGACCACGAAGAGCTGGTGGGGTCTGATGATCCCGGCCGTGCTCTTCGGTTTCCTGTTCGCGCTGGGCTGGGGTGCGGTCACCAACGACTTCAGCGACTTCCTCGGCAGTTCGGACACCAGGGAGATCACCGGCGCGCTCGGCATCCAGGCCGGTGAGCTGCCGGTGGGCCTGCTGGCGCTGGGGCACGGGGTGAACATCGGCACGATGTTCCCGGTGATCTTCGGCGTGTTCGCGCTGGCCGGTGAGTACAGCAAGAAGACGATCACCACGACCTTCCTCACCGCGCCGAACCGGGTTTCCGCGCTGACCGCGAAGATGATCACCTACATCGCCTGGGGTGCGATCTACGGCGTGGTGATCGTGGGCGCGGCCAGCCTCGGCACGGTGCTGACGGTGTCCGGTGAGCGGCTGCCGAGCGCCTCGCAGTGGCTGGGCGTGCTCGGCGCCGGTGTGCTGGCGACCGTGCTGGCGACGCTGTTCGGGATCGGTGTCGGCGCGGTGTGGAACAGCGTGGTCGGCAGTGTGATCACGCTGACCATCTACATGCTGGTGGTGGAGAACGTGCTGGTGTTCGTCAGCTTCGGCTGGATGGACATCACCTGGCTCGGCGGGGTGCTGCCGAACGGCACGGTGAACGGGATCGTCGGCGCGATCGGCGCGGAGGCGTTCGGCGCGGCCGGGGTGAAGGTGCCGGGGCTGGACGACGAGACGCAGTGGTTCCTGCAGTACATCGCGGGTGCGCCGGGCGCGTTCTCCTGGTGGGCGTCGGCGTTGATCTTCTTCGCCTGGACCATGGTGTTCTTCGTCGGCGGCTGGGCCGCCAACCAAAAACGCGACATCACCTGACCTGTCCCATGCAGCGAAGGCCACCTTGCCTGCGTCCAACGCAGTGAAGGTGGCCTTCGCTGCATTCAGGAAGAAAAGATGTCGGGGTGGGCGAATAGCCTGGTGAAGTGACCGAACTGCGCACTGCACCAGAACGCGTCCAGCCGGACGCCGCGGCACCGGCAGCCGCCCCGCCGCCACCGCCGCGGGCCGGCTGGATCCGGCGGCTGTCCGCGGCGTGCTGGCGGCATCGCGCGCTGGTGCTGCTCTCGCTCGGCGCGGCGGTGGTCGGGGTCGGCCTGCAGGCGGCCGGCCCGCTGCTGGTGAAGGTCGCGGTGGACGACGCGGTGGCCGGGCACACCTCGCGCCTCGGCATGCTGGTGGCCGCGCTGATCGGCCTGCAGGTACTGAGCTTCGGTTCCGCCTTCGCCCGCCGCTATCTCGGCGGCCGGCTCGCCCTGGACGTCCAGCACGATCTGCGGCAAGCGGTGTTCGGCGCGGTCTCCCGGCTGGACGGCGGCAAGCAGGACGCGCTGCGCACCGGCCAGGTGGCCTCGCGCGCGATCAGCGACCTGCAGCTGGTCACCACCATCCTGATGCAGGTCCCGCTTTCGGCCGGCTCGGTCATGTTCGCGCTGCTCGCGCTCGGCGCGATGCTGTGGCTGTCCCCGGTGCTCACCCTGATCGCGCTGGTGGTGGCGCCGGGGGTGGCGATCGTGGTGGCGCTCAGCCGCAAACGGCTCTTCCCGGCCACCTGGTCGGCGCAGC
The DNA here is from genome assembly GCF_000384315.1 of Amycolatopsis nigrescens CSC17Ta-90. GTDB lineage: Bacteria > Actinomycetota > Actinomycetes > Mycobacteriales > Pseudonocardiaceae > Amycolatopsis > Amycolatopsis nigrescens. Next base: position 4,998,087 of record NZ_ARVW01000001.1, on the reverse strand, counting down.
AGCGGGCCGCGGATCTCGCCCAGCACGTGGAGGAGACGGTCACCGGGGTCCGCGTGGTGAAGGGCTTCGGGCAGGAGAGCCGCGAGGTCGCCAGGCTGGAGCGGACCGCGAAGAGGTTGTTCGCCGAGCGGCTGCGCGCGGCGAGGCTGGCCGCGCTGCCAACCGCGACCACCGCCGCGCTGCCCGCCGCCGGCCAGGTGGCGGTGCTGGCCGTCGGTGGCGTGCTCGCGTTGCGCGGTGACGTCAGCCTCGGCACCTTCCTCGCCTTCGCCACCTATGTCACCGCCCTGATCGGGCCGGCCAGGATGCTGTCCAGCCTGGTCGTGCAGGCGCAGCTCACCAGGGCCGGCGCGGACCGGGTGCACGAGCTGATCGACGCACAGCCCGAGGTGCGGGACGCGCCGGACGCGCTGCCGCTGCCGGACGGTCCGCTCGGGGTCGAGCTGCGGGACGTGCAGTTCGGCTACACCCGCTCCGAGCCGGTGCTGAACGGGCTTTCGCTGCGCGCCGAACCGGGGGAAACCCTGGCGCTGGTCGGCACGGCCGGCTCCGGCAAGTCGACGATTTCCTTGCTGCTGCCCAGGTTCTACGACGCACACGCCGGGTCGGTGCGCCTCGGCGGGCTGGACGTGCGGGAGGTGCGGCTTGCCGAACTGCGCCGGGCGATCGGCGTGGTGTTCGAGGAGGCGTTCCTGTTCTCCTCCTCGGTCCGCGACAACATCGCCTACGGCAGGCCGGACGCCGGCGATGAGGAGGTTTTCGCCGCGGCCAGGGCCGCCGAGGCCGACGAGTTCATCCGCGCGCTGCCGGACGGCTACGACACGCTGGTCGGCGAGCGGGGACTGACCCTGTCCGGCGGGCAGCGGCAGCGCCTCGGCCTGGCCAGGGCGCTGATCACCGATCCGCGGGTGCTGCTGCTGGACGACGCGACCTCGGCCGTGGACACGGTGACCGAAGCCGCCATCCACGACACGCTGCGTTCGGTCACCGCGGGCCGCACCACGCTGCTCGTCGCGCACCGGCGGTCCACCCTGGCGCTGGCCGACCGGATCGCGGTGCTGGACGAGGGACAGGTGGTGGACGTCGGTACGGCGGCCGAGCTGGAGGCCCGCTGCCCGCTGTTCCGCGACCTGGTGTCCGGCCCCGGCGAAGGCGTCGAGGAGGTGCACCGGCACGACTGCGTGCAACAAGCGGACACCGGAATCACGCCGGAACTCTGGCCGCCGGAGGCCGAAAACTCCGCAGCCAACGCGTCCGGTTCTGGTCTGACGGACGGCACCGGCGAATCGGTGGACGTGCCGCCGACCCAGGAACTGCTGGACGGGGTGCGCAACCTGCCACCGGCCACCGACCGGCCGGCGATGGACGTGCCGGACGTGACCGCGCCGGATCCCGCGTTCCGGCTGTCCGGGCTGCTGCGGCCGGTCCGCTGGCTGCTGGTCGCGGTGGTGGCGCTGGTCGCCGCGGACGCACTGGCCGCCATCGCGCTGCCCGCGCTGTACCAGCAGGGTGTCGACAAGGGGGTGCGGGCCGGGGTCGAGTCGGTCATCTGGCTGACAGCCGGCATCGGCGCGGTGGTGATCGCGCTGGACTGGCTGGTGGTCATGGCGCAGACCAGGCTCACCGCGCGCTCGGGCGAGACGGTGCTCTACTCGCTCCGGGTGCGCAGTTACGCGCATCTGCAACGGCTCGGCCTGGACTACTACGAGCGCGAGCTGTCCGGCAAGATCATGACCAGGATGACCACGGACGTGGACGCGCTTTCCACCTTCCTGCAGACCGGTCTCGCCAGCGCGGTGGTCAGCCTGCTCACCCTGGTCGGCATCTCCGGCGCGCTGCTGATCACCGACCCGGGGCTGGCGCTGTACGCGCTGGCCGTGCTGCCGGTGCTGATCGCGGCCACGGTGGTGTTCCGGCGGCTCTCGTCGGCGGCGTACACCGAGGCACGCGAGCGGGTCAGCGTGGTGAACGCGGACATGCAGGAGAACATCAACGGGCTGCGGGTCGCACAGGCCTACAGCAGGGAGGCGCGCTCAGCCGAGGCCTTCGCCTCCCGCAGCGACGCCTACCGCCGCTCCCGGCTGCGCGCACAACGCTATGTCGCGACCTACTTCCCGCTGGTCACCCTGCTTTCCGGGATCGCGGAGGCGATCGTGCTGCTGGCCGGCGCGGGCCGGGTGGCGGACGGCACGCTGTCCCCCGGCGTGCTGCTCGCCTTCCTGCTCTACCTGGGGCTGTTCTTCTCGCCGATCCAGCAGCTCTCCTCGGTGTTCGACGGCTACCAGCAGGCGCGGGTGGGGCTGCGCCGGATCGCCGAGCTGCTGCGCACGCCCAGTTCGGTGCCGGCCACCGAGAACCCGGTCGCGATGCCGCGGCGGTTGCGCGGCGAGGTCGGCTTCGACGACGTCGAGTTCCGCTACCCGGAGACCGAGTCCCGCGCGCTGGCCGACGTTTCGCTGGAGGTCCCGGCCGGGCAGACCGTCGCGCTGGTCGGCGCCACCGGGGCCGGTAAGTCCACCGCGGTCAAGCTGGTGGCGCGGTTCTACGACGTTACCGGTGGCACGGTCCGCGTGGACGGCGTGGACATCCGCGACTACGACCTGACCGCGTTGCGCGGGCGGATGGGCGTGGTGCCGCAGGAGGCGCACCTGTTCACCGGCACGGTCGCGGACAACGTGCGGTACGGCCGGCCGTCGGCCACCGACGCGGAGGTGGAGGCGGCGGTCCGCTCGGTCGGCGCGCTCGCCGGGGTGGCCGCGCTGCCATCGGGTTTCCGCCAGCCGGTCGGCGAACGCGGCCGGTCGCTGTCCGCCGGGCAGCGGCAGCTGGTCGCGCTGGCAAGGGCCGAGCTGGTCGACCCGGACATCCTGCTGCTCGACGAGGCGACCGCCGCACTGGACCCGTCCACCGAGTCCGCGGTGCTGCGGGCGACCGAGCAGCTCGTCCGCCGTCGCACCACCTTCGTGGTCGCCCACCGGCTGGCCACCGCGGCCAGGGCCGACCGGATCGTGGTGCTCGACCACGGCCGCATCGTCGAACACGGCACGCACACCGAGCTGCTCGCCGCCGGCGGCCACTACGCCCGGCTCTGGCAGCTCGGCTCGTGAAGGTCAGTCGACCGCGTCCCAGATGGTCAGCGGCATCGAAGCCGGGTCGAGGTAGAAGTGCTCCGGGAAGTACTCGATGTGCACGTGTCCCTCCGGGTCGCCGGTGCCCGCGGAGTCGCGGAAGATGTCCGCCAGCACCGAGAGCAGCTGGCGCGGCCCGGTGATGACCAGCCGCCGGTCCTCGGTGTCTACCGAGATGACCACCCCGTCGCTGTCCGCGGTGCCGATGTCCAAACGCGACAGCGGGCTGCCCTGGCGCACCGCGGCCGGATCGGTGTTCAGCTCGAACGAGCCCGCACCGGCCTGCAGCGCGTCCGCGACCCGGCGGTACTCGTCCGGTTTCCCGGCCAGCAGGGTTTCCCGGCCGGTGTCGGCGAACTCGACGATCATGTTGTCCTCGGTGGCGGTATGTCGCCCGGCCGGATGGTGGTCGGGTCGATCGGGATGTGCGGGTCGGCGTAGGGACCGGTGCGCACCGGCCTGCCGTTGATCTGCGTCTCGAGGTTGAGATGCGGCCCGTTTCTTATCACGTCCCCGGCGGTCGGGTTGATGTCGAACCGCGCGATGCTGGAGATCCGCCGTCCGGCCGCGTCCTCGCTGTGCCGGACGAACTGGTAGGCGTCGCTGCCGGACACGATGACCCGGCCTTCGCCGCCGACGTGCCGCGAACCCAGCCGCACCGCTTCGTCCATCGAGATCGGGCCGTTGTTCGGCGGCGGTGGAGGAGTTTCGTGCGTACCCGTCCCGCAGCCGCCGGACGGCGCCGGGGTCAGGCCCAGCGGGTCGATCCACCGGGTCGGGTTGGCCACGTACGCGCGGGGGTTTGGTGACGGCGCCAGCCCGAGCGGATCCTCGGTGTTGTACCGCCCGGTTTCCGGGTCGTAGTAGCGCTGGTAGTTGTAGTTGAACCCGGTTTCGGCGTCGTGGTACTGCCCGGGGAAGCGCAGCGGGGTGCTCGCCCGCCCGTCCGGCGCGGACCAGGTTTCGCCCCACAGCGTGGAACGGCCGTGCCAGGCGAGCGCGCCGCCGGGGTCGACCAGTTCGGCCGGGGTGCCGACGAGGTCGGTGACGATCGAATAGAACCGCTCGTCCACCCAGGACTGGGCGGCGTCGCGGGCCGGCACCCGCTCGGTCTGGGTGAGGGGCCGGAAGGTGCCCGGCTCGTGGTCCCAGGTCGTCGCCAGGCCGGCCGAATGGATCTGCTCGGCGAGCAGGGTGCCGTCCCAGACGAAGTCGACCTGCTCGGCGACGGACTCGCCGTCGGGGCCGAGCCGCTGCTTGGCGATCCGGCGGCCGAGCGCGTCGTAGGAGTAGCGCCACCGCGTGCCGTCCGGGGTGATCGCCCCGACCATCCGGTCGTCAGCGTCCCAGGCGTACTGCCAGACGTCCGGCCGGTGCGAAAGCCGCTTCTTCTGCCGGAGCACCACCCGGCCCTGCGCGTCGTAGGAGTAACTGGAACCCCCGGCCTGGCGCAGCAAGGTGCCGGAGTACTCGCGCCGGCCCTGCGCCGCCTGATCCGAAGCCGGGAACGCGGCCGCGACGATGTTGCCGCCGGTGTCGTAGCTGTACCGCTCGGCCCAGCCGCTGCCCTGCACCGAGGTGACCCGGCCGGCGGCGTCGAGATCGAGCCTGCTGGCGCCGTCGAGCTGGTCCACCACCGACTGCAGGTAACCGTCGGCGCGGTACTGGTAGCTGCGGCGCTGGAGCTGCCGCGCCACGGTGGTCTGCTGGGCCACAGTGGACACCGTCTGGGAGAGCAGCCGGTGGTCGGCGTCCCACGCCTGCGCGACGATGGTGCCGCTGTCCAGCAGCCGCTCCACCTCCCGCCCGATCGGGTCGTAGCCGAAGCTGATGCTCCGGCCGGCGCTGGACAGGGTCGTCGGCTGGTTGTTGCCGTCGTAGCTCCACGACGACACCGCGCCGGTGGGCGTGGTCCGCCGGATACGCCGGCCGAGCGCGTCGTACTCCGAGGTGAGCGTGCGGCCGTTCACCGTCTCGGCCAGCACCCGGCCGAGCCGGTCGCGCTGGAACAGCAACTCGGCATGGGGATTCGCGGCGCGGACCATCCGGCCCATCGGGTCGTACTCGAAGCGCGAGATCCCGGCGTCGGAGCTTTCCTCGAGTACCCGGCCGAGCGGGTCGCGGCGGTAGGACACGGCCTGCCCGGCCCCGTTGCGCTTGCCGACCAGCTGACCGGACGCGTCCCGCTGGTAGCTCAGCACGCGGCCGTTGAAGTCGGTCTCCCGGATGAGCCGTCCGGCGGCGTCGTGGTCGTAGCGCCAGACCAGTCCCTGCGCGTTGGTGACCGCCACCAGCCGGAGCTCGCTGTCGTACTCGTACCGCAGGCTCGTGCCGTCCGGCCCGGTCTTCACCGCCGGGAGGTCGAAGTGCGTGGTCCTGGTCCGGGTGACCTGTCCCATCGGGTCGACGTACTCGAGGTCGTTGCCCTCGCTGTCGTACCGCCAGGTTTCGGTCGCGCCGCTCGGCTGGGTGCGGGAGAGCAGCTTGCCCTCGATCGTCCAGGCGAGCCGGGTGGTGCCGCCGAGCGGGTCGGTGATCGCGACCACCCGGCCGAACTGGTCGCGCTGGTAGTGCGTGGTCGCCCCGAACGAGTCCGACACCGCCACCGCCAGCCCGGCCGCGTCGGTGCGCAGCCGCCGGACGTTGCCGAGCGCGTCCACGATCTCGGTCGGATGGCCCAGCTCGTCGTGCCCGAACCTGGTCGTCGCCCCGGCCGGGTCGGTGACCGCGGTCAGGTTCCCGCGCTCGTCGTACGCCCGCCGCCACACCCCGCCGTCCGGGTCCACCACCTGGGTCGGCAGCGCGAACTCGTTGTGCTCGGCCAATGTCTGGGTACCGTCGGGATGTGTGACGACCGAGGTGTTGCCCTGCTCGTCGTAGCTGTAGCGGGTGACCCGGCCGAGCGGGTCGGTGCCGGCGAGCAGCCGGTGGTAGCGGTCCCATTCGAACCGGGTCTCGTTGCCGAGCGGGTCGACTTCGAGTACCAGCTGGTGCAGCTCGTTGAAGTGGTAGCGGCTGACGTCGCCGAGCGAGTTGGTCTCCACGGTGACCCGCTCGGCCAGGTCGTACTCCATCGTCCCGGCGAGCGCGCTTCCCGACCCTTCGGTGCGCACGCAGCGGCCGGTGTGGTCGTAGGTGTAGGCGTACCACTGGCCGTTCCGGTCGGTCCAGCGCGTGATCCGGCCAGCCTGGTCGTACTCGAACCGGAGCGGCCTGGTCGAGGAGTTGATCACCTCGGTCAGCCGGCCGCCTTCGTCGTAGCCGTAGCGGACCAGCGTGATGTCTGTGCTGTCCTCGCCGTCCCCGCCGTCCCGGCCGTCACTGCGCAGCCGCAGCGCGCGGGTCAGCCCGGCCTCGGTGTCCACGGCGATCCGGTAGCCGCCGGAATGGCGCACCTCGGTCACCTCGCCGGCCGCGCCGTGCTCGAACTCGATCCGGTTGCCGTTGCGGTCGGCGACCGCGGCCAGTGCGGCCCGGCCGTCCCGTTCCGGGGCGAACTCCAGCACCCGCCCGACTCGCGGCTGGGTGAGCGTGTAGCCGCCTTCCTCGCGGCGGGTCAGCGGCCACCGCGCGCCCTCTTCGGCGAGCACCTCGCCACCGTCCGACGGCGGCGCCGGGTAGACCAGGATCACACCGTCCGGCCCGGCGTAGCAGACTCCCCGCTCGTCGATCTCGAGCCGCTGGTCCAATGTCGAGGCCCAGGACGGCCCGAACGACCGGCCCGCCCGGTACGAGGACACGTGCACCCGTTGCAGCAGCAACGGCAGCATGCCCGGCAGCTCGACATCGGTCTGCACCAGATACATCTCGCCGGTCGCCATGTCGATCGGCTCGCGGCGCCCGCAGCGGCCGACCGGCTCCTGCGAGCGGTCCACCGGGTTCTCCGCGTCCTTGCGCAGCGAACCGTCCTTGCCGCCGTCCGCCCTGGAACCATTCGGCCCGCCCGCGTTCGGCCCGTCCGGACCACCGGGACCGTCACCGGGCAGGTCCGGCGAATCCGCCTTGCCGCCGTTGATGTCCGGCCCGTCGAGCTTCTTCCCGCCCTTGGCCGCGGACGGCGTGGTGCCGCCGCCACCGCCGATCTTCTTGCCCAGCTTCGACAGCTTCTCGATGATCTCGCCGAGCTTGTCCACGATCTTGCGGATCTTCGGCGTCACGTTGCCGATCGTCTTGACCAGCTTGCGGATCAGGTCGGAAATCTTGGAGATCGCGCTGGAGATCGCGGCCGTCGCCTGCGCGGCGATCACCGGGGTCGCGAAGCCCAGCGTGGCGGCCGCTTCGAGCGCCCAGGTGATCAGCTTGCCGACCAGCTCGGCGACCAGATCGCGCACGGTCTCCCGAACCGCCGCGACCACCTGCCCCATCACCATCACGCCGGTGGAGATGCCGTCCGCCAGCGTCGCCGCGCCCGCGATCGCGTCGGTCTGCTCCGCCGCACTGCCCCGGTAGGCGTCCCCCGCTTCCCCGGTCCAGCCCGCGGTACCGGTCTTCGCCTCGTTGCCGAGGTCGCCCGCGACCGCGTTGACCTCCTTGGCCACGTTCGCCCAGGTGTCCGAAAAGGACTGGATAACCGGCGGGTCGCCGGCCAGCCAGTCCAGCGCCTCCTTCAGCGGCTGGACGTGCTCGATCAGCCAGGACACCCCGTACTGCGCCAGCGTGCCGATCGGGTCGACCACCATGGACAGCACCTCGAGGCCGACCCCGAGCGCACCGAGGCCGCCCTCCACCCACGAACCGTCCTTGACCCCGCTCGCCAGGTCGTTCGCCGACTCCAGGATGCCGATCCCGGTGACCCCGGTGGTCTGCGACTGGGCCTGCGCGACCAGCGGGTTCCCCTCAGGCATCGAGCGCACCGCCGGTCGTCTTCAGGGTCTGGATGGTCTCGTCCTCTTTGCCCTCGTAGGTGGTGACCGCGTCGCGCACCTTGCCGGCGGTGTCCTTGACCGACTCCTGCGCCTTCTGCAACGCCTGCACGCCCATCTGCTCGAAGGGGTCCAGCAGCAGCGCGAACGGCTGGCAGATCACCCCGAACGCGCTGTTGTCCATGCTCACCTGCTGCGCGGCGCCGACCGCCGTGCCGAGCCGCTCGGCCAGCGCGTCCACCTTGCCGGCATGCGTCCCCAGTTCGTCCTGGAGGACTTCGTAACCACCATCTGGCATCGCTGCACCCCCGGTCAGTCGCGCCGCAGGAACGTCTGGTCCCCGAAGTCGTCATCTCCGTCATCGTCACCGTCATCGCCGCCGGGCCGGCGCCTCGGCGCAGGCGGGGGTGTCGGCGGAGCGGGGCGGCGCGGCGGCTCCGGCTCTTCGTCGGCCTCGGTCTCCACCTGAAGCTGCCGCCCTGGTGCCTCCCGTGCCGGTGGCTCGGCCTCCTCCTCCGGCGCCGGCGGGAAGTTGGCCGCCGCGGTGGACACGATGTGCCGGGTGGTCTCGTCGTCGCCGACCGTGCCGGCCACGATCTCCTGCAGCCGCTCGGGGTACTTGGCCTGCGCCTTCTGCATGGCGCGCAGCACGTTCGCGGAGATCTCGTCCGGGCTCATCGACCGCACGGCCTCGGTCATCGCGACACCGGTCGGAATCCCGTTGCTACCCACCGTCACGCTCACCGCGCCGCCTGCCACCGACTCGGTGATGGCGATCTGCTCCACCTCGTGCTGCATCCGCGCGTAGCGTTCGGACTTCTCCACCGCGTTGCGCTCCCAGTCGTCCACCATGCGCTCGACGTCCGACAACTCGGCCACCACGGCACCCCTTTCGCTCTCCTGCACAGACGGCGATCACAGCACGCCGGTTCCCTTCGTACCGCTTCCGGCCCGCCACGGAGAATCCCCTGGTCGGAGCCCGGTTCAGCGTTCCATGCAGGTGTGTTGCGCCGAAAGAGTGACGGACGCCCTATCGTCGCCGGGTGTCCTGTGCCCGGTTCGATCACACGCGGCTGGTCGCGGGGGTTAGCCTGGTAGGCGCATCAACGCCACAGCAAGATCGAGATGGATAGAGGCGAGTCACAGCCGTGTCCAGCAGCAGCCCTGCGTCACAGTTCGGCCCCAACGAGTGGCTGGTCGAGGAGATGTACGACCAGTTCCTGGCCGATCCCTCTTCAGTAGACGCCGCATGGCATGACTTCTTCGCGGACTTCAAGCCCACCCAGGACGCACAGGCCAAGGCCGACAACGCACGCCAAGCCGTGTCGTCGACCGACGCCGAGTCCAACGGCAGCCGGAACGGCCAGGCCACGGCGCCGTCCGCGAAGACCCAGCAGAACGCCGAGTCCGCGGCGAAGCAGGCGTCCGCCCCGACGCCGGCAGCCGCCCCGGACAAGCCGGCCCCCGCCCCGGCGCCGGCCAAGCCCGCAGTGAAGACCGAGACGACCAGCAAGCCCGCGGCCAAGCCGGCCGAGCAACCGGAGAGCAAGCAGCTGCGCGGCGCGGCGGCCGCGATCGCGAAGAACATGGACGCGTCGCTGTCCGTGCCCACCGCGACCAGCGTGCGCGCGGTTCCGGCCAAGCTGATGGCCGACAACCGCATCGTGATCAACAACCACCTCAAGCGCACCCGCGGTGGCAAGATCTCCTTCACCCACCTCATCGGCTACGCGATGATCCGGGCGCTGCGGGACTACCCGAACATGAACCGGCACTACAAGTTGATCGACGGCAAGCCGTTCGCGATCACGCCGGAACACGTGAACTTCGGGCTCGCCATCGACATGAAGAACAAGGATGGCTCGCGCACGCTGGTCGTGGCTTCGGTGAAGAACACCGAGAACATGACCTTCCTGCAGTTCTGGCAGGCGTACGAGGACATCGTCAAGAAGGCCCGCAACAACAAGCTGACCGCGGACGACTTCGCCGGCACCACCATCTCGCTGACCAACCCCGGCGGCATCGGCACCAACCACTCGGTGCCGCGGCTGCAGGCCGGCCAGGGCGCGATCATCGGCGTCGGCGCCATGCAGTACCCGGCGCACTTCGAGGGCACCAGCGAAAGCACCCTGGTCGAGCTGGGCGTGAGCAAGATCATGACGCTCACCTCGACCTACGACCACCGGATCATCCAGGGCGCCGAGTCGGGCGAGTTCCTCAAGCGCATCCACGAGCTGCTGCTCGGCGAAGACCGCTTCTACGACGACGTCTTCACCTCGCTGCGGCTGCCGTACGAGCCGATCCGCTGGGTCGAGGACATCCCCGAAGGCCCGGTCGCCAAGACCGCGCGGGTGATCGAGCTGATCGACGCGTTCCGGATGCGCGGCCACCTGATGGCCGACACCGACCCGCTGAACTACCGGCAGCGCCGGCACGAGGACCTGGACGTCCGCTCGCACGGGCTGACCCTGTGGGACCTCGACCGCGAGTTCCCGGTCGGCGGGTTCGCCGGCCAGGAGCGGATGAAGCTGCGCGACATCCTCGGCGTGCTGCGCAACTCCTACTGCCGCACGGTCGGCATCGAGTACACCCACATCCTGGACCCGGACGAGCGCCGATGGATCCAGGACAGGGTGGAGGTGCCGCACGAGAAGCCGGAAGCGTCGGTCCAGAAGTACATCCTGTCCAAGCTGAACGCGGCCGAAGCCTTCGAGACCTTCCTGCAGACCAAGTACGTCGGGCAGAAGCGGTTCTCCCTGGAAGGCGGCGAGACCACCATCCCGCTGCTGGACACCGTGCTGGACAAGGCCGCCGAGTACGAGCTGGACGAGGTCGTCATCGGCATGCCGCACCGGGGCAGGCTGAACGTGCTGGCCAACATCGTCGGCAAGCCGATCTCGCAGATCTTCCAGGAGTTCGAGGGCAACCTCGACCCCGGCCAGGCGCACGGTTCCGGTGACGTGAAGTACCACCTCGGTGCCGAGGGCAAGTACTTCCGGATGTTCGGCGACGGCGAGACGAAGGTGTCGCTGACCGCGAACCCGTCGCACCTGGAGACCGTCGACCCGATCCTGGAAGGCATCGTCCGGGCCAAGCAGGACCTGCTGGACAAGGGCGGCGAGGGGTTCACCGTGCTGCCCGTGCTGCTGCACGGCGACGCCGCGTTCGCCGGCCAGGGCGTGGTGGCCGAGACGCTGAACCTCGCCCTGCTGCGCGGGTACCGCACCGGCGGCACCGTGCACCTGATCGTCAACAACCAGGTCGGCTTCACCACCGCGCCGGAGAACTCGCGCTCGTCGCAGTACGCCACCGACGTGGCCAAGATGATCGCGGCGCCGGTCTTCCACGTGAACGGTGACGACCCGGAGGCCGCGCACTGGGTTGCCAAGCTGGCCATGGACTACCGGCAGGCGTTCAACAAGGACGTCGTGATCGACATGATCTGCTACCGGCGCCGCGGCCACAACGAGGGCGACGACCCCTCGATGACCCAGCCCGCGATGTACGACATCATCGACACCAAGCGCTCGGTCCGGAAGACCTACACCGAATCGCTGATCGGCCGCGGTGACATCTCGGTGGACGAGGCGGAAGCCGCGCTGCGCGACTTCTCCAGCCAGCTCGAGCACGTCTTCAACGAGGTTCGCGAGCTGGAGAAGCACCCGGCGAAGGCCAGCCCCTCGGTCGAGGAGGAGCAGCAGGTGCCGGCGAAGGTGCCGACGGCGGTCTCCCGCGAGGTCGTGGAGCGGATCGGCGACGCGTTCATCAACGTGCCGGAGGGCTTCAGCCCGCACCCGCGGGTCAAGCCGGTGATGGAGCGGCGGCACAAGATGTCCCGCGAAGGCGGCATCGACTGGGCGTTCGGCGAGCTGCTGGCGTTCGGTTCGCTGGCCATCGAAGGCAAGCTGGTGCGGCTGTCCGGCCAGGACTCGCGGCGCGGCACGTTCACCCAGCGGCACTCGGTGCTGATCGACCGCAAGACCGGCCAGGAGTACTCGCCGCTGCAGAACCTGGCGGACGAGCAGGGCCGCGTGATGGTCTACGACTCGGCGCTGTCCGAGTACGCGGCGGTCGGTTTCGAGTACGGCTACTCGGTGGCGAACTCGGACGCGCTGGTGATGTGGGAAGCGCAGTTCGGTGACTTCGTCAACGGCGCGCAGACCGTGATCGACGAGTACATCTCCTCCGGTGAGGCCAAGTGGGGCCAGCTCTCCGACGTCGTGCTGCTGCTGCCGCACGGCCACGAGGGCCAGGGCCCGGACCACACTTCGGGCCGGATCGAGCGGTTCCTGCAGCTGTGCGCCGAGGGTTCGATGACCGTGTCGGTGCCGTCCACCCCGGCGAACTACTTCCACCTGCTGCGCCGGCACGCGCTGGACGGGGTGAACCGCCCGCTGGTGGTGTTCACCCCCAAGCGGCTGCTGCGCGACAAGGCGGTCAAGTCGGAGGTCGCGGAGTTCACCGACCAGTCGAAGTTCCTCTCGGTGATCGACGACGCGGACGTGGACCCGGCCAAGGCCAGGAAGGTGCTGCTGACCTCCGGGAAGATGTACTGGGAGCTGGTCGCCGAGCGGGCGAAGCAGGAGATCGACGACATCGCGATCGTCCGGATCGAGCAGTACTACCCGCTGCCGAAGAAGAAGCTGCTGGCCGCACTGGAGCGCTACCCGAACTCCAAGGAGGTGATGTGGGTGCAGGAGGAGCCGGAGAACCAGGGTGCCTGGCCGTTCTTCGGGCTGAACCTGCCCCGCAAGTTCCCGGACGCACTCGGCCGCCTCCAGGTGGTCGCCCGCCGCCCGATGGCCGCTCCCTCGGCCGGTTCGTCCAAGGTGCACGAGGTGGAGCAGAAGGCGATCATCACCAAGGCCTTCAGCTGACGCTCGTGAGTGGAAAGTGTTGCTCCGGCAACACTTTCCACTCACGACCCGTCGATCAGCCTGGCGAACTCGGTGAACGCAACGCCCTTTTGGTTATAAGACTGGCTGTTTAACGCCGAACCGCCGGGGCGGCCCGGTCTAATTTGGATCCCATGACCGAAACGAACCCACAGCCGCAGGCAACTGCGTCGAAGTCGCCCGAACCCCCACCACGGTTCACGTCTGCGACACCAAGAACCGCCCCGCCGGCAGCCTCGCCTTCACCCCCGCCCAGTGACGCACCTTCCTCACCAAGGCCCGCAACTGACCGGACCGGCCTAGCCCCCGTCACCAAGCGCCTTCGATCTCCAGCCCTCTCGGCAGCAGTTCGGTATTACGCTTCGTCGCCGCCTCGTACTCCACATACGCCCGCGAGTTCTCCGGCCCGCCGGCCGCCATCAATGCGTCATACGCAAGCGCTTGCGCCGCATGAATCGCGCCAAGCTGCTGCATGAAACGCTTTCCCCGCTCGGCCTGGTCCCGGATCGACCCGACCTCCACCCCGAGACCGGCCAGCTGCTCCAGCGTCTCCGCCAGCCTGACCTGCCGCTCCTCCAGGTCCAGCGCAGCCGCCGCTGCCCTCCGCAACTGGTCCCCGTACCCGTCACCCATACCCCCAGATTGCCAGCCCTTCCCGCACCCCGGCACAGACTTTCGTCTTACACCTTCAGTATGTGACCATTCCACTATCTTCCGTGAGTCCTCGCCCCTAAGTCACATGACAACCGCCATGCCCACGCGCCCCCTCAACTCTCAGCAGCAGCGCCGGATATGTCCGAATCACCGACCGTCATGCCGGCCTCGCACCTCAACTGGGGTGCAGTTCTCCCAATCGCACCCCCTGCGGATGATCGACCTACTATCCTCAGTACGTTGCATTGGCCGTGACATACGGGGGTAAGGGCGAGATGTCGACCATGAAGCCGATCGATGACGGGACCAGCTTCCTCGATGGCATTGGTTTCTTCGTCTCCGACAGCGCGCAGTCCATCGGCAAGGCCGCAGGCTCGGTAGCCGGCGCCGCCGGCGGCGGTGGCGCACCCGGCGGCGGCGATGGCGGCTTCGCCATGAGCCGCGACGAGATGACCGCCATGCTCACCAAGGCCAAGACCACCCGCGACCTGATACAGCGCCAACAGCAGGACGCTTGGGCAATCGCGCAAAGCCAGCCGCCAGGGAATGACCAAGCCAGCACACAATTCACCACGGGCCCAGGCGGAGCAAACCAGGTTGGCGAGTTCTACCTCGGTCACCTTCAAGTGCAATACAACCGCTACACCCAGTTGATCGAAAAACTCAGCTCGGCACTCGGCATCGTCACCGAGTCCGATCATCAGGCAGCCAACGACGCCCAAAAGGCCGGAGGGAAGTACTCGTGACCCGCTACCGCACGCCGATCGTGGTGGGCCTCGCATTAGTCGGCACCGTGCTCACCGGATGTTCGGAAGGGAACGTGGGCGGAACGCCTATTCCTGAAACTACGGGCACCGCGAGCACTCCCAGCAACAGCGCACCGGCAAACGGCGCGCCGAAGGTCAAAGAACCACTGCCGGCAACGGTACTCAACGGCGCACCTTGCGACACAGCGCTCACCGCCGCGGACGTCAACGAGTTCATCGGGACATCAGCGGCGGGCCAACCGGGAGAAAACGAGCTAGGCCCCAAGTGTTATTGGTCAGATGCCCAGGGAAGCGGAGCCGGCTTCACGGTCTTTTACCAAATCAAGGCCAAGGGTGGCTTGGGCCCGGCCTACCAGAACGTCAAACCCAGGGCTGCGCGCTGGGAAGAACTGGCCGCCATCCAAGGTTATCCGGCCGTTGGCTACCTGCCCGCGGGCGCGGAAGGCAGTCGCGCAAGCGGCTGTCAGGTCGTAGTCGGCATCAGTGACGACCTTGCCTTCTCAGTGGCCATGACCCTCGGCGACGGCGCACGCAACAAGGGAGTCGACCCCTGTACCGCTGGTCGAGATGTAGCTGATCGAGTGCTGACGAACATCAAGGGCAGGGCCTGACATGTGGGGATGGCTGGAGGACCTCGGCGAAGGGGTCAAAAAGACTGTCAGCGGTGCGGTTGGCGTCTTGGAGGACGTGGTCACCAGCCCGGCAGGGATCGGCACGATGATCGCCGGGCCGGTCGGTGGACTGGTCGGCGGTCTGGTCGGAAACCTCTTCGGGGGCGGCGAAGGCGAACTTCACAAGGGCGGCGTCGGTCCTGGTGACCTGGTGAAACAGATCCAAGAGGGCCCGGGCACCGGCACGCTGCAGCGGGCCAAGGACGTGGGCGTCGCGCAGACCGACGAGCAGGCCACGATCGAGGCGGACAGTCGGCAGATGATGACCGACCTCGAGTCGGCGTGGACGGGTAAGTCGGCGGACGTGGCGAGGCAGCAGATCGAGCCGCTGGCGACCACGGCGGCTTCGGCGTCGGCGACGCTGAAAAGCAACTCGGGCATCGTGCAGGAGCAGATCGACCAGTTCAACACGCTCAAAGGGGCGATGCACACCGACGTCAGCAACGAGGCGCCGGAGAAGGACTTCTGGGACTCGGCGACGCCCTGGGACACCGACACCGAGGACAAGATCAACGAGCGCAACCAGAAGGTCAACGAGAACCTCGAGCGCTACAACACCTACGCCCAGCAGACCAGCACGAACCAGCCCCGGATGACGATCGACTACGGGCAGCTCGGCGAGGGCGGTGTGAGCGACTTCAAGATCGACGACAAGGTCGAGCCGCCGCCACCGAAGCCGCCGCCGCACCAGCCGCCGCCGGAGATCGGCGGGAAGAAGCCGCAGACGCCGATCTCGGTGAACCAGCGGGGCGACCAGCCGGGACAGCAGACATCGAAGCCGCAGATCCCGGTCGGGCTCGACCGGCCGCAGGACCCGCAGACGGTCGGCACCGGGATCGGAACCGGGCTGCACAACGACCAGACCCGCTCGGCGGGCTGGACGCCGCCGGGGAGCAACCCGAACTACCCGGGGTATCAGCCCAGCACGTTCGGGCCGGGTGGCACCAACGTCGGCACCGGCGGGTTCGGGCCCGGCGGCTCCGGTGGGATCGGGGCGTTCGGCGCCGGGGGCTTCGGGCCAGGCGGCAGCGGCGGCGGCATCCCGGCCGGTGGGGCCGGCGGGGGCAGTGGCTCCGGCAGCGGCCTCAGTGGCGCGGGCCGGGCGACCGGCGCTGGCATGCTCGGCGGTCCCGGTGGCGCCGGCCCGGGTGGAGCGGCTGCGGCCGGTGCGGCCGGTGGCCGTGGCGCCGGTGGCATGAGCGGCATGGGCGGTATGGGCGGTGGAGCCGGCAAGGGCCAGGGCGGCGACGACGAGGAGCACCAGCGCGCGTCGTACCTCACCGAAGCCGACCCGGACAGCGTCTTCGGTTCCGACGAGAAGACCGTGCCGCCGGTCATCGGCGAATAGCCGCCAGACGCAAGGGACACCGCAGTGCATCAGCGAACGATCCTGGTACCGAAGCTCGCCTTCCTGACCGCCTGGGAATGGGAAGGCCACGGCCGACCGCCCGCGGTCATCGGCATGAACGACCTGTACCTGCAGCCGGAGACCAAGCGGCAGCTCGAGGACAAGGTGCTGGACGTGCTCACCAACCTCGGCCTCGCCGCGGGCGGGATGCTGACCAGGGAGTTCCGCGACACCATCGCCGTGCTGGCCAAGGGCGGCCGCCGGTTCACCGGCTGGGCCGGCAACATCGAGACCGGCGAGACCGGTGGCATCCTGGTCTCCGTGCACGAACAGCAGGCGGCCCGGCTGCTGCGCGACGACAAGGTGCTCCGGATCGACCCGATCCCGCCGGACCGCGCCGCCGAGTCCCTTGTGGACGCACTGCCCGGCTTCCCGCCCGCCGCGTTCAACCCGGTCACCATCGAGAAGTCGAGCTACTCACCGCAGCGGAAGCGGTCCGAGACCTTCGACTTCAACCAGCCGACGGGGTACGGCCGCCCGGACCCGGCCGAGCAGATCCGCAACCTGATGTCGGCAAAGCGCTCCGGCTCGCACCAGTTCTACGCCGCCACCGGCGACCGGCGCAGCGCGCCGCTGACGGTGCTGGACCTCACCGGCCGCGGCCGGGTGCTGACCTTCCAGACCGAGCGCCCCGGCGCGCCGGCGACCATCCACTGCCTGCCCGGCTCGCGGCAGAACCTGCTGGAGAAACTGCACTCGCTCGCCTGAACCGCACACGTCGTGAAGGGCACCTTCCCTACCTTGAAGGTAGGCAAGGTGCCCTTCACGGACGAAGTCAGACGGTAAGGGACCAGCTGGTGAGGCTGCCGGTGTCCACGCGGTAGACGTCCTGCACCTTCAGCAGCCAGGTGCCGTTGGCTGCCTCGCCGGACGCGTTCACCTCATAGGTGGTGTCCACATTGTCCGCCGAATCGCTGCTGGCGTTCTGCAGCCGGTATGCGGTGCCGTCCGGCGCGACCAGGTCGATCACCAGGTCGCCGCGGTAGGTGTGCTTGATGTGCACCTCGGCCTTGGTGGTGGCCGAGGCACTGCGGGCACAGCCGGCCACGGTCACGCCGCTGGTCACCGCTTCGCCCGCGTCCGGGATGGGCAGCACACCGGCGTTGCTGACCGTGCCGCACGGCGTCGGCTCCGGCTCGTTGCCCGCGGTTCCGGTGTAGAGCAGCACGTTCGGCGAGCCGCTGCCGGGGTTGGTCACCTTGTTCTTGGTGCCGTTGTTCACCAGCGCGTCGCGGACCTGCTGCGGCGTCGCGGACGGGTTCGCGGCCAGGTACAGCGCCGCCGCACCGACCACGTGCGGAGTCGCCATCGACGTGCCGCTGATCGTGTTGGTGGCGCTGTTGCCGCCGATCCACGCCGACTTGATGCTGCTGCCCGGCGCGAAAATGTCCACACAGGTCCCGATGTTCGAGAAGCTGGAACGTGCGTCGGTGTTCGTCGTCGACGCGACCGTGATCGCCTCCTGGGTCCTCGCCGGCGACGAGTTGCAGGCGCTGGCGCCGTTGTCGTTGCCCGCCGCGAGGCCGTAGGTGATCCCGGCCGTGATCGAGCGCCGCACCGCGTTGTCCACCGCGGTGGAGGCGCCGCCGCCGAGGCTCATGTTCGCCACCGCAGGCTTGGCCGCGTTCTGGGTGACCCAGTCAATACCGGCGATCACGCCCTCGTAGCTGCCGGAGCCACCGCAGTCGAGCACGCGCACGGCGACCAGCTTGGCCTCCTTGGCGAGGCCGTGCGCGGTGCCGCCGACAGTGCCGGCCACATGCGTGCCGTGGCCGTTGCAGTCGGTCGCGTTCGAGTCGTTGTCCACGAAGTCGTAGCCGGAGGACGCCCTGCCGCCGAAATCGGTGTGCGTGGTGAGGATGCCGGTGTCGATGATGTACGCGGTCACATTCGACGCCGTGCTGTTGTAGCTGTACTTGCTGTCCAGCGGAAGGTCACGCTGGTCCACCCGGTCCTGCCCCCAGGACGGCGGGTTCAGCTGGTCGGTGCTGGCCCGCAGCACACCGTTCTGCTCCACGTAGGCCACCGCGGGATCTGCGGCCACCCGGCGCGCCTGCGACTCGGTCATCTTCGCCGAGTAGCCGTGCAGGGCGGCCGAGAACACCCGCTGCACCACTCCACCGGAACGGCCGGTGACCTGGTCGGCGGTGGCACCGTCCTTCAGCGCGACTATGTAACTGTCCTTGATGGCGCCGGGCTGCCCGGCACCGAGCACGGTGCCCTCCGCCGACGCCGTGCCGACGCCGCCAAGGGTGGTCAGTGCTGCCACCGCCGCGGCCACGCCGAGACCGGCCATCGATCTGTTCTTGTTTCTCCGAGGTTTCCGCACGATTTCATTCCTCCATGCCAGCAGCGAAAGAGTCACCGGAAAGCT
This sequence comes from Amycolatopsis nigrescens CSC17Ta-90, assembly GCF_000384315.1. Lineage (GTDB taxonomy): Bacteria > Actinomycetota > Actinomycetes > Mycobacteriales > Pseudonocardiaceae > Amycolatopsis > Amycolatopsis nigrescens. The sequence continues at coordinate 4,979,328 of NZ_ARVW01000001.1, read as the reverse complement.
GCGCTGAGGGTAAGTCGCGGGCAGCCGTAACGGTAGATCCGCTCAACCACAGGGAAATCGGGCGGGCCCCGTTCGTCATACCGGAATGCGGCCGAACGGGCGGAAATACCGGTGCGCGTTGCGCCTGTTGGTCAGACGAAAATTCGGTTACCCGAACTCATGGTGACCGTCCGGGCGGAAGCCTCCATTCGCCACAGCCCGCAGACCACTCGAATGGCCGCCGCCGAAAGTAGCGGAAACCCCAGGTCAGCGGTCGTTAGTGGAGCGGAGAAAATCCTCGGCGATGTCCATCGGGTTGCGCTTCTCCTCGGTGAACTCGACGTTCAGCTCGGTCAGCTTCTCGGTGGTCAGCGACGAGGAAACCCGGTTCAGCGCCTGCTCCTCGGCTTCGGACAGGGTGCCCTTGGCCACCAGCGGCACGATGTTCTGCGCCGGGAACATCTGCTTGTCGTCCACCAGCGGCACGAACCCGTTCGCCGCGATCGAGGACGAGGTGCTGAACAGATCGGCGACCTGGATCTCGTTGGCCCGCAACGCGGCCACGGTCACCGGACCGCCGGTATCGGTGGTCTTGATCTGCCTGAACTCGCAGCCGTACAGGTTCTTGATCTTGTCCTTCCACCGGTCGCTCCACTGCCCCGGCCCGCCGAACACCAGGTCCTTGCAACGCGCGCCGAGGTCGGAGAAGGTGCGCACCCCGGAGTCGGCCAGTTCCTTGCGCACCACCAGTAGGTCCTTGTCCTCGGCCGGTGACTGGTCCAGCACCTCGAAGCGCTCCGGAAGGTTCCGCGTCAGCTGCGCGTAGACGTCCGCGGGCGTGGTCGCCTCGGTGTTCTTATCGAAGTAGCGCAACAGGTTTCCGCTGTAGTCCGGCACCACGGACAGCGACTTGTCCTGCAGCGCCTTGACCACCACCTCGCGGCCGCCCACCGGGGGACGCACGGTGACGTTCTCCGCGCCGGCCTTGCGCAGCGCGCCGGCGTAGATCTGCGCCAGCAGCAGGCTTTCCCCGACATCCGAGGAGCCGATGATGATCTCGCCGGTCGGCCCGCCCTCGGCTCCACCCTCCAGCGGGTTGCCGCAGGCGGTGCCCAGCAACGCCAGCGCGGCCAGCAGGGCGGTCAGCTTGCGCTTCATGCGGTCTCTCCCCCGACGGTGACCTTCTTGCCGGACGCCGCGGCCGCGGCCAGCCGCACACCCCTCGGCACCACGGCCCGTTGCAGGGCGGCGAAGATCAGGTCCAGCACGATGGCCAGCAGCGCGGTGAGGATCGCGCCCGCGACCACCTCGGAATAGTCCAAAATGGCCAGTCCGTCCAGCAGGAACCGGCCGAGCCCGCCGAGGCCGACGTAGGCGGCGACGGCCGCGGTGGCCACCAGCTGAAGCACCGCGTTGCGGATGCCGCCGAGCACGAGCGGTAGCGAAATCGGCACCTCGACCTGCCAGAGCCGCTGCCAGCCGGTCATGCCGACCCCTTCGGCCGCGTCGACCACCCCGTGGTCGGTGGCCTGCAGCCCGGCGTAGGTGCCGGCCAGGATCGGCGGCACGGCCAGCACCACCAGCCCGATCACGGTGGCCGTCCCGCTCTCGGTGAACAGCAGGAACAGGAAGGTGACCAGGCCGAGGGTGGGCAGCGCGCGGATCGCGTTGCCCACGCTCACCAGCGCCACCCCGCCACGGCCGGTGTGCCCGACGAACAGGCCGAGCGGCACCGCGATCACCAACGCAATGGCCAGCGCGAGCATGGTGTAGCCGAGGTGCTCGGCCAGCCGGTTCGGCACCCCGTCCTCGCCCTGCCAGTGCGCCGGGTCGGCGAACCAGTTCCAGAGATCAGTGAGCATCGGAAGACACCTCCGCCGGTTTGCGGCCCGCGCGCTCCCACGGTGTCAGCAGGTTGCGCAGCAGCACCAGGAGCAGGTCGGCGATCAGCGCCAGCACCAGGGTGAGCACGATGCCGACCACGATCGGCGAGAAGTACTCCCGCTGGAAGCCGTCGGTGAACAGCACGCCGAGACCGCCGGTGCCGATCAGCGCACCCACGCTGACCAGGCTGATGTTGCTCACCGACGCCACCCGGACGCCGGCCGCGAGCACCGGTACCGAAAGCGGCAGCTCCACCCCGAGGAACCGGCGGGCCGGGCGGTAACCGACCGCCGTGGCGGCGGCGATGACGTGCGGCGGCACCGCGTCCAGCGCGTCCAGCACCGGCCGGACCAGCAGCGCGGTGGTGTAGATGGTGAGCGCCACGATCACGTTCACGCTGTCCAGGATCTTCGACCCGATGATGCCGGGGATGACCACGAACAAGGCCAGTGACGGAATCGTGTACAGCAGGTTCGACACCACCAGCAGCACGCTGCGCACGGGTTGCCAGCGCTGGCCGAGCCAGCCGGCCCCGATCGCCAGCACGATGCCGAGCACCAGCGGCAGCAGCGCGAGATAGATGTGGTCGAGCAGGTCGGTCAGGATCTCCTGGCGATTGTTGGCGCTGCCGAGGTAGCGGCCGAGCTCGCCGAAGAAGTCACTCATGGCCGGCCGATGCCCGCGGCTGCCGCTCGATCACGTCGAGCACCTGCCGTGCGGTGACCACGCCGGTCACCTTGCCCTCGCCGTCGACCACCACGCCGAGGCTGGCCGGTGAGGACAGTGCCGCGTCCAGCGCGCCGCGGATCGGCGCGCCCTCCTGGTAGAGCGAGCCGCCGGCGAGCAGGTCGGTTTCCGTGATCTTATCGTCCACAGTGGACCCCGGTGGCAGCCAGCCGCGCGGCTCGCCGGTCGGCGCGACCGCGAGCAGCCAGCCCTGGGTCGGTCCCGAGACCGTGGCGCCGACCTCGATCCTGGTGACCTCGCCGACCTCCACTCCTTCCGCGGAAAGGAAGGACAGGCCGCGGTAGCCGCGGTCCTTGCCGACGAAGGAGGCGACGAAATCGTCCACCGGGTTGCGCAGCACCTCTGACGGGGTGCCGTACTGGGCGAGCTTCCCACCCACCCGCATCACCGCGATCTTGTCCCCGAGCCGCACCGCCTCGTCGATGTCGTGCGTGACGAACACGATCGTCTTGCCCAGCTGGGACTGCAGCCGAAGCAGCTCGTCCTGCAGCTCCTCGCGGACGATCGGGTCCACCGCGGAGAACGGCTCGTCCATCAGCAGCACCGGCGAGTCCGCGGCGAGCGCCCTGGCCACCCCGACCCGCTGCTGCTGGCCGCCGGAAAGCTGTGCCGGGTAACGCTTGCCGAGCCCGGCCGGCAGGCCGACCGTCTCCAGCAGCTCCGCGGCACGCTTGCGCGCCTTGGTCTTGTCCCAGCCGGAAAGCAGCGGCACGGTGGCCACGTTGTTCAGCACGGTCCTATGTGGAAACAGGCCGGCGTGCTGGATCACGTAGCCGATCCCGCGGCGCAGCAGGGCCGGATCGGATTCCCGGATGTCCTTGCCGTCCAGCAGCACGGTGCCCGCGGTCGGCTCTACCATCCGGTTGATCATCCGGAGCGAGGTCGTCTTGCCGCAGCCGGACGGGCCGACGAACACGGTGATCGTGCCGTCCTGCACGGTCAGGCTCAGGTCGTCGACCGCGACCGTGCCGTCCGGGTAGCGCTTGGTCACGCTCTGGAACTCGATTGCCACGCGTCACTCCCCATCTCGGATCAAAAAACCGTAGCCCACATCCCCGACATTGGCACGGATTTCCAGTGTTTAGGCTGGCCGCGATGAAACCAGTCGACGAGGTCTTCGGCATCCACCACCAGCGGCTGCGATCGGCCATCACCCTGCTCTGCCGCGGCTGGCAGCCGTTCGACGAGCTGGTGCGCGCCACCGCGGCCCCGCGGCGGACCGTGGAGGAGCTGCTCGAGGCGCTCGGCGACGATCTGGAACGCGACCAGCGGTCGGTGCGCCTCAGGCCGACTGCCGTCGCGAACTATGCCGGGTACCAGGAATCCGACGCTTCGGAAACCGACTCGGAACTGCTGGCCACCATCAGCGGGCTGATCGAGCGGGTGCCGCCCCCGCTGGCCGCGCTCGACCACGTGCAGGCGACCCCGGAAACGGTGCTGCGCCGGGCCTTGTGGCTGGCCGGGAACTACGACCTCGCCAGGGCCAGGACGCTGTTCCTCGGCGACCACGACCTCACTTCACTGGCGGTGCACGCACTGCGGCCGGACGCGCGGCTGACCGTGGTCGACCTGGACGAGCGCGTGCTGGAGTACGTCGACCGGCTTTCCGGCGGCGCGGTCACCACCCTGCACGCGGACCTGCGGGTCGGTCTGCCGCCCGCCGTGCTCGCCGGCGCCGAGTTGGTGTTCAGCGATCCGCCGTACACCCCGGAGGGCATCGGGCTGTTCGCGTCGCGCGGGGTGCAGGCGCTGGCCGATCCGGTGAGCGAGGGCAGGCTGCTGCTCGCCTACGGGTACAGCCCCCGACATCCCGCGCTGGGCGCGCAGGCGCAGCGCGAGCTCGCCCTGCTCGGCCTCACCTTCGAAGCCATTCTGCCGGACTTCCACCGGTACTTCGGCGCGCAGGCGATCGGCAGCGCGGCCGATCTGTACGTCTGCCAGCCGACCGCACAAGCTCGCAAGACCAAAAAGGGCAAGACCGGGATCTACACGCACGGGCCGCAGTCGGTGGAAGCCGGCGGTACTCCGGCGACCCTGCTGGACAGCCTGCGCGAAATCGCCGGTACGGGCGCGGAAACCAGGGCCGCGGACTGGTCGGCACCGATTTCGACGAAGGGTCCGGTGGCGATCGACCTGACCGCCGATCCGGGGCCTTGGCTGCTGCGGGTCCTGCTCGCGGCGAACGCCCCCAGGGTCGCCGTGCTGCTGCCGAACTCGCATCCCGACCTGGCGGACGCTCGGGCGCAGGCCGAACTCACCGGCCTGCTTCGCGAGAAATACGCACTTCGGCTACTCCGCAGCACACCGGACAACACACACGCCGTGGTCGTCGCCGACGCGGTACCCGTCGGCGAAGCGAACCCGCTGCTCACCAAGGCGCACGGCAAGCTGGGCAACGTCTGGCGCGAGGCGCTGATCAGCTCGTCGGACGGCGCGATGACCAAGAACGACGCCCGCGCCCACATCGAGCGGCACGCCCCCGGCCTGTCCGCGCACCGGCTGATCGACCTGCCCCGCCACCGCATCGCAGCCATCCTCGGCAAATAGCCGGCTTTTTGCCCCAACCGAAACGAGCCCAACGTGACGTTCGGCTCGATCTATTGGCCAAACGTCACGTTGGGCTCGTACGCGGTGAAGGTCAGGCGACGCCGTCGGCGGTGGCGGCCTTGGCGACCGCGGCCGCGACCTCGGGGCCGACCCGCGGGTCGAGTGCGCTCGGCACGATCCGGTCCGGGCCGAGATCATCCGCGGCCACCGAGACGATCGCCTCGGCGGCGGCCAGCTTCATGTTCTCCGTGATCGACCGCGCACCGGCGTCCAGCGCGCCGCGGAAGACGCCGGGGAACGCGAGCACGTTGTTGATCTGGTTCGGGAAGTCGCTGCGCCCGGTGGCCACGATCGACGCGTACTTGGCCGCCACCTCCGGATGCACCTCGGGGTCCGGATTGGACAGTGCGAACACGATCGACTCGTCCGCCATGTCCGCGAGCAGGGTGGGGTCGATGGTCGCCCCGGACAGCCCGACGAACACGTCCGCGCCGCGCAGCGCCTCGGCCAGCCCGCCGCGCAGGCCCGCCGCGTTGGTGGTCGCCGCGAGCTGCTGCTTGATCGGGTTCAGCCCGTCCCGGCCCTGGTGGATGATGCCCTTGGAATCCAGCATCGTGACGTCCGCGGCCCCGGCCGCCTGCAGGATCTTCGCGCAGGCGACACCGGCCGCGCCCGCCCCGGAGATGACCACCCGCTCACCGGCGATATCCCGGTCCAGCACCAGGTTCGCGCCGCGCAGCGCGGCCAGCGTGACGATCGCGGTGCCGTGCTGGTCGTCGTGCATGACCGGGCAGTCCAGCGCTTCCTTCAGCTTGTCCTCGAGCTCGAAGCAGCGCGGAGCCGAGATGTCCTCGAGGTTGACCGCGCCGAACGACGGCCGGAGCCGCACCAGCGTCTCCACGATCTCGTCCACATCGGTGGTGTCCAGCACCAGCGGGATGGAGTCCAGCCCGCCGAAGGTCTTGAACAGCACCGACTTGCCCTCCATCACCGGCAGCGAGGCGCTGGCGCCGATGTCGCCGAGGCCGAGCACCGCGGTGCCGTCGCTGACCACCACGACCAGCCGGTCGGCCCAGGTGTAGGGCTTGGCCAGCGCGGCGTCCTCGGCGATCGCGCGGCTGACCTTGGCCACCCCCGGGGTGTAGGCGATGGACAGGTCGCGCAGGTCGTTGATCGGCCTGGCCGCGGCGACGGACAACTTCCCGCCCTGGTGACCGGCGAAGATCTCTTCGTCGGTCACCGGCCTGGTATGGGCGGGGGCGTCGGTGCTGACCTGGTCGTTCATTCCGCTTCCTGTCATCGGTGTCGAGGGTGTCGAGGGTTCGGTTTCAATACTTGCGTACGTCAAGATTTCTCCCGGGGCTGCGGCGAGCGGGGGCGCCAAGGTCGCGGGGCGCGGCCTGGCAGGTCTCCTCCAGCACGGCAGCCCAGCGCGGTAGCGCCGGCCTGTCGGCGAGGCGTCCCATCGGCCATCGGCGCCCCTGGTAAGGCGATGGCCGCGGACGCGGCGGTCCGTCCAGTGTGACAGGCCCGGTGCCTGTTGCGAGTCATCGGTGCGGTTGAACTCACAAATTTGGGACCTTTTCCCAGCTCAACGGGGACTTCTCAAAACGGCCGTCCGGCTTGGGAAGTCGTTCATGAGCCTGGATAAGGTGCCTTCATGCATGTTCGCGAACTCGCGGTGCGCGACGCCTATGAATTCGTCCCGCGCACGTTCCCCGACAATCGGGGCAGTTTCACCGCGCCCTACCAGGAGCAGGTCTTCGCCGAGACGCTCGGTTTCAGCCTGCGCGTCGCACAGACGAACCACAGCGTCTCCAGGCGCGGAGCGATTCGCGGAGTGCACTACGCGGACACTCCGCCGGGTCAGGCGAAGTACATCTACTGCCCGCAGGGCAGCCTGCTCGACGTGGTGGTGGACCTGCGGGTCGGCTCACCGACCTACGGCCGCTGGGACACGGTCCAGCTGGACTCCGCCGAGTACCGGGCGGTCTACGTCGCCGAGGGGCTGGGCCACGGGTTCATCGCGCTGGAGGACAACACGGTCGCGATCTACCTGTGCTCCCAGGGCTACAACCCGGGTGGCGAGCACGGCATCAACCCGTCCGACCCGGCGCTCGGTCTGCCGTGGCCGGCCGGCATCACGCCCGTCTTGTCCGAAAAGGACCTCGCCGCGCCGACCTTGGCCGAAGCGGAGACGAACGGCGCACTGCCCGACTACCAGGAGTGCCTTGCCCACTACGCCCGACTGCGCGGCGCCTGAGCTGGGCGGATGTCCTCGGCGATGACCCGTTCGATATTGCGTTCGGCCAGTGCGGTGATGGTGACGAACGGGTTGACCCCGGTGCTGCCCGGGATCAGCGAGCCGTCGGTGACGTAGAGGTTCGGCGCGCCGTGCACCCGGCCGTAGCCGTCGGTGGCCTTGCCGAGCACCAGGCCACCGAGCGGGTGGTAGGTGAACCGGTTCTCGAACGCCCTGGTGTCGCCGAACAGGTCGTACCGGTAGATCGTGCCGCTGGCCCGGTTGACCTTGTCGAACAGCGCCTTGGTCGCGTCGATGGAGGGCTGGCCCTGCGCCACGTCCCAGTGCAGCCGCGCGGAGTCGGTGATCGCGTCGTAGCTGAAGTGCCCGCGTTCGGCGTTCTTGGTGATCGCCAGGTAGAGGCTGGCCCAGGTCTCCAGGCCGGCCGGCACCGGCGCGATCTCGGCGAACACCGGGTGCACCGGGTCGGACCAGTTGTCGATGCCCAGCGCCGGCATGCCGGACTGCAGGGTGCCGGTGGTGTCCCAGATGTGGTTCGCCCTGCCGAGCATCACGTTCCCGTTGGTGCCCCAGCCGCGGCCGACCTCGTCGTTGAGGTCCGGCAGCACGCCGGTCTCCCTGGCCCGCAGCAGCAGTTCGGTGGAGCCGAGGCTGCCCGCGCCGAGGAACAGGTACCTGGTGCTGATGTGCCTGGTGGCCAGCACCGTGCCGGCCGCGTCGATCTGCCGCACGACCAGGGTGTACGTGCCGTCGGGCTGGCGGATGATCCGCCTCGCCTCGTGCAGGGTCCGGATGCTCACCCTGCCGGTGCCCAGCGCGGCGGCGAGGTAGGTCCGGTCCAGCGAGCGCTTGCCGTGGTTGTTGCCGTAGATCACCTCGGAGCCGAGTGCCGAGCGCGGCACCTTGCCCTCTTCCTCGCGCGCCAGGTAGTCGAAGTCGTACACGCTCGGCACGAACGTGGTTCGGAACCCGGCCTTTTCCGCCGCCTTGCGCGACACCCTGGCGTAGCCGTAGGACCGGCACCGCTCGAACCAGGCCGGGTCCACCTGGTTGACCCCGAGCGTGGCGTTGGCCAGCGGGAAGTACCGGCCGTACATCTCGGCCGCGTCCACCGCGGGCAGGATTTCCTCGAAGTAGTCCCGGCGCGGGGTGACCGCCATCGCGCCGTTGACCAGCGAGCCGCCGCCGACCCCGCGGCCGACGTAGACCGACATGTCGCCGAAGTGCACCCGGTCGAGCACCCCGGCGTGCGGCCGGATGGTGTGGTTGGCGAGGTCCAGCCAGAGAAAGCTGGCCAGCGGCGCTTCGGTCCGCTTCTTGAACCACATGGACCGCTGGTCCGGCTTGAGCATGTTGCAGAACACGTTCCCGTCGTCACCGGGGGTGTTCCAGAGTCTGCCCATCTCCAGCATCACCGTCGGGATGCCGGCCTCGCCGAGGCGCAGCGCGGTGGCGGCGGCGCCGTAGCCGGTGCCGATCACCACGGCTGGCGAGAACTCGGGCAACGGCGGCTCGTCCCGCCGGTCCGCCGCCGACGCGCTGTCAACCGAGATGGCGGTGAGGCCGAGCGCGGCGGCGGAGTTGAGCGCGGCCAGGCCGAGAAAACGCCGGCGGGATAAAGGGGACACCATGTCCGGCATACTTCACCGCCATTCTCCAGGCTGACAAGGGCGAGCACGAGCCCCTTTCACGCCACCAGGGTAAACGGTGTTTATTTCACCCGCCTGGGGGCATCCCGCAACCACGCATTCGCTACTTCTTGCGCGTCACCCAGATCGCGATGGTGCCGGTTACCACGGGTTTGCCGTGTGTGTCGGAAATGATGAACGGCACCGGGAGTTCGACGCCGTCGGCACCGAACTCGGGAATCTCCGGCAGTTCCGCGACGGCCCGCAGCCCGGTTTCCGCCTTGGCCGTGTACTCGACGGTCATGCCCTTCGGCAGCCAGCGGTGCGTGGCGGGCACGGTCGCCTCGGCCAGCATGCCCATCGCGATCTCGGCCAGGTTGCAGGCGGCGATCGCGTGGAAGGTGCCGATGTGGTTGTGCACACCCCACCACTTCGGCGCGGTCACCTCGCAGTACCCCGGCCGGAGCTCGCGCACGGACGGCAGCACGGTGCGGAAGTACGGCACCCGCAGGCACATCGCCGCCGAGAACAGCCGCCGCCCACCGGGTCGCCCGGCCAGCCTGCGCCACATCGCGAACGTCGGACTATCGGCCATCCCACACCCTCCCAACTTCCTACTCGCGAGTAGCTAAGCAGACGGGAGGTTATATTCGCAACGTGGATCATCGGCTCTATCTCATCCGGCACGGGCAGACCGAGTGGTCGGTCAACGGCAGGCACACCGGGCGCACGGACATCCCGCTCACCCCGACCGGCGAGGAGCAGGCGCGGGCGACCGGCAAGACCCTCGAGAAGCTGCGCGACGGGCCGGTAACCGCGCCGGCACGGGTGCTGGCCAGCCCCCGGCGGCGGGCGCTGGCCACCGCCGAGCTGGCCGGACTCGCGGTGGACGAGGTGACCGAAGAACTGGCCGAGTGGGACTACGGCGACTACGAGGGCATCACCACCGAGGAGATCCGCGAGACCGTGCCCGGCTGGACCATCTGGTCCCATCCGGCGCCCGGCGGAGAGAGCGCGGAGCAGGTGGCCGCCAGGGCGGACCGGCTGCTCGCCGGTGTCCGCGAAACGCTCGCCGACCGCGACGTGATCCTGGTCGGGCACGGGCACTTCAGCCGGGTGCTGGTGACCCGCTGGCTCGGCCTGCCCGCCGTCTACGGCGTCCACTTCGGACTGGATCCGGCCGGGGCGACCGAACTCGGGGACGAGCGCGGCACCCCGCAGATCAAGCACCTCAACGTACCTTCCTAGGGAGTTCTCCTTGCCCGACAGCAGAATCCGCCGCGTCCGGGAGTCCGATGTGGACGCGGTCGTCGGCCTAGTGCACGAGCTCGCCGAATTCGAGCGGGCACCACAGGAATGCCATCTCGAAGCCGCGCAGCTGCACTCCGCGCTGTTCGGCGAGGCACCGGCGCTGTACGGGCACGTGGCCGAAGTGGACGGTGAGGTCGTCGGCTGCTCGCTGTGGTTCCTGAACTTCTCCACCTGGCGCGGCGTGCACGGGATCTACCTGGAAGACCTCTACGTGCGCCCGGGGCTTCGCGGCTCCGGCCTCGGCAAGGCGCTACTGGCCGAGCTGGCCGGCGAATGCGTGCGACTGGGCTACCAGCGGCTGGAGTGGTCCGTCCTGGACTGGAACCCGGCGACCGAGTTCTACAAGGCCCTCGGCGCCGTGCCGTTGGACGAGTGGACGATGTACCGCCTCACCGACGAGCCACTGCGCGCACTCGCGAACCACCCCCAGCACACCGGCAAATAGCCGACTATTTGCCCTTTCGTTGACCGGCGAGAGGGCGAAAAGCCGGCTATTTGCCCTCTCGCTCGCGGCGGGCCTGCCGGCCGGCGGCGCCACCGCGCTCGGCGGCCTCCTCCTCGGTCTCGCCGTCCTCCATGCCGAGCGCCCACGCCCTGGACGGGCGGCGGAACAGCAGCACCAGCACGACCAGGCCGAGCAGGATGATCGGGACGCCGAAACTGGGCCGCGACGACGGCCCGGTGCTGTACCAGCCAACGCCGATCACCAGCAGGGACACCACGACCGCCGGGGAACGGGCCCACAGCTTGCCCATCAGCAGGCCGACCGCGCAGGCCAGGGTGCCGGCCGCGAGCACCAGGTAGACCCCGGCCTCGGCGTAGACGTTGACCGGCGACGGAACGTCCCGGCCGAGCTCCTCGACCACCAAGACCACCGCCAGTACCACTGCGGTGACACCGGGCAGCGCGGTGAACGCGCCGGCCAGCCGGACCTCGCGCGGGGCGGGTGAAATTTTGTCTGCGAACGGCACTGGAGGACCTTCCGGCAGCAGGTCAGGGGCACGGATGACGGTGCGTGAACAGTTCCGATGGTATGCCACCCGGTCGGCCGTTTTCGTCCGGCCGGGCAAGGGGTCAAGATCTGAGGTGTCGTCGGCGAGCGGGCGGTCGTCCCGGGTGCACTTGTCACGACGAGGCGGAAGTTTCGCGACGGACTGGAGGTCGGCCGGCACAGCTGGGTTCAGGGTTCGCAGACATCGTGACGAGGTTCGCAGAGCGGGGCCGATGGGCATTCGCGTCACCTACCCTGCGGTGGTGCGCGCAGTACTCGTCGTCAACCCGCAGGCCACCTCGACCACGCCGGGTGGCCGGGACGTGCTCGCGCACGCGCTGGCCAGCCAGGCGAAGCTCGATGTCGTCGAGACCGGCTACCGCGGCCATGCGATGGCGGTGGCCAAGTCCGCGGCGCGCGACGGGATCGACCTGGTAGTCGCGCACGGCGGCGACGGCACCGTCAACGAGGTGGTCAACGGCCTGCTCGCGGACCGGGACCACGCCAGGGACGGGGTGACCGGCTCGGCCACCGCGCTGGGCGTCGTCCCCGGCGGCTCCGCGAACGTCTTCGCCCGCGCCCTCGGCATCGCCGGTGATCCGGTCGAGGCCACCCACCAGCTGCTGCATGCGATGGAGCACGGCGCCGCCAGGCAGGTCGGGCTCGGCCTCGCGGACGGGCTCTGGTTCACCTTCAACGCCGGCCTCGGCTGGGACGCCGACGTGGTCGCCTGGGTGGGCCGCCGCCGCGGCAAGCAGACCAGCCCCGGCCTCTACCTCCGGGCGGCCGTGCGCAGCCATCTGCGGCCGCCGCTCGGCCGTCCGACGATGACCGTGCGGGTGCCCGGCGAAGAGCCGGCCGAGGTGCGCACCACCTTCATCTCCAACACCGATCCGTGGAGCTACCTCGGCGACCGCCCGGTGCACCTGAACAACGGCTGCTCGTTCGAAACCGGGCTCGGCCTGTACGCGCTGCGCGGGCTCGGCCTGCCGACGGTGTTCCGGCACGTGCGCCAGGCACTAAGCAAAAAGGGTGAACAGCGCGGGCGGCGTCTGCTTCGTCACGACGACCTGCGGATCGTGCGCGTGGAAGCCGCTGAACCGGTAAACTTTCAGGTGGACGGAGACCTGGTCGGCCAGCGGACCAGGGTGGAGTTCCTCAGCGTGCCGGACGCATTGACCGTATTGGTCGCCGATGGGGCACTCAGCTGATCGCCTGCGGCAAAGTCCAACTTGCCGCTCGTCGACGAGGAACATCCGCTCACCGCATCGTCCTTCCCACCGGAAGGTCGTTTCGGAGCGAAACCGCAGGTCAGAAGGGTCGCTCGGCCGGGTGAGCTGACTCACCGATCTTGGGAAAACCCTTGTCGAAAGTCGTGCTTCGTGAAAGCATTCACAAGCACCCCAAAAAACGACCGCCATGACGACTGTGGCGCAACGTGTTGCGCCCTTAGAAGGAGCTCACAGAGATGGACTGGCGCCATGACGCGGCCTGCCGAGACGAGGACCCCGAGCTGTTCTTCCCCGTAGGAACAAGCGGTCCGGCTCTGTCGCAGGTTGCTCAGGCGAAAGCCGTGTGCCACCGCTGTACCGTCGCTTCTGACTGCCTGGCCTGGGCACTGGCCAGCGGACAGGACGCCGGCGTGTGGGGCGGTATGAGCGAAGACGAGCGTCGCGCCCTCAAGCGCCGTCGCGCTCACATCGGCACGCGTAGCAACGCCTGATCGAACAGCACCAACAAGCAGCTCGGCACTCCGGCCGCGCGTCCGTGACGACACGTCCGCGCAGGTCAAGGCAATACCGATGCTGCTTGAGCTTAACAACCACGGCGAAGGCGACCTCTCCCGGGTCGCCATAGCGCCGTTCGGGGCCATCGCCCCGTCATATCGTTTGAAGGCCGGCCCACCTCAGTGGTGCCGGCCTTCGAACGTCCGTATCCCTTTTTGGCGCGGAAAGAATCTTTCTAGGAATTGAAAGATTTAGCTAAAGCCGCCGGCTGAGCGGAATGCGCAATGCGGCCTCGGTGCCGCCGGCGCGCGGGCCGCGCAGCGAAAGCGATCCGCGCAGCTCCGACTCGACCAGGGTGCGGACGATCTGCAGCCCGAGCCCGTCCGCGCGTTCCAGCGAGAACCCGGACGGCAGGCCGCGCCCGTTGTCCCGGATCAGCACGTCCAGCCAGCGCGCGGAACGTTCCACCGAGATCTCCACCTTGCCCGGCCTCCCGTCCGGGAAGGCGTGCCCGACCGCGTTCTGCACCAGTTCGGCCAGCACCATCACCAGCGGCGTGGCGATCTCCGCGACCACAACCCCGAACGAACCGGTGCGCGAGAAGCTCACATGCGACTCGGCGGTGGCCACCTCGCCGACCATCGGCAGCACGTTGTCGAGGAGCTGGTCGAGATCGACCCGTTCGTCCACGGACACCGACAGCGCTTCGTGCACCATCGCGATCGACGCGACCCGGCGCACCGACTCCTCCAGCGCCTGCCGTGCCTCGTCGCTGGCCGTCCGCCTGGACTGCAGGCGCAACAGGGCGGCGACGGTCTGCAGGTTGTTCTTCACCCGGTGGTGGATCTCGCGGATGGTCGCGTCCTTCGACAGCAGCGCACGGTCACGCCGCTTGACCTCGGTGACATCGCGGACCAGCACCAGCGCACCGGCGGCCTGACCGGCCGGGCGCAGCGGCAGCGCGCGGTAGAGCACCACCGCACCCCGCCGCGAGTCGGCTTCGGCCCTGCTGCCCGGTTTGCCGTCCAGCGCGTCCAGGATCCGGTGTGCGACCTCGGTGGCGTCGAACGGGTCGCGGATCAGCGATCTGGTCAGCGGGGCCAGCCTGGTGCCGACCAGATCGGACTCGTGCCCCATCCGGTGATAGGCGGACAGGCCGTTGGGGCTGGCGAAGACCACCGAGCCCGCCGGGTCGAGCCGGATCAGCCCATCACCCACCCGCGGGCTGGTGTGCACGTCGGTGAGCGACCCGGGGCTGGGGAAGCTGCCGTCCGCGATCATCTGGCACAGGTCGCCGGCGCTGCCGAGATAGGCGATCTCCAGCGGGCTCGGCACCCGCGGCGCGGCCAGGTTGGTCTCGCGGCTCAGCACCGCGATCACCGTCCCGTCGAAGGTCACCGGGATCGCTTCCCGGCGCATCGGCAGGTCGCGGTACCAGTGCGGGTCCTCTTCGCGGCAGATCTTCACCTCACGGATCGCCTTGGCGAGCTGCGGATGCTCGTCCACGGTGAACCTGGTGCCGACCACGTCCTCGGGATGCGCGGTCGGCGCGGTGGTCGGGCGGGCCTGCGCCACGCAGACGAAGTCACCGCCGTCGGGATGGAGCCCCTCGGCCACCGGTGCCCACAGCAGGAAGTCGGCGAAGGAGAGGTCGGCCAGCAGCTGCCACTCGGCGACCACGGTCTGCAGGTGGTCGGCGGCCTCCCCGGAGAGCCCGGTGTTCTCGGCCAGCAGATCGGCGAGGGTGGACACGGGACCCCTACTCGACCACCGCGAGCAGGTCACCCTCCTGCACGACGTCGCCTTCGTGCACGGCGAGCCGGGAGAGCTTGCCCGCGGACTCGGCGAGCACCGGGATCTCCATCTTCATGGACTCGAGGATCACCACGGTGTCCCCGCTGCTCAGGGCCGTACCCTCGGCGGCGACGACCTTCATCACGTTGGCGACGATTTCGGCCCGGATCTCCTCGGTCATCGGTGGTTCCTCTCCAGGTGGCGATGCGAGCGCCGGTCACGACGGGTCCGGCCACCGGGTCAATCCAACCAGAGCCGGCGCCGCCCGGCACGCCCCGTCCGGAGGACCGGGACGACCAGGGTCCTCGGGGCGCCGGGCGGGCGTGACACACTGGATGGGCTGACCAGGCCCCGCTGGCGCACCAGCGCCGCAACTCCGGGTACCGGATGGGCCACCCCGACTCGAAGGAGCAGCCATGTCGAAGCGAGCTCGCAAGCGCCGCGACCGCAAGAAGAACGGCGCGAACCACGGCAAGAAGCCCAACGCCTGAAAAGACACAAAAAAGGGCCCGGCACGAATGGTGCCGGGCCCTTTTTTGTGTCTTCGGTGCTATTCGGTGCGTTGCTCGATGCTGATCTCGGTGTGCTCCACCGTGACCCCGCCGCGCTGCTCCACCGTCTTGCGGATCGACGCGCGGAGCCTGCTCTTCAGGTCGGCGGGGGCGTGCTCACCGCCGCACTTGCGCGCCAGCAGCTGCTTGAGCTGCTCGTCGATGCCGTACTCCTCGAGGCAGGGCGGGCAGTCCTCGATGTGCTTGCGCAGCTCCGCCTCGTGCTCCGGACTGCACTCCTTGTCCAGCAGGAGATAGATCTCGGCCAGCGCGTCGTCGCAGTTGACCTTGTCGGAGTCGCCGCAGCCGTTCATCGGCCCGCCACCTCCTGCTTGGCCTTGGTGCCGCGGATGAAGCCGCGCTCCCTGGCCACGTCGGCCAGCAGCTCGCGCAGCTGGCCGCGGCCACGGTGCAGACGGGACATGACTGTACCGATCGGCGTGTCCATGATCTCAGCGATTTCCTTGTAGGCGAATCCTTCGACATCGGCAAGGTAGACCGCGAGCCGGAACTCCTCCGGCAGCTGCTGCAACGCCGCCTTGACGTCGGTGTCCGGCAGCTTGTCCATCGCCTCCACCTCGGCCGAGCGCAACCCGCTCGACGTGTGGCTCTCCGCCTTGGCGATCTGCCAGTCGGAGATCTCCTCGGTGGGCTGCTGGATCGGCTGGCGCTGGCGCTTGCGGTAGCCGTTGATGTAGGTGTTGGTCAGGATCCGGTACATCCAGGCCTTGAGGTTCGTGCCCTCCTTGAAGGACGCGAACGCGTTGTACGCCTTGAGATAGGTCTCCTGGACCAGGTCCTCGGCGTCGGCCGGGTTGCGGGTCATCCGCATGGCCGCCGAATAGAGCTGGTCGAGCAACGGCATCGCGTCCCGCTCGAAGCGTTCGGCGCGCGCGTCGGCCTGCTCCTGCTCGGTGGCCGCCGTCACCTCGTCGGACACGGCCGGTGTCACCGCGGGCTCTTGCGTGCTCGGCAAACCGTTCCCTTCCCACTTCCGGTCGATGCGCGGGCGCGCATACGACTCGGCCGAGTTTACGCGTGGAAGGGTCACTCGGCCCACGGTGCCGGGCTGAGCCGGACGTGCGGGCCGACGCTGCGGGCGGCTGGTGAGGTTCGCAAGCTGGGTCGACACGTTCAGTGGAACGCAGACCAGCGCGGGCGCATTCCCGGCCCTGCCCCGGACGGACCGCTTCGCCGGGTTGTGCGTCCGCTCACCGTAGGCTCCCCGGCATGGCCGGGAAGGGAACGCCGGCGACCGCGCTGCTGGCTAAGCAGCAGGTCGCCCACACACTGCACACGTATCAGCACGATCCGCGCGCGGAGTCCTACGGCACCGAGGCCGCCGACGTGCTCGGCCTAGACCCGGCCAGGGTGTTCAAGACGCTGGTGGCCGATGTGGACGGAAAACTGACCGTCGGCGTGGTACCGGTGACCGGGCAGCTCGACCTGAAGGCGCTGGCCGCCGCGGTCGGCGGCAAGAAGGCCAGGATGGCGGAGGTCGCCGCGGCCCAGCGCGCCACCGGCTACGTGCTGGGCGGTATCTCGCCGCTGGGCCAGCGCAGCAGGCTGCCGGTGGTGGTGGACGCGGCCGCGCAAGCCTTCGACAGCGTGTACTGCTCGGCCGGCCGACGCGGCCTGGAGGTGGAACTCGCCCCCGCCGACCTGATCCGCCTGACCGGCGCCGTCGTCGCCCCCATCCGGGCCTGAGCCGCGATTCGTTCAAGCCCAATGTGACGTTTGGCCAATAGAACGAGCCAAACGTCACGTTGGGCTCGTTCAGGTCAGGTGAGCGGGCGGAGGACGCGGCCGAGCCATTCGCCGACCGTGCGGGAAAGGCCATCGAGGTCGGCGTCCAAGCTGTGCGTACCCGCCAGCATCACCACCTCGTGGTGCGGCCCGGCCCGCGGGCGGCCGAACGGGTCCCGCTCCCCCTGCACGACCAGCGTGGGCACCTCGACCCCGTCCAACTCCGCCTGCCGGCTCTTCTCCGGTTTACCCGGCGGATGCTCGGGGAACGCCAGGCAGAGCACGGCCGCGGCCTGCCCGCCGCCGGCGGTCCGGCAGGCCACCCTGGCACCGGAGGAGCGGCCGCCGAAGACCAGCGGCAGGCCGTCGAACCGGTCTGCGAGCTCGTCGACCACGGCCAGCCACGCCTCGTCGAGCTGCCTTGCCGGTGCCGGTGCCCGGCGGCCGGCGACCCGGTACGGCTGCTCGACCAGTGCGACGTGCACCCCGGCGGCCTGCGCCGCCCTGGTGGCCGCGACCAGATCCTTCGACAGGATCCCGCCACCGGCGCCGTGTCCGAGCAGCAGGGCGGCGACGCCCTCTTCCGCGCAGTGCAGTTCGGCCCGTGCCGGGCCGTGCGGGGTATCGATCTCGATCCGGGTCATCACCGTGGCAGTTCGAACAAAGCCCCCTCGTCCAGGTCCGCCTGCTCCACCTCCACCCGCTCCAGCAGTGCCGCTCCGTTGTTGCGGACATTGTTCACCTTGCTCGACACCGGCCGCAGCTCGAGCGAGTCCACCAGGTCCAGCGGCGGCGGCGCGAGCAGCTCACCCACCTCGGTGACGTCCGGGTTCAGCCAGCCGTCCCAGCGCTCCTTCGGCATCAGCAGCGGCATCCGGTGGTGCACGTCGGTCAGCCTGCCGATCGCGTCGGTGGTCAGGATGGAGAAGGTGATCAGCGGGGAGGAGCGTTCCGGGTCGGCGGCCTTCGGGTCACGCCAGGTCTCCCAGATACCGCCGAAGGCCAGCGAAGCCGAGTCCGGACCGGTCATGAAGAAGGGTTCCTTCTCCTTGCCGTTGCGGCGCCACTCGAACCAGCCGTCCGCCGGTACCAGGCAGCGGCGGCGCGACAGCGCCTTTCGGAAGGACGGCTTCTCGGCGGCGGTCTCCGCGCGGGTGTTGATCATCTTGTTGCCCACCGACTGGTCCTTCGCCCAGAACGGCACCAGCCCCCAGCGCATCACGCGCAGACCGCGGACGGCGGGCTCGTCCTCGAGCACCTTGCCCTCCTCGTCGCGAGGATGGCGTTGCACCACGGTCAGCACGTTCTTGGTCGGCGCCACGTTGTAGTCCGCCGCGCACTCTTCGACCTCAGTGCCGTAGTAGGCGTCGAACTCCTGCATCAAAGTGGCGGGATCCTTCGTGGCGGCATAGCGGCCGCACATCGCCAACCTCCTTCGCGAAACCGGTTCGGCCGCCATCGTGACACGGTCGACGCACGCGTGGCGAGTGACATGGGGGATCATCGGGCACAGGAGCTCGCACGGAGGGAAGTGGCGGTTTGGCCGGCAGGGACTGGCGCAAGCTGGACGAGAGCGACGTCCGGGTGCGCCCTGGCCGTGGCACCCGTCCGCGCAGCAAGCGCCGCCCCGAGCACGCCGACGCCTCGACCGCGCTGGTCACCGTGGTCGACCGCGGCCGCTGGACCTGCGCGCTGGAGCACGACCCGAGCCGGGTGGTCACCGCGATGCGCGCCCGCGAGCTGGGCCGCACCCCGATCGTGGTCGGTGACACGGTCGGCATCGTCGGCGACGTCAGCGGCCGCCCGGACACGCTGGCCAGGATCGTCCGGGTGGACGAGCGCGCCAGTGTGCTGCGCCGAACCGCCGACGACACCGATCCGTACGAGCGGATCGTGGTCGCCAACGCCGAGCAGCTGCTCATCGTCACCGCGCTGGCCGATCCGCCGCCGCGGACCGGGTTCATCGACCGCTGCCTGGTCGCCTGCTACGCCGGCGGCCTGGAGCCGGTGCTCTGCCTGACCAAGGCCGATCTGGCCAGCCCGGACGAGCTGCTGGCGAAGTACGCGGAACTGGCCGTGCCCGCCATCGTCACCAGGTACGACGAGGATTCCGCCGAGCTGGCCGAGCGGCTCAAGGGCCGGGTTTCCGCACTGGTCGGGCACTCCGGCGTCGGCAAGTCCACTTTGGTCAACCGGCTGGTGCCCGATGCCGCGCTGGCCACCGGGGTGGTGAGCTCGGTGGGCAAGGGCAGGCACACGTCGGTCACCGCGATCGCGCTGCCGCTGCCGGACGGCGGCTGGGTGGTGGACACGCCGGGGGTGCGCTCGTTCGGCCTGGCGCACGTCACCCCGGACGACATCGTGCGGTCCTTCGAGGAGTTCGGCGAGATGGCGGAGGAATGCCCATCCGGCTGCGGTCACCTCGGGCCGCCGGACGACCCCGGCTGCATGCTCGACAGCACCGTCGAGGACGGCACGGCCTCCGAAGGCAGGCTGGTCTCACTGCGCCGCCTGCTGGCTTCCAAGGCCGGCTTGGAAACCCCGGGATTAGGACAACAAACCTAGCGATCATTGCAACCGATCGGGTAGCGAATTCGTCCATTCAGGTAACTCCGGATACCCGGGGCGCGATGTCGAGGCTGATATGAATCACTTGAAGAGGGGAATCCCAATGCGGAAGGCGACCCTGGCTGGGGCCGGACTCGCACTGATCATGACGGTGACCGCGTGCGGCGGCGGGCAGACCGGCGGCCAGGCCGAACCGGCGCCCGCGAACGGCGACCGGCCGTTCAACAGCGCACCGGACCTCGTCCGCGCGGCTTCCACCAAGACGGCCGAGAGCAAGACGGCGAAGTTCAGCATGGAGGCCGGTGGCGCCGGGCAGAGCATGACCGCGACCGGCCAGCTCCGCTTCGATCCGGGGAACGTGGCGATGTCCATGAACATGGACAACAACGGCGAGAAGATGGAGATCCGGCTGGTCGACCGCGCCTTCTTCATCAAGAGCCCGGAGATGTCCGAAGGCGGCAAGGAGTGGACGAAGCTGTCCACCGACGGTGCCGACCCGCTGTCGAAGCTGCTCGGCACCGTGCTGGACCAGGCCGCCAAGCAGAGCGACCCGACCAAGGTACTGGACCAGATCGACAAGGCGGGCACGATCACCAAGACCGAGCCCACCCAGCTCGACGGCCAGCCCGCGACCCTCTACAACGTGGACGTGGACGTCGCCAAGGCGATGCAGCTCTCCCTGGAGAGCATGCCCAAGGAACTCACCGACGCGCTCAAGGGCAAGCTGGAGACCGAGCTCAAGGGCAAGCAGCTGACCATGCCGATGCAGCTCTGGCTCAACGCCGACCAGCTGCCGGTGCAGATCGTCGTCGACTCCGGCCCGATGGCGGCGGCGATGGGCGCGCCCGCCGGTCAGGCGGAGGCCAAGTCCACCATGAAGTACACCGACTGGGGCGCCCCGGTCGACGTGCAGGCTCCCCCGGCCGACCAGGTCCAGGACCTGAAGATGCCGGAGATCCCGGGAATGCCGCCGACCCAGCCCACTCGCTAAGCCCTCGTGAGTGGAAAGTGTTGTCGGGACAACACTTTCCACTCACGACGTCTGATCAGCGCATATGCGGGTAGGTGATATCCGTCGGCGCGTCGAAGGTCTCCTTGATCGAGCGCGGGCTCGCCCAGCGCTGCAGGTTGAACATCGAGCCCGCCTTGTCGTTGGTGCCCGACGCCCTGGAGCCACCGAACGGCTGCTGGCCCACGATCGAGCCGGTCGGCTTGTCGTTGACGTAGAAGTTGCCCGCGGTGTACCGCAGCGCGCGATGCGCCTGCCCGATCGCGGTCCGGTCGTCCGCGAAGACCGCGCCGGTCAGCGCATACGGCGACGCCGAGTCGACCAGCTCCAGAATCCGCTCGTACTCGCCGTCCGGGTAGACGTGCACGGCGAGGATCGGGCCGAAGTACTCGGTCGAGAACACCTCGTGCCCCGGATCGTCAGAGACCAGCACGGTCGGCTCCACGAAGTAGCCGACCTGGTCGTCGCAGTGGCCGCCCACCAGCACTTCCAGCGCACCGTCACCGTCCACACTGGACAGCAAGCGCTGGTGCTTGGCGAAGGCGCGGGCGTCGATCACCGCGCCGCCGAAGAGCGACAGGTCGCTGATGTCGCCGTATTTCACCGTCCTGGTCAGGTCGGCAAGCTGCTCGCGCACGCCGCCGTCCCACAGCGAGCGCGGGATGTACGCCCTGGACGCGGCGGAGCACTTCTGGCCCTGGTACTCGAAGGCGCCGCGGACCAGTGCCGGCACGAGCTTGTCCGCCCTGGCACTGGAATGCGCCACCACGAAGTCCTTGCCGCCGGTCTCACCGACGATCCGCGGGTAGCTCGCGTAGCTGTCCAGGTTCTCCGCGATCCGCCGCCAGAGCAGCTTGAAGGTCGCGGTCGACCCGGTGAAGTGCAGCCCGGCGAACCCGCGGTCGGCCAGCGCGACCTCGCTCACCGCACGGCCGTCCCCAGTGACCATGTTGATCACCCCTGGCGGCAGCCCGGCCTCTTCCAGCGCCCGCATCGTGTAGTGCGCGGCGAGCTGCTGGGTCGGCGTCGGTTTCCAGACCACGGTGTTGCCGAGCAGGGCGGGCGCGGTCGGCAGGTTGCCGGCGATCGCGGTGAAGTTGAACGGGGTGATGGCCACCACGAACCCGTCCAGCGGGCGGTACTCCAGCCGGTTCCAGACGCCCGGCGCGGACCTCGGCTGCTCGGCCAGTATCCGCTGGCCGTAGTGCGCGTTGAAGCGCAGGAAGTCGATCAGCTCGCAGGCCGCGTCGATCTCCGCCTGCTGCACGGACTTCGACTGGCCGAGCATGGTGGCCGCGTTCAGCGTGTCGCGGTAGGGCCCGGCGATCAGGTCGGCGGCCCGCAGGAAGACCGCGGCCCGCTCGTCGAAGGGCAGCTCGCTCCAGTCGCGGGCGGCCCGTTTCGCCGCTGCCACCGCGTCCGCCACGTCCTCGTTGGTCGCCTGCGCGCAGGTCCCGAGCACCTTCGCGTGGTCGTGCGGCTGGACCACGTCGAAGGGCTCACCGCCGCCGAGCCGCCTGCTGCCGTCGATGGTCTGGGTCAGCTCGGCGGACTCCGCGGCCAGCTCGGCGAGTCGTCGCTGTAGCGACTCCCGCTCGGGGCTGCCGGGGGCGTAGGTGCGTACCGGCTCGTTGACCGGATCAGGTACCGAAGTCAGCGCATCCATGCCCTCATGATGACAGCAACGAGCTAGAGCAGCTCGAGCAAGAAAGGCAGCTCCTGCGGCGCGTACCAGGCCAGCTCGTGGTCTTCGGCGTCACCGAGCGCGAACTCGGCGTCCTCGTCCCCGAGGTCGGCCGCATCGATCACCGCCGCCGCGGCGCGGACCGCGTCCTCGGCCTCCTCGGTGTCCACGTGCACCGCGGCGACCTCCTCCAGCAGCACCGGGCCGGCCAGCCGGACCACCGCGGGGTCGAGGTCGGGCCGCGCGGTGGCGGTCTCCACGTCCGCGGCGATCACCACCCGCCGCGGCGGCAGCTCGGTCTCCTCGTCCGCCGCGATCAGCCGCAGCGACGCCCTGGCCGCGTCCAGCAGCGCGGCGTACTCCAGCTCCTCGGTGGAACCGCTGGTGTAGGACTCCCGCAGCGCGGGGGTCAGCGCGAACCCGGTGCCGCCCAGCGGAGCGAACTTGCCATTGGACACCAGTTCCTTGAGCATGCCGATAGTGGCAGGCAGATAAACCCTCACCAGTGCGCCCCCTTCAGTTCTTCGAGCGACTCTTCGATCATCCCGGCCAGCACGTCCACATCGGACACGGCCTTGCGGTCGCCGTTGAGTCCGAAGTAGACACCGCCGTGGTACGACGTTACCCCGATCGCCAGCGCCTGGTTGCGGACCAGCGGGATGACCGGGAACATCTCGGTCATCTTCGCGGGCCCGGCGTACAGCGGCTCCTGCGGCCCCGGCGAGTTGGTGATCACCAGGTTGAAGATCCGGCCGGAGAACGAGCCCGCCGCCCTGGCGCCGAGCGAGTGCAGGGTGGCCGGGGCGAACCCGCCGACCCGCAGCAGCGCGCGAGCGGCCACCGACCGGCCGGAGTCGAGGTGCTCGGCCATCGCGTGCCCGATGTGCTGCAGCCGCAGCACCGGGTTGCCCTCACCCACCGGCAGATCCACCAGGTAGGCGGCGACCTGGTTGCCGACCAGCCCGGCGCCGTCGTACTCGGCGGTGTCCGCGTCACGCACCGCCATCGGGACCAGCGCCCGGACGGTGCTGCCGGGGTTGAGGCTGGAGCCGCGGGAGAGCAGCCACTCGCGCAGCGCGCCGGTGATCGCGGCCAGCACCACGTCGTTCACCGTGCCGCCGTGATCGGCCCGCACCTTGCGGTAGTCCGCCAGCCTGGTACGCACCACCGCGAACACCCTGCCGCCGGAGACCCGGACGTTGAGCGGGCCCGCCGGGGCCGGCCGCACCACCGTGCGCAGCGCCGAAGCGACCCCGCCCACCGCGCCGGCCACCTTCTCCGCGGTGGCGGCCGCGTCCGCCGCCGCCGAGCGCACGTTCTCCACCAGCTCGCCGGGACGCTGCACGGTCTCGCTGACCGCGTCCAGCAGCAGCTGGGTCCTGCTCGGCCGCCGGCGCGGGGTCCAGGTGTCCTGCACCGGCTCCCGCTCCTGCGGCGAGCCGTCCAGGATCAGCTGCCCGAGCTCGATCGTGCCCGCACCGTCCACAACGGACTGATGGGTCTTGGTGATCAGCGCGACCCTGCCTTCGGCGAGCCCTTCGACGAAGTACGCCTCCCAGAGCGGGCGGTCCGGGTCCAGTCGCCGCGACATCAGCCTGGCCACCAGGTCGAACAGCTGCTCGTCGCTGCCGGGATCGGGCAGCGCGGAACGGCGGACGTGATAGCTCAGGTCGAAGTCCACGTCGTCCACCCACACCGGGCGCGCCAGATGGCCCGGCACCGAGACCACCCGCTGCCGGTACCGGGGCAGGTAGCCGAGCCGCTGGCCGACCAGTGCGAGCAGCTGCTCGTAGTCGAAGCCGTCCCGCGGACGTTCGAACACGGCCACCCCGCCGACGTGCATCGGCGTCGCCGAGTCTTCCAAGTACAGGAACGACGCGTCCAGCGCGGAAAGGCGGTCGGGCATAACGTGATCCTGACACACCCTGTTGTAATGGCGGAGTGCACAACCCCGAGATCTCCCCCAAGGACCGGTTCCTCACCGTGTACGGGCGCAAGCCGGTGCTGGAGGCGCTGGGCGACCCGGCGCTGGAGGTCGACAAGGTGATCCTGGCCGATCACGTGCGCGGGCAGCACGCGGCCGAGATCGAGCGGGCGGCCAGGTCGGCCGGGGTCAGGGTGCAGCGGGCCAGTGCACACCGGGTGAAAGTGCTGGCCGGCAACGGCAAACAGGACCAGGGCGTGCTCGCGGACGTGGTGGCGCCGAGGATGCGCCCGCTGGCCGACGCGCTGGCCGGGCGCCCGCCAGCACGGGTGCTGCTGCTGGACGGGATCACCACCCCGGCCAACGTGGGCATGATCCTGCGCACCGCCACCGCGGCCGGGCTCGGTGGCGTGGTGGTGCCCCGGCGCGGGGTGGCCGCGCTGGACCCGATGGTGGTCAAGGCGTCGGCCGGAGTGGCCTTCCGCGCGCCGGTGCTGCGCTGCGCGAGCGCCGCCGAGGCGGCCGGGCAGCTGGTGTCGGCGGGCTACCGGCTGTACGCGCTGGGCGCGTCGTCGAACCGCTCGTTGTTCGACGTGGAGCTGCCGAAGCGGGCCGCGTTCGTGCTGGGCGGCGAGACCGAGGGCGTCAGCGAAGAGGTCGCCGCCAAGGTCACCGGCTGGCTGTCCATCCCGATGCCGGGCGAGGTGGAGTCGCTGAACGTTTCGGCCGCGGCGGCCGTGCTGTCCTTCGAGCTGGTCAGGCGGGCAGCAGCACCCTCAGCTCGCTGAGCGTCCCGGTGACCGAACTGTGCCGCACCCCGGTCATGCCGGCCGCCACCGCACCCGCCACGTTGACCGCGGAGTCGTCCACGAACACGCAGCTGTCCGCGGGCACCCCGAGCAGACCCGCGGTCAGCAGGTAGATCCGCGGATCCGGTTTGGCCACCCCGACCTCGCCGGAGAAGACCACCGCGTCGAAGTACCGCGAAAACCTGCGTTTGACCTCACCGGAACCGCCCGCCGCGTTGGAAAGCAGCGCCGTGGGAACGCCGCGGTCCCGCAACTCCAGCACGGCGTCGAACAGCTCGGCCGCGTCCGGATCGGTGAGCACCCCGGCGTAGTCCAGCACCAGCGCCTTCAGCACGACCCCGAGGCTAGCGGGTCCGGCCGGCACCCGCCGCAGATACATCGAAACCCGAATTTCACCAGGTCAGGCGGTGTTCGACCGGATTCGGGCGGCCCGAGCCTCTAGAGATCGGCACGGGTCAAGGTGGCCCGGCGACGCGAATCCGGGGGACTCACGTGCGGACCATCGAAACCAGCCTGCGCTCGCTCACACCCTACGAACCGAACAGGCCGGTCCCCGGCCCGCCGGCGGCCGCCCGAGGCCAGCTCGAGCTCGACCTGTCGCTCGGCACGCCCCGCCGCCGCACCGGGCGCACGGCCGAGCCGCCCGGTCCCGGGCCGGAACAGCGGTTCCTGCGGCAGCTGCTGAACGCCATCCTCGAAGTCCGCGAAGGCAGCAGGCCGCCCGCGCAGCTGCGGAACCTGGTGGACCCGCGGCTCTACCAGCGGCTGCTGGCCGAACCGAAGACCACCGGCGAGCGCTACCTGCTCGGCTCGGTCCGCGCCAGCCGCCCCGCGCCGGCCGCCATCGAGGCCTGCGGCACCGTACGCGCCGGCCGCCGCACGATGGCCGTCGCAGCCAGGCTGGAACGCTCCGAGGACCGCTGGCGCTGCACCTCGTTCGCACTGCTCACCCAGGGCCGCCCCCGCTGAACCCGGCCGGAAACGAAACGGCCCAACGTGACGTTCGGCCAATAGAAGACACCGAACGTCACATTGGGCTCGTTCGAGCGGGGGTTTAGCGGCGGGCGCCCTTCTTGCTCTTGCCCTTCTTGGCCTGCTCCCTGGCCGCGGCGCGACGCTCCCGGCGCGTGGTGCCGGCGGCGCCACCGCCATCGGCCTCGTCACCGTCGTTGTCGCGATGCGACTCGACGCCACCACCCTCGGCCGGGCCGGAGAAGGTCAGCTGCGGCTGGCTGCCGCCGAGACCCTTGCCCCGCAGCGCGGAGGGCACCGCGTCCTCCTTGGGCGCGGCGGGCTGCGGCGGGGTCGGCCTGGCGTGCCGGCCGGTGTCCACCGGGATCTCGATGGCCTGCTCCGGGGCCGGCTCGGGCTCGGCCACCTCGACCTGGAGGTTGAACAGGAAACCGACGGTCTCCTCCTTCAGCGAATCGAGCATGGCGCTGAACATGTCGAAGCCCTCGCGCTGGTACTCGATCAGCGGGTCGCGCTGGGCGTACGCCCGCAGGCCGATGCCCTCCTTGAGGTAGTCCATCTCGTAGAGGTGCTCACGCCATTTGCGGTCCAGTACGGAGAGCAGCACCTGACGTTCGAGGTCGCGCATGACGGCCTCGCCGAACTCCGCCTCACGCCGCTGGTAGGCGGCGAGGATGTCGTCGGTGAGCGCGTCGTGCAGCCGCTCGGCGTCCAGGTCCTCCTCTTCCTCGACCAGGTCCTCCCAGCTGACCCCGACCGGGTACAGCGACTTCAGCGCGGTCCACAGCTTGGTGTGGTCCCAGTCCTCGGCGTAGCCCTCGGAGGTGGCGCCGGTGACGTAGGCCTCGACCACGTCGCGGAGCATGTGCTCCACCTGCTCGCGCAGATCCTCGCCGTCCAGCACGCGCAGCCGCTCGGCGTAGATCACCTTGCGCTGCTCGTTCATCACCTCGTCGTACTTGAGGACGTTCTTGCGGATCTCCATGTTCTGCTGCTCGACCTGCGTCTGCGCGCTCTTGATCGCCCTGGAGACGATCTTGTGCTCGATCGGCATGTCGTCCGGCAGCCGCATGGTGGTCATCACGCGCTCGACCATGGCCGCGTTGAACCGGCGCATCAGCTCGTCACCGAGGGAGAGGTAGAACCGCGACTCGCCAGGGTCGCCCTGACGGCCGGACCGGCCGCGGAGCTGGTTGTCGATCCGGCGGGACTCGTGCCGCTCGGTGCCGAGCACATACAGCCCGCCGGCTTCGACGACTTCCTCGGCCTCCGCCTTGCTGGCGGCCTTGACCTCTTCGATCGTCTTGTCCCAGGCGGCCTGGTACTCCTCTTCGTTCTCCACCGGGTCGAGGCCGCGGTCGCGGAGCTCCGCGTCCGTGATCAGGTCCGGGTTACCGCCGAGCACCACGTCCGTACCACGGCCGGCCATGTTGGTGGCCACCGTGACCGCGCCCTTGCGGCCGGCCCGGGCCACGATCAGCGCCTCCCGGTCGTGGTGCTTGGCGTTCAGCACCTCGTGCGGCACGCCGAGCTTGAGCAGCAGCTTCGACAGGTGCTCGGACTTCTCCACGCTGGTGGTGCCGACCAGCACCGGCTGGCCCTTCTTGTTCCGCTCCGCGATGTCCTCGGCGACCGCCTCGAACTTGGCCTGCTCGGTCTTGTAGATCAGGTCCGACTGGTCGGCGCGGACCATCGGCCGGTTCGTCGGGATCGGCACCACACCGAGCTTGTAGGTCTGGTGGAACTCGGCCGCCTCGGTCTCGGCGGTACCGGTCATCCCGGAGAGCTTGTCGTAGAGCCGGAAGTAGTTCTGCAGGGTGATCGTGGCCAGCGTCTGGTTCTCGGCCTTGATCTCGACGCCTTCCTTGGCCTCGATCGCCTGGTGCATGCCCTCGTTGTACCGGCGGCCGTGCAGGATCCGGCCGGTGAACTCGTCGACGATCAGGACCTCGCCGTTTCGGACGATGTAGTCCTTGTCCTTCTTGTAGAGCTCCTTGGCCTTCAGCGCGTTCTGCAGGTAACCGACCAGCGGGGTGTTCGCCGCCTCGTAGAGGTTTTCGATGCCGAGCTGATCCTCGATGAAGGCAACGCCCTTTTCGGACACACCGACGGTGCGCTTGCGAATATCCACGTCGTAATGGACGTCCGGCTTCATCAGCGGCGACATCCGGGCGAACTCGACGTACCAGCGGGACGAGTTGTCCGCCGGCCCGGAAATGATCAACGGCGTACGGGCCTCGTCGATCAGAATCGAGTCCACCTCGTCGACCACCGCGAAATTGTGCCCGCGCTGCACGCAGTCGGCCCGGCTCCAGGCCATGTTGTCGCGCAGGTAGTCGAAGCCGAACTCGTTGTTCGTGCCGTGCGTGATGTCGGCGGCGTACTGCTGACGGCGCACCTCCGGCGACTGGTCGGAGAGGATCACGCCGACCTCGAGGCCGAGGAAGCGGTGGATCCGGCCCATCCACTCGGCGTCACGTTTGGCCAGGTAGTCGTTGACCGTGACGATGTGCACGCCCTTGCCGGAAATGGCATTCAGGTAGGCGGGCAGCACACTGGTCAGCGTCTTGCCTTCACCGGTCTTCATCTCGGCGACCTGGCCGAGGTGCAGCGCGGCACCGCCCATCAGCTGGACGTCGAACGGCCGCTGGCCGAGCACCCGCCAGGCGGCCTCCCTTGCCACGGAGAACGCTTCGGGCAGCAGGTCGTCCAGCGACTCACCGTCGGCGTACCGCTGCTTGAACTCCGCTGTCTTGGCCCGCAGCTCGGCGTCCGAGAGGTCCTTGACGTCGTCTTCGAGGGTGTTGATGTGGTCCGCGATATGACGCAGACGCTTGATCATCTTGCCCTCGCCCGCGCGGAGCAGGCGGTTCAGCACCATCCGGTCGACCTCACTAGCTCAATTCGTCGCACCCGAGCCGGCCCCGGGCAGTCTGTTCCACGCAACCAGGCAGACCGGTCGCGCGCTGCCCCCCATCGTAGGGAAGAGCAGCAGGTTCACGCACGCACCGTCCTGGCACGGACGAAACGGCGGCCCGTATGCGAGTGCATACGGGCCGCCGGGGGTCTGGATCAGGGGTCAGCCCAGCCTGATCACGCCGTAGTCGAAGCCCTTCCTGCGGTAGACGACGCTCGGCCTGCCGGCGTCGGAGTCATTGAAGAGATAGAAATCGTGGCCGACCAGCTCCATCTCGTAGAGAGCCTGGTCGACGGTCATGGGGTCCGCGGCGTGTTGTTTCTCGCGGACGATGCGGCCGGGCTGGTGCTCGACCACACCATCGTCCCAGCGCTGCTGTGGCAGCTCGATTTCTTCGGGCGCGATGCCGTTCATCGGCTCGACCTCGGGCGGCGCGGGTGCCTCCAGTACCGCGGTACCCGCCGTCGCCGGGCGCATGCCGTTGTCCATTGGGGCCGATCCGCCCCCGATCGCGGGTGCCGAGGTGGCTTCGGCCACCGACTCCGGGCACCGACGCCCGTAGTGCACCCGCCGCCGGTCGTGCATCTTGCGCAGCCGGTTCTCCATTTTGTTCACCGCAGCGTCGAGCGCGGCGTAGAAGTCGCCCGCGCATGCTTCCGCTCGTACAGCCGGGCCTTTGCCCTTACCAGTGATCTCGACGCGCTGGCAGTTCTTGGACTGCCGCCTGTTGGGCTCGTGGAAGAGCTCCACGTCGTAACGGATGACCTTCTTGTCGTAGCGCTCCAGTCGTGCCAGCTTTTCGCTGACATGCGCCCGATAATGCTCAGGCACCTCCACGTTGCGACCTTTAACCACGATGTCCATACACGACCTCCCTCGCTGAGATAACTGCGAGCTCTTGGTGCACTGCGGCGCCGGTGAAATCGGGGTAATGCCCGAAGGTGGGCGGTGATGGTTTTCGGCGGTGTCAAGACGTCTCATAACGGACCGCCGAGCAATCAGCGCTCCTCCGGCGCCAGGGTCATAAGGCTGATCACCTCCCTGCCGGCCGGCATTGGCTGATAGCGGAGCACGTTAGCCGGGTAATGCCGATCACAACAGCCCCCGAGGCGGGGGATGTCAACAAGTGAGAGGTGGTCACCGTACGCAGCGGTAGACCCGCTTCACGACCTTCGGCCTTACCCGTTCGGAGCAGGATTTCCGGCCTGTTTTCACCTTGACAGCCGCTCGACAACGCCCGAGGACGGCCGAGCGTGATCATGCGGCCCGCTGTCTCCGCCACCCCGGTGGCACCGGGCGGCGTTCGTGCGTTTTCTCCGTCTGACATGACGAGCCGCATATCCCGACAACGGCTACCCCGGTCCGCACGTTCCCGAGCCAAGGCCACCCGTGTAGGTGACCGCGCTCAGCCGGCGGCGGTCAGCGTCAGCGCGGCGGACACCCGGTACCCGGCCGCGGCCAGTGCCGCCGTCCCGGCTGCGATGGTCGCCCCGGTGGTGACCACGTCGTCGAGCAGCACCACGGCCGACCCCGGCGGCGGCAGCCCGCGCCGGGCCGGCAGCAGCCGCCCTGCCAGGTTCGCCGCCCGCTGCTCCGGCGTGAGCCCGACCGCGTCCCTGGCACCGGAGCGCAGCCGCAGGGCGGGCGCGACCGCGGCCGTGCGGCCGGCAGCGGCCAGTGCCGCCGCGCACCGGTGTGCCAACACGGTCAGATGCTGACCGCCTCGTTTCCGCGCGGCGGTGCGCCGGGACGGCACTGGCACCAGCCACCACTGGCCGGAAGGCTCGACCTCCGACAGGTTGGGCAGCACCCCGGCCAGCGCGGCCCCGAGCGGACCGGCGAGATCGCGCCTGCCGCGCTCCTTGTAGGCCAGCACCAGCCGCCGTGCGACACCGCGGTAGGCCGCCAGCGCGTAGACCGGGACGACACCGGCGGTCGGCCCGCGCGACACCGGGCGCGGCAGCCGGAAGGCCGCCAGGCAGTCCGGGCAGCAGGCCGCGCCGGGCGCCCCGCAGCCCGCGCAGTTCGACGGCAGCAGCAGGTCCAGTGTCCCGCGCAGCAGGTTCGGCATCCGGCCAGCATGCGGACCGGCACCGACGGTTTCGGCGCCGGACCGAACGAGAGGTCCCTTTGCTTCGGTCGCTTCAGCCTCAGCCAGGGTAGAACGGGTAAGCGTTGGAACTCGGGCTGTGCGGATGGGGCCGCCACACCTCACCGACGTCCGACGACGCGGTCCACAGCCCGCTGCTGTCGGCCACCACGATCCGGCTGCCCGGCGCGGCCGCGATCGCGCGCACCGGCTGGGTCAGGTTCGAGCTGTTGAACGGGTCCATCCGCAGCCCGTCGATGGGCAGCTTCGCCACCGGCAGCGACGCCGATGAGGTGGCCACCACCACGGTGTCCTGGCTCAGCCAGTCCACGTCCTCGACCCCGGCCAGGTCCCCGCCCTTGAGCACCCGCGGTTCCCGCAGCATCACCGAGTCCTGGGTTCGCACCACGGCCGCGATCACCAGCTGGCCGCCGACGACCACCGCCGCCCTGCTGCCGTCCCTGGACAGCCGCAGCGCGGTGATCGTGCCGAGCGAGGTGATCTCGTCCGCGATCACCGCCTGCGGGACCCACTTGTTGTCCGGGTTGCGCTGCACCCGGACCACCTGCACCCCGTCCACCACCGACCACACCTCGCCGGAACTGCCACTGGTCGGCCGCCAGGTCGGCCTGGTCAGGGTGCCGTTCTGCAGTTCGGCGGACTGCGCGTCCCGGCCGAACTCGCCGATCCGCAGCCGCTGCTGGCCGTCCACGCTCTCCACGATCGCCAGCTGCTTGCCGTCCAGCGACTGGGCTGCCTTGAGCACCTGGTAGGCGCCGGAACCGACCGGCCCCGGGATCGGCGCGTTGTCCTCCAACGAGCGGATCCTCCCGTTCACCACCATCAGGCCGGGCAGGTCGAAGCTAGGCGACGCCTGCGTCCCGTAGGAGGGCAGGTCGCTGGGCAGCCAGTCGGCGTCCTCCCCGTCGATCAGCGGCTTGCCGTCGGAGAGCAGCCGGACCCGGCTGGTGGTCACGCTCTGCAGGGAGAGCACGAGCTGGGCCGCGATCAGCTTCTTCTGCTCCACGCTGTACCCGTCGACACCGGTCAACGGCACCACCAGCGCGCCGTCCGCCTCGCCCTTCACGTTCGACTCGGTCGCGGCCTGATCACCGAGCGGGCTGCGGACCGCGCCGGCCAGTCCGCTCGACGGCCCGCGGATCAGCAGGTCCACCACCCGACCGGCCAGGCCGGCCTGCGGTTTGCTCGGCACGTAACGCAGATCGAGCACCAGCGCGTTCGAGTCCTGCGCGAAGAAGTACAGCGGCACCCGGAAGTAGTTCTGGGTGAAGTCGTTTTCGGTGATCACCAGCCCGCCCGGCGGGTCCACGATCCGCCATTCCCCGCCGGCCTGCTTGCGCAGCGTCACCGGCAGCCGGTAGTCGCCCTTGGTCGGGATGAACGCACTGTCCGGGGCCACGTTGCCGATGGTGAAGCCGCGCAGCAACACCACCTGCTCGTCCGGGTCGGGCGGCAGCTGATTGCTGGCTCCGTACACGGTGTCGAACCGGTCCTCGATCACGGTCATGCTCTTGGTCGGCGACCAGGACTTCCTGGCCGCCTCGTTCAGGTAGACGCGGGCGTTGTCGGTCACCGGCAGTGCGCTGGCGTGCACGAAGTTCCGCACCACGTCGAGAGCGTCCAGGCCCTTCTGCGGTTCCGGGATGTCCGCCGACGGGGCGAGCCGGTCGCCGGGCACCACCTGCGGCTGCGACTCCTGCGGCACGTTCGCGCAGCCGGCGACCAGCAGCACGCAACCGAGCAGCACGGCAAGGCGCGTCCTCTTCCGACAGCTCACCCGGCTCACCCGTCCTCCTTCTGCGTGATCGCGGCCAGTTCCGGCTGCTCGACCACCGGGCCGAGGTAGGAGTGGCCGTTGGTCCCGCTCTCCGGCGTGACGTCCTCCGGTGGCAGCGACAGCGGGCTCTCCTCGAACGGCACACCCTGCTGCCTCGGCAGCACCAGCCGGAAGCAGGCGCCCTGTCCCGGCGCGCCCCACGCCTCGAGCGCCCCGCCGTGCAGCCGCGCGTCCTCGTGGCTGATCGCCAGGCCGAGACCGGTGCCGCCGGTCCGCCGGTTGCGGGACGGGTCCGCCCGCCAGAACCTGTTGAACACCAGATCCGCCTCGCCGGAGCGCAGCCCGACCCCGTAGTCCCGCACGGTCACCGCGACCGCGTGCTCGTTCACCGCCACCCGCAGCCAGATGGGCGCGCCTTCGCTGTGGTCCACCGCGTTCGCCAGCAGGTTGCGCAGGATGCGTTCCACCCGCCGGGCGTCCACCTCGGCGGCGGCCTCCTCCTCCTCCGGCAGCTCCAGTTCGATCGCGGCGCCCGCGGTACCGGCGATCACCCGGACCTGCTCCACCGCGCGCCGCGCGATCGGGCGGACGTCGATCAGCTCGGCCACCAGTTCCTCCACCCCGGCGTCCAGCCTGCTGATCTCCAGCAGGTCGCCGAGCAGCGCCTCGAACCGATCCAGCTCGTCCACCAGCAGTTCGGTGGACCTGGCGAGGCCGGCCGGGAACTGCTCGCGCGAGGCGTGCAGCACGTCGGCGGCCATCCGCACGGTGGTCAGCGGGGTGCGCAGCTCGTGCGAGACGTCCGAGGTGAACCGCCGCTGCAGGGTGCCGAACTCCTCGAGCTGGCGGATCTGGCGCTGGATGCTCGCGGCCATCTCGTTGTAGGACACCGCGAGCTTGGCGAGGTCGTCTTCGCCGAGCACGGCGAGCCGCTGGTCGAGGTCACCGCTGGCGAACTGCTCGGCCGCCGCCGCGGCCCGGCGCACCGGGCGGACCACCTGCCTGGTGACCAGGTTGCTGATCCCGGCCAGCAGCACCAGCAGCACCATGCCGCCGACCAGCAGGGTGTTCTGCACGGTGGAGACGGTGTTCTGCTCGGCGGTGAGCGGGAACAGCAGGTAGAGCTGCATCGGACGGGCGCTGCTGGTCACCGGGGCGCCGATGACCAGGTACGTGGTGCTGCCGGTCGGCCCGACGTAGGTGTGGATCTGCTTGCTCAGCTGGTTGCGCTCGACGAACGCCTTGAGCGAATCGGGCACCCGCTCGTAGGGGCCGGCGGAGGCGTTCGACTGACTGGACCGGTCCGGCCCGCCGCTGGCCAGCACCGGCTCGAACGCGCCGGCCGCGGAGGCGGCCGTGCCCTGCGGTCGTTCCGAAGTGCTGCTGCTGATCTTGTTCAGCGCGTTGCGGAGCCGGTTTTCCAGCGAGTCCTGGTCGCCGATGCCGACCAGCTGCGCCTCGGCGGTGTCCACCACCGTCTTGGTCTGCTCGATCGCCGCGTTTTCCTTGGTGTCGATCAGCCGGTCGGTGATCTGGTTCTGCAGCACCATGCCCAGCACGAAGACCACGGCCGAGGACAGCGCCAGGGTGGAGATGGTGACGCGGAACTGCAGCGAATGCCGCCACAGCTCGCTGAACGCGACCGAACGGCGCCTGCCGAACGCCACCACGCGGCCGGTCAGGCGTACCAGTGACCTGCCGGCCTTGCCGAAGGCGATCAGGCGGGACTTCATGCGTTAGAAACTCCGTGCGGGACTGCCACCGGGGAACCGGACGTTCACGGTGGGCCCGCTTTATACCCCACGCCGCGCACCGTCAACACCACCTCGGGGTGTTCCGGATCCTTCTCCACCTTGGAGCGCAGCCGCTGGACGTGCACGTTCACCAGCCGGGTGTCGGCCGCGTGCCGGTAGCCCCAGACCTGCTCCAGCAGCACCTCGCGGGTGAACACCTGGCGCGGCTTGCGGGCCAGCGCGACCAGCAGGTCGAACTCCAGCGGGGTGAGCGGGATGGCCTTGCCCTCCCTGGTCACCTCGTGGCCGGGCACGTCGATGGTGAGGTCGCCGATGCCGAGCGACTCGGCCGGCTCGGCGTCGGTCCGCCGCATCCTGGCCCGCACCCTGGCGACCAGTTCCTTCGGCTTGAACGGCTTGACCACGTAGTCGTCCGCGCCGGACTCCAGGCCGAGCACGATGTCCACGGTGTCGCTCTTCGCGGTGAGCATCACGATCGGCACCCCGGACTCGGCGCGGATCGCCTTGCACACGTCGATCCCGTTCATCCCGGGCAGCATCAGATCGAGCAGCACGAGATCGGGTTTCAGCTCCCGCAGCGCGGGCAGCGCGCGGGAACCGTCCGGCACCACGGCGGTGTCGAAGCCCTCCCCGCGCAGGACGATGGTGAGCATCTCCGCAAGAGCAGGGTCGTCGTCGACCACCAGAACACGTGCCTTCATGAACACATATTCGCACTGCTCACCCGGTACCCGCGCACGACCCGGCGATCAATGGCGGCGACTTAGCCCGGATGGACCATCATCGGGGGCCGGTTCAGGCTACGGCGCAGCCGGGTGAACGGTCGCGGGCTGTTCATCGCGAGCACGCCGACGACATTTCCGCCGCGGTGATAGGTGACGACGAATTTCCGTTCCGTCAACGCGCCGTCGACTACTTGTAACTCGTCGTGACCCTCGGCGCTGCCGGCGAACTGGATCCGCTGTCCATAGAGGTCGGACCAGAAATAGCCCGGCCTGGCGTACTGCTCGACCGTGCCGCCGGCGAGCAGATTCCGCACCGCGACGGCGGGCTGCTCGGCGGCGGCCGTCCAATGCTCGGCCCGCGCCAAGCGCCCGGTATGGGGACACCGGTACCTGGCGACGTCGCCGGCCGCGGCCACCCTGGGGTTGGCGGTCAAGCAGCCGGAGTCGCACAGCACCCCGTCGTCGACGGCGAGCCCGGAACCGGCGAGCCAGCCGGTGTTCGGCCGGGCGCCGATACCGGCCACCACCACGTCGGCGGGCAGCTCCCGGCCGTCGGTCAGCCGCACCCCGGTCAGCACCGAAGCCGTGCCCGCCGCGCTCCCGCCGGAAAGTCCCGCGACCCCGGTTCCGGTGATCAGCCGGACGCCGTGCTCGCCGTGCAGGTCCGCGCAGAGCCGGCCCATCCGCTCGCCGAGCACCCCGGCCAGCGGCACCGGCGCGGCCTCCACCACGGTCACCTCGCAGCCGAGCGTCCGGCAGGCCGAGGCCACCTCGGCGCCGATGAACCCGGCGCCGATCACCACCACCCGTGCTCCGCAGGCCAGTTCGGCGCGCAGCGCCTTGGCGTCGTCCAGCGTGCGCAGCGTGTGCACCCCGAATTCCGCCGGAAACCCAGTGCCAGCAAGGGTTCTCGGGCTCGCACCAGTCGCGACCAGCACGCCGTCGCAGTCGATCTCGGTGCCGTCGGACAGCGTGACGGCACCCGCCGCCATGTCCAGCCTGACCGCCCGCTTTCCCAGGTACCACTGGGCATTCAGCTCCAGCAGATCCGCCGCGTCACCGAGTTCGAGCTCCTCGGCGGTCATCCGGCCGAGCAGGAAGTCCTTGGACAGCGGCGGCCGGTCGTACGGCCGGTGCGGCTCCTCGCCGATCAGCACCAGCCTGCCGTCGAAGCCCTGCGCGCGCAGGGCGCGCGCCGAAGAAAGGCCGGCCAGCGAGGTGCCGACGATCGCGATCGTCTTCACGCGGTCTCCTCGAGCAGTCCGGTGTCCACATAGATGGCGCCGTCGACGACCACGACCTGATGAGTCCGCACCGGCCGCTTGGCCGGCAGGCAGGTTGGCATCCCGGTGCGCAGGTCGAACAGCGCCGCGTGCAGCGGGCATTCGACGAAGCAGCCCTCGATCCAGCCGTCCGCCAGTGACGCGTCCTGATGGCTGCAGGTGTCGTCGATGGCGAAAAAGCCTTCCTCGGTATGGAAGACCGAGACGGGCACCGGGCCCGGCAGGCGGACCGCTTCCCCCTCGGGAAGATCGACGACGTCGCAGGCTCGAATCATGACTGCCTCCGGAGTTGCGTATAGCGAGACACGGCGTGCTATACGCAACAATCCAGGTCATCTCCCTGAGCCGTCAAGGGATTCGCCCGGTCGGCCGAGCGAAACCGCGCCCAGCCGTTAGTGTTGCGTCATGCGGAACCAGGATTCGGGCGGCAACGCCGCCCCCAGCCAGGTCCAATCGGTGGATCGCGCGATCAGCGTGCTCGAGATGCTCGCCCGCAACGGCGAAGCCGGGATCACCGAGATCGCCGGTGAGCTCGGCGTGCACAAGTCAACCGCGTCCAGACTGGTCAGCGTGCTGGAGGCGCGCGGGTTGGTGGAGCAACTCGGCGAGCGCGGCAAGTACGCGATCGGCTTCGGCATCGTCCGGCTGGCCGGTGCCGCCACCGGCCGGATGGACCTGGCCAAACTCGGCAGGCCGGCCTGCCAGCAGCTGGCCGAGTCGCTCGGCGAGACGGTGAACATCGCGATCGCCGACGAGGGCGTCGCGATCAACATCAGCCAGGCCCGCGGCTCGGCCGCGATCACCACCCAGAACTGGACCGGCCAGCGCACCCCGCTGCACGCCACCTCCAGCGGCAAGATCCTGCTGGCGTACATGGACGACACCGAACGGCGGCGGCTGCTGCGCCGGAAGCTGGAGCAGTACACCCCGCGCACCACCACCGACGCCGCCGACCTCAGCACCGAGCTGGAGCGGATCGCCGAGGACGGTTACGCCGCCTGCTTCGAGGAGCTGGAGCTGGGCATGCACGCGGTCGCGGTGCCGATCCACGGCCCCGGCGGCGAGGTGGTCGCGGCGATCAGCGCCTCCGGGCCGTCCTACCGGCTGTCCAGGCAGCGGGTGCGCCAGATCCTGCGGCCGATGACCGAGGCGGCCGGCGAGCTGTCCGAGCAGCTGGGCTACGTAGCGGAGTAAGTCGCCGAGCAAACCTCGAACTACCTGCACGTAGCTATTGACACTGGGTCCCACCGTCCCGCACCTTGTTGCAGAGGACGGAACACCACTCCCCATACGCAACCCACCGCGCCGGTGGCGACAAGGTGCGGCTTGTCCACTATGGACCGGAGGTAGCAGGGATGGCCGGCAGACCCCGGGTCGTGATCATCGGTGCCGGCATCGTCGGCTGCGCGCTGGCGGACGAGCTGACCGAGCGCGGCTGGACCGACCTGGTGGTGCTGGAGCAGGGCGAGCCGTTCGGCGCCGGCGCGCCCGCCCCTGGGCTGGTGTTCCAGACCAGCGGCGCCAAGACGCTGACCGAGTTCGCGCGGTACACCGTGGCCAAGTACACCGGCCTGACCCTGGACGGGCGGTGGTGCTTCCAGCAGCTCGGCGGCCTGGAGGTGGCCACCACCCCGTCGCGCTGGGCGGAGCTGCGACGCCGGCACGGTTGGGCCGCCTCCTGGGGCGTGCGCGGCTACCTGCGCGAACCAGGCGAATGCGCCGAGCTGCACCCGTTGCTGGACTCCGGCAAGGTGCTCGGCGGGTTCCACGTGCCCAGCGACGGACTGGCCTGCCCGTCGCGGGCGGCCGAGGCGCAGGCGAGGCGGGCGATCGGGCGCGGGGCGCGGTTCCTGTCCGGGCAGCGGGTCACCGCGATCGAGCGCGCGGCCGGCCGGGTCACCGGGGTGCGGACCGGCAGTGATCACTTCCGGGCGAACGTGGTGATCTCCTGCGCCGGGACCGACGGCCCGCTGATCGGCTCGATGGTCGACCTGGCGGTGCCGCTGGTGCCGATGGCGCACCAGTACGCGACCACCAACCCGCTGTCCGTGCTGGCCGGGCAGAACGACTTCCGCACCGAGGCGAGCAAGCCGATCCTGCGCCACCCCGACGCCGGGCTGTCCTTCCGCGAGCACATCGACCGGCTCGGCATCGGGGCGCACCGGCACCGGCCGCTGCCGGTCGACCCCGGGGCGGCCGTGCCGGAGTTCAACCCGGAGGACTTCGAGCCGTCCTGGACCGCGGCGGCCGACCTGCTGCCGGCACTCGGCGACACCAAGATCGAGCACGGCGTCCACCGGCTCTCCGCCTTCACCGCCGACGGCATGCCGCTGCTCGGCGAGCATCCCGGCCTGGACGGGTTCTGGGTCGCCGAAGCGGTGCGGGTCGCGCACTCCGCCGGGGTCGCCCGCGCGATGGCCGAGTGGATGGTGGACGGGCAGCCGGCCCAAGACCTGCATTCCTGCGACCTGGCCAGGTTCGAGCAGGCACAGCTCTCGCCGGGCTACGTGCGCGCACGCGGCTCCCGGTCGTTCACCGAGGTCTACGAGATCAGGCATCCCCGCCGGCCGTCCGGGCCACCGCGGCCGTTGCGCACCAGCCCGTTCTACGAGCGCCAGGTCGAGCTGGGCGCGCACTTCCTGGAGTCCGGCGGCTGGGAACGCCCGCAGTGGTACCAGGCCAACGCCGAGCTGCCCGAAGTCGAAGGCATCCCGGAACGCAACGAATGGGCCGCGCGGCACTGGTCTCCGATCGCCGGGGCGGAGGCGCTGGTGGCCAGGCAGCGGGTGGCGATGTTCGACCTGACCCCGGCGAAACGCCTGGAGGTCACCGGGCCCGGCGCGCTGTCCTTCCTGCAGGCGCTGACCACCAACCAGCTGGACCGCGAACCCGG
Organism: Amycolatopsis nigrescens CSC17Ta-90; assembly: GCF_000384315.1. GTDB lineage: Bacteria > Actinomycetota > Actinomycetes > Mycobacteriales > Pseudonocardiaceae > Amycolatopsis > Amycolatopsis nigrescens. Next base: position 4,939,735 of record NZ_ARVW01000001.1, on the reverse strand, counting down.
CTCGGTCAGCTACACCCTGCTGCTCGGCGAGCACGGCGGGATCCGCAGCGACCTGACCGTGGCCAGGTTTGGCCGGGAATGGTTCCAGGTCGGCGTGAACAGCAGCCTCGACCTGGACTGGTTCCGGCGGCACCTGCCCGGCGACGGCACCGTGCAGGTGCGCGAGACCACCGCGGGCACCTGCTGCATCGGGCTGTGGGGCCCGCAGTCGAGGCTGCTGCTCCAGCCACTGTCCACAACGGACTTCGCACACCGGGCACTCGGCTATTTCAAGGCGGTGCAGGCGTTCATCGGCGAAGTGCCGGTCACCGCACTGCGACTGTCCTCTGTGGGCGAACTCGGCTGGGAGCTCTGCACCGGCGCGGACATGGGCCGGCGGCTCTGGGACACGCTCTGGGAGGCGGGACAGCGGTTCGGCGTGATCGCGGCCGGCCGCGAGGCGTTCGACAGCATGCGGTTGGAGAAGGGCCGCCGCGTCTGGGGCGTCGACATGACCACCGAACACGATCCCTACGAGGTCGGGCTCGGCTTCGCGGTCAAGCCGGCCAAGGGTTACTTCATCGGCTGCAACGCGCTGGCCGGCAGGTCCGCCGAGACGGTCACCCGCAGGCTGACCTGCCTGACCGTGGACGACCCGCGGGCCACCCTGCTCGGCAGCGAACCGGTGTACGCCGACGGCCGCCCCGCCGGCTACGTGACCAGTGCCGCCTACGGCTACACGATCGGCCGGAACATCGCCTACGCCTGGCTGCCGGCCGCGGTGGCGGTGCCGGGACGGCCGCTGCGAATCGGGTACTTCGGGGAGCTGGTGCCGGCAGTGGTCGCCGAAGAGCCCCTGTTCGACCCCGGGATGGGCCGGATGCTCGCCTGAGCGGGCGGGCTCAGGACGGGAGCCAATCCCGGCGGTAGTCGGGATGCCCGGAGTAGGGCAGCGCCATCGCCCGCAGGATCTGCCGCATCAGCACCTTGGACTTCTGCTCCGCGCTCTCGCCGAGCAGCCAGGAAATGGCCGAGGACTCCGCTTCGAGGAACCACTCGAGGTCGTCCCCCGTGGCGGCTTCGCGGCGCTCGCGTTCGAGCGTGTCCAGAATGAGGCGTTTCGACCGGCACTCGGCGAGCACCCGTTGCGGCGTCAGCAGACCGCCGGTGACACCACGCGCGGCACGGCTTTCGTCTTCGTGGATCCGCGCGCGCAGAAAGGACACAATCGACATATCACCGAAACTACGGCCGCACCGGCCCCGCCGAGTCGGCCGAACTGATGAGATCGGATCAGCCCGGAGTCCGATGCGAGGCCAGCAGTTCTTCGGCAAGAGCATCCGTGTCGACCCCGGCGGCACCGTCGATGGTGTGCCAGCCGGACAGCCAATTCCTGGCCGCGAGCTCGTCGTAGACCCTCGCGCACCGGGCCTGCAGCCCGTCATCGGACTCGAAGAAGTCCTTGGTACGAGCGGAATCCGCCCGCGCGCGCTGTTCGGCACGGGCGGCGGCCAGCTCGGGGCTCACCCGGAGCAGCAGGTGCGCGTCCGGCACCGGCAGGCCGAACCGCTCGATCTCCAGCGCGCGCACCCATTCGACGACCTCGCCATCCGCGCCCTGGTGCAGCCTGGCCGCCTGGTACGCCGCGTTCGAGGCCACATACCGGTCGAGCAGCAGCACATCGTGACCATCCAGCGCGTTCCGGATCTCGTCCGCGGCGCCGCGCCGGTCCAGCGCGTAGAGCAGTCCCATGCCGTAGACCGAATCGCCGAGGTCGCCGTGCTGCCGATGCAGCGCCTCGTGCACCAGGTCGGCGTACACGCTGCGGCCGTAGCGCGGGAACGCCAGGGTCGCCACGGTAGCGCCCGCACTTCGCAGCGCCTTCGTCAGCCGCTCGGTGAGGGTGCGCTTGCCGGCCCCGTCCAGGCCCTCGATCACCACTAGTCGCCCCACGGGCGGTAACGATACGGAGCCCGCCGGGACGGCGGTCCCGGCGGGCTCGTTACCCGGATGCGTCAGCCGCGGGTGGTGCGGCGCAGGAAGAACGCTCCGGTGGCGATCATCAGCAGTCCGCCGACCAGCACCAGCGGCAGCCAGCCCGGCGCGGTCTGCCCGCTGCCCGGCGGCTCGTCCTCCCGCAGCACGGTGGGCGCGTAACCGCCGGCGACGCCATGGCGGTCGTACTCGGAGCCCGGCAGCTTGTCGCCGTACCGCCCGGCAACCGCACGCTGGTAGTCAGTGATGGACTGGATGGAGCCGAGCACGGCCCCGCTGCCACCGCCGTCGATCAGCGTGACCTGATCGCCAAGCTGCGCGTACCAGGCGTCGACCTGCGGCTCGTGCAGCAGCTTCGCCCCGGCCGGCAGCTTCGCCGCCAACGCGCGCTCACGGTCACCGGAGGCGATGTTGCCGACCTGCCAGCTCCCGTCCGGCGCCCGCACCGTCCACAGGGTCGCGGTCCGGCCGTCCGAGGCGCGGACCGGTACCGCCTGGTAGACGAGCTGACCGGTGGCCGCGCCGGGCACCCCGGCCACGAAGTCCCGGCCCAGCTCGTACACCGGGATGGTGGTGTCCTCCACGGTGATCGCGGGCGCGACCGCCGTCCTGGCACCGGGCGCCTGGGTGAAGAACCTGCCCAGTGCCTCGTGCAGCCCCGGGTCCGCGGTGACCTGCTTGGCCGCCGCCACGTCCTGACCGGACGGTGCGGCCGGCTCCGGGGCCGCCTGCGCGGCACCGGCCATGGCGAGCAGTCCGGTGGTGGCCAGTGCTGCGAGCACGAAGATCCGCTTCACGGATTTCACGGCCGTCACCTCGCGATTCCGGTCAGGGTGTGCGTCCAGGTGAAGCTGCCGTTGCTGGTGTAGTAGCTGTAGGTCGCCCAGTTGTAGCGGTCGCTCGACGGCCAGGGATCGCCCCAGTACACCCAGTTCTTGCTGGTGTCGTAGCCGTAGAGGACATGCATGTGGCCACCGCCGGAAGACCAGCCGATCCTGGTCTCGATGGGCTGGTCGTTGCCGGTCTGGGACTGCACGGTCGAGTAGTTCACCCGGCCGTTGAGGTAGTTGCCCGGCGAAGCGAAGCCGAGCTTGCCGAAGGCGCGCTGCGGGTCGGCCAGCGTGCCCTGGTTGTTCCGGCAGTCGCTGCCGCTCTCGTTGTGCGCGAGCTGGCAGAACTTGGTCTGGGTGACCGACGAGCCGTGGAAGGCGGCGATGGTGTTGCCGGCCGCGGCCCAGCACCACTGGTCCTTCTGCTGCGCCTGCATGCTGATGTCGGCGCGATGCGCGCCGGGGATGAGCTGGGACTCCGCACTCGCCGGAGCCTGGAAGAGCAACCACAGGGAAAGGGCCGCGGCAGCGGCCGCGCGCACTCTTGGTGAGCTCAAAGGCACGGATGGCCTCCTCAATCATTGGGCGGGGACGCTGTCCCGGTCGGCAGGGCAGGGAGTTCCACTCGACCGGGTCAGCGTGGTCACAACGGTGGGCGGATCCGTCACCCTGAGCAAGGAGGGACAAAACGCCGACGGACCGTTCCGCGGCCGTCCCGGAACGCGGAACGGTCTTTAAATCGCTGTGAACACGACTAATTGCGGGTCCGAAGGGCCGGCGAAGGTTGCTACCGTGAACGTTTCCGGGCGTTCACCCGGATATAACCACGAGTGGGTGAAGGGGCCTGGGTGGTGTTACCAGATACCAACTCGATCCAGCTCACCGAACCGGGCCGCCGCGCGCCGGCCGAACCGCTGCCGAAACACCTGAGCGAGGTGCTCCGCGGCGGCGACTTCCACCAGGCGCTGCGGCTGGCCATCGAACATCGCGGACTGTCACTGGCCAGGCTGCGCGCGCACCTGCAACACCGCGGCATCCACATCGGGCAGTCCACGCTGAGTTACTGGCAGCGCGGGATCCGGCATCCGGAGGTGCCCAAGGCGCTGCCCGCCGTCCGCGCGCTGGAGGCCGTGCTCCAGCTGCCGCCGGACACCCTGGTGGTGCTGATCGGCCCGCGCACCACCCGCGGCCGCGACCACCAGATGCCGATCTCGTTCACCGAGCTGCAGCCGGGCAACCTCGGCTCGACCACCGACCGGCTGCTCGCCGAGCTGGGCGCCTATCCGTCCACTGCCAGGTACAACGCCGACCTCGAACAGCTATCCGCGCACGACATGATCACCTTCGACGCGGAGCACCGGCAGGCCAGCATGGAGACCAGGCTGGTCACCAGGGCGCGGCGGACCGGTCCGGATCGCTACGTGATGGTCTACACCGGCGACCCGGAATGCCGGATCGAGGAGACCGAGCTGCGGGCCGGGGAGGGCTGCCGGCTCGGCCGGATGCGACGGCACGCCGGGGAGGAGACCCTGGTCGTCGAGCTGCTGTTCGACCGCAAGCTCGCCCAGGGCGACGTGCACGTGTTCAGCTTCGAGGTGCGGGACGGCACCGGCAGCGCCTCACCCGGCTACTACCGGGTGCTGCGCGACCAGTGCGCCAACTACCTGTTGCAGCTCTTCTTCGCGGAGGGGTCGTTGCCGGTGCGGTGCGTCCGCCAGTTCCGCACCAGGGGCGACGCGCTGCCGGTGGAGTCCGAGGAGCTGCTCTGTAGCACCGGCGGCGTCTGCAGCGGCTGGTTCCAACAGTGCGGCCCCGGCCTCGCCGGCATGGCCGTGGAATGGCAATGAGTCGAGGTCGTGAGTGAAAAGTGTTGCCGCAGCAACACTTTTCACTCACGACCCACGGGAAGGGTCAGTAGCGGTAGTGGTCCGCCTTGAACGGGCCTTCGACGTCGACGTCGATGTACTCGGCCTGCTCCTTGGTCAGCTTGGTCAGCTCACCGCCGAGCGCGTCGAGGTGGATCTTCGCGACCTTCTCGTCCAGCTTCTTGGGCAGCCGGAACACCTCGTTGTCGTACTCCTCGTGCTTGGTGAACAGCTCGATCTGCGCGATCACCTGGTTGGAGAAGCTGTTCGACATCACGAAGGACGGGTGCCCGGTCGCGTTGCCGAGGTTGAGCAGCCTGCCCTCGGACAGCACCAGGATGGTCCGCCCGCCGGGGAAGATCCACTCGTCCACCTGCGGCTTGATGTTGACCCGCTGGATGCCGGGGTAACGGGCAAGGCCGGCCATGTCCAGCTCGTTGTCGAAGTGGCCGATGTTGCCCAGGATCGCCTGGTGCTTCATCTTGGCCATGTGCTCGACGGTCACCACGTCCTTGTTGCCGGTGGTGGTGATCACGATGTCGGCCTCGGCCAACGCGTTGTCCAGCGTCTTGACCTGGTAGCCGTCCATCGCGGCCTGCAACGCGCAGATCGGGTCGATCTCGGTGACGATCACCCGCGCGCCCTGGCCGCGCAGCGACTCCGCGGCGCCCTTGCCGACGTCCCCATAACCGCAGATGACCGCGACCTTGCCGCCGATCAGCACGTCGGTGCCGCGGTTGATGCCGTCCACCAGCGAGTGCCGGATCCCGTAGCGGTTGTCGAACTTGCTCTTGGTGACCGCGTCGTTCACGTTGATCGCCGGGAACAGCAGCTCACCGGCCGCCGCGAGCTGGTACAGCCGGAGCACACCGGTGGTGGTCTCCTCGGTGACCCCGTGGATGCCCTCACCGATCCTGGTCCACTTGCCGCCGTCCGCCGCGACCGAGCTCTTGAGCAGGCCGAGGAAGACCTTCCACTCGTCCGGATCGTTCTCCTCGGGGTCCGGCACGACCCCGGCCTTCTCGTAGGTGGTTCCCTTGTGCACCAACATGGTCGCGTCGCCGCCGTCGTCGAGGATCATGTTCGGGCCCTCGCCGGCCCAGGTGAGCATCCGCTCGGTGCACCACCAGTACTCCTCGAGGGACTCGCCCTTCCACGCGAAGACCGGCACGCCCTTGGGCTCTTCGGTGGTGCCGTGCGGGCCGACCACCACCGCGGCGGCCGCGTGGTCCTGGGTGGAGAAGATGTTGCAGGAGGCCCATCGCACCTCCGCGCCCAGCGCCACCAGCGTCTCGATCAGCACCGCCGTCTGCACGGTCATGTGCAGCGAGCCGGCCACCCGTGCCCCACGCAGCGGGTACACCTCGGCGTACTCGCGGCGCAACGCCATCAGACCGGGCATCTCGTGCTCGGCGAGACGGATCTCCTTGCGGCCGAACTCCGCCGCTTCCAGATCCGCCACGGCGAACTCGATGCCGTTGCGGGTGTCGTGCCGCTTGGCAACGCTTTCGGGGGTCATAGGGCATTTCCTCCAAGGCTCGTCGTCACCTGAACAGTACCGTCGTGGGTTCACTCCGCGAATACCATCAATTTGCGGTAAGTCAGTTCCTCGAGTTCTAAGGTGACACGTACATGCCTCTCCCCGGACCGGACACCCGCGTCGTCGAGCTGCGGGTACCCGGCCTGATCGGCACCAGCGGCGAGTCGCTGCTGGACTCGATGAGCACGGTGGAAGTCGCAGGTGACGGCCTCGGCCGGGTGGTGCGCCCGTCCGACCGGCTGCGCCGCCCGGCGCCAGGTCCGGTGCTGCCCGCGCTCGGCCGCTCGATCCCGCGCACGCTGGAGGGCTACCTGTGGAGCGGGATGACCTCCGGCGGTGCCGCGAAGGCGACCTGGGCGCTGCTGTTCCCTTTCTCACTCGCCAACGTGGCGCACTGGATGCTGCCGCCGGTGCCCGAAGGCAGCCGGGTGGGCCGGGTGCTGAACTCGGCCTGCCGGAGCCTGCTGCGGCTGGCGTCGCTGCTGCTCACCATGCTGCTGGTGACCCAGGTGGCGGTGATCAGCCTGGACCTGTTCGCCGGCCAATGCCTGGCGCCGGGCTCGTCCTGCCTGAAGCTGGTGCCCGACGGGCTGCGGGAGGTAGCCGCGGTCCGCACCATCGCCGGGATGCTGCCGCTGCTGGCGCTGATCTACATCCTGCACCGGATCTCTTCCGCGGACTGGACGACGAACGGCGACCAGCCCGCGCCGAAAAACGACGTGCTGCCCGGCGACACCCTGCGCGCCAGCAGCGACATCCCGGTGCTGCGCTGCCTGCACAGCGTGGCCGCGCTGGCGTCGGTCGCGCTGCTGCCGCTCGGCGGGCCGTTCCGGCTGCCCGCCGCGGCGATCGACGTGGTGGCCTGGGCCTGCGCGCTCGCCCTGCTGGCGGGCTCGCTGGTGCTGGCCGCCTTCACCCATGAGCCGTTCCGCGCGCGCAGCCTCGGCCCGTGGGGGCGCCGGATCGTGGTCTGGATCGCGCTGCTGCTGTTGGCGCTGGTCTCGGTGCGGCACACCCCGCTGCCGGACACGCTTTCCGGTGTCGGGCTGATCGACGCCGGCCCGCCGAGCGGGGTGGACGGCACGGTGGAGGGCATCGGCATCGCGCTGATCGGGATCTGCCTGCTGTTCGCCCTGCTGCTGATCCCGGCCGCGCTGCTGACCAGGCACTCCTGGCGACGGCTGCCGAAACGGCTCCGGCCGTGGCTGGGCGGCTGGGGCGCCGCGCCCGCACTCGCGCTGGCCGGGTTGCTCGGCGGTGGTTTCGGCGCCGGGACCGCGGTCGCGCTGCGCCAGCTGCTCGGCGCGGACGACCTGCGGCTGCCGGACAGCTACCAGCTGATCACCATCCTGTGGGGCGCGGGGCTGGTGCTGGCCATGCTGCTCGGGCTGGTCGGGTTCGCCGTCGCGGTGCCGCTGCGCCGGCGCATCCGCGGCATCCCGGAGGTGGTCCGGCTGCTGCAGGACTCGCCCGATGACCAGAAGGAAGCCGCCGCGGCATGGGCCCGCTCGGCATGGGAACGCCGGCATCTGCACCACATCGCGCTCGCCGTCGGGCTGGCCATGTCCGCCGGGGTGGCGATCCTGCTGGCCGTCCGGTTCGTCTTCGGCAAGCTGCCGGACTGGCTCGACCCGCTGTCCGGGGTGGGCGTCGTTGCGCTGGGCGCAATGGCGGCCGGTCTGCTGCGGGTGATCTACACCGCGGCGAAGACACCGAACCGGAGCCGTCACCTCGGTGCGCTGGCCGACCTGGTGTGCTTCTGGCCGCGCGCGGCGCATCCGTCCGCGCCGCCCTGTTACGCGCTGAAGGTGGTGCCCGAGCTGGCCGCGCGGGCCAAGGAGCACCTCGCCGAGCCGGGCAACCGGGTGGTGCTCGCCGGCTACAACCTCGGCGGGCTGCTCGCCGTGGTGGCCGCTTCGCGACTGGCGCGCAGCCTGCCACCGGACCAGCTCGAGCGGACCGGCCTTGTCACCGCCGGCTCGCCGCTGCAGTGGGGCTACCAGCGCGCGTTCCCGGCGGTGCTGCCGCTGGACGGGCTGGCCGAGCTGTACGGCGTGCTGGACGGCCGGTGGCGCGGGCTGGCCAGGGGCACCGACATCTTCGGCGGCGGCGTCACCACCTGGCGGCACCAGGTGGCGGACGGGAAGCTGCTCGGCGTCGGCTACCTGCCCGACGGCGGGATCGGACCGCTGCCGGCGGCCGAGGTGTCCGAGACCGGCGCGCTGGTGCTCGGCGGCGACCACTGGCTGCCGGACCCGATGCGCAACTCACCGGGCACCCGCCGCTGGGCGGCCGGCGTGCTCCGGCACGCGGACTACGTGGTCGACCCGGAATGGGACCACGCGCTGGCCATGGCCGCCGGCCTGGAACGCCCCGGCAGCCCGTCGGCGATCTTCGGCGAGCAGGTCCCCCTCTTCGGAGACCTGCCCACCTTCACCCGCGACTGACCGGCAAATAGCCGGCTTTTCGCCCTTATGGCTTGGCGCCGTCCCGCTGCTTGCCGAGCAGGGAATGGCGGCGGCTGTACACGAAGTAGACGAGCACGCCGAGCACCATCCAGCCGATGAACCGCAGCCAGGTGAGCACGGTCAAGTTCAGCATCAGCCAGGCGCAGGCGGCGATCGCGAGGATCGGCACCAGCGGCACCAGCGGCACCCGGAACCCGCGCTTGAGGTCCGGCCGGCTCTTGCGCAGCACCATCACCCCGGCGGAGACCAGGATGAACGCGAACAACGTGCCGACGTTGACCATTTCCTCGAGCTTGTCCGCCTCGAAGAAGGTGGCCGCGATCGCGACCACGACACCGACCAGGATGTTCACCCGCACCGGGGTGCCCCGCTTGCCGGTCTTGGCCAGCTTGCGCGGCAGCAGGCCGTCCCTTGACATCGCGAACAGCACCCGCTGCTGGCCGAGCATCAGCACCATAACCACGGTGGTCAGGCCGGCCAGCGCGCCGATCGAGATGATGTTGGCGGCCCAGTCCACCCCGTTCGCGGCGAACGCGGTCGCGATGGTCTTGCGGCCGGCGGGTTCCGCGTCGGTGGCGAGCTGGGTGTACGGCAGCATCCCGGAGACCACCAGCGAGACCGCCACGTAGAGCACGGTGACGATGCCCAGCGAGGCGAGGATGCCCCGCGGCACGTCGCGCTGCGGGTTCTTGGTCTCCTCCGCGGTGGTGGCGACGATGTCGAACCCGATGAACGCGAAGAACACCAGCGAAGCGCCGGCGAGCAGGCCGAAGGCGCCGTAGACGCTGCCGGAGCCACCGGTGAGCGCGGACAGCAGCGACTGTTCGACGCCGGCGCCGCCGGCGTCGGCCTCGGCGGCCGGCGGGATGAACGGCGTGTAGTTGTCCGGGTTGATGTAGGCGATGCCCAGGATGACCACGAACAGCACGATGACCACCTTGATCACGGTGATCACCAGGCCGAACCGCGACGAGAGCTTCGTGCCGAGGGTCAGGATGGTGGCCAGCACGGCCACCAGGAGCAGCGAGCCCCAGTCGACCGTGAAACCGGCGATCTCGAAGCTGGTGGTGACGTTCTCCCCGAACACGTACCGGAGCACGGTCTGGAGGTAGACCGACCAGCCCTTGGCCACGGCGGCCGCGGCCACCGAGAACTCCAGGATCAGGTCCCAGCCGATGATCCAGGCCAGGAACTCGCCGAAGGTCGCATACGAGAACGTGTACGCGCTGCCCGCGACCGGCACCGTGGAGGCGAACTCGGCGTAGCAGAGCGCGGAAAGCGCACAGGCGACACCGGCGAAGACGAAGGCCAGCGACACCGAAGGACCTGCCACGTCACCCGCGGTTTTCGCGGTGAGCGTGAAGATTCCGGCGCCGATCATCACCGCGACGCCGAAGACCGTCAGGTCCCAGGCGCTGAGGTTCCGCCGTAGCTTGGTATCCGGCTCGTCAGTGTCCGCAATGGACTGCTCGATGGACTTTGTTCGCCACAAACCCGTTCCGGGCAACGTTGACCTCCTGGGTGACCTGGATCGCAGGATCGGTCCCGTCACCCTAATGGGCGGCGCCTGCCACAGCACGGCGGGCCCAGTGCACAGCGGAACCGCTCAGCCGACGGTGCTGCGGTCGAGATCCGGCTCCAGGTAGATGAGCCGCGCGTTGGGCACTTTCGCCCGCACCCTGGCCTCGGCGTCATCGATGGCCTGCGCGACGTCGGCCAGTTCGAGACCGGGCGTCAGCGCGAGCTTCGCGGCGACCAGCAGCTCCTCCGGGCCGAGGTACTGGGTGCGGATGTGGATCACCCGGTTCACCTTGCCCGCGGCGAGCTCGCGCACGATCGTCTGCAGCTCGGTGTCGGTGGCGCCCTCGCCGATCAGCAGGCTCTTCATCTCCACGATCAGGATGACCGCGATGACGCCGAGCAGCACGCCGATCATGATGGTGCCGACCCCGTCCCAGACCGGGTCGCCGGTGATCACCGACAGCCCGACCCCGATCAGCGCGAACACCAGGCCGAACAGCGCACCGGCGTCCTCGAGCAGCACCACCGGGAGCTCCGGGGTGCGGGACTGGCGGATGAAACCCCACCAGCTGACGTCGCCCTTGATCTTCTTGGACTCGGTGATCGCGGTGTAGAAGCTGTAGGTCTCCAGCAGGATCGCGACCACCAGGATGATCACCGCGACGATCGGGCTGCTCAGCTCCTCGGGATGCTGGACCTTGTGGATCCCCTCGTACAGCGCGAAAGCGGAGCCGAGGGTGAACAGCATCAACGCGACGATGAACGAGTAGAAGTACCGGTCACGGCCGAAACCGAACGGATGCTCCTTGGTGGCCTTGCGCTGGGAGGTCTTCTGCCCGAGCAGCAGCAGGCCCTGGTTCGAGGTGTCGGCCAGCGAGTGCACCGACTCCGCCAGCATCGAGGACGAGCCGGTGACCAGGAAGCCGGCGAACTTGGCCACCGCGATACCGGCGTTCGCCCCTAGTGCGGCCAGAATGGCTTTCGTCCCGCCACTTGCTGACACCCTGGGGCCCCCGTCCGGTCGGCGAATTGTCGGTTTGCAGCCTAGAGGGACCCGCCCCCACCTTCACACCGGCACCTGCAATGCAGCGAAGGCCACCTTGCTTGCGCTGGATGCAGCGAAGGTGGCCTTCGCTGCATCCGGGAGGCATCCGGGAAAGCGTCAGTCCAGGCAGGTGCCGGGGGTGGCGAGGAAGAGCTGGATGCGGCCGGGGTCGGCGGGGCGGAGCCGGACCGCCGGGTCGGTGGCCGCCAGCCACATCGACTGGCCCCTGGTCAGCCGGATCTCGCTGCCGTCATCGGCACGGACGTTCAGCGCGCCGGCCGTGCAGAGCAGGATCTGCGGCCCGGTGCCGTCCACCGCCACCTCGTCGCGGACAGTGTCGTCCCATTCGATCCTGGACAGCTCGAACTCCGGGGCGTCCGTCCGGTACACCGCGCCGTGCATCCCGGCCTCGCCGCTGAGCACCGGCATCTCACCGCAACCGAAGTCGACCACGCGCAGCAGCTCTGGCACGTCCACGTGCTTCGGGGTCAGCCCGCAGCGCAGGATGTTGTCCGAATTCGCCAGAATCTCCACCGCGGTGCCGTGCAGGTACAGGTGCAGGTTCCCGGCTGGCAGGTAGATCGCCTCGCCGGCGTGCAGGGTCAGCCGGTTCAGCAGCAGCGCGGCCAGCACCCCGGCGTCCCGCGGATGCGACTCGCCGAGCTCCAGGATGGTGCGGCATTCGGCGTCGAACTCGCCATGCGCCTTGACGTGCAGCACGCAGGAGTCCAGCACCTCGGGCAGCAGGTCGTCGAGCGCCGCCTGCGGCAGCGTGATCCAGGTGGTGAACAGCGCCCGCAGGCCGTCCGGGTCCGGCTGCGCGGCGAGCAGCTCGGTGTACTTGGCAAGGCCGGGGGTCTCGATCTCGCGGAGCAGCGCGACGGTCCGCCCCGGAGCGCGGAACCCGGCCAGCGCGTGGAACTCGGTGAGCGCGCAGACCAGCTCCGGCTTCGCGGTCGGGTCCGGGTAGTTCCGGTTCGGCGCGTCCCGCGGGATACCGGCCTTCTCTTCCCTCGCGTGCCCTTCGGCCGCCTGTTCCGCGGAGGGATGCGCCTGCATGGACAGCGGCTCCTCGGCCGCCAAGATCTTCAGCAGGAACGGCAGCCTGCCGCCCCAGCGCTCCGCACAGCTGACGCCGAGCTGGCCGACCGGATCGGCTTCCACGAGCTCCAGCAGGCTGCGCTCGGTCCCGTCCTTGGCGACCAGCCGGGACGGGTCACCGGGGTGCGCGCCCATCCACAGCTCGGCCTCCGGATGTGGGGCCGGCACGGGGCGTCCCAGCAGCTCGGGGATGGTCGTCCTGGATCCCCACGCGTAGGGCCGCACGGCGTTGCGCAGCAGCTCCACTCTTAACTCAACTCCTCGCCATGACCGGGCTCCCGGCCGAATCCGCAACCGGTCCTACCTGCCCGCGGACAGGTACTGACCGGTACCCCCCATGCTGCCAGCCGCCAGCCCGAGGTAGACGGCGGCCAGTTCGAACCGCAGCGCCAGCACCCCCGCCCGTACCGCCTCATCCGGGGTGACCTCGCCGATCTCGTCCGCGAGCGCGATCGGATCGCCGCCGGGCAGCCGCTCTGCGGCCTCGAACCTGGCGGCGTCCGCGGCCGGGCCGGTGCGCACGGACAGCAGCAGCGCCCGCATCCGCACATCGCCACCGGCTTCGTCCGGATCGGCGAAAATGTCCCGCGCGCCGCTGCTCAGCACCGCCGCGCGGTGCAGCGCGGGCTTGGCGAGCGCCTGCCGGTAGTCCGAGACATCGCAGACCGTCGCCGCGTGCGCACCGAACGCGTATGCCGCGTGCGCGGCCACCGCCGTCGCCACCGGGTCCAGCCCCCACAGCAGCGGGATGTGCTCGGCCACCCGCAACGCGAGCGCCTTGGCCGGGTTGGCGAAGGAGTCACGGGTGAGGTGGTCGCGCTCGGCCTCGGCGTCCAGCTGGTCGGCCAGTGCCGCCACGTCCGCGGTCAGCACGCCGAGCGCGCCCGCGGTCAGCAGTCCGGCCGCCAGCCCGCGGGGGAACGCCAGCTCGGGCGGCACCGGCACCCGCGGCGGCAGCAGCAGGCCCTTGCCCGCCACCGAAGCCGCCACCGGGCCTTCCGCGGGACCGGACAGCACGACGGTGGCGCCGTACCGGCTCGCGCGCTCGAGCGACGCGGCCAGCTCGCGGTCGCCGGGGTCGTCGGTATGCGCGAAGACCACGTCCAGCGCGCCGATCCAACCGGGCACCGCCTCGGCGATGACCACCGGCACCGGGCAGCCCGGCGCGAGCAGCGCGGCCAGCAGCCCTGCCACCGCCTGGCTCACCCCCGGCCGGACCAGCAGCACCAGCGAACGCGGCCGCCCGAGGTCCAGCCGGTCGCTCAGCCCCAGCTCGGTGGCCGTTTCGATGGTGGCCCGCACCTGGGCGCCCGCCATCGCGACCGCGCGCAGCAGCCCCGCCGCATCGGCGTCGGCCAGCCGTGCGGGATCGTCGAGCAGGCTGTCGTCAAGCACCATCTGCACTGGTGCCATCCGATTCCGTAGATTCCACCGGCCCGCCGGTCGCCTCGTCCAGCAGGAGCACCGGGATACCGTCCCGGACCGGGAACGTCCGGCCGCAGGAGGTGCAGGTCAGCGCGTCCGCCTCCGGGTCGCTCGCCGAACCGGCGCGCAGCGGCGCGTGGTCGGGCGAGGGGCAGGCGAGGATTTCCAGCAGCTGCGCATCAAGGGTGACGGCCATGCTTACTCCATACCAGGTAGGCGCGACAATCAGCCACGGACGATCGCGAGTACTTCGTCGGTCAGCGCGCGTACCGCGGTGTCGTCGGCGGCCTCCACGTTCAACCGGAGCAGCGGCTCGGTGTTCGACGCACGCAGGTTGAACCAGCTGCCGTCGTCGAGCTGCACGGTCAGCCCGTCCAGCTCGTCGACGGTCACCCCCGGCCTTGATGAGAACGCGTCCTTCACCGCGAGCTGCCGCGCGACCTGGTCGTCCACCGTGGAGTTGATCTCCCCGGAGGCCGAGTAGCGCTGGTAGGCGGCGGTCAGCTCGGACAGCGGCCCGTCCTGCTCGCCGAGCGCGGCCAGCACGTGCAGCGCGGCCAGCATGCCGGTGTCCGCACGCCAGAAGTCGCGGAAGTAGTAGTGCGCGGAATGCTCACCGCCGAAGATCGCGCCGGTGGTGGCCATCTCCTGCTTGATGAACGAGTGCCCGACCCTGGTCCGCACCGGCTTGCCGCCGTGCTCGGCGACGATCTCCGGCACCGCGTGCGAGGTGATCAGGTTGTGGATCACCGTGCCGCCCGGCTCCTTGGCCAGCTCGCGCACCGCGACCAGCGCGGTGATCGCGCTCGGCGAGACCGGCTCGCCGCGCTCGTCCACCACGAAGCAGCGGTCCGCGTCCCCGTCGAAAGCCAGTCCGGCGTCCGCGCCGACCTCGCGCACCTTCGCCTGCAGGTCGACGATGTTCGCCGGGTCCAGCGGGTTGGCCTCGTGGTTCGGGAAGCTGCCGTCCAGCTCGAAGTACAGCGGCACGATCTCGATCGGCGTGCCGGGGATGCCGTCGAACACGGTCGGCACGGTGTGCCCGCCCATCCCGTTGCCGGCGTCCACCACGATCTTCAGCCGACGGCCGCCGGAGAGGTCGACCAGCCCGCGCAGATGGGCCGCGTAGCCGTCCAGCACGTCCCGCTCGGTGACCGTGCCCGGCTGCCCCTCGAACGCGGGCACGCCCTCCTGCACGGTGTCGCGGATCTCGGTCAGCCCGGAGTCCTGGCCGACCGGCGAGGCGCCCGCGCGGCAGAGCTTGATCCCGTTGTAGCGCGCCGGGTTGTGGCTGGCGGTGAACATCGCGCCGGGCATGTTGAGCGAGCCGGAGGCGAAGTAGAGCTGGTCGGTGCTGGCCAGTCCGATGGAGACCACGTCCAGGCCCTGGGAGGTGACCCCCTCGGCGAAGGCAGCGGCCAGGCCGGGCGAGGAGTCGCGCATGTCGTGGCCGATCACCACGGACGGCGAGTCGGGCTTGATGAGCAGGGCGAAGGCGGCACCGAAGTCCCGGACCAGCTCGGCGTCCAGCTGCTCGCCGACCACCCCGCGAATGTCATAGGCCTTCACGATGCCCGAAAGGTCTGACACGCCCTCTCCCCGATCAGTTCGACAGTAGGATCCCCGAGGCCTGCTCAGTGCACAGACTCTCGTCGAGCCGCGCCCATCAGGCGCGTCGGAAAGCCTACCGGCGAGGGTCGATGGCGGATGTACGCACGCCCGTTACCGCTTGACGGGGTCCGGCAGCACGCGGAGATGCCCACGTCGGCCGGACGGGCCCTCCGGCTCAGGCGGCGGTGCCGGCCGATCGGGACGGCCCGCTTCGCGCACCGCCTCGGCCAACGCCGTCAGCTCGTCGTTCGACGGGTCCGGCGCGGCGAACTCGCCCTCGTGCCGGACGACCTCCCAGCCCTTGGGCGCGGTGAGCCGGATCGCGTGCTCTTCGCAGAGGTCGTAGGAGTGCGGCTCGGACGCCGTCGCGAGCGGGCCGACTACTGCCGTCGAATCGCTGTAGGCGTAGGTCAGCGTGGCGACAGCGGGTTCCAGGCACCCGGTCCGCGAACACTTCCGTACGCTCGACACAGTGGTGGACGATAGCGCGTCCGCTCGCCGGGGTCGCGAAGGCGCACCGGCGACGCGGACTTTGCTCTCTTCGGGCGTGGCCGGCCGCCCCGGTGGACCGCGTACCCTTCCGTTCGTGGCGATGGCTCGTAGTTCCCGACAACGTCGGCGCATGCGCCGGGATCGGCACGGCCGTGGCCTGCGCGGACCGCTGTACCCGGCGTCCCTGCCGGCCGCGGCGAGCCGCGCGGAGCGGTTCGACGCGCTGGTGCTGGACGCGCTGGAGCCGATCGAGGCGCGCTGGCGCGACCAGCTGACCAAGCTCGACGTGGCCGTGGACGACGTGCCCGAGGTGCGCAAGGGCACCCGCGCGATCCAGGCCGAAGGGGTGCTCCAGGACGGCGCGGTGCCGCTGTCCAGGCTGGTCCCGGCCGGGGTGGACAGGGCTGGGCTGCCGACCAGGGCCAGGATCGTGCTCTACCGCCGTCCGCTCGAAGCGCGCGCGAAGGACCCCGGCGAGCTCGCCGAGCTGGTGCACGACGTGCTCGTCGAGCAGGTCGCCGGCTACCTCGGCGTCGAGCCCGACATCATCGAAGGCGACTGAAACCCCCAGCTCAGACGTCGTGAGTGAAAAGTGTTGCCAGGGCAACCGTTTTCACTCACGAGCGCTGACGTGCGGGAACGCGGCGGCCGGGGATGGCGGTGAGCAGGGTGAACAGCACCGCGGCGACCTGGCCGAGCAGCAGCACGTTGCGCAGCGCGGACGGATGCTCCACGAGCACCTCCGCCTGCCTGGTCGGCACCACCACCGCGACCTGATGGCCCCAGGCGGGCACGATCGGCTGGCGCTGCCCGTTGACCGTGGCCTGCCAGCCCGCCTCCTGCTCGGCGGAGAGCACCAGCAGCCGCCCGGCCGGGCCGTCGGACACCCGGACCCGCACGTCCGGCAGCCCGGACGGCACCGGGGTCACGCCGGTGAACTCGTCCGGCGCCTGCCCGGTGACCGCCTGCCTTGCCAGCTCCGGCGGGATCAGCACCACCTGCCCGCCCGGCGGCACCAGCCGCAGCACCTGCCTGCCCTCCTCGGTGGGCGGCGCGTCGCCGGCCACCGCCGGCACGGCCTGCGCCAGCGGCCGCTCGACCCCTGGCGGCATGACCACGAACAGCACCCCGGAGGCCGCCGCCGCGGACAGTGTCTGCCGGGCCGCGTCCGGGGCACCCTCGGTGAGGTCCCGCTGCCAGCCGGCCAGCCGGTCCGGGGTGCCGGCGGCCAGCGGCAGCTGCTCGTCACCGAACCGGGGCAGCCTGCCACCGGTCTGCCGCGGCGGCTCGCCACCGGAACCGAGTACCAGCACGGAACGCCCGGTGTTCGCCAGCTCCGCGGTCAGCGAGGAGGCCAGCTGGTCGCCGTCGCCGGGCCGCAAGGGTCCTTCCCGCCCGGCCACCACCCCGCCGACGGCCAGCACCAGCAGCACCGCGACGCCACCGGCCGCACCCAGCCTCGGCAGCCAGGACGGTGCCCGCACGCCGTCGCGCAGGCAGGTCGCCAGCACCACCCACAGCAGCCCGGCGCCGATCACCAGCATCGGCACGCCGGTGAAGCCACCGGAAGCCGGGCCGCCCTGCAGCGGGGGCACCGCGACCAGCCGCACCAGCACCAGCCCGCCGACGCCGAGCACGACCACGCCGAGCCCGGCCGCCACCTGCCTTGTCGGCCGGAAGACCAGCGCCACCAGCGCCGCGGCCACCAGCGCGATCCCGATCGGCAGGCCGCCGGCGCCACCGGGGTCGAGGCCGAACAGCTCGCTGCCGGTCGCCGGGGCACCGGGGCCGCTGAGCCCGTGCAGCAGCAGCCCGGGGTTGTTCAGCAGCACGGTCGGCCACGGCAGCAGCAGGGCCAGCGGCAGCAGCACGATGATGCCGACCGACGCGATCCGGCGAGCCAGCCCGCCGGGTGCCGGCAGCGCCACGAAACCGGCCACCAGGCCGAGCAGTGCCAGCGCGTGCGCCAAGGGCGAGAAGGCGCCGAGCACCGCCACCCCGAGCGCGCACAGCACCGAGACGTGCAGCCAGCGGCCGTCGGTCCGGACCAGGATGCCGGCGATCCCGGCCAGCACGGCGGGCAGCAGGATGTGCGCCACCACCACGTCCAGCCGGCCCTGCGCGACGGACGCCGTGGCGGCCGGCAGCAGGGCGTAGGCCGCGGCCGCCCCGGCACGCACCCAGCGATGCACGCGAAGCTTGCGTGTGGCCGCGTACGCGGTGAGCGCGGCCAGCGGCAGATCTCCGATCAGCAGCACGGCGACCAGCGCGGCGGGACCGCCGATGGGCGCGAACAACGCGCCGAGCACACCGAGTACCGGCAACGCGGCCGACGCGGAGCTGGCCGTGCCTCCGCCGATCGGATGCCATGGCGCCAGGTAGACCTGCCACAGCTCGCCGAGCCCGCCGACCGGCAACAGCCGGCCACCGGTCAGCTCGAGGCCCAGCCTGCCGCCGTTGAGTACCAGGCCGAGCACGGTCAGCAGGACGAACAGCACCACCGGCGGGGCGAACAGCGTGGCGGACAGGATCCGCCGCCGGTTCACCTCGACGAACACCAGCTCGCCGTCGCCCTCGCGGTGCCCCGGTGACGGCTTAGCGCCGGTTTCCTCCGCTTCCACCGTGTCCGAGTCGTCCACCACGTCGGCGCCATCAACACCGTGGGCCGCGTCCGGCAGCGCCACCGCGACCACCCCGCCGGGCCGCCGCAGCCCGGCACCGCGGGTACCGGAGGCGCGCAGCGCACCGGCCGGCAGCGCGTCCGGACCGACCGGTCGGGGCGCGGACTCGGTGTGGCGCATGGCCTCCGGCGGGATCCAGGCCGACTCGTCGGCGGCCGCCGCTGGCAACCTGCCGAGCGCGGCCTCACTGGCCACCCGGCGCCGGACCAGGGTCAGCACACCGGCCCTGGTCGCGTTGCGCAGCCGGGTAAACCTGCTGGTGAACAGCCCGCGGACCACTCCGGGCCGCAGGCCGAGCGCGCGCCGACGGGCGCGCGCCTCGCGCAGCCCGCCCGCGCCACTGGTCAGATAGCGCACCGCCGCGAACTCGGCTGCCGCCTGCGTGCCGCGCCGCAGCAGGGCGAAACCGAGGCCGCGCAGCACGCAGAGCACGACCAGCCGGCACAGGCCGAACCAGAACGAGAACGCCGAGCAGTTCGCCAGGAACACCCGCAGTCCGCTGGTCCGCTCGGTGGCGGCCACCGAGCCGCTGGTGGCCCCGACCGCACGGCGGCCGGTGGTCAGCGCACGGGCGTGCCGGAGCCGCGCCCTCGGCACGCAGAGCACCAGCCTGCCCACCGCGTTCGCCCGCCAGCCGAAGTCGATGTCCTCGCCCAGCAAGGGAAAACCGCGGTCGAAACCGTCCAGCGAGGTCCACAGGCTGCGCTGGATCAGCGCACCGGCGCTGGGCACCGCGAGCACCTCGGTGCTCTGCTGCGGGTTGTCGGGTTCCCAGTCCCCGAGAGCACCGCCCGCCGGCGACGCCGACTGCCGATGCCCGGACGCGTCCAGGGAAAGACCGGCCTCCACGATCAGCCGCGGGTCGGTCCAGTTCACCGCGAGCGGCCCGAGCACCCCGGCCGACGGCGCCGCCTCCACGGCCCGCAGCAGGATGTCCAGGCAGTCGGGTTCCGGCGCGCAGTCGTCGTGCAGCAGCCAGACCCACGCGCCGGGGTCGCCCCAGCGTTCGACCGCCTGTGCCACCGCATCGTCCACCGCGTCCGCGAAGCCGGTACCGGCCGGCAAGGTGAGCACCCCGTCCAGCACCGGTTGCTCCCCTTGACCACCGACCGCGTGCAGCGGGTCCGCCGCTTCGGCGAGCAACTGCGCGGTGCGGTCGGTGGAACCGGTGTCCACCGCGAGAATGTGCCTCGGCCTGATCGTGCTGCGGCGCAAGGCGGACAACGCGAGCGGGAGCCAGTCCGCCCCGTTGTGGCAGACCAGCACGGCCAGGACGGGAGCGGTGCGCGACGACGGCGCTGCGGGCGTGCGCGGCAACAAGCTCTCCAGTGCTACAGAACTTTCAGGCGGTCAAAGTAGCTGCACCTTAACCACGCGGCCGCCGCACCGAACGGGGAACCCTGCCCGCTCCCGAAGCGTGGA
Source organism: Amycolatopsis nigrescens CSC17Ta-90 (assembly GCF_000384315.1). Taxonomy (GTDB): domain Bacteria; phylum Actinomycetota; class Actinomycetes; order Mycobacteriales; family Pseudonocardiaceae; genus Amycolatopsis; species Amycolatopsis nigrescens. The sequence goes on along the minus strand of NZ_ARVW01000001.1, from coordinate 4,919,760 downwards.
CTCGCCATTTCACACGGACCTGACAAAAGCCGTGCGGCACTTATGCTTACGCCGCACTGAACTCGCTCGAATGCGGGCAAGGCGGCGCCGGCTTTCGCCGGCCGCCCCGCGGCAACGCTCAGACCGCGCGCTTTTTCAGCTTGCGGCGCTCACGTTCGGAAAGCCCGCCCCAAATACCGAAGCGCTCGTCGTGCGCCAGCGCGTACTCGAGGCACTCGTCCTTGACCTCGCAGCCGAGGCAGATCCGTTTGGCCTCCCGGGTGGAGCCGCCCTTCTCCGGGAAGAAGGCCTCCGGATCCGTTTGCGCGCACAGCGCGCGCTCCTGCCATTCCTGTTCTTCGGCGGGGTCGTCGAAGAGATCGGTGAGTTCACCCAGCTGTTGCTGCTCCGAGTTCTCTCGCCAGTCCACGACCTGCCCCCATTCCTTTCCTTCGACGTCCAACCGCACGTCCGCCTCCTCGCTTCCACGCACTCCCCAGGCTGGCGGTATTGATCAACGTCGAGGCGAAATCGTTGCCCCGACGCGTAAAACGCCCTCCGCGGACGATGCAAGTTGCACTCCCGCACCGCTGCCGTCTCAGGCCGGCACACCGTTACGGGTGAGGCGAAAGTGGTACCTTCGCGCCGTTCCCGTCACGGCGGATGCCGCTCCCCGCTCCCCTTGCCTAGCGGTGAATGACATCAATGTGATTACACCCGTGTAATGCGGCCAGGTCAAGCCGAGTACCGAGTTTGGGGGATACTTCCGCCCCGGCGCGCAAGGGGACACGCCGTGCGGCGGCAAGCCTGTCCGCTTCGCCGGGTCCGTGCCGCTTGCCGGGCACCAGGCGGGCACTGGAAGACTGGAGGCGTGCAGAGATCAGCAGTGCGCCCGAGCCCGGTCTTCTTTGGACTACTCGCCGCCACCGCGGCAGGCGGTGCGCTGGCCGCCTTCGGCGATCCGGCGAGCTTGCTCACCTCTAGCAAGGATCCCTTGCTGGTGGGCGGAATCTTCCTGCTCGTGCTGGCGGGGTGGGCCACCTCGCTGACCCTGCACGAGTTCGGTCACGCGATCGTCGCCTTCCGTGGCGGCGACCACGAGGTGGCCATCAAGGGATATCTGACGATGGACATCCGGAAGTACACCGATCCGGTGTTCTCCATCGTGCTGCCGCTGCTGATCCTGGCGATCGGCGGCATCCCGCTGCCCGGCGGCGCGGTGTGGATCAACAACTGGGCGCTGCGCTCACGCCGGGTCTCCACCTGGGTGTCGCTGGCCGGTCCGCTGAGCAACCTCGGCCTCGGCATCCTGCTGACCCTCGCGATCAGCCTGATCCCGATGCCGGTCGGTCTCGCGATCGGCCTGTCCTACCTGGCCCTGCTGCAGATACTGGCGTTCATCCTGAACATCCTGCCGGTGCCGGGGCTGGACGGGTACGGCGCGATCGAGCCGTACCTCTCCCCGCAGGCGCGTGAACTCGGCGCGAAGGCGCGGCCGTGGGCGCCGCTGGCGCTGTTCGCCGTGCTGTTCGTGGTGACCCCGGTGCAAAACGTGTTCTTCGAGGTTTCCTACGGCGCCTTCGAGCTCATCGGCGGCGAGCAGTTGCTGGCCTCGTTCGGCGCCAGCGCCTTCCAGTTCTGGCGCTAGGCGCGATCGTCAGGCGACCGGCCGGTGCTCAGCCAGCCACCGGTCGGCTCGCTTGGCCACCCGCTTGAGCCCGGAACGCTCGCCGAAGTAGTCCCCTGCCATGCCGACCACCGGCAGCATGCCGACCGCCCGGTGGTAGAACCGGCCACGTGGCCGCTTTTCCAGCTCCTCGGTGATGCCGAGCAGAGAGCGACCGAGACGCCACAGCGTGCGCGCGGACGCCTTCAGAGTGATCCTGCCGTGCTTCTTCGAGGATTCGTCCATTTCTTCGGTCAGCTCCGCGGTCTCCGCGTCCTCCGCCGACGCGTCGTGCTCCGCGTGCTTCCCGGCAGCCAGTACCGGATCGATGTCGCGCTCGAAGAGCACCCAGGCGATCAGGCGCACCCGCTCACCGAGCCCGGTCACCCCGTGCTCGCCGGCGATCGCGCAGAGCAGCAGGCCCTGCGACGCGGTGCCGAGGGTGTCCTGCAGCGGCAGCCGGTCCGCCAGCACCCCGCCGAGGCCGGGGATCGAAGTGAGCAGTGCGGTGAACCGGCCGACCCGGTGCACCCACCACTGGGTGCGCTGCTCGGTGTCCATCTCCGCCCATGCCGCGGTGCCGGGCACCTTGACCGAGGCCAGCCCGTCCAGCAGCTTGTCGCGCAGCCCTGGCTCCACCTCGGCCAGTTCGGCCGCGTCACCCGTGTCACGGCGGCGCGTGCGCAGGCCGAGCGGGTCCGACTCGCGCAGCGCGTCCAGCATCGGCCCGGTGGCCCGGACGAACGGCCGCAGCACGGCCACCACCTGCCGGTCGGATATCGCCTCAGCCACGTTTCACTCCTCCCGTCTTCGGCGGGCGGGCCAGCGAGCCGCCCAGCACCATGGCCGCCGGAAAGGCACCGCCGGCGAGCAGCAGCAGGGTCCGCCAGTCCTCGGCGAGCACCTGGTCGCCGGCCGGGCCGAACACACCGACCACCAGCAGGGTGAGTATCCAGGCTCCGAGGACGGCAAACGAGGCACGCGGGTGAACCAGCTTGGCGGCCTGCTTCACCAGCAGCGGGGTGGTGAACACGGCGACCAGCACGGTCAGCGGCATCGGGATGTCGCCCGCCTTGGGCAGCAGCACCCCGTCCAGCCGCAGCGGCAGGAAGAACATCTCCAGCAACGCGAGCAGCACGGTGTCCAGCAGCAGCACGGCGAACAGCCAGCGGTTCGCGGCCGGCACGGCGGTCCCGGTCATCACAGGCCCCCGAACAGGTCGGTGCCCGCGCCGGCCGCCGGGCCGTGGGCGAGCACGAAGTACTCGGTGTCCGGAATCGGCTGGGCGATGCCGTTCGACAGCGCGAAGCAGATTCCCGACGGCAGCACCGAGATCTGCGTGGCGTGCGCGCGGAGTGCGGTGATCTTGGCCTCCAGGTGCTCGCCGAGCGCGACCGCGGTGCCGATCAGCTCGTCCGGGGTGCTCGGCAGCTTTCCGTCCTCCGGTACCGGGAACGGCAGTTCCGGCAACCCACGCAACGCGGTCAGGCCGCGCTCGACCGCGGCCGCCGAGTGCACGGTGTGGAACACCCTGGCCACCGAGGGCGAGCTGGGCGCGGCGGCCATGGTGATCTGGTGCGCGCGGATGTGGTCGGGGTGGCCGTAGCCGCCGTAGGCGTCGTAGGTCACCACCACCTGCGGCTGGAACTCGTCGATCAGCGCGCGAAGCTGCCCGGCCTGCTCGTCGGGCGAGCCGGCGGTGAACGCCCGCGGATGCCGCGCGGCCGGGGTGCCCGCCATGCCCGAGTCGCGCCAGCGGCCGATCCCGCCGAGGTAGCGGTGCTCGGTTACGCCGAGTGCCGCGCAGGCGGTGGCGAGCTCGCCGTCGCGGTAGCCGCCGAGCTGGTTGCCGGCCCACGCGCCGAGCTGCTCCAGCGCGGGCGGGATGATCTCGCCCTCCTCGCCGAGTGTGCAGGTCACCAGCAGCACATCGGTGCCATCGGCGGCGTATTTCGCCATGGTGCCGCCGGTGGTGATGCTCTCGTCGTCGGGATGGGCATGGACCAGCAGTAACCGTCGGCGCTCCGGGGAGATCACGGTTTGAAGACTAATAGAGCGCGAAGGGCTTCCGTTTGGCGCGGTGGGCGGGCGGCGGCCGGGAAATTGCCATGGTCACACCTTCGTCGGGCGCACTCTCGGTTATCCTCGCGCGAGTCACCCGGTCCGGTGGAAGCACCGGCCTGACGACCTGAAACCCCCACGAAGGGCAGCTGGTGAGCACTGAAGCAACAACGGCGAACACCGCCGGCACCTCCGGATCCGTCCTGTCCATCTCGGACCTGCGCATCTCGTTCAGCACCGAGGACGGCCCGGTCGACGCGGTCAAGGGCATCGCGTTCGACGTGGCCCCCGGCGAGATCGTCGCAGTGGTCGGCGAATCCGGTTCCGGCAAGTCGGTCACCTCGATGTCCGTGCTCGGCCTGCTGCCGAAGACCAGCAGGATCACCGGGGACCTCCGCCTGGAGGAACGGGAACTGGCCGGGCTGAAGGACAAGGAACTCCGCAAGATCCGCGGCAACGACATCGCGATGATCTTCCAGGAGCCGATGAGCGCGCTGAACCCGGTGTACACCGTGGGCTGGCAGATCCGGGAGGCCCTGCGCACCCACCAGGACCTCGCCAAGAGCGCCGCCGACGCCCGCGCCATCGAGCTGCTGGACATGGTCGGCATCCCGGACCCGGCGGTGCGCTTCAACCAGTACCCGCACCAGCTCTCCGGCGGCCTGCGCCAGCGCGTGGTGATCGCGATGGCGATCGCCTGCGACCCCAAGGTGATCATCGCCGACGAGCCGACCACCGCGCTGGACGTCACCGTGCAGGCGGAGATCCTCGGCCTGCTGCGCCGGCTCCGGGACACCCTGAACACCGCGATCGTGCTGATCACGCACGACATGGGCGTTGTCGCCGACCTTGCCGACCGGGTCGTGGTGATGTACCAGGGCGAGATCGTCGAGCAGGCACCGGTGACCGAGCTGTTCGCGTCGCCGCAGGAGGAGTACACCCGCAAGCTGCTGGCCGCGGTGCCGGTGCTCGGCCAGCGCCCGGAGGGGCGGCGGCTGCTCGACGACAGCGGCATCGACGTGACCGGCGAGGAAGCGGTCAAGATCGCCGAGGAGATCCGGCTCGCGGACGAGGAACTGGCCGCCCAGATCAAGGCCGACGCACCGGCGCTGGAGATCTCCAACCTGGTGCTGGAGTACCCGGGGCGCGGGCGCCAGAACAAGAACCGCGCGGTGGACAACGTCTCGCTGTCCATCCAGAAGGGCGAGATCCTCGGCCTGGTCGGCGAGTCCGGCTCCGGCAAGTCGACCGTCGGCCGGTGCGCGATCCGGCTGCTGAAGCCGACCGAAGGCACCGTGTCCATCGCCGGACGGGACATCACGAACCTCTCCGCCAAGGAGCTGCGGCCGCTGCGCCGGTACTTCTCCATCGTGTTCCAGGACCCGGCGTCCACTTTGGACCCGAAGATGACGATCGGCGAGTCGATCGGCGAACCGCTGACGCTGCACAAGGTGCTGGCCGGCAAGGAGCTCAACGACCGGGTCACCACGCTGCTGGACAAGGTCGAGCTCAGCGGGCACTACCGCAACCGGTACCCGCACGAGCTCTCCGGCGGGCAGCGCCAGCGCGTCTCGATCGCCCGCGCGCTCGCGCTGGACCCGCAGCTGCTGATCGCGGACGAGCCCACCTCGGCGCTGGACGTCTCGGTGCAGGCCAGGGTGCTGGACCTGTTCCTCGACCTGCAGCAGACCCTGCAGTTCGCCTGCCTGTTCATCAGCCACGACCTGGCCGTGGTGGACCTGCTCGCGGACCGGGTCGCGGTGATGCAGCACGGCAAGCTGGTCGAGGTCGGCACCAGGGACCAGGTGCTGCACTCGCCCCAGGAGGAGTACACCAAGCGGCTGCTCTCCGCGGCCCCGGTGGCCGACCCGGCCCTGCAGGCCGAGCGCCGCGCCGCCTGGGAGGCCGGCCGCCTCGCCCCCGTCGCCGACTAGCCCGCTTTATGCAGTGAAGGCCACCTTGCCTGCGTTGAACGCAGGCAAGGTGGCCTTCACTGCATTCAGGTCAGGCTTTGACGCGGCGCTGACGGGGGTCGAAGGCGTCGCGCAGACCGTCACCGATGAAGTTGATCGACAACGAGATCAGCACCAGCACCACGAACGGCCCGAAGAACAGCCACGGCCGGCCCTGCAGCTGTGCGTAGTTCTCCAGGATGACCCGGCCGAGCGAGGTGTCCGGCAGCTGCACACCGAGGCCGATGAAGGACAGCGCGGCCTCCGCGAGCACCGCCTGCGCCACCGCGAGGGTCGCGTTCACGGTGATGCTGCCGACCATGTTCGGCACCAGGTGCTTGAAGATGATCCGCCGGGTGCCCGCACCGGAGGCCCGCGCGGACTCCACGAACTCCCGCTGCGACAACGACATCGCCTCGGCGCGGGTGATGCGGGCGATCTGCATCCAGCCGAACGCGGCCAGCACCATGGCCACCACGTACCAGCTGCCGCCGCCGAACACCTGCACCAGGATCGCCGCCGCGGCGATCTGCGGGATGATCAGGAACAGGTCGGTCAGCCGCGAGATGAGCGAGTCGGACAGCCCGCGCAGGTACCCGGCCAGCGCGCCGAAGACCACGCCGAGCGCGGTGGACACGATCGACACGGTGAGCGCGATCAGCAGCGAGTACTGGGTGCCCCGAAGGACCTGGGCCACCATGTCCTTGCCGACCTGGGTGGTGCCCAGCGGATGGTCGCCGGACGGCGCCAGGAAGCCGCCGGTGATCTCTTCGTAGCTGTACGGCCAGAACAACGGCATGACCACGGTGATCAGCACGATCAGCACCAGCATCCCGGTGCTGGCCATGGCCAGCTTGTGCCGCAAGAACTTGCGCAGTACCAGTTTGCCCTGGCTGCTGGGCTCGGGTAGAGCCTCCGGAGCCAGTTTTCCTTCTTCGTCCGGCCCGCCGGCTTTGACGCCGGCGACCAGCGAGTTCATGTCAGCCAACGCGAATCCTCGGGTCCAGGATGCCGTACAGCAAGTCGGCGATCAGGTTGAAGGCGACCACAGTGGCGGCGATGAGCACCAGCCAGCCCATCATCACGTTCGGGTCGTTCCTGGTCACGGCATCGACGAGGACCGTGCCCATGCCGTTCCAGTTGAACACCCGCTCGGTGATGATCGCGCCGGTGAGCACCGCGGCGAAGTTCACCGAGAACAGCGTGGTGACCGGGATGAGCGCGTTCCGGAACGCGTGTCGGAACACCACCCTGGACGAGGACAGCCCCTTCGCCCGCGCGGTCCGCACGTAGTCCGCGTTCAGCGTCTCCAGCATGGAAGCCCGCTGGAAACGGCTGTACGCGGCGAAACTGATCGCCATGATGGCCAGCGTCGGCAGCAGGTAGGCGCCGATGTAGTCGATCACGAACTCGCCGAACCCGTTGTCCGCCTTGAGATTCTCCGGACTCGTCGTTCTCAGCCACGGGTTGCCGAGCCAGTCGCTCAGGCCGAGGTCCCTGACCACCGCGTTCAGCTCGATCGCGTACTGCTTGAGCACGATCGCGACGCAGAAGATCGGCATCGAGAACAGCAGGAAGGCGAGCGTGGTGGCGATGTAGTCCACGATCGAGTACTGCTTGACCGCGGCCACCACACCGACCAGGACGCCCACCACGATGGCCAGGATCTCGGCGCCGATGACCAGCTTCAGGGTCACCCCGAACGCGCTGGTCACCTTCGGGAAGACCGGCTGCAGCGCGTCGCCCTGTGCGATCGAGACGCCCCAGTCACCGGTCAGGAAGGCGCCGAGCCAGTTGAAGTAGCGCGGAATCAGCGGCTGGTCGACACCGAGCTGGTGCGCGATCGCGGCCACCGACTCGGGGCTGATGTTCGGCTGGCTCTTCAGCTCGGCGAGCGGGTCGCCGGCACCGGCGACCATCAGGAAACAAAGGAAGGTCGCCAGCAGCAGGATCGGGATAGAGATCGCCACGCGACGCAGGATGTACAAAACCAGGTTCAACGACTTGCTCCTCGTCCGGGTCAGGCCTGGGGAAGTGCTCGGGCCCGCGCCCGGTTGACCACCGTAGTGGGGATCGACCCACGGTCAACAGCTACTTCCGGAGGAAGCCGGGAGGCGGGTTCGTGACCCGCCTCCCGGCTCCGCCAGGTCTCCATATTCGGAGGGAAAAAGACCCGACTAACCGGTCTTCGTCCACTCACCGACGTTCCACAGCGCACCGTTGTACGACTGCATGTACACCCGGTCGATACCGCGGAAGCCCCACATGGACGGGACGGCGAACAGCGGCAGGCTCGCGTACTGCTCGGAGAGAGCCTTGTCCGCGTCCTGGTACGCCTTCTGCTTGACGGTCTCGTCGGTGGCCGACACGGCCTTCTTGAAGGCTTCGTCAACCGTCGGGTCGCTCAGGCCCTGCCAGTTCTGGTTGCCACCGGTCGAGTAGATCGCCTTCTGCTCGGCCTTGAACGGGGTGGCCGACCAGGCGAACAGCGCCACGTCGTACTCACCCTTGTCGACCCGGCCCTTGAGGAAGTTCGGGTCGGTCTCGTTCTTGACCTCCAGGCCGGCGGCCTTGGCCAGCGGGATGATGATCTCGACGGTCTGGTCGCGGCGAGCGTTCTCGTTGTGCGTGATGGTGAACGACGCACGCTGGCCGTCCTTGGCGAAGATGCCGTCGGCACCCTTCACCCAGCCGGCGTCGGTCAGCGTCTTCGCGGCCGCCTCGGCACCCTGACCCGCCTTGTTGGCGTAGTTGTCCTGGTAGCCGGGCTCGCCCTGGAAGAACTGCAGGCTGCCCAGCGGCTGAGCGTCCGCCTGCACCTCCTTCAGCAGCTTGTCGGTGATCTGCTGGCGGTCGATCGACTGGAAGAACGCCTTGCGCAGCGCCGGGTCCTTGAACATCCGGTTGTACTGGAGGTCGAGGTGCTCGAAGGTGAGCTGCGGCGCGGAGCCGTAGATGACGCCCTGCGAGGACAGGCCCTTCATGGTGTTGGCCGCGGTGGCGTCCGGCTGGGTCGACGCCGCGACGTCGATCTCACCGTTCTGCAGCGCGGTCGCCATCGCCTTGGTGTCCGGGATGGCCTTCACGATGACCTTCTTCGGGCCACCCTTCGCGCCGATCCACTGCGGGTTCTTCGACAGCGTGACCTGCTTGGAGTTCGCGTCGTAGTCGGTGATCATGTAGGGCCCGGAGCCCGGCATGATGTCCGGCTTGAAGCCCTTCCACTGGGTGCTCCAGAAGTCCCCGGCGCTGGCCAGCTGGCCCTTGTCGCCTTCCGGGGTGAGCTTGGTGATGTCCGGGATACCGGTCTTCTGCTCCAGCACGTGGGCCGGCATCAGCACCTGGTCGGCGAACATGCCCTTGTAGTCCAGGTACGGCTCGTCGAACTGGGCGGTGAGGGTCAGGTTGTCCGGCGAGCAGGTCGGCTGCTTGACCAGCTCGTAGCCGGTGGTGGAGGCGGGCTTGAAGGCGGGCTCGCCGTCCGACTTCTTGGCCTTGCCGCTGGCGGCCAGCCACTTGAGGTAGAAGTCCTTGCAGTCCCACGGCGCGCCGTCGGACCACTTGACGCCCGGCTTGATCTTCCACTCGACGATCTGGGGGTTCTGTGAAGTGACCTTCACCGACTCCATCACGTCCGTGTTGAGCAGCGGCTTGTTGTTGCCGTCGAGCGGGAACGGGCTGGCCAGGACGGCGGCCATCACGTAGTTGTTGTACGAGTTGTTCGCATCCGGCGTCTTGTTGTTGTACGCCGAGTAACCCTGGTCGATCGCGACGATGACCTGTTCACTCTCCGGAGCGTCGCCCAGCTTGAAGTTGTCCCCGTTCTGGGACTTGCCCGTCGCCATGCTTTTGACATCGGCGCTCGAACCGTTCTGGTCACCGTTGTCGCCGCCGCTGCCGCACGCGCTCAGAACGAGTGCGGCGGCCGCGATCGCAGACACAGCGGAGACTGCTTTGGATCTCCTCATTTACGTGTGCCCTCCTAGCACTGGGCCCGACGCAAGTCGGCACGGGCCCACACCGCTCCGGTAGTCGACCCGGAGCTTATGCCACGCCAAGCGCCATGCAATTGGCGCACTGCGGGTGCACGCTAAGAACTAAGTGCACACGGAGTCACCAGTTCGGGTGCGATCGTGACCAAAGGGTGACATCTGGGTGGCCTTGGGAAGTACCACGGTTACTCACCGGCAGCTTCGAGGCGAAACCCAGGGGTGGCACCGGATTCCGGTCCGGCACCACCCCTGGTCGCATGATCATCGCCAGTACGGCCGGTTCATCCCGTTTTAGTCCATTCGCCGACGTTCCACAACACGCCGAGATAGGACTGCATGAACACCCGATCGATACCGCGGAAGCCCCACATGCTCGGGGTCTGGAACAGCGGCAGCGAGGCGTAGGTGTCGGCCAGCGCCCGGTCGGTGGCCTGGTACGCCTTGCGCGCCGCGTCCTCGTCCACCGCGGTACCGGCGGCCCGCCAGCCCTCGTCCACCTTCGCGTCGCTCAGGCCCTGGTGGTTCTGGCCGCCGCCGGTGACGTAGATCGACGCCTGCTCCGACTTGAACGGGGTGGAGGACCAGCCGTACAGCGCCACGTCCCATTCGCCCTTGTCCAACCTGCCCTTGAGGAAGGCGGGGTCGGTCTCGTTCTTGATCTCGATCCCGGCCGCCTTGAGCTGCGGGATGATGATCTCCACGGTCTGGTCGCGGCGGGCGTTCTCGTTGTGCGTGACGGTCACCGAGAACCGCTTGCCGTCCTTGGCGAAAACGCCGTCGGCGCCCTTCACCCAGCCCGCGTCGGTCAGCGTCTTGGCCGCGGCCTCCGCACCCTGGCCGATCTTGGCGGTGTAGTTGTCCTCGAAACCGGGCTCACCGGGGAAGAACAGGAGGTTGTTCAGCGGCTGGGCGTCGCCCTGCACCGGCTTGATCAGCTTGTCGGTGATCTCCTGGCGGTCGACCGCCTGGAAGAACGCCTTCCTGGTGGCCGGGTCCGCGAACAGCCGGTCGAGGTTCAGGTCGAGGTGCTCGAAGGACAGCCTCGGCGCCGAACCGTAGGTCACGCCCTGGGACGAAAGGCCCTTCAGCGTTTCGGCCGCGGTCGCATCCGGCTGGACCGAAGAGGCCACGTCGATCTCACCGTTCTGCACCGCGGTGGCCATCGCCTTGGTGTCCGGGATCGCCTTCACGATGATCCGTTTCGGGCCGCCCTTGGCACCGAGCCACAACGGGTTCTTCTCCAAGGTGATCTGCTTGGAGTTGGTGTCGAAAGCGGTGATCTTGTACGGGCCCGAAGAAGGCATGATGTCCGGTTTGAACGCCTTCCACTCCTTGCTCCAGAATTCGCCCGCCTTCTTCAGGGTGGCGATATCGCCGGTGGGCTTGAGCGCGGTGACGTCGGCGACGCCGGTCTTCTGCTCGAGCACGTGCGCGGGCATCACCGACGTCGGGTTGAAAAGGCTCTTGTAGTCCAGGTAGGGCTGGCTGAACTTGGCCTCGAAGGTCAGGTTGTCCTTGCAGGTGGCGTCGGCGATCAGCTCGTAGCCGTCGCTACCGGTGGAGATGAAGACCGGCTTGCCGTCCTGCTTGGGATTGCCGTTGCGGGCCAGCCAGGCCAGGTAGAAGTCGTCGCAGTCCCAGTCCCCGCCGTCGGACCACTTGACGTTCGGCTTGAGCTTCCACTCGACCACCTGCGGGCTGGGCTGGGTGACCCGCCAAGACTCCATCACGTCGGTGTTGAGCAGCACCTTGTTGTTGCCGTCGAGCTGGTAGCTGCCGGAGAGCACCGCGGTCAGCACGAAGGTGTTGTAGGAGTTGTTCGCGTCGGGCGTTTCGTTGTTGTAGCCGGAGTAGCCCTGGTCGATGCCGATGATGACCTGGTCGCTCTCCGGTGCCTCGCCCAGCTTGAAGTTGTCGCCCTGCTGGGCCTTGCCGGTCGCCATGGACTTGATGTCGCCACTCGCGCCGGAATTCGGGTCGCCACTCTCCCCGCCACCGCAGGCGCTCAGCACGAGCGCGGCCACGGCGACGACGGAGAAGGCGGAGACTGCTTGGGATCTCCTCATGCCGCTGCACGCTAGAAAGCGGCAATGGCCCAGGTCACGTGTTCGGTCGGGATCGTGACCAAAGGGTGACGACGGCACGAACCCGGCTAAAACGCCGCAGGTTACCTACTGCCACGAGTCCAGTTGACCGCGGAGCCGAACGGCCCTGCCAGCGGCGGGCCCGGGGTCACCCCGGAAACCCCGGAACCGATCGCCAGGGTGTCCGCGAGCTGGAACAACGGGATGACGGTGTGCCGGCGCCACAGTTCCGGCTCCAGCGCGGAAAGCGCTTCGGCCAGCGGTGTCGAGCCGGTGAGTGCGGCGTCGATGGCGGGCTGCAGGCTCCGGTCGCAGAACGCGGCCGCGTTCGCCGGCACCCTGGTGGTGGCGGAGTCCGGCGGTTCCGCGGCGCCGGTGGAACTCTCGGGCTGTTCCGGCCCCGGCCGGCAGCCGAAGGTGGACGCGAGCACCGAAGCGGGGTCACCGCCGACCGGCTGCGGCACCACCGCGACGTCCACCCCGACGTTGCCCGCGCTGTCCGGCGGCACGGGCTGGCCCGCGGTACCGATCGGCAGCGCCAGCAGGGTGGAGAACAGGTCCCGCGACTTCGGGTTGATGGTGCGGACCTCCACCCCGGCCGCGATCAGCTGACCGGCCAGTTCCTTGGCGACGCCGGCGTAGGGCTCCTGCTCCCCCGGCGAGGCGACCACCAGCGACAGCGGCTTGCCGTCCTTGCGCCAGGTACCCGCCTCCTTGGTGTAGCCGGCCGATGCGAACAGCTGCTCCGCCTTCTGCTGGTCCGGCGCGGCCAGCTCACCGGCCGGCAAAGTGGGTTTGTAGCCGGCGTCGGACGGCGGCAGCACCTGGGCGTCCGCGCGGAGCGTTGCCGACGGGCCGCCCGCGGCACCTTCGGCGATCAGCTTGCCGCGGTCGAGCAGTGCGGCCACCCCGGCCCGCACCCGGTCGTCGGTCAGCGACCCGGACGGCCGCAGCAGCACGTTCGCCGTGCGCGGCTGGGCGAGCGTGTGCAGCCGCACCGCCTGGCCGAGCTCCCCGAGCAGCTTGAGCCCGGTCTCGTCGGTCCGCGCCACGCCGAACTGGTCGTTGCCGCTGCGCAGCGCGGCGACCATGCCGGGCTGGTCGGTCCGGCGCAGCACCAGCCGGTCGATCGCGGCCGGCTTCGCCCAGTAGCGGTCGTTGCGCTCCAAGATGATCTCGCCGCGGTCGGAATCCAGCGTCTTGATCGAGAACGGGCCGCCGTAGACCGGGAAGCTGCCGGCCAGCGCGCCCTTCCAGCCGCCAGGCGCGTCCTTGAGCAGATGCGCGGGCAGCAGGTTTGAGAACAGGGTCTGCCAGCCGGGATAGGGCTTGCTGAAGGTCACCTCGACCCGCTTGCCGCCCTCACCCGGCTGGATCCCGGAGATCAGCCGGTAACCGGCGGGCAGCACGGTGCCCGGCTCGTCCCGCATGGCCTCGTACAGGTAGACGAAGTCCTCCACCGCGATCGGCGCGCCGTCGGACCAGGAGGCGTTCTGCTGGATCTCGTAGGCCACCTTGAACGGCTGCTCCGAGATCACTTCGGCGGACCGCATCAGGTTCTCGTCCAGCACCGGCTCGCCGGCCTGCCCCGGCCGGAAGACCGAGGGCAGCAGCAGCTGGGCGAGCGCGGTGGTGACCGTGGAGGAGTCGGCCAGGTTGTGCGGGTTGTAGCCGCCCACGATGTCGTCCACCCCGACCACGATCTGCGACGTGGTCTTGGTCGGCGTGGTCGGCTGGCTTGCCGGCGTGCTGACCACCGGTGGCGGCGGGGTGTTCGAGCAGGCCGTGACCAGCACGGCCAGCAGAACCGACAGCAGGACGGGTGCCCTCGACTTGCCCCTGACCCGCACGCCTAAAGCCCCTCTCCCGCGTTGAGCCCGCCATGCTGCCATGGGTACGGGCACCGCGGTACCGAGATTGCCAGATCGGGCGCGAACGCCCGGCACCGCATCGGGTACCGCTGGTCGGGGGACGCGCGGGCCGCCGTTCGGGTTCCCTCGCGGTTTCAGTTGGCGGCGTTGTCCCTGCTCTTCGCCCGCGACCGCTGCTTGGCGCGGGTGCTGAAGTCCAGGGTCACCTTGCGCACCCGCACCACGTCCGGCGCGACCTCGACGCACTCGTCCACCGAGCAGAACTCCAGCGCCTCCTCCAGGCCCATCTTGCGCGGCCTGGCCAGCGTCTCCATCACGTCGGCGGAGGACTGACGCATGTTGGTCAGCTTCTTCTCCTTGGTGATGTTGATGTCGAGGTCCTCGGCGCGCGGGTTCTCCCCGACCACCATGCCCTCGTACACCTCGGCGCCCGGCTCCACGAAGAAGGTGCCGCGGTCGGCGAGCTGGATCATCGCGTAGGCGGTGATCGGCCCGGAGCGGTCCGCGACGAGCGAGCCGCTGTGCCGGGTGCGGATCTCGCCCGCCCACGGGAAGTAGCCCTCGAACACGTGGTTCGCGATGCCGGTACCGCGGGTCTCGGTGAGGAAGTCGGTGCGGAAGCCGATCAGGCCGCGCGCGGGCAGCACGTAGTCGAGCTTGATCCGGCCGGTGCCGTGCCCGCCCATGTGCTCCATCCGGCCCTTGCGCGCGGCGAGCAGCTGGGTGATCGCGCCGAGGTGCTCTTCCGGCGAGTCGATGGACAGCCGCTCAAACGGCTCGTGCACCTTGCCGTCGACCAGCCTGGTGACCACCTGCGGCTTGCCGACGGTGAGCTCGAAGCCCTCGCGGCGCATCTGCTCGACCAGGATGGCCAGCGCCAGCTCGCCACGGCCCTGGACCTCCCAGGTGTCCGGCCGCTCGGTGGCCAGCACCTTGATGCTGACGTTACCGATCAGCTCCTGGTCGAGACGGGCCTTGACCAGCCGCGCGGTGACCTTGTCGCCACCGCCGCGACCGGCCAGCGGCGAGGTGTTCACACCGATGGTCATCGAGATCGCGGGCTCGTCCACGGTGATCCGCGGTAGCGCACCGGGGTTTTCCGGGTCGGCGAGGGTGTCGCCGATGGTGATGTCCGGGATGCCGGCGATGGCCACCAGCTCACCGGCGGAGGCCTCGGTCGCGGGCACCCTGGTCAGCGCCTCGGTGACCAGCAGTTCGGAGATCCGGACCGACTGGGTGCTGCCGTCCTCGCGCAGCCAGGCCACGGTCTGGCCCTTGCGCAGCTTGCCGGCGTGGATGCGGATCAGCGCGATCCGGCCGAGGAAGTTGGACGCGTCCAGGTTGGTGACCAGCGCGCGCAGCGGGCCGGCCTCGTCGGCGAAGGGCGGCGGAACGTGCCGCAGCAGGGTCTCGAACAGCGGGTCCAGGTTCTCGCTGTCCGGCAGCCCGCCGTCTTCCGGCTGCTCGAGGGAGGCCTTGCCGGCACGCGCCGAGGCGTACACCACCGGCAGGTCCAGGATGGCGTCATGGTCGGCGTCTTCGATATCGCTGGCCAGCTCGAGGAGCAGGTCGTGGGTCTCGTCGACGACCTCGGCGATCCGCGCGTCCGGGCGGTCCACCTTGTTCACCACCAGGATCACCGGCAGGCCGGCCTCCAGGGTCTTGCGCAGCACGAACCGGGTCTGCGGCAGCGGGCCCTCACTGGCGTCCACCAGCAGCACCACCCCGTCGACCATGGCGAGGCCGCGCTCGACCTCGCCGCCGAAGTCGGCGTGGCCGGGGGTGTCGATGACGTTGATGGTCACCGGCCCGTCCGCGGTCTGGCGCCGGATGGAGGTGTTCTTGGCGAGGATGGTGATGCCCTTTTCCCGCTCGAGCTCACCGGAGTCCATCACCCGGTCCACCAGCTCGGCCCGTTCGGCGAAGGCGCCGGACTGGCGGAGCATGGCGTCGACCAGGGTGGTCTTGCCGTGGTCTACGTGTGCCACGATGGCAACGTTGCGCAGGTCGGGGCGGGTCTTGCCGGGCTCACCCGGCGCTGACCGGCCGGCATCGACTGCGAAGGCGCTGGCTGCGGGCACGCGAAGACTCCTGAATGCTCAGTATCTGGGTGGGTGACCGCTTCGTCCGTCAGGCCGACTCTGGCCACACGCGGTCTCGACCCAGGATACCCTTGACCCGGTTGTGAGCAGGGACACGCCCGCAATTGGTTAGCCTCACCTAATGTGGTCGAGGTTCGGCCGAGCGGATGTGGAGTGTGGGAGTGGGCAAGAAGCACGCGGGCAAAGCGCCCAAGGGCGGTGGCCGCGCCCCCCCCAGGACGTGGTCCGCAAGCTCATGAAGGCCGGCAAGGTCAAGAAGAAGTGCTGCCGGTCGAAACCCCGCTGCAAGAAGTGCCCGGTGCTCGCCCTGAAAAAGGCGAAGGAGCGTGCGGCAAAAGCCGCTTGATCATTACGGTGGGGGCACCTCCGGCGCGAAAGTGCCCCCGCCCCTAGTGGGCTACAGCCTCGTTCAGCAGCCGCATTTCAGCGGCCGTTCTGGTCGCCGAGAACTCGATCACCTCGTACCTGGCCATCCCCTGCAGCGCGAAGGGGTCGGTGGCCAGGATCGCGTCGAGCTTTCCCCGCAGCATCGGCCTGGTGATGATGACCTTGCCGATCCTCGGGTTGCGCCTGCCCGAGGCGAGGAAATTGCCCAACTGATACTGCCGGTCACACCAGTCCGTGTGATCGGGCAGCACATAGTCGATCTCTTCGATGGGTGCGGTGTAATTCAGCAGCACTACGAACATTCCTCGAAGTTAACCCCGGACTGCGCCGATGACACCACTTACTGGCGGGTCGATGCCTTTTTTTGACACGGCGTGCCCGGATTGGGTGGACTGTGCGGATTCGATTTGCGCACTCATTGCCCTGCTTTGCCTTCCGATAACGCTCCGGGACCGCGCGGCGACGCGCTACACTCATCCCGTGCATCAGCGACTCGGTCAGTGGTGGCCGCCGGCAGGCGGCCCCGTCACTGTGCGCTGAAGCATCGATCACAGGCCGCCCGGGTTGGGCGGCCTTTTTGCTGGACGGGCCTTTCTCCCCGGGCGACGGAACCCAGGGAGGACACCATGATCAGGTTTTCCGGCATCACCCCGTCCGGGCACGCCCAGCTGGGCAACTACCTCGGCGCCATCCAGCGGTGGGCGGCCGAGGGCGGCGAGGACGACCTCTACTTCGTCTCCGACCTGCACGCGATGACCACCACGCACAACCCGGCGAAGCTGCGCGGGCTCTCCGGTGAGCTGCTGGCCGTGCTGATCGCGTCCGGCATCCCGCCGGAGCGGGTGTTCGTGCAGTCCGACCTTGCCAGGCAGCTCGGCGCGCTCACCTGGGTGCTGGAGTGCACCTGCAGCTACGGCGAGGCGGCCAGGATGATCCAGTTCAAGGAGAAGTCCAAGGGCCGCACCGGCAGCAGGCTGAGCCTGCTCACCTACCCGGTGCTGATGGCCGCGGACATCCTGCTCCAGGGCGCCGCCGAGGTGCCGGTCGGCGAGGACCAGCGGCAGCACGTGGAGCTGGCCAGGGTGCTGGCGCGCCGGTTCAACAACACCTACGGCGAGGTGTTCACGGTGCCGGCCGCGGTGCTGCCGCCGACCGGAGCGCGGGTGCGCGACCTGGCCGACCCGGCGCGGAAGATGTCGAAGTCGGCGCGGGACAGCGCGGGCGTGGTGTCCGTGCTGGACCCTGCGGAGCTGGTCCGGCGCAAGTTCCGGCGCGCGGTCACCGACGGCGGCTCGGTGCCCGAGTACCTGCCGGAGCAGCGGCCGGGACTGGCGAACCTGCTGGAGATCATGGCCGCGTGCACCGGGACCAAACCGGCGGACGTGGCGGCCGAGTACGGCTCCTACGGCGCGCTCAAGGACGCAGTGGCCGACGCTGTGATCGAGACCCTGCGGCCGGTCAGAGAATCCGCGACCGCGCTGCTGGCCGACCCCGGCGAGCTGGACCGGGTCCGCCGCGCGGGCGCGGTCCGCGCGTCGGAACGCGGCGAGCACCGGCTGCAAAGCGCCCTTCGCCTGATCGGCGCCGGTTGACCCTCGTGAGTGGAAAGTGTTGTCCCGGCAACACTTTCCACTCACGACGTCGCGAGCAGCCCCTTCAAGTCGGGTAGCAGCTCTTCGTCCGCGGGGAGCCAGTCGACGTCGTCCAGCTCGTCGACGGTCAGCCAGCGCAGCGCGAGATGTTCGACGGCGCGCGGCTCGACGGCCGGATCGGCCAGCTCGGCGGCGAAGACGCGCAGCACCTTGCCGCCCGGCAGCGGCACGTCCGGCCCGACCCGCGACCCGACCAGCACGTCCACCGCCAGCTCCTCGGCGCATTCGCGGCGCAGCGCGGCTTCGTCCGGCTCCGCCGGCTCGACCCTGCCGCCGGGCAGCTCCCAGCGTCCCGCCAGCTCCGCCGGCCAGGCGCGCTGCTGGGCCAGCAGCCCGCCGGCACGCACGATGGCCGCCCCCACGATCACTCCGCCGCTCACCCGCCGGACGCTACCGCCCCCGCTGCCGATCGTCCGTGAAGGGCACCTTGCCTACCTTCAACGTAGGGAAGGTGCCCTTCACGACATGTCGACGGCGGGGGCGGCGCGCCAGGCGACCTGGAACCGGGCGCCGCCCTCCGGCGACTCGCCGACGGTGACCCGGCCGCCCCGGCGGCGTACCGCCTCGGCCACCATTGCCAGGCCGAGCCCGGTGCCGCCGGAGGAGCGGGCCCGGTCGTCGGAAACCCGGTAGAACCGGTCGAAGATGCGGTCGCGGTGCTCCGGCGCGACCCCGGGGCCGTCGTCGTCCACCACCACCCGCACGGTCGAACGCACCGTCACCACGGACACCACGATCTGCCCCTCGGCATACCGGCAGGCGTTGCGCAGCAGGTTGTTCAGCACCAGCTCGACCTCGGCCGGCGCGGCATGCGCCCATGCCTGCCCGACCGTCCCGCTGACCCTGGCCTGCGGCGAGCCCGCCGGCAGCCTTTCCACCGCGGCCCGCGCCTCGGAGACCAGCTCCACCGGCTCGGCCGGGGCCACCTCGCCCGCGTCCGAACGGGCCAGCGCGAGCAGCCCGTCCAGCAACGCGGACAGCCGCTCCGACTCGGCCAGGATGTCCGCCAGCGTCTCCTGCGCCAGCTCGGGATCCGGGTTGGTCACGGCCACCTCGGCCTGCACCCGGATCGAGGCGACCGGCGACCGCAGCTCGTGCGCCGCGTCGCCGGTGAACCTGCGCAGCCGGTCGCTGATCTCCTCCTGCCTTGCCAGCAGCGCGTTGAACTCGGTGGCGAGGTCGCGCAGCTCGTCGTGCGAACCGGGCAGCGGCAGCCGCTGCCCGGACGGCAGCACGCGCACCGACTGGCGCATCCGGCCGACCGGCCGCAGCACCGAGCGCACCACCAGCCAGGTGGCCAGCGCGGACAGCACCGCCCCGCCGGACGCGGTCCAGATCAGCCATTCACCGCCGCCGCGCACCGCGGAGGTGAAGCCGACCAGTCCGGCGCCGGCCGCCAGCAGCCGCTGGGAGCCATCCGGGGCGGTGACCACCTGGCCGAGCCAGCGCCACCGCGAGCCCTGCTCACCGGCACCGACGGCTTCCCCTGCCTTCAGGTTCCGGATCTCGGCAGGGTTGAGGTCGGGCGCCTGCATGCCGTCCAGCGGGTTGCCCGCGATGTCCAGCACCCGCACGGTCACCCCGGACAACGGCTGCGGCGGCCGTCCAGCGGAGACGTCCGCCGCTGCCGGGCCGAGCGCGTCCCGCAGCTCGCCGTCCACCGAGGTGGTCAGCAGCGGCCCGAGGCCCCGGCTCGCCAGCAGCGCGACCCCGAGCAGCACGGCCAGCGTGATCGCGGCCGCCGTGGCGGTGAGCCGGAACCGCAGCGAACGGCGCGACCACCAGACCGGCGGCCTGCTCAACCCGGACCGGCCGCGGGCATGATCTGGTCCAGTTGCTCGTCGGAGGCCAGGTAGCCGTGGCCGCGGACGGTGCGCACCAGCGAGCCGGCGCCAACCGCGTCCAGCTTGCGCCGGACATAACCGACATAGACCTCGACCACGTTGCGGGTGGCCGCCTGCTCGTCGCCCCAGACCGCGCGCAGCAGCTCGTCCTTGGTGACCACCGTGCCAGCCCGCGCGGCGAGCACCTCGAGCAGCGCGAACTCCCGCGGGCTCAGCGCCACCGGCTCGTCGTGCCAGTGCACCTCCCGGGTGGCCCTGTCCACCACCAGCCCGCCGATCCGCAACGGCCCGCGCACCCCTTCCGAGGACGCCCGCCGCAGCACCGCGCGCACCTGCGCGACCAGCACCACGAAGGAGAACGGCTTGACGATGTACCCGTCGGCGCCCAGGTCGAGGCCGTCCGCCTGGTCGACCTCACCGTCCTTCGCCGAGATCATCAGCACCGGCGTCGGCACGCCCTGCGCGCGCAGGTGCTGCAGCACCCGGTAGCCGGACAGGCCGGGCAGCATGATGTCCAGCAGCAGCACGTCGAAGGAACCGGTCTCGGCCAGCCGCAGCCCGCTCGGCCCGTCGGCGGCGGTGACCACGTCCATGCCTTCCGCGCGCAGGCCGCGGTGCAGCGCTTTGCGCACGCCCAATTCATCGTCCACGACGAGGACCCGAGGTTTCACAGCTTTCAGCGTGCCCTATTCCCGCTGCTCATGCGTGCCGCATTCAGCGTTCTCTCAGGGTCGGCCGGGTTTCTCAGGGCGATCTCAGGCGGGGGCGGGCAGCCTTGCGATGGGAAAACGAGCACACTGGTGTTCGGCAACACAGGGAGACATGCATGGATCCGAAGAAGAAGGCCATTACCGCAGCGGTACTCGGTACCGCGCTCGGTGCGGCCGGGCTCGCGGTCATCGCCATGCCGGCCGGTGCCGGTGAGGCGCCCCAGCTACCGCCCGTCAGCGCGGAGGACCTGGTCCAGTCGGTACTCACCGCACAGACCCCGGCTTTCGAGGGCACCGTCAAGGTGGACAACGCGCTCGGGCTGCCCGCGCTGCCCGGCGTCCCGTCGCTGGACCTGGACAGTGCGCGCATCTACAACGACGGTGCCGGGGCCAGCCGTCTTTCGCTGCAGCAGGGCAGCAGCGAGCAGACCGTGGTGCGCAACGGCGAGACCGTGTGGAAGTACGACTCCGGCAAGAACACCGCCACCAAGATCACGGTGCCCGCGGACGCGCTGAAGGACAAGGGCGTGCACGACGGCGAGGTGACCGACCCGACCGCCGCGGCGGCCGACCTGGTCAACACCGTGCGTGAGACCAGCACGGTCAGCGTCGAGGGCACCGCCCGCGTCGCGGACCGCCCGGCCTACGAGGTCGTGCTGACCCCGAAGCCGGACGAGCGCACGCTGCTCCGCGAGGTGCGGGTGAGCATCGACGCCGAGAAGCGGGTGCCGCTGCGGCTCGCGGTGCTGGCCAACGGCTCGGCCGACCCGGCGCTGCAGATCGCGTACACCGACGTCAGCTTCGCCCCGCAGCCCGCGGACCGCTTCAACTTCACCCCGCCGCAGGGCGCCAAGGTGACCGAGAAGCAGGCCGACGTGAACAAGGACAAGGACTGGGCCAAGGAGCGGGACGCCCAGGGCAAGGACAAGGCCATGGGCGACACCACCGTGGTCGGTACCGGCTGGGACACCGTGGTGACCGGCAAGTTCTCGCCGGAGTCGCTGCAGGGCGGCCAGCAGCCGGCCGACAAGGACAAGCGCGGCTGGGGCAACTGGGGCGACGGCGACCGTGGCCAGGGCCAGGGCGCCGGCTTCGACCCGAAGGCGCTGCTCGACCAGGTCAGCAAGCCGGTGACCGGTCCGTTCGGTACCGGGCACGTGATCTCGCTCAAGGTGGGCACCGCGCTGATCACCGACGACGGCCGGTTCGCCGCCGGTGCGGTCCCGGAGCAGGTGCTGATCGAAGCGCTGGGGAACAAGTGACCTTCCCAGCGGGGATAGCGACAGGGGTGGACGTCCTGGAAGGGGCGTCCACCCCCGCTCCATCCCCAGCCGCTCGTACCAGGGGCCTGCGCAAGGTTTACCGCGGCACGGTCGCGGTGGACCAGGTCGACCTGGAGGTGCCGGAAGGCGCGGTGCTTGGCATGCTCGGGCCGAACGGCTCCGGCAAGACCACCACCATCCGGATGCTGCTCGGCCTGGTCCGGCCCACCGAGGGCGAGGTCGAGCTGCTGGGGCACAAGATGCCAGAGGGCGCCGGCAAGGCGCTGCCCGACGTCGGCGCGCTGGTGGAGGGCCCCGGGTTCCACCCGTTCCTCTCCGGCAGGGAGAACCTGTTCCGGATGGCCGCCGCCGAGCCGCGGCTACCGTCGTCGCAGATCTCCACCGCGGTGGAGGCCGCGCTGGAACGGGTCGGCCTCATCGACGCCGCGCACCGGCGCTACAAGGGCTACTCGCTCGGCATGAAGCAGCGGCTCGGCCTGGCCGGCGCACTGCTCGTGCCGCGCCGGATGGTCGTGCTGGACGAGCCGACGAACGGGCTCGACCCGGCGGGCACCAGGGAGATCCGCAAGATCATCGCCGAGCTGCACGCGGACGGCGTGACCGTGCTGGTTTCCTCGCACCTGCTCGCCGAGGTGGAGGCCACCTGCACGCATGTGGCCGTGCTGCACTCCGGCGCGGTGGTCGCCCAGGGCGAGCTCGCCGAGTTGCTGGAGTCCGGCAGTCCGGCCCTCATCGTGTCTACTGCGTCTTCCTCGGACGCCAACAAGGCGGTGGACGTGCTGCGGGAGAACAGAATTCCCAGCAGGCTGGTGCCAGAGGGCATTCGCGCCGACCTCAGCGCCACGGACGCGCCGACGGTACTTCAGGTACTCGTGCACGGCGGCGTCGCGATCGAAGAGGCGACCAGGGCCAGGACCGGCCTGGAAGACGTGTTCGCCCGGCTGACCCAGGCCGGGGACGACCTGCCGGTGGAAGCGGAGGTGCAGGCATGAGCGCCCCCGCGATTCCCGCACCCGTCACCGCGCGCCACGACACCGTCTCGGTGGCCAGGCTGGCCCGCGCCGAGCTGCGCTGGATCTTCCGGCGGCCGCGCACGCTGATCGTGCTCGGCCTGCTCGCGCTGATCCCGGTGGTGGTCGGGGTGAGCCTGACCCTCGTCGACCCGACGGCCGCGCCGGAGGGCGCCGGCCCGGACGGGGGCGGCGGCAGCCTGTTCACCGCCGCCGTCGGCAACGCGCTGGTGCTGCCGATCGCGGTGCTCACCGTGACGCTGGCCCTGCTGCTGCCGCTGGCCACCGCGATGGCGGGCGCGGACGCGCTGGCCGGTGAGACCTCGCACGGCACGCTGCGCGGCTGGCTGATCGCGCCGGTGAGCCGCGGCAGGCTGCTCGCGGTCAAGGCGTTCGGCGTGGCGACCGTGGCGCTGACCGCGGTGTTCGTGATGGCACTGACCGCGGTGGTGACCGGAGTGGTGATCAACGGCACCGGTGCCATGATCACGCTGTCCGGCACCACGCTCTCGCTCGGCGGCGCGCTGGGCAAGATCGCGCTCGCGGTGGGCTGGGTGACCCTGCAGCTGTGGGCGGTCGGCGCGGTCGCGCTGGCCATCTCCGCCTGCACCGAGCACCCGATGCTGGTGGTCGTCTCGGTGCTCGCCGGTACCGTCATGTTCCAGGTGCTCGGCCTGCTGGACGCGGTGAGCTGGCTGCATCCGTTCCTGCTCAACGAGTCGTGGACGGCGCTGGCGGACGTGCTCCGCGACCCGACCCCGATGGACCAGCTCGGCGAAGGCGCGCTGCGGGCGCTCTGCTACATCGCGGTCGCGATGTCGCTGGCCTACGCCCGCATCAGCACCCGCGACGGCTGACCGGGTCGTGAGTGAAAAGTGTTGCTCCGGCAACGCTTTTCACTCACGACGCCGCCCCGATAACGGCCACTCCATCCACATCGATCGCCAGTCGCACCTTGTCGCCTGGATTGATCACCGCGCTCACCGGCGCGATAGCGTCCACTGTGGACGATCCGCCGTCCGGGCGCACCACCAGCCTGGCGTGGTCGCGCCGGTGCACCCGGCTGAGCACCTCGCCGGAGATCCCGGCCTCGGCCACCCGCAGCCCGGCCGGGCGCAGGCCGAGGCGCACCTCGCCGTCGGCGACCCAGTCCACCGGCACTTCCCCGAGCGGGCAGCGCAGCACGCCGTCCGCCGCCCGCGCGGTCAGGATCGTGGTCACGCCGAGAAAGGCCGCCACCGAGTCGTCCACCGGGTTGCGCCAGACCTCCGGCACCGCACCGGCCTGCCGGATCTCCCCCGCCTCCAGCACCGCGACCCGGTCGGCCAGCGTGAAGGCCTCCTCCTGGTCGTGCGTCACCAGCAGCGCGGTGATCTTCGCGTTGCGCAGCAGCTCGGCGAGGTCGATGGCGAGCTGCTCGCGCAGGCTCGCGTCCAGTCCGGACAGCGGCTCGTCCAGCAGGAGCAGCCGCGGCTCCGGCGCCAGCGCCCTTGCCAGCGCCACCCGCTGCGCCTCACCGCCGGACAGCTCGGTCACCCGGCGACGCTGATAACCGGCCAGGCCGACCAGGTCCAGCAGCCGCTCCACCCGTTCGGCGTGCTCGCCCTTGGGCACCCCGTGCATGCGCAGCCCGAACGCGATGTTCCCGGCCACGTCGCGGTGCGGGAACAGCTGCCCGTCCTGGAACACCAGCCCGAACCCGCGCCGGTGCACCGGCAGCCCGGCCAGGTCCGCGCCGTCCCAGCGCACCTGGCCGGCGGCCACCGGCTCCAGCCCGGTGATCGCCCGCAACAGGGTGGACTTGCCGGAGCCGGACGGCCCGAGCAGTGCCAGCACCTCGCCATCGGCGATGTCCAGCGCGGCGTCCCGCACGGCCACGAACGATCCATAGTGGACGGTCAACCCGGATACCGAAAGCGACATCAGAACTCCCCTACCGGCGCGGCGGCGATCCGGTCGATCACGGTCACCGCCGCCGCGGTGACCAGCATCAGCAACGCGCAGCCCGCGTAGGCCATCTGGTTGTTCAGCTCGCCTGGCCGCGAGATCAGCCCGGCGATGGCCACCGGCAGGGTCGGCGCCTCCGGCCTGGCCAGGAAGCTGGTCGCGCCGAACTCGCCGAGCGCGACCACGTAGCCGAACCCGGTGGCCGCCACCACCGAGCGGATGGTCAGCGGCAGGTCGACCTCCCGCCACACCCGCAGCGGACCGGCGCCGAGGGTGGACGCGGCCTGGCGCAGCCGCTCGTCCACCGAACGCAGCACCGGCAGCACCATCCGGATCACCAGCGGGATGATCACCAGCGCCTGCGCGAACGGGACCAGCAGCGGGGAGGTCCGCAGATCGCCTGGCAGCGCGTCCAAGGTGACCAGGTAGCCGAAGCCGACGGTCACCGCGGACACCCCGAGCGGCAGCATCAGCGCCGCGTCCAGCGCCTCGCCCATCCCGGCCGCGATCCGGCCCGCCGAGCGGCGCAGGGTGACCAGCAGCACCGAAGCGGTGACCCCGATGAGCATCGCGAGCAAGGTCGCGTCGGTGGCCGTGGCCAGCGAGTTCCGCGCGGCCGCCCAGCCGGAGACGAGCAGCGTGCCGTCCGCCCCGTGCCCGGCCAGCGCCCGGTATCCGGCCAACGTCCAGCCGTCTGCCCCGGACACGGACCTGAGCAGCAGCGCGACGATCGGGGTGAGCAGCAGGCCGAGCACCGCGACCGCGGCGGCCACCACCCACCACTGCCCGCCCTCTGGCCGTCGCGCGGTCTCGGTCCGCGAACGCAGCCGCAGCGCGGTCTCGCGGCGCCGCCTCGCCAGCGCGCCGAGCACCAGCGCGGCGAGCACCGCGGCCAGCTGCACCAGCGACAGCGCGGCCGCGCCCGGCAGGTCCAGCAGGTTCACCGTGCGCAGGTAGATCTCCGTCTCCAGCGTCCGGTAGCGCGCACCGCCGAGCAGCAGCACCACCCCGAAACTGGTGGCGCAGAACAGGAAGACCACGGCCGCAGCGGACAATATCGCCGGGGTCAGCGCGGGCAGGGTGACCGTGCGGAAGGCCCGCCACGGCGACGCGCCGAGCGCCCGCGCCGCGTTCTCCGCCCGTACGTCCAAATGCGACCAGAGCCCGGCGACCGTCCTGGCCACCACCGCCACGTTGAAGAACGCGTTCGCCAGCACGATCGAGGCCACCCCGCCGTCCGGCCACAGCGCGCGGAAGGCCAGCCCGACCACGACGGTGGGCAGCACGAACGGGACCAGCACCAGGATTCGGACCAGGCCGACGCCCGGCAGCCGCACCCTGGCCAGCAGGAAGGCGACCGGCATCCCGGCCAGCACCGCGAGCACCGTGGACGCGGCGGCCTGCGCCACGGTGAACCCGGCCAGCCGCCAGGTCTGCCCGTCGGCGATCACCTGCCCGACGCCGCCGTCCTCGAAACCGAGTCCGATGATCGCGGCCACCGGCCAGATGAACAGCACGGCAAGGAAGCCGACCGGCAGCAGCGCCAGCAATGCGAGCCCGGCACCGCGCCGGGCGGCCGGACGGCTCAGTCGGGTGGTCAGCCCTCCACCAGCGTGCGCCACTGCCCGATCCAGCGCTCCCGGCCCGCCTGCACCTGGTCGCCCGGCAGCGAGGCCGGCTGCTGCGGCAGCGGCGCGGCCTCGGCCCAGCCCGCCGGCAGCTCCACGCCCTGTCGCGACGGATAGACGTACATGTTGGCCGGAACGGTCACCTGGAACTGCTGGGAGAGCAGGAAGTCGACCACCTTCTGCGCCTGCTCCGGCTGCTTGCCGCCGGTCAGCACGCCGGCGTACTCGACCTGGCGGTAGCAGGTGTCCAGCAGCGCCTTGGTGCGCGGCTTGCCGTCGGTACCCAGCTCGGCCGCCGGCGAGGAGGCGTAGGAGACCACGATCGGGCGCGGGCCCTTGCCGGACGAACCGGAGAAGTCCTGGCTGTACGCCTCGGTCCAGCCGCTGACCGACTTCATGCCGTTCGCCTTGAGCTTGGACCAGTACTCCGGCCAGCTCTGCTCGCCGTACTTGGCAACGGTGCCGAGCAGGAAGGCCAGGCCGGGCGATGAGGTCGCCGGGCTCTCCGCCACCAGCAGATCCTTGTACCGGGGGTCGACCAGGTCCTCGTAGGTCTTCGGCTCCGGGAGCCCCTTCTCGGCGAACCAGCCGGTGTCGATGTTGACGCACACGTCGCCGACGTCGACCGCGGTCAACCGGTGCTCGGGGTCCACCGCGTACCGCTGCGGTCCGCGGTCGGCCTCCGGGCTGGTGTACGAGGTGAAGATGTTTTCCGCGAGCGCGCGGGAGGCGAAGGTGGAGTCCACTCCGTACGCGACGTCGGCGATCGGGGCGGCCTTGGTCAGCACCAGCTTGTTGGTCAGCGCGCCCGCGTCGCCCTCCTTGACCACCTGGATCTTGACCCCGGACTGCCGCTCGAACGCGTCCAGCACCTCCTGCGGCGCGGCCCAGGAGTCGTGCGTGACCAGCTTGACCACGGTCGCGCCCTGCTGCTGCTCATCCGATCCGCTGAACATGGTGCAGCTCGCGGTCACCGCGGCGACCAGGCACAGTGCGGTCACCGTCCCGGCGGCGCGCAACGGTCTGGCTGTCATGGGGCCCCTCCCTAGCACTGGCCGGCAAGAAGGGGCTGGGCCTCCCTGCGCCGGCATGATCCGGATCAGGTGCGAACGGTCGCGGGCAGTGCGCCCACCTCTCAGCCCGGCTGCGCCGAACTCCCGTGGCAGACGTGCAGCGTACTCGCCGCCGTACCACCATAGGACCCATGGCAGACCTACTCAGTGACCAAGAGATCTCCGACGCACTCGAAAACCTCTCCGGCTGGCGGCGGGAGGGCGACGCCCTGGAACGCACCGCGGAGCTCGCCGACTTCCCCACCGCGATCGCGGCGGTGAACCGGATCGCCGAGATCGCGGAGAGCCTGGACCACCACCCGGACATCGACATCCGCTGGCGCACGCTGACCTTCCGGCTGAGCACCCACTCCGACGGCGGCATCACCGCCAAGGACACCTCGCTGGCAGGCCAGATCGACGAGACGATCAGCAGTTTGTGATCGTTGTGATCTCGGCGACCCTGGCAACATAACCGCACCTCCGAAGCGTTCCCAAGACAAGAGGGAGCAGGAGGGAGCGCAGATGTCGAAGGTTGTTTCCAGGGTTCTGGCCGGCGTCGGGATGGTGATCGCGGTAGCGCTCGGGGGCGCGCTGCCGGCGATGGCCGCCGAGCCGAAACCGACCGGTGGCGGTGGCGCGAGCACCGCCGCCGCGTCCACCGACGTCACCCAGGCGCTGGTGGTCGGCGGGCTGGCGTTCGTGCTGATGATCGGTGCCGCCGCGGCGGTACTTTGGTTCACCGTCAAGCACCGCGACCAGTCGCGCTGACCTGGCCGAACGGGCCGGTCCGGTGATTTGCCTCACATAGTTGGCAAGCTGTTAACACCAGGGTAGATCAAGGCGTTTTCACCCAGGCAAGAGCCGACGACGCCGTTTGGACACCAGCATGAACAGCACCACCACCGCCCTGTCCGCCACCCAGCGCGCCTGGGTCGCCCTGTTCGCCACCACCGTCACCCTGCTCGCCGTGATCCTCCTCGGGGCGGCAGGCTGACCCCGCACCACCCGAACGGCCCGGCACTCACCCGAGCGCCGGGCCGTTCCGCGTTTTCAGAACACGCCGTACCGGACTGTCCGAACAGGACAGACCCAGGCATGGTCAGTCCGCTGGGTGGGAAAGTCTTGGGGCGCTGTGTTTCCGTGGTTGCCCCGGCCGCCCCACGGATTCGTGAGACGGCCGGGGCGGCGCGGGCGCCGCGGCGCGAAGACCTCCCCCTCCAGGTCGAGCGAGTCCACCGACCTGGCCTGTCTGCACCCTGACGAGCCGGGTCCGGTGCGCTACACCTGGCCTGGTCCTCTTACCGCGACGTGAACTCCCGCGCTGGCAGGGGACTACTGTTGCGGGCCGTAGAAGGGCGGTCGCTTCGAGGGCCATCCGACAGCCGGATAGGACGTGTTCATGAAGAGCACGGGGTGAGCGGGGTATTCCGGAGCCAGGCCGGGGTGGGTGATGGTCTCGTTGGCAGGGAAGGCCACATGTTCGTCATGGCGGCTGGCGCGACCTGCGACGAACCCGGCACCCAGGCCCAACGGCAGCAGAATGAGTTCTGCGATCTGTATCCACGTGGCGAACATCGGACACCCCTTCTTGGTTTTGGGCATGCCTGATAGCGGTCTTCGCTGGTGGAGCTACGGCACGAGGTGCGTCAGCTGGTTCCGGTCGGCCGACTCACTCGCTCCACCCGGCATGACAGGGTCTAATCTATGCCCGAAGTATTCTCCAAGGAATAGACTATTCGGGTTCTATTCTCTAATGATCCTTGGCGGGGTAGCATGATCGGAGCGATCAGCTGGTAGTCGAACCATGAGAGAAGGTCATGTCCCCATCGCCCCGTTCCGGCGCTGACCGCGCGCGACTCGCCGCGAAGCTCCGGGAGATCCGCGCCGCGACCGGAAAGTCGGGCAACCAGTTCGCCAAATGCCTGAGCTGGCCACAATCACGGGTGTCCAAGATCGAAACCGGTGCACAGCTGCCGAGGAACGAGGACATCACGGCCTGGCTCAGGGCCGCCGAGGCCCTCGGCGAGGAGCACGTCGTCACCGAGCTGCTCGTCCGCGCCAGGGTGGAATCGGTTTCGTTCCACCACGCGATGAAAGACGTCGGCGGCGCCAGCGCCTACCAGCAGTCGTGGCGCGATCGGGAACAGCAGGCGACCCGGATCGCCACGTTCCACCCGTCACTGCTCCCCGGCCTTCTGCAGACTGCCGCCTACATCCGCGAGCTGGTCGCGCTGCCCGCCGGCCCCGCGGACTTGGCCGACGCGTCCCCAGACGACATCGAGCAGATGGTGGCCGTGCGGATCGAGCGGCAAGGACTGCTCTACGACCCCGGCAAGACGCTGACGTTCGTGCTCGGGGAAGCGGCGCTGTGGATCCGGATCGGCGACCTGGAGACGCACCTCGGGCAGCTGGACCGCATCCAGTCCCTGCTCGGCCTGCGCACGGTCGACCTGCGGATCCTGCCCTTCACCACCGCCATGCCGGTTGCCGCGGTCAACGGTTTCGAGATCCATGACGACAACTTCGTCCTGATGGAGCACCTCACCGGTGAATACATGCTCTCGGCACCGGACGAGATCGCCGCCTACGAGCGGCTGTTCGGCCACTACCACGCCGCGGCCACGGCCGGTGATGAGGCGACGGAGCTGATCCAGCGCATAGCGCGGCAACTTGCCGACAACCGGGAACCCTAGCCGGGATCTGGCTGGGGCTTGGCCTGTTGGTCAGGCGATCCTGCGGCAGGTCCGGCACTCCGGGTGTGGCTGGTCCGGGGTGAAGGCGAAAGCGTGGTCCAGGGTGACGAGGTCGTAGCCGTACTCGTGATTCACGCGAACTCGTGACGGCCCGGTGATCAGGCTCAGCACCGCCCAGGCAACTTGGTTGCCGACCATGCCCGCCGTCACCGCGTTCGCGGCGACTACTCGCGGCCCCGTCGGCGCCCCGCTCCATACCTCCATCGGTGGCCTCCGGGCCTGGAGATCCCGTTCCGTGGCGCGGGCGCACTCGTAACACGGCCCCGTGCCCGGCCGGTACACACCCATGTTGGCCAGCGGACCGCAGTAGGTCCCGAACACCCAGTCGGTGCGGGTCACCACACAGACCCGGTTCGCCCACAACCAGATGTCCGCCGGATGGTCCGCACACATCACCAAGACGTCGCACGTCGCGGCCAGCGGCTCCAGCGATGCGGGGCTCACGATCCGGGTGGACTCTCCGGTGACCTCGATGTCGGAGTTGGTGGCGCGCAGCCTTTCCACTGCGGCGTCCACCTTGCGCCTGCCCAGATCCCGTTCGGTGTAGAGGATCTGGCGGTTGAGGTTGGACAGCTCCACCTCATCGAAATCGACCAGGTGCAGGTGGCCCACGCCCGACATGGCCAAGGCCATCGCCGCGGTGCATCCCACTCCGCCCATACCGACGACCACCACCCGGGCGCGGGACAACTCGACCTGGAAATCCCAGCTGGACCTCCTGCTTCCAGGATCGACCCAGCGTTGCAGCAGCCTGCCGCGGTCGTAGCGCCCGCGCTGCCGGCTCGTCAACTCCGTACAGATCGGCTCGTCAGCGTCCTCGAGGTGCCCCATGTCGGCCAACTGCTCGATATCCTCCCGGACCCCCTCGGCCGAACGGTCGGGAAAGAGGTGGACCAGGTCGGTGACCACCTGGCCCACCGTTCGTGTCCCGTCAAGAAGTTCCAGCAACGCCCACACGGAGCCGTCCGGGTCCCGTAGGTAAGCACCGAGACCGAGCACTCTCCCGCCGATCTGCACCCAACCGTCACCGAGCCGGACCGGACAGTGCTCCTCCTTGATACGCGGACGCATGAGAACTCCCCTCATCGATCTGGATCTACCTCAATCAGGACCCGCCTGAGCTGGAAAACGCGTGGTAAGTCGCGTCCTTGCGCGTGACCATCACGACCTCGAGCATCGCCATCCACCTCCCTCCTCCTAGAAGGGCCCGGGAAGCGCCCAGGCAACCCCGGCTCGGCATCCCACTCGTTGGCTGCCGATGAAACTCCGGCGTACCCATGTCCTCGCCTCCCTCCCCTTCTCCCGTGTTGCTCAGTTACCCCTGGTAGAAGCCCTGTCCGCTGCGAGAACTGACAAACACACCGGTAGGTCCTACCCGCTGACAATCCGCCGCATCTACGATGTACGATGCACCACCATCAGACATCTAAAATGTAGAGCTATACATCCACTACGTCCAGACTCCACTCGTGTAGCTATTCGAGAACTATTCTTAGCCCGTGTGGGTGAATCGGTCACTGAACGTGGCAACCTAGGGAGGGCAGGGACTTGGGCACTGTGAACCCCACCGCGGTCAAGCGCTGGATCGGGCTTGAACTGAAGCGTCTCCGAGAAGCCGCCGGCCATGATCGAGCAGCCGCGGCCGAACGCATCGGCAAGGCCACCACGGTCATTGCCCACATCGAGACCGCACGGAACCTGCCCGCGCCAGCAGACCTGGAATTGCTACTTGACTTCTACGGCGCGCCGGACCTCATACCAGTTTTCCGCGAAATGGTCAGGAGAGGGAAGCGCGGCAAGGACTGGTGGATCAAGTTCAACGAGGCCGTGCCCGAATTTCTAAATATATTCCTAGGGCTGGAAACCGGTGCCGCACGGATCAGCAGCGCCGATATCAATGTCGTGCCAGGATTGTTTCAGACACGCGACTATGCTTTTACGATCCACAACATGTTCGGAAAACGGTTTGGGCGACGACTGAGCGATGAAGAGATTGAAGCCAAGGTCGACCTGCGGATGACGCGGCAGGCCACAGTCGTGGAACGCAGTGAAGACGCACCTCAGATCTGGTCGATCCTGGACGAGGGCGCCCTGCGTCGCCAGGTGGGCGGACCTGCAATAATGCGGGCACAACTAGAGCGCCTGGCTCAGTTGACCGAGCGGCCGAACGTCGATATACAGGTGCTACCTTTCACCGAAGGCGCCCATCTGGCCATTGACGGCACCTTCACAATTTTCGACTACCCCTCTGAGTTTGTCGGCGATCCCGGCACGGTTTACATAGAAACACGGACCGGGGGAGAATATTACGAACGTCCCGACCAGGTACGTGACTTCAGAAACGCATTTGAGCGACTGCAAGGTCAAGCCGAAAACCCAGATCGATCACGAGATTTCATCCTTAGTCTAGCAAAGGAAATGGTGTGATAATCAACAAAGAAAATGTCGTTTTCAACGATGTTACTGGCTGGCGGAAATCAAGCTACACTGCCGGTGCAAATTGTGTTGAAATCAATGAATCTACCCCTGGGTACGTCGGCGTGCGCGATTCGAAACTGGGCGAAGACAGCCCGATCCTCGTCTTCGGCGTTGACGAGATGCGAGCCTTTCTGCGCGGAGTGAAGAACGACATGGTCGGTTCCACACCCGCATAACCCGTCCTGTCGTGAGGGACGAGCACTGAGAGTGCGCTGCGCGTGGGCTCCGCCGACCACCCGGTCGGCGGAGCCCTGTCGTCATTCACCGTGACCACAAGGGCGGGTCAGCTGATCGATCGACGTCAGGGCGAACCCACAATCACCCAGCAGGGTTCTGAGGACCACTTGCACGGTCTCGCCTTGCGGCTTGGAGACCGGCAGCACAATCGCACCGCACAGATCACCAACCCGGTCGCAGGCGTGGCCGCCGAGAATGCTGCCGCTGGTCCAACGCAGGTCACGCGCGCAGGTGGGCGGATTCGCCGCCCTTCAGACGGAGCAGAAAGGCTCGCATCTCGTCGACGCTGAAGACGAGGACCGGGCCGTCCTCGCCGAGTTTCGAATCGCGCACACCGACGTGCCCGGGTACGGAGTCGTTGAGCTCAAGGCAATTGGCGTAATTGCTGTAGCTCGACTTCCGCCAGCTGGATGCGGCGGTGAGGGCGGCGGCGCGGTACACGTCAGAATCCATGAAACGTCCTTTCATGATCGCCGCCTGTTCGGGCGACTTAGGTTCCGGCTCCCAGGTCGGCGTTTCCGGCCCAAACCTGCCATACGCACCTCACCTCCAGTGATCACCGATTCACGGTCTGCCACATACAGTGTGCCGCAACTCAACCGATGCAGATCGGAGCGATGAGGAATCGTTGACTGCACGCCTCTTTACGTCCCGGAGCAGCCTGGAGATGTCGATCACGTAGAAGTGCAAAACCAGGGTTTCCTTCTCCGGTGGCGGCCCACCCGCCACCCGCGTCCCCAACCTCACGAGACAGAACAGCTCAGACGTTGAACCTGAATTCGACGACGTCGCCGTCGGACATGAGGTAGTCCTTGCCCTCCATGCGGACTTTGCCGGCGGCGCGGGCGGCGGCCATGGAGCCGGCTTCCATCAGGTCGTCGTAGGAGACGACTTCGGCTTTGATGAAGCCGCGTTCGAAGTCCGTGTGGATGACGCCGGCGGCCTGGGGGGCGGTGGCGGCCTGCGGGATGGTCCAGGCCCTCGACTCCTTGGGGCCGGCGGTGAGGTAGGTCTGCAGGCCGAGGGTGTGGAAGCCGGCGCGGGCCAGTGAGTACAGGCCGGGCTCGTGCTGGCCGACGGACTCCAGCAGTTCGCGCACGGACTCCTCGTCGTCCAGTTCCAGCAGCTCCGCCTCGACCTTGGCGTCCAGGAAGACCGCGTCGGCGGGGGCGACCAGCTTGGTCAGCTCGGCCCGCTTGGCCTCGTCGGTGAGCACGCCCTCATCGGCGTTGAAGACGTACAGGAACGGCTTGGTGGTGAGCAGGTGCAGCTCGCGCAGCAGCTCGAAGTCGACCTCCCTCTGCGCCTGGAACAGGGTGCGGCCGGCGTCGAGGATCTCCTTCGCCTGCTGCGCGGCATCGAGCGCCGGCTTGTTCTCCTTCTTGGTCCTGGCCTCTTTTTCCAGCCGGGGCAACGCTTTGTCCAGCGTCTGCAGGTCGGCGAGGATCAGCTCGGTATTGATCGTCTCGATGTCGCTGGACGGGTCGATCCGGCCGTCGACGTGCACCACGTCCGGGTCGTCGAACACGCGGATGACCTGGCAGATCGCGTTGGCCTCGCGGATGTTGGCGAGGAACTTGTTGCCGAGGCCCGCCCCCTCCGACGCGCCCTTGACGATCCCAGCGATGTCCACAAAGGACACCACGGCGGGCAGGATCTTCGCCGAGCCGAACATCTCGGCCAGCCGGTCCAGCCTGGGGTCGGGCAGCGGCACGACACCGACGTTGGGCTCGATCGTGGCGAACGGGTAGTTCGCGGCGAGCACGTCGTTGCGCGTCAGCGCGTTGAACAGGGTGGACTTGCCGACGTTGGGCAGGCCTACGATGCCGAGGGTCAGACTCACGGCCGCGAAGTCTACGTGGACCCCGGCCGGACGCCCTCGGCCGCCCGGTCAACGTCGTGTCGGATTTCCGCCAGTCAACCCGCCGAACCGCTGGCAGGATCGATCACATGGCCGAACTGACGCTCACCCGCGAGCAGCCCGTGTGGCGCGACACCGAGCGGTGCTACCGCGCGGTCGCCTCCAGGGATTCCCGCTTCGACGGGCAGTTCATCATGGCGGTGCGCACCACCGGCATCTACTGCCGCCCGTCCTGCCCAGCGCTGACCCCCAAGCCGGCAAACGTGCACTTCTACCCGACGTCCGCGGCGGCACAGGCGGGCGGTTACCGCGCCTGCCGCCGCTGCCTGCCGGACGCGGTGCCCGGTTCGCCGGACTGGAACCTGCGGGCCGACCTGGCCGCCCGCGCGATGCGGCTGATCTCCGACGGCACCGTGGAGCGCGACGGGGTACCCGGCCTCGCCCGCCGGCTCGGCTACTCCGAGCGGCAGCTTGGCCGGGTGCTCACCGCCGAGCTCGGCGCCGGCCCGCTGGCGCTGGCGCGGGCCCACCGCGCGCACTCGGCGAGGCTGCTGATCGAGCTGTCCGAGCTGCCGCTGGCCGATGTGGCCTTCGCGGCCGGGTTCGCCAGCATCCGCCAGTTCAACGACACCATCCGCGAGGTGTTCGCGAGCACCCCGTCCCAGCTGCGGGCCGGCGCCGCCGGCGCCCGGCGCCGGGCCCCTGGCGGCGAGCCGTCCGGTGAAGGCGCCGCCGGCGCGCGGCTGTGCCTGCGACTGCCGTACCGCCCGCCGTTCGACGCGGCCGGGCTGTTGAGCTTCTTCGCGGCACGCGCGGTCGCCGGCGTCGAGGACGTGACCGTCGCCGGCTACGGGCGCACCCTGCGCCTGCCCCACGGCACCGCCACGGCCTGGCTGACCCCGCTGAACGGGCACGTCCGCTGCGACCTGCGACTCACCGACGTACGCGACCTCAGCAGCGCGGTGGCCAGGATGCGGCGGCTGTTCGACCTCGACGCAGACCCGCAGGCCGTGGCGAAGGTGCTCGGCGCCGATCCGGCGCTCGCCCCGCTGGTCGCGGAGACGCCCGGCATGCGGGTGCCCGGCGCGGTGGACGGCCCCGAGCTGGTGCTCCGCGCGATGCTCGGGCAGCAGGTTTCGGTGGCCGCCGCCCGCACCGCGGCGGGCCGGCTGGCCGAGGAACTCGGCGACCGGCTGTCCCCGGCCGAGCGCGGGGACACGCTCACCACCCTGTTTCCCTCGCCGGCCGCCGTCGCCGAACACGGGCGAGACGTCCTCCGCGGGCCGCGACGGCGCATCGAAGCGATCTGCGAAACCGCGGACGCGCTGGCCTCCGGCGCGGTGGAGGTGCACGTCGGCCGCGACCCGGACGAGCTGCGCGCCGAGCTGCTCGAACTGCCCGGCATCGGGCCGTGGACCGCGGACTACGTGCTGATGCGCGTGCTCGGCGCCCCCGACCTGCTGCTCACCGGTGACCTGGTGCTGCGCAAGGGCGCGGCCGAGCTTGGCATCGAAGACGCACTGACCGGGCACGCCAAGGCCTGGCGGCCATGGCGGTCCTACGCCGGCATGCACCTCTGGCGTGCCGGATCCTGAACTCGCACAGCAAAAGGAGCAAAATCATGAGCATCGCCCACTGGTCCACAATGGACACCAAGGTGGGGCCGTTCACCGCGGTGGTCGCCTCGGACGGCGCGGTACTGGCGTCGGGCTGGACGGCCAGGGTCGAGGACCTGACCGGACTGATCTCACCTTCGCTGGCCCCGGCCGAGCTACGCGCCAAGCGCGACCTCGGCCCGGTAAGCACCGCGATCCGCCGCTACCACTCCGGTGAGCTGAACGCGGCGGACGAGATCGAGGTCCGGCAGCGTTCCGGCGAGTTCATGCAACGCGCCTGGGACGCGCTGCGCACGGTGCCGGCCGGCAAACCGGTGAGCTATGCCGACTACGCGGCGCTGGCCGGCCGCCCGGCCGCGGTCCGCGCGGCCGCCACCGCCTGCGCCAGGAACGCGGCGGCGCTGTTCGTGCCGTGCCACCGGGTGATCCGCACCGGCGGCGGCCTCGGCGGTTTCCGCTGGGGCGTGGACGTGAAGCGCTGGCTGCTGGACCACGAGGATCCTCAGGACTGAGCCCGTCTGCGGGCGCGGTGGTTGGCCACGTTGAGGCGGTTGCCGCACAGGTCCGGCATGCAGTACCGGCGGCGGCCCGCCCGGCTGGTGTCCACGAACATGCCGTCGCACACCGGTGAAGCGCAGTGCCGGAACCGGTCGTGGCTCAACGTCCGGACGACGCCGAGCAGCCCGGTGCCGATCAGGACGGCCAGTTCGCCGGCGAGCGACGCGTCGGGCGAAGTCTCGACGTACCACTGCCACCGGTCCGCGGCGTCGCGGTGTAGCACCGGCCCGAGGCCCGCACGGGTGACCAGCGCGGTCGCACTCTCCACCGCCTGGTCTTCCGTGCGGGCTTCGAGCACAGCGCGAACTTCCTGCCGAAGGGCATGCACCTGGCCGAGGTCGGCACCGGTCGCGGTCACCCCGAGCTCGTGCTCGGCGAGGAACCGCTCCAGTGCGACCGCGTCGGGCAGTGCTTCACCCGCGCCCCGCACCACGGGTGCGGTGTTGACCAGGTCGGTGGCCACGCCCGCCCCCAAGGCGTAATCGGTAAAAAGTATCTTCACGCCTTACTCCCTGCTACGGTAACCGGAGAAAGTTAACTATACCTCTTAGCTTGGGAGTGGCGGGATGAGTACAGGCACGACGTGGCGGCTCGACCAGCGAGTCCGCGTGTCCGGTGGAGAGGTCGCCACCGGCGTCTTCGGCGAAGGGCCGCCGGTGATCCTCACGCACGGCACCCCGGCCTGGTCCTATCTGTGGCGCGAAGTGGCCCCAGCACTGGCCCGCCGGCACACCGTGCACGTCTGGGATCTGCTCGGGTTCGGCGACTCCCGTCCGGATCCCGGCATCGCCCCGTCGATCGCCCGGCAGGCCAGGACGCTGGCCGAACTCGCCGAGCACTGGGGGCTGGACGCGCCCAGCCTGGTCGGGCACGACATCGGCGGTGGCATCGTGCTGCGCGCCCACCTCGTCGAGGGGGTGCCGGTGCACCGCATCGCGCTGCTCGACGCGGCCGTGCTGGGCCCGTGGAACACGCCCTTCACCGAGCACATGCAGCGCCACCAGGACGCCTACCGCACGATGCCCCCGCACGTGTTCGGCGACCTCGTCACCGCGCGCCTTCGCACGGCCACCCATCACGAGATGCCCGAAGCCGTCGTCGACGCCTACCTGACGCCCTGGGCCGGAGCGGCCGGGCAGCAGCGCTGGGTGGACCAGGTCGCGAGTGTGTCCTTCGAGGACACGCGCGAGGTGGTGGCGCGGCTGGACCGGATCACCGCGCCGACCCTGGTGCTGTGGGGCGAGCGGGACGAATGGCTCGTCCCGGCCACCGGAGACCGCCTGGCCGCGGCGATCCCCGGTGCCCGCCGGGAGACGGTCACCGGCGCCGGCCATTTCGCCCCGGACGACAACCCGCGTGACACCGCGGACGCGCTCCTGCGGTTCTTCGCCTAGTGGCGGTGGTCCGCCGGTGGGGCATCCGGGTGGGCGAGCAACCAGTCGACACGTTTGCGGCTCTCCTCGTCCACCGGCGTGTAGACCACCATCCGCGCCTCCGGAGCGGCGGACAGCTCGAAACCGGTCACCGTCATCGCGATGTTCCCGGCGGAGAAATGCCGGAGCACCTTCACCCTGGACGTCGGCAGGCCGACATCGTGCGCGGCCCACACGGCGGCGAACTCGGCACTCGCGGCGCAGAGCCGGTCGACCAGCTCCGTCCAGTCCGGGTCGCCGATGTGACGGCCGAAAGCGGCGCGGAAGGTGGCGACCAGCTCCTTCAGCTCGGCCTCCCGGTTCTCCGCGAACGGGCCGCAGCACTCGGGAATGGTGAAGGACTGCCAAAGCACGTTGCGCTCGCCGACCGGAGCGGCCAGGGTGCGCCGCCAGAGCACCCGGTACGGCGAGTTCCCGGCGAGCACGTCGTAACGGCTGTTCAGCACGCAGGCCGGGAGCGGCGCGAGCTGGTCGAGAATGCCCTGCACCTCGGGTTCGAGCTCGTCCGGCGGCGCCGGCGCGGCCACCTCCGGCACCTCGGCGAGGCGGTAGAGGTGCGCGTGCTCGACCGGGTCCAGGTGCAGCGTCCTTGCCACCGCGTCCAGGATCTGCACGCTGGCGTTGATCGGCCGCCCCTGCTCCAGCCAGGTGTACCAGGTGACGCCGACCCCGGAGAGCAGCGCGACCTCCTCCCGGCGCAGGCCCGGCGTGCCGCGGCGCGGGCCCGGCGCGAGCCCCGCTTCGCCCGGCGTGATGCGTTCCCGGCGACTGCGCAGGAAGGTCGCGAGCTCCGCTCGCCGGTTCGCCATCGGTCGCCTCCTCGGCCAGGTGCTGTCAGCACCAGTATCGGCAGGCTCTCGCCCGGCCGCCGGTGCGGGCCGCAGGCTGGGCGCCGAAGAGATCAGCGTACGAAGGAGCGGATACATGCGGATCGAAGGCGCGACGGCACTGGTCACCGGGGCGAACCGGGGGCTCGGCGCGGCGTTCGCCAGCACCCTGCTCGCCCGCGGCGCCAAGACCGTCTACGCGGGCGGGCGCCGCCCCGGCGAGATCACCGGGCCCGGCCTGGTGCCGGTCGAGCTGGACATCACCGACCCCGGCCAGGTCGCCGCCGCGGCCGAACAATGCCAGGACGTCGACCTGCTGGTGAACAACGCGGCCTACGGCACGCTGAGCCCGTTCATCGGCTCGTCTTCGACCGACGAGGCCAGGCGGGAGATGGAGACCAACTACTTCGGCACGCTGAACATGTGCCGGGCCTTCGCGCCGCTGCTCGGCGGCGGCGCGCTGGTGAACATGCTGTCGATCGTGTCGTTCTTCAGCTTCCCGTCGATGGGTTCGTTCTGCGCCACGAAGTCCGCCCTGTGGTCGCTGACCAACGGGGTGCGGATGGAGCTGCGCGCACAGGGCACGCTCGTGGTCGGCGTGCACTCCGGGTTCATCGACACCCGACTGGCCGAGGGTTTCGACGTGCCGAAGCACGCCCCGGCCGAGGTGGCTGGCCAGGTGCTGGACGCGATCGAGGCCGGCCGCGAGGAGGTGCTGGCGGACGAGCGCACCCGTCAGATCAAGGCGTCCCTGCCGGACGATCTCGAGCTGATCTACCCGGACCTGGAACGCCAGTGGGCGGGGTCATGACTGGAGCTCCAAAGTGGACCCGGTGCGGGACTTCCTGACCCGCAGCCTGGTCGGGATGCGCTGACGCAGCTCCTCGACATGGGAGACCAGGCCGACCACCCGGCCGCCGGCCCGCAGCTCGTCGAGCACGTTCATCACGATGTCCAGCGTCTCGGCGTCCAGCGTGCCGAAGCCCTCGTCGATGAACAGGGTGTCCAGCAGCGCGCCACCGGTCTCCGCGGCCACCACGTCCGCGAGACCGAGCGCGAGGGCGAGCGAGGCGAGGAAGGACTCCCCGCCGGACAGGGTCTTCGCCGGGCGGACCGCGCCGGAGTAGTCGTCCAGCACGTCGATGCCGAGACCGCCGCGGGTACCACGGGCGCCGGCCGCGTCCGAGTGCACGAACGAGTAGCGGCCCTGGCTCATCGTGCGCAGCCGCGCGGTACCGGCCAGCGCCACCTCTTCCAGCCGGGCGGCGAGCACGTAGGACCGCAGCGACATCTTCCGCGCGTTCTGGCCGCGACCGTTGACCACGTCGGTCAGCGCGTCCAGTTCCTCGAACTTCTCCTCCAACGGCGCCAATTCGGCCGCGGCCGCGCCGAGCCGCCCCGCCAGGGTCGCCAGCTCGGCGGCCTTCGTCTCGGCCGCACTCCGTTCGGACACCGCCTTTTCCGCCCGTGCCCTGGCGTCATCGGCCACCAGCCTGGCCGCTTCGACGTCGATCTCGTCCTCCGGGGACACCCCGGCCAGCCCGGGCTCGGCCAGCACCGAACGCGCGGACGCCTCGGCGCGGTCGGCCTCGGCCAGCCGGTTTTCCAGCTCTGCCAAGGTTTCCTCCGGCCTCGCGCAGGCACGGGCCTCGGCCACGGTGCCGAACTCCGCGCGCGCCAGCGCTTCCCGCACGGCCACCAGCTGCTCGTCCAGCCGTTCCCGTGCCGTGCCGCTGGCCGCCCTGGCCTCGGCGAGCGCATCCAGCGCGCGCAGCACGGTGGTCAGATACTCCCGGCGGGCACCGACGTTTTCGTGTTCACCACGGGCTTCTTCCAATCGCCGAGCCCGCTCGGCGATCCGCTCCGACAGCCCGCGCTGCTCGGTACCCGCGGTGGTCGCGGCGTGCTCCGCCTCGCGCAGCTGGACGGTCAGTGCTTCGGACTCGGCCTCCACCGAACGCAGTTGGTCGGCCAGCCGTGCCCGCTGCCCGGCCAGCGAGCGGAGCGCACCCAGCTCCTCGGTGACCTCGGCCAGCTCGCCGCGCAAGGCGTCCCCGGTCCGCCCGCGCAACCGCTCGCGAATCCCGGTGAGCGCCCGCTCGGCCTCGTGCTTGGCCCGTTCCGCCGCCTGCCTTTCCCGTTCGGCCCTGCTTTCGGCCTGCTCGGCGGCCTGCTCCTGGTCCTGATCCACCGAACCCGCCGCCGGCTCGGCCGGGGCCGGATGCTCGGCGGACCCGCAGACCGGGCAGGGCGAACCCGCCGCGAGACCGACCGCCAGTTCGGCGGCCATCCCGTCGAGCCGCAGCTCGCGCAGCCGCAGCCGGTGCTCCTTGGCGCGCAGGTGCCCATCGGTGGCCACCAGCAGGGCGGCCTCGGCCTCGGCCACCGCCCGTTCCGCCGGCGCCAGCCGGTCCGCGTCCGCCACCCCGGCGGCCAGCTCGGACTCCCTGGCCAGCACCCCGTCCAGTTTCGCCTCGGCTTCACCGGCCGCTTCGAGCTTGGTGCGCAGCTCGTCGATCCGCTCGGGGATACCGGCCAGCTTGCCGTTCAGCACCTCGGTCTGCGCGGACGCGTGGGTCGCGGTCTCGGCCAGCCGTTCCACCGCGCGGAGGTCCCGCCGCTGCTGCTCGGCTTCCTCGACCAGCCCGGCCAGCGCCCCGGCCTCCTCCCGGAACGCGCCGGCCCGCTCCCGCAGCTCCGGCACCGAAGCCGTGTTCAACTCGGTCTCCCGGTAGCCGAGCCGGTCCAACTCGGCCACCCGCGACCGCTCGGCCAGCTCCGCCCGGTCGAGCTGCGCCTTGGCCCGGTCCGCCTGGTCGGCACCGCTCGCCACGGTGGCCGCGCGGCGGGCGGCGGCCAGTTCGGCGGCCCATCCGGCGCGCTCGTCCCGCTGAGCCGCCAGCGCGGCCAGTTTCCGGTGCGCGAGCCGGACCCGCTGCACCCGTTCGGCCGCGGCGGTCCGCTCGGCCAGCGTCTCGCCCGCGGCCTGCCTGGCCGATTTCGCCGACTGCTCCACCGTTTCCGCGTCCGCGACGGCCTGCTTCGCCTGCTGTTCGACGTCCGCGAGCCACTCCGGGGACGCCGACTCCGGGGTGTCCGCGCCGGCCGCCTGCGCGAACCTGGCCACCCACTCGCGCAGCCCACCGCGCCGCTGGTCCAGCTCCCGGCGGCGCTCGGCGCGCAGCTCGCGGAACCAGCGCTCGATGTCGCCGAACCGCTGGGTGCCGAACAACCGCTCCAGCAGCTGCTCGCGTTCGGTGGTCTCGGCCCGCAGGAAACGGGCGAACTCGCCCTGCGGCAGCAGCACCACCTGGAAGAACTGCTCGGCGTTCATGCCGAGCAGCCGCTGCACCGTGCGGCCGACCTCGTCGATCCTGGTCAAGCCCTCCGGCGCCTGGCCGTGCGGCACCGCGTCCACCCAGCTCAGGGACGCCTTGGCCGGTTGCGTGGTGGTGCCATCACCGGTGAGCTTGGGCCGCTCGTAGGACGGGCTCCTGGTCAGCCGCAGCCGCTGGCCCTGCAGGGTCAGTTCCAGCGCGACCTCGGTCACCGCGGTCGGCTCGGCCAGGTCGGAACGCAGCCGCTTCGTGTCGCCGCGCGCACCGGGGACCACGCCGAATAGGGCGAAGGCCACCGCGTCCAGCAAGGTCGTCTTACCCGCGCCGGTGTCACCGTGCAGCAGGAAAAGGCCGTCCGCGCCGAGCGCGTCGAAGTCCACCGCCTCGTGCCGCGCGTACGGCCCGAACGCGGTGACCTCCAGCCGATGCAGCCTCACTCGTCCTCCCTGGCGGCCATCTCGAGTGCGCGCTGGAGCAGCTTCCGCTCGCGCTCGTTCGGTTCCGCGCCACGGCAGTCGGCGAGAAAGGCCGCCGCGATCTCCGAATCGGAACGCCCACGGACGGCCTCCGCGTAACGCAGTGCCGCCGAGGTGTCCCCGCCCTCGGGCTGCCAGTCGAGATGCACCGCGTGGGCGAAGCGCTCGCGCAACCGGCGCATCGCGTCCACCGGCCGCACCCTGTCGGTCAGTGTCACAGAGAGGTAGCTGTCTTCGAACGCACTGAACTCCGGCGTGTCGAGCAGGTTCTGCAGCCTTCCGGTCAGCGTCGCCAGCCGCCGCGGCACCGGCAGCTCCCGCCGCTCGACCCCGGCCAGGCCCTTTTCGTCGAATTCGACCAGCCAGACCGACTTGCGCTGCCTGGCTTCGGAGAAGGAGTAGGCCAGCGGGCTGCCGGAGTAGCGCAGGTGCTCGGCGAGCACCTGCGGGCCGTGCAGATGGCCGAGCGCCACGTAATCCACCCCGTCGAAGACCGCGCCCGGCACCTCCTCCACCCCGCCGACCGCGATGGTGCGCTCGGAGTCGCTGCCCGCGCCGCCGGTGACGAAGGCGTGCGCGAGCACCACCGACCTGGTGCCGTCCGGCCTGTTCGCCAGGTCTTCGCGCACCCGGCGCATCGCCTCGGTGAGCACGCCGGTGTGCCCGCGCGCGTCCGGCACGCCGAGCGCGTGCCGGGCCGGTTCCGGCTCCAGATAAGGGATTCCGTAGCAGGCGATGGTGCCGTGCCGGTCGTTCAGCAGCACCGGCTCTGCCAGCGCGTCCACCGTGGTGCGCAGGTGCAGACCACCGGCGGCGGCGAACCGGCCGAAGGCGCCGAGCCGCGGCGCCGAATCGTGGTTGCCGGCGGTGAGCACCAGTTCCGCACCGGCCTCCCGGAGC
Organism: Amycolatopsis nigrescens CSC17Ta-90; assembly: GCF_000384315.1. GTDB lineage: Bacteria > Actinomycetota > Actinomycetes > Mycobacteriales > Pseudonocardiaceae > Amycolatopsis > Amycolatopsis nigrescens. The sequence goes on along the minus strand of NZ_ARVW01000001.1, from coordinate 4,876,060 downwards.
CTGCCCAGCGCGGAGGTGGCGACCCGGACGGCCTCCGCGGAGGGCACCGCGCGGTCGTAGACGTCCCCGGCCACGAACACCACGTCGATCGCCTCGTCGACCACGAGGTCGGCCAGGTGCGCCAGGACGGCTTCCTGCTCGGCGAGCAGATCGGCGCCGTGGAAGGTGCGGCCGATGTGCCAGTCGGAGGTGTGGAGTGCTCTCACGGGTCCCAAGCTAGGCCGGACGGCCGACAGATCTTCGGACTTCCGGCGGCGTGTTCACTCGAACGTATGTTCTAGTGGGGCGACCACCGGGTTCTGTCGGGGTCTTCCGCCATGATGCGTTGCGAACGGTCACCGGTGACAACCGGTCAGTGAACGAAAGGAGCGCGCTGGTGGGTTCGACGGTGTTCACCACGGCGGCCGTCGCCGTCGCGGTGCTGCTGGCGGTAGCGGTGCTGCTGCTGTGGCGGCTGTACAACGACAGCATGCGGCGCGCCGACGCGGCGGCACGCCAGGTCGAGGCCGAGCGCTCCAGGGTGGACGAGCAGCAGGTCTCGCTGCGCCGCTACGAGGTCGCCTTCGCCTCGATCAGCGGCCGTGGCGAGCTGGGCGAACAGGTACTGGTGGAGACGGCACGGGCACTCGGCCTGCGCGAAGGGCTGCACTTCACCTTGCAGACCGACCTGGCCGGCGGCGGCGCGGCCAAACCGGACCTGGTGCTCCGGGTCGGCGGGGACCGCACGGTACCGGTGGACGCCAAGGCGAGCATGGCCTGCTGGGCGGAGGCGGTAGAGACCGACGACACGGACGAGCGGCTGGACGCGCTGCGGGTGCACGTGCGCAACCTGCGCTCCAGGGCGGCCGAACTGGCCGGGAAGGGCTACCAGCGCTGGGCGGACGCGATCTACGGCACGATCATGTTCGTGCCGTCGGACGCGGCCGTGGTGGCCGCGCTGGACACCGACCCCGAGCTGCTCCGCTGGATGCTGGACCGGCGGGTCTTCCTCTGCGGGCCGACCGGGTTCGCGGTGCTCGCCTCGGCCGCCCTGTTCGCGGCCAGTGACCGGGCGATGGTCGAGGACATCGAGCAGGTGCGCACCGGTGCCGGGGCGGCGCACCGGGCGGCGGGCAACGCGGTGGACGCGCTCAACCTCTCCAGCACCCACCTGCAGCGGTTCCTCTCCGCGCGCCGGCGGGAGCTGGACGCGTTGGAAACCTTCCGCACCTCGGTCGCCCCGCTGACCGACGCGGCGGCCAGCCCGTCGCCGGTGCCGACCATCCGGAAGGGAGACGAAATGGCTGCCAGCTAAGGAAAACATCTCTGCACCGAACCGGCGGCGACCCGCTTTGGCCCATCCACCTGGGGGCGTGCGGCGGCGCGCGGCCGATGGCCGGAGTTACCACGATCGCGGAGTGGTACGCGCTCGGCGGCAAGTACGGGATACGGTGTTGTCTCGTGACCGCCATTCGCGATCGCCGAAGCGATCCAGACGCCGACGACGTCGCCGTGCCTTGGGACCAGCGTCCTATCGCCGTCGACCGCCGGGGTCTGCCCTGGTGGGGGGCCGTTCTGCTGGGCTTCGGCCTGGCCCTGGTCGGTGCGGCCGTGGACCTCCAGATCGGGGACGCCCTCGGCAACCTGTTCAAGGGCGCCTACTTCATCGGGGTGGTGGGCGCGATCTGCGCGGTGCAGAGACGCAGCCTGTTCGCGCCGATGGTGCAGCCGCCGCTGGTGCTGGCGGTCATCGTGCCCGGGGTGATGCTGGTCGGCGGCAACGCGCCGGCCGGTGGTGATGGTCTCGCGAAGGCGCTCCAGATCGGCCAACCGCTGATCAACGGCTTCCCGACGATGGCGATCACCACCGGAATCGTCCTGGCCATCGGCATCTACCGGATCTACCGGGAGCGCGACCCGGACCCGCGGATCAAGAAGCTGCCCCGCAAGGCGGTGGACAAGGACCGCGGCGGCGACCCGGCCGGTCCCCGTACCGGCGCGGCCGGCCGGCCGGCTCCGGCCAGGGCCGGACGTCCGGCCGAAGGGCGTCCCGGCGCCCGGCGCCGCCCCGGCGAGCCGGGTCCCAGTGGCGCGGCCGCGGCGGCCGGTGCGGCAGGCGCCCGGAAGCGGCCGGACGACGGCGGTGCCAGGCGCGGCCGGGAGGGCGACGGCGGCCTTCGCGGCGGCAAGACCCCGCCTCCGCCCGGCACTCGCGGCGCACGGCAGCCGCGCCAGCGGCCGGTCGACGGTGAACGCCGCCGGACCGACGCACCACGCTCCGGCCAGCCCGACAGCCGAGGCCGGCGCACTCCGCCACCGGCCGACGACCCGCGCGCGGACCGTCCCCGACGCGGCCAGGACCGGCGCGGCAATCCCCCGCCGCCACCGCCACGCCGTCGCAGCGCCCGCCCCTGGGAAAACGAAGACTGACCTCACCAAAGGGCAAAAAGCCGGCTATTTGCCGGTTGGGGGTCAGGCGCGCTTTTGGCGGACTTCGCGGGGTAGCGCGAAGGCGATCTTCTCGTCCGCGGTGGTGACTTCCTGCACGTCGCCCCAGCCGCGTTCGGCCAGCCAGTCGAGCAGCTCCATCACGAGCAGGTCCGGCACCGAGGCGCCGCTGGTCACACCGACCGTCTCAACCCCTTCGAGCCAGGCTTCGTCCACCTCGCTGGCGAAGTCGACCAAGTAGGAGGCGCGGGCCCCGGCCTTCAGCGCGACCTCGACGAGGCGCTTGGAGTTGGACGAGTTCATGGAGCCGACCACCAGCACCAGATCGCACTCGCCGGCCATCGCCTTGACCGCCACCTGGCGGTTGGTGGTGGCGTAGCAGATGTCGTCGCTCGGCGGGTCTGCGATCTCGGGGAACCGCTCGCGGAGCTGGTCCACCCGCTCCATGGTCTCGTCCACGCTCAGCGTGGTCTGCGAGAGCCAGATGACCTTGGAGGGGTCGCGGACGGCGACCTTGTCCACGTCGGCGGCGGTGTCCACCAGCTGCACCGAGTCCGGCGCCTCGCCGGCGGTGCCCTCGACCTCTTCGTGGCCCTCGTGGCCGATCAGCAGGATGTCGTACTCGTCCTTGGCGAACCGGTTGACCTCTTTGTGCACCTTGGTGACCAGCGGGCAGGTCGCGTCGATGGTGCGCAGGTTGCGTTCGGCCGCCTCGGCGTGCACCGCGGGTGAGACACCGTGCGCGGAGAACACCACCAGCGCGCCTTCGGGCACCTCCGAAGTCTCTTCGACGAAGATGACCCCGCGCTCACGGAGCGTGTCCACGACATGGCGGTTGTGCACGATCTCCTTACGCACGTACACCGGCGGACCGTGCAGCTCCAAAGCCTTCTCGACCGCGACCACGGCCCTGTCCACACCGGCGCAGTAGCCGCGGGGTTTGGCGAGCAGCACGCGCTTCCCGCTGGCCGAGCCTGATTTCTCGGCCGGCGCGATGGGGCTGATGTCGGCGGGCTCGGTTCCGGGGCTCGCAGCACTCATGCCACCAGGGTACGGGCTGGTTCCCGGGCGGCTTCCTGTGCGGCGAGTCACCCAGTTACGGCCGAAACACCCATTCGGTTGGGCAGGATGGCGTAAGTGCGGCAGGCTGTGGGCATGAAGCCTCTCCCGCTTCCGCTTCGAGTCGCCGCCGGGCTCGCCGTGACGACGGCTGAGCGGGTTCGCGAACTACCGAAACAGGTCATCGGCCTGCCCGTCACCGTGGCCAGCCAGGTGCTCCAGTTGTCCATGCGCGTGCAGCAGCACGTCACCGAACTGGCGATCCGGGGTGACGACGCGCTGTCCACCCTGCGCCCGGTCGAGGACACGCCGAGCTGGGCGACCTTCGACGAAGACATCGAACCCGGTCCGTCGGCCGGGTTCGACTCGGCCGGGTTCGACAACGTGACCCCGATCGACATCGAGATCGAGGTCGAGGAGCTGGACACCGAGCTGCCGCGGCCCCGTGAAGCGCACGGCGAGACCAACAACGGCCATCTGCCCGAGGTGGCGGGCGATCCCTGGGCACAGGAGGAGCGCGCGCTGGCCGAAGGGCACGAGGACGGCGAGCACGACACCGGCCCCGGCCCGGCCGGGGTGGCGAACTACGACGAGCTCACCCTGCCCCAGTTGCGCGCCCGGCTGCGAAGGCTCACCCTGGCTCAGCTGGAAGAGCTGCTCGCCTACGAACGCGATCACGGCGACCGGCCTTCCTTCACCGGAATGCTGGCGCGGCGGATCGGCAACGTGCACCGCGCGGAGCAGGGCGACGGCGGCGGCGACACAGACACAGCCAGCGACACAGACGGTTTCGAAGACGAAGGGGGCCGGTGAGCACCGACTCCACAGCGGCATCCCCCGCCAAGGAAGCGTCCACGGCGGACAGCCCTTGGCCAGTGCGCACGGTGGCGCGGAAGATCGCCGACTGGATCCACCGGCTCGGCGCGGTCTGGGTGGAGGGGCAGGTCACCCAGATCTCGGCGCGACCTGGCACCTCGACCGGATTCCTGACCCTGCGGGACCCGTCCGCGGACGTGTCCATGTCGGTCACCTGCCCGATGCGCCTGCTGCGCGGCCTGGAGCCGCCACTGCGTGAGGGCGCCAGCGTCGTGGTGCACGCCAAACCGACCTTCTTCCTCGGCCGCGGCACGCTGAGCCTGCGCGCGAACGAGATCCGCGCGGTCGGCATCGGCGAGCTGCTGGCCAGGATCGAGCGGCTGGGCAAGCTGCTCGCCGCCGAGGGCCTGTTCGCCGCCGAGCGCAAGCGCCGGCTGCCGTTCCTGCCGAAGGGCATCGGGCTGATCACCGGCCGGGCGTCGGCCGCCGAGCGGGACGTGCTGGTGAACGCGCACAACCGCTGGCCGTCGGCCGCCTTCCAGGTGATCAACACCGCGGTGCAGGGCGCGCAGGCGGTACCGCAGATCCTCAAAGCACTGTCTACTTTGGACGCCGATCCGAACGTCGAGGTGATCGTGATCGCCCGCGGCGGTGGCAGCGTGGAGGACCTGCTGCCGTTCTCCGACGAGGCGCTCTGCCGCGCGGTCTCCGCGGCCGGCACCCCGGTGGTCAGCGCGATCGGCCACGAACCGGACAGCCCGCTGCTCGACCACGTCGCGGACCTTCGCTGCTCCACGCCGACCGACGCCGGCAAGCGGATCGTGCCGGACGTCAAGGAAGAGGCCCAGCGGGTGCGCCAGATGCGCGACCGGGCCCGCCGTGCCCTGCACGGCTGGGTGGACACCCAGTGCCGGCTGCTCGACCAGCTGCGCAGCCGCCCGGTGCTGGCCGACCCGCTGGCACCGATCCAACGGCGCGCCGACGAGGTCGAGCTGCAACGCGAACGCGGCCGCCGGGCGATCCTCAGCGCCCTGTCCACCGAGCAGGCCGCGCTGGCCTCGGCCAGGGCCAGGCTGACCGCGCTCGGCCCGGCCGCCACCCTCGAACGCGGCTACGCGGTCGTGCAATACGTGGACGAGGCAGGCAACCTCCAGGTACTCCGATCGGTCTCTGAAGTAGCGGACGGGACCCCGCTGCGGGTGCGCGTCGTGGACGGCGCCCTGCAGGCGGAGGTGCGCGCAGGGGAAGGAGGGTAGCCACCTTGGACATCCGCATGGCCACGTTTCTGCCGATGACCATCGAGGCCGCCCGCGGCGCCCGCGCGAAAGCAGTGCTGCGCGAAGCCGGGCAGACCGATGCCGCGGCCGGCGAGTGCTGGACCGCGCTGCTGGCCGGCTGCGCCCGCGCCGGCGCCGGGCTGGACGTCCGGCTGCGCCGGCTGTCCGAGGCGACCTCGGTGCACGTCGGCACCAAGTGGTGGTTCACCGAGGGCGCCGCGCACCGGCGCCGGGTCGCCCGCGCGCAGTCGGACATCGAGGAGGCACTCGCCGAGGGCGACGGCCAGGAGTTCGCCCGCGCGTTCGTCGGGTACGACCACGCGATGGCCAGCGCGGTAGTGTGCGCGGGCGGCGGCGCGCCGCGGACCCCGAGGGAATCGGGCCGTACCAAGCGAACTAGGAGCCCGACAGCGTGAGCGAGAGCAGCAACGGCAGCACCGAGCTCGGCTACGAGGAGGCCCGCGACCAGCTGGTCGCGGTGGTCCGGGAGCTCGAAGCCGGTGGCCTGTCGCTGGAGCAGTCGCTCGCCCTGTGGGAGAAGGGCGAGACGCTCGCCAAGCTCTGCGAGCGGCACCTCGACGGCGCGCGTGAGCGAATCGAAGCGGCCCTCGCGTCGGTCGAAGAAGACGCCGAAGAGGACGCTCAGTAGGCCACATCGGCTTTTAATGAATAACTCACAGTGACGTTCACCATGCCCTCGGGTGCCCGGCCGCGCCGCCGGATCTGAGAGGATCTGAAGCCTCCGACCACATGTAATTCGGGAGGCAGCATGTCCAGCGACAGCTCGTCCAGCAGCACGCCTCGACTCCGGGAAGCACCGGACCGCAACCTCGCCATGGAGCTGGTCCGGGTGACCGAAGCGGCCGCGATGGCGGCGGGCCGGTGGGTCGGCAAGGGCGACAAGATCGGTGGCGACGGCGCGGCGGTGGACGCCATGCGCCAGCTCGTCTCGACCGTTTCCATGCGCGGTGTCGTGGTGATCGGCGAGGGCGAGAAGGACGAGGCGCCGATGCTCTACAACGGCGAAGAGGTGGGCAACGGCGACGGGCCGGACTGCGATGTCGCGGTGGACCCGATCGACGGCACCACCCTGATGGCCAAGGGCATGCCCAACGCGCTGGCCGTGCTGGCGGTCGCCGAACGGGGCGCGATGTTCGACCCGTCCGCGGTGTTCTACATGGAGAAGCTCGCCGTCGGCCCGGAGGCCGCTGGCGCGGTGGACCTGGCCGCGCCGATCGCGGAGAACATCCGGCGGGTGGCCAAGGCGAAACACAGCGGCGTCTCCGACGTCACCGTGTGCATCCTGGACCGGCCCCGGCACGAACAGATCATCAAGGAGGTCCGGGAGGCCGGCGCGCGGATCCGGTTCATCTCCGACGGCGACGTGGCCGGCGCGATCGCGGCCGCCAGGCCGACCACCGGGGTGGACATGCTGCTCGGCATCGGCGGCACCCCGGAGGGCATCATCGCGGCCTGCGCGATGAAGTGCCTCGGCGGTGAACTGCAGGGCAGGCTGTGGCCGAAGGACGACGCCGAGCGGGAGAAGGCGCTGGCCGCCGGGCACGACCTGGACCGGGTGCTGGGCACCGACGACCTGGTGCGCGGGGACAACGTGTTCTTCTGCGCGACCGGCGTCACCGACGGCGACCTGTTGCGCGGGGTGCACTACCGCTCCGGCGGGGCGACCACCCAGTCCATCGTGATGCGGTCCAAGTCCGGCACGGTCAGACTGATCGATGGCTACCACCGGCTGACCAAGCTGCGCGCGTACGCCTCGGTCGACTTCGACGGCAAGCTCGACGCCGAAGACCCGGTCGCCGACGAGGACATCGTGCCGCCGTTACCGTAGGAGGGACCATGGGGCGCCGTTCGCTCGCCGCGGTCATCGCGCTGATCTGCACGTTCGCCGGTGCCTCACCCGCGTCGGCGGTCCAGCCGCTGATCGTCGGCGGGGCGGCCGCCGACCAGGTCTACCCGTTCAACGTGTCGCTGCAGTCGGCCTCCGGGGAGCACGTCTGCGGCGGCACGCTGGTCAAGCCGGTCTGGGTGGTCACCGCCGCGCACTGCGTGCAGGGCCGCGAGCCGACGACGCTCACCGTCCGGATCGGCAGCAACAGCCTCGTCGAGGGCGGCGAGGTCGGCACGGCCGCGGAGCTGGTGGTCCATCCCGACTACAACCCGTCCGGCGCCGGGGGCGACATCGCGCTGGTCAAACTGGCCGCGCCGGCGCAGGCCGCGCCGCTGCCGATCGGCAGCTCGGCCGTGCCGGGGACGCCCACCCGGCTGCTCGGCTGGGGTCAGACCTGCCCGGAGAAGAACTGCGGCCCGCGATCCGAAGTGCTCCAGCAGCTGGACACCAAGGTGGTGGACGGCGCGGGCTGCACGGCCGAGTTCGACGGCACGGTCGAACTGTGCACCGACAATCCCGGTGGCACCGCGGGCTCCTGCTACGGCGACTCCGGCGGCCCCGAGCTGGTGCGGCTCGAGGAGACCTGGCGGCTGGTCGGGGTGACCAGCAGGCCGGGCAACAAGAACCCCACCTGCGCCACCTCGCCGTCCATCTACACCTCCGCGATCGCCTACCAGCCCTGGCTCGACCAAATGACCTCGTGAGTGAAAACGGTTGCTCCGGCAACCGTTTTCACTCACGACCGCCGACCTGCGGAAAGGCCGCTACTCCACGTTGGACGAATGGCCGGGGAACAGGTGCGCCTCCGGGTTGAGCGCCACCGCCAAGTTGTTCACCGCGGTCGCCGCCTCACCGAACCCGGTGGCGATCAGCTTCACCTTGCCCGGGTAGGAGGCCACGTCGCCGGCGGCGTACACCCGGCTCACCGCGGTTTCCATCCTGCTGTCCACCTCGATGGCCCGGTGTTCGATCTTCAGCCCCCAGCTCTCCAGCGGCCCGAGGTCCGCGGTGAACCCGAGCGCCGCGACCACGGTCTGCGCCGGGAGCACCTCCGGCTCGGCGCCCTTCGCCTGCACGACGGCCTCGGCCAGCCGCCCGGCCCCGTCCGCGCGCATCTCGGTGACCTCGGCGTCGGTGATGATCCGCACGCCGAGATCCCGCGCCTCGCGCACGATCGACTCGGCGGCGCGGAACTTGGCGCGGCGGTGCACCAGGGTGACGCTCTTCGCGATCGGATGCAGGGCGAGCACCCAGTCGAACGCGGAGTCGCCGCCGCCGACCACCACCACGTCCTGACCGCGGTGCACCTCGAACTCGGGCACGAAATGCACCATGCCGCGGCCGAGCCAGCCGTCCCCGGCCGGCAGCGGGCGCGGGGTGAACTCACCGATGCCGGCGGTGATCAGCACCGCGCCGGCGCTGATCACCTCACCGCCGTCGAGGGTGACCTCGAGGCGGGACTCGACGTGCGCGAGCCGTTCCGCCTTGCGGCCGAGCAGGTAGGCGGGCTTCCACGGCGCGGCCTGCGCGATCAAGCTGTTGACCAGGTCTCGGCCGCGCACGGCGGGAAAACCGCCCACGTCGTAGATCATCTTCTCCGGGTACATCGCGGTGATCTGGCCGCCGGCTTCCGGCAGCGAATCCACGATGGCCGTCTTCAACCCCCGGAAGCCCGCGTAGTACGCGGCGAACAGTCCCGTCGGGCCGGCGCCCACGATCAGCAGGTCGACCGTGTTCCCCTCAGTGGGTGAGCTCATCGCTCCCCGTCCTTTCCGCCAGTGGTGGGTGGCAGTCGTCACACGCGAGCCTAGTGCGCAACGCCACCGCGCATGTCGAGTCTCGCTCGGGGCAGACTGGCGGCATGGCTGAACAGGACTACCGGATCGAACACGACACGATGGGCGAGGTACGGGTGCCCGTGGACGCGCTGTACCGCGCGCAGACCCAGCGGGCCGTCGAGAACTTCCCGATCTCCGGCCGTGGCCTCGAGCGCGCCCAGATCCGCGCGCTCGGCCTGTTGAAAGCCGCCGCGGCCAGGGTGAACGCCCAGCTCGGCGTGCTGGACGGCGACCTTGCCGGCGCCATCGCGAAGGCCGCCGACGAGGTCGCGGAAGGCGCGCACGACGCGCATTTCCCGATCGACGTCTTCCAGACCGGGTCGGGCACTTCGTCGAACATGAACGCCAACGAGGTGATCGCGACACTGGCCACCAGGACGCTGGGCGCCGACGTTCATCCCAACGATCACGTGAATGCTTCCCAGTCCTCCAATGACACTTTCCCCACCACCATCCACGTCGCCGCCACCGAAGCGGTGCTGACCGACGTCATCCCGGCGCTGGATCAGCTGGCCACCGCGATCGAGGCGCGCGCCGGCGAATGGGCCGAGCTGGTGAAGTCCGGTCGCACGCACCTGATGGACGCGGTGCCGATCACGCTCGGCCAGGAGGCCGGCGCGTGGGCCGCGCAGGTGCGGTACGGCATCGAACGGCTGCGCAGCGGGCTCCCCCGGCTCGGTGAGCTGCCGATCGGCGGCACCGCGGTCGGCTCCGGTCTGAACGCGCCGGAGGGTTTCGGCTCGGCGGTGGCCGCGGAGCTGGCGAAGGTGACGGACCTGCCGCTGACCGAGGCCCGCGACCACTTCGAGGCGCAGGCCACCCAGGACGGCGTGGTGGAAACCTCGGGGCACCTGCGCACGGTTGCGGTGTCGCTGAACAAGATCGCGAACGACCTGCGCTGGCTCGGTTCCGGGCCGCGCACCGGGCTCGGCGAGCTGGCGCTGCCGGACCTGCAGCCGGGTTCGTCGATCATGCCGGGCAAGGTGAACCCGGTGATCCCGGAGGCCACCCTGCAGGTGGTCGCGCAGGTGATCGGCAACGACGCGGCGGTGGCCTTCGCCGGTGCGCAGGGCAACTTCCAGCTCAACGTGAACCTGCCGGTGATCGCGCGCAACGTGCTGGAGTCCGCGCGGCTGCTGGCCGCGGTGGCCAGGTTGCTGGCGGAGAAGGTGTTCGCCGGGGTGACCGCGAACGTCGAGCAGCTGCGCGCGTACGCCGAGGGCTCGCCGTCGATCGTGACCCCGCTGAACTCCTACATCGGCTACGAAGAGGCCGCCGCCGTCGCGAAGCAGGCGCTGAAGGAGCGCAAGACGATCCGCGAGGTGGTGCTCGAACGCGGCCACGTGTCCAGCGGCAAGCTCACCGAAGCCCAGTTGGACCAGGCCCTCGACGTCCTCCGCATGGCCCACGGCGGCCGCTGACCCGACTGTCCGTGAAGGCCACCTTGCCTACGTTGAAGGTAGGCAAGGTGGCCTTCACGGACTGCGGCGGCGGGTGGCGAGGCCGACCAGGACGCCGAGGCTGACCAGCGCGATTCCGGCCAGGTCGGCGAGCTGCGGGGTCTGCGCGCCGAGCAGCACGGAGACCGCCAGGCCGGACACCGGCATCACGCCGATCAGCACCCCGGCACGGTCCGCGCCGAGGGTGGACACCGCGAAGTACCAGCACACGAACGCGACCGCGGTGACCAGCACAGCGAGCACCAGCAGCGCGATCAGCTCCCGCCCGTCCGGCAGGCGCCAGGCCGACCCCCAGTCGGCCAGGGTGCCTGCCACCGCGCCGCCCGCCGCCGCGGTGAAACAGCTCCACGTGGCGGTCGCCAGCGGCCCGATCCGACGCACCAAGCCCACCGCGAGCAGGGTGAAAGACGCTTCGCAGAGCATCGCCAGCACGGCGAGCAGCAGCCCGGTCCCGCCGCCCGAGCCGCCACCGGAAAGCACCACCACCCCGGCCGCGGCCAGCAGCGCACCCAATATCGGGGTGGCCGATGGCCGCCGCCCGGCCAGCAGCGGCGCGCAGATCGCCAGCACCAGCGGGCTGCCGCCGAGCACCGCGGCGACCAGTCCCGGTTCGGCGTGCCGCTGCGCGAGCAGCAGGCAGGCCTGGAAACCGATCATCCCGGTGGCCGCCAGCCCGGCCAGCGCGGGCAGGTCCGACCAGGCCGGCCTCGGCAGCGGCCGTCGCCTGAGCAGGGCCCAGCCGAGCAGCAGCAGCCCGCCGAGCGCGTAGCGCAGCGCCTGGCCGGTGAGCAGCGGATAGCCGTCCAGCATGCCGGTCACCGGCACCGAACCGCCCACGATGGCCGAGGTGGCGACCCCGGCCAGCACTCCGCACCGGGCGGCGGGCACCCGCACCGGCGAGGAGGTCGAAACCGTGGTCATGTGCTCAGACTGGCGGTCAGGTGGATCAATTCACAGGACCACTTGATCAGTTTTAAACTGAGCCAATTAGCGACGTCGGACTTGTCCTGCTGCAACACCTTCCACTCTTCAGCCAAGTCCACATCGGACACTTTGTCGGTTTCCGGCCGGCGCAGGCTGTTCTCCAGCGCGCGGGTCAGCCTTGGTCGGTGACTTTCCAGCCTGGGTCTGGCAGTACCAGGCAGCGCCCGGCGCGGACGTGGATACTTGTCGACATGAGCAACACGGCAGAGCTGGGCACCTTCCTCAGGTCCCGGCGCGCGGCACTGGACCCCGCCGAACTGGGCCTGCCGGCCGCGCTGAATCAGCGGCGCGTGGCCGGGCTGCGGCGCGAGGAGCTGGCGCAGCTGGCCGGGATCAGCGTCGACTACTACACCCGGCTGGAGCAGGGCCGCGGGCGCAACGTGTCGGACTCGGTGCTGGACGCGCTGGCCCGCGCGCTGCGGCTGCGCGAGGACGAAGAGACCTACCTGCGCAACCTGGCCACACCGAAACGGCGGCGCACCCGGCCGTCGAAGCCGCAGCGCGTGCGCCCCGGCCTGCGGCGGCTGCTCGACTCGGTGACCGTGCCCGCGTTCGTCGCCGGCCGTTATCTGGACGTACTGGCCTGGAACGAACTCGGCGGCGCGATCGGTTTCGAATTCGCCGCCTATCCGGCGTCCGAGCTCAATATTCCCAAGATGTTCTTTCTCGACGAAACCGCGCGCGATCTGCATCCGGAATGGGAGACGGTGGCCAAAGAGGTCGTTTCCAACCTGCGCTCGGACGCCGGCAAATATCCGGACGATCCACGGCTGCCGCAGCTGGTCGGCGAACTTTCCTTGCACAGCCCGGATTTCCGCCGACTGTGGGCCGGGCATTCGGTACGGGAAAAGGCACACGGGACCAAACTCATCCGGCATCCGATCGTCGGCGATCTCGAGCTGCGCTACGAGACGCTGCGGCTGCCGGACGATCCGGGGCAGGCGTTGATCACCTACACCGCCACGCCCGGTTCACCGACCGAGCAGGCGCTGGCGATGCTCGCCAGCTGGGTCGCCGGCACTGAAAAGGCTCGACGAGTGGTCTACGAGTAACCTTGGCTGGGATGGCCGAAGAACGGACCACTCTGCGAGAGCTACTGCTGCCGGCGCTCGCCGGCGCGGGTGGCCGGCGCGGCAAGGCGGCGGAGGCCGCGCTGCGCGCCGCGATCCGCTCCGGGCGGCTGCCGGCCAGGACCAGGCTGCCGTCCAGCCGTGACCTTGCCGGGCAGCTCGGCCTGGCCCGCGGCACGGTCACCGCGATCTACGAACAGCTGGCCGCGGAGGGCTACCTGCTGAGCAGGCACGGCTCCGGCACCACGGTCGCCCCGCTCGGCGACCTCGACCACCGGCCGGCGCCAGCACCCGTGCAACACCCCACCTGGGTCTTCGACCTGCGTCCCGGCCTGCCCGCGCTGGCCGCTTTCCCGCGTGCCGAGTGGCTCGGCGCCGAACGGGACGCGCTGGCCGCGATGACCGACGCGGAACTCGGCTACCCGGACCCCGCCGGGCACTCCGGGCTGCGCACCGAACTGGCCGGTTACCTCGGCCGGGTCCGCGCGATGCCCACGTCGCCGGAGGACATCGTGATCACCAGCGGCGCCGCGGAGGCGCTGACCCTGATCGCGCAGGTGCTCTACGCCAGGGGCCAGCGCCGGGTCGCGGTGGAGGACCCCAGCCACCGCGAGCAGGCCGGCCTGCTCGCCTACCACGGGCTGCGCCCGATCGGCATCCCGCTCGACGCGCACGGCGTCCGGGTGCCCGAGCTGGCCGTCTCGGACTGCAGCGCGGTGCTGGTCAGCGCCGCGCACCAGTTCCCGCTCGGCATGGCGCTGAGCCCGGACCGGCGGCGGGCGCTGCTGGACTGGGCGAAGGCGAGCGACGGAGTGGTGCTCGAGGACGACTACGACGCCGAGCACCGCTACGACCGACCAGCGCTGGGCGCGATCCGCGCGCTCGACCCGGACCGGGTGCTCTACCTCGGCAGTGTGAGCAAGGTGCTGGTGCCCGCGCTGCGCATCGGCTGGCTGGTCGTCCCGCCCGCGTGGCGCGCGGAGCTGGTGGAGGCCAAGCGCCAGCACGACCTCGGCTGCTCGGCGCTGCCGCAGGCCGCGCTGGCCGGGCTGCTGCGCTCCGGCGGTTACGACCGGCACCTGCGGCGCACCCGGCGGCTCTACCGGCAGCGCCGCGACGCGCTGCTCGCCGCGCTGCGCACCGCATTACCGGACTGGCGGCCGGTGGGTATCGCGGCCGGGCTGCACGTGGTGGTCCGGCTCCCGGAGGGCACCGACGACGCGGCCCTGCAGCGCACACTGGCCAGGCACGGGATCAACGCGCCCGCCCTTTCCGGCTATGCGCATTCCGCCGCCGGGCGCCCTTTTCCCGGCCTCGTGCTCGGCTACGGCGCGACCCCGCCGGACCGCCTCCGCGCCGCCGTCACCACCATCGCCCGCCTGCACCAGCCCGTCCCTTAAGGCCACCATGAGGGCGTCCAACGCCCCTAAGGTGGCCTTAAGGGACGTTCACGAGACGTCGAGGAGGGACTTGGCGACCTCCCTCGCCGCGCGGACGGCGCCGGGCACGACACCGAGCGAAGCGGTGACGGTGGCTCCTTCGAGCAGCACGAGCAGGGTGTCGGCGAGCTTGCCGGGGTTGTCCAGGCCGGCCTGTTCGGCCAGCTCACGCAGGTAGTCCAGCAGCCAGCGCTTCTGCTCGGCGATCACCAGACGGCCGGGGTGCGCCTCGTCGGTCAGCTCGGCGTGCGCGTTGACGAAACCGCAGCCACGGGTGTTCTCCCTGGCCATCCATTCGTCGAGCGCGTCGAAGACCAGCAGCGGCCGCCGCGCCGGGGCCACCCTGGGCCGTCCCTCCACCGCCTCGCGGACATGCGCCCGCCAGCGCTCGTCCCGGCGCCGGAGGTAATGGCCGATCAGGGCGTCCTTCGAGCCGAACCGGTCGTACAGGGTCTTCTTGGTGACCCCGGCTTCGGTGGCGATGGTCTCCACCCCGACCGCGTGGATTCCGTTCTCGTAGAACAACTTCCCGGCCACGGCGAGCACCCGCTCCGCCGCCGGGGTCAGTACCGCGTCCTGGTTCATCCCAGCAAGTATACCGACCGGTCTACCGGGTGGCCGGAATCGCTCGACCTGAACTTGTCGGTGCCGAGGGGGATGATGTCGACATGTTGTTAGCCGATGTGGTCGCCGCCTCCGCCGCGCTGGCCGCGACCCGCTCCCGCAAGGTGAAGATCGCGACGCTGGCGGAGCTGCTGCGCGCGGCCACGCCGGACGAGCTGGGCGCGGTGGCCGCGTTCCTCACCGGTCAGCCCACCCAGGGCCGGATCGGCACCGGCTGGCGCACCCTGAGCGAGCTGGAGACGGCCCCCGCCGCGGCGCCCGAGCTGACGGTCTCCGAAGTGGACACCGCGCTCGGCGAGGTCGCGGACGCCGCCGGCAGCGGTTCGACCGGGCGCCGGGCCGGCACCCTGCGCGCCCTGTTCGGCCGCGCCACCGCCGGGGAGCAGGACTTCCTGTTCCGGCTGCTCACCGGCGAGCTCCGGCAAGGAGCGCTGGAAGGGGTGATGCTGGACGCGGTCGCCGCCGCGGCCGAGGTGCCCGGCGAGGCGGTCCGGCGGGCGTTCATGCTCTCCGGGCAGCTGCCGGTGACCGCGCTGGCCGCGATGTCCGGCGGCGAGCTCGCACTGGCCGAGCTGCGGCTGCGGCTGGGCAGGCCGATCCGGCCGATGCTCGCCTCCCCGGCCGAGTCGCTGGAGATTGCCTTGGCGGAGAACCCTTCCGCGATCGTCGAGTACAAAATGGACGGTGCCAGGGTGCAGGTGCACCGGGACGGCGACGAGGTGCACGTCTACACCAGGACGCTGCGGGAGATCACCGGGCACGTGGCCGAGCTGGTCGAGCTGGTGCGCGCGCTGCCGTGCGAATCCGTTGTGCTGGACGGGGAAACCCTGGCGCTGACCGACGACGGCAGGCCGCGGCCCTTCCAGGAGACGATGAGCCGCTTCGGCAGCACACGTGAGGAGCAGGTGCGTGCTCTGCTGCTGCGGCCGTACTTCTTCGACTGCCTGCACCTGGACGGGGTGGACCTGCTGGACGCCCCGCTGCACGAGCGCAACGCCGCCCTGCGCAAGGTGGCCGGTGAGCACGTGATCCCCGGGCAGGTCGGCGTCTCTGGTGCGGCGAAGCTGCTCGAAGACGCGCTGGCCGCCGGCCACGAGGGCGTGATGGTCAAGGCGCTGGACTCGCCGTACGCGGCGGGCCGTCGTGGCCGCGCCTGGCTGAAGGTGAAGCCGGTGCACACCCTGGACCTGGTGGTGCTGGCCGCGGAGTGGGGCCACGGCAGGCGCACCGGCTACCTGTCGAACCTGCACCTCGGCGCGCGCGACCCGGACGGCGGCCCGCCGATCATGGTCGGCAAGACGTTCAAGGGCCTCACCGACGAGCTGCTCACCTGGCAGACCGCGAAGTTCCAGGAGATCGAGGCGAGGCGGACCGACTGGACGGTGTACGTCCGCCCGGAGTTGGTGGTGGAGATCGAGCTCGACGGCGCGCAGACCAGCACCCGCTATCCCGGCGGCCTCGCGCTGCGGTTCGCCAGGGTGGTGCGGTACCGCCCGGACAAGGATCCCGCCGACGCGGACACCATCGACGCGGTCCGCGCGACCATCCGTTCCTGATCTCAGCCGCGGACGCGGCGGAAGGCGTTGAACGGGTCGCTGAGGCCGGCGTGCACCAGCGAGCGGATCGCGCCACGGCCCAGCTCGACCGGTTTTCCGGCGGCCACCCGGTGCATCTGCTGGGTGTGCCACTGGATTTCCAGCCAGCTGTCGGCCAGCCGGATGCCGGTCCGCGGGCACAGCCGCTCGGCCCGGATGTCCGCACCGGCCAGCAGCCGCGCCGGCAGCCCGGGGTCCACGGTCAGCGGCCTGCCGAGGCCGATCACGTCCAGCGCTCCGGACCGCAGCGCCTCGGCCATGCCCTCGGCGGTGCTGAACCCGCCGGTGACCATCAGCGCCACATCGCTGACCTTGCGCGCTTTGGCCGCGTAGTCGAGGAAATATGCCTCGCGACGCACCGTGCTCTCCCGCGCCATGCCCATCATGGCGGCCTTCTCGTAGGTGCCGCCGGAGATCTCCAGCAGGTCGATCCCGGCGTCACCCAGCTCGCGGACGACCTCGAGCGACTCGTCTTCGCCGAATCCGCCGCGCTGGAAGTCGGCGCTGTTCAGCTTGACCGAGAGCGGGATGCCGTCGCCGATCTCGGTGCGGATCCGCCGGACCAGCTCGAGCAGGAAGCGGCGCCGGCGAACCGCGTCGCCGCCCCAGGCGTCGGTGCGCTCGTTCGTCAGCGGCGACAGGAACTGCGAGATCAGGTAGCCGTGCGCGCCGTGCAGCTGGATACCGGCGAACCCGGCGTCGACGAAGGTACTGGCGGCGAGCGCGAACCGGTCGATGATCGCCTCGATCTCACTCCCGGTGAGCGCGCGGGGCTTGGCGAACACCGAGCGCACGCCGCGGTCGGCGAACGGGACGGCCGAAGGCGCCACCGGCTGCCGGGACAGGAAGCGCGGGCTCTGCCGGCCGGGGTGGTTGAGCTGCGCCCAGAGCTGGGCCGCGGTGCCCTCGACCGCACGCGCCCACGGCTGGTAGTCGGCGACCGACGGGACGGTCGGCAGTGCGACATTGCGCGGCTCGCCGAGCGCGCGGGGGTCGACCATCACGTTGCCGGTGCACAACATTCCGGCGCCGCCCCTGGCCCAGGTCCGGTACAGCTCGGCGAGCTCGCGGGTCGGGCCGTTGCGGCGGTCGCCGAGTTGCTCGCTCAGCGCCGACTTGGCCAGCCGGTGCGGCAGTATCGCGCCGCAGCGCAGTTTCAGCGGTTCGGCCAGCAGTTCCACCGCGGTACCTGTGGGCATTCGGCCACCTCTCACCTACTCACGCGTAACCATACTCGCAAGTAGCATACCGGCGGTAGGTCGAAGTGGACAGTCCAGTTAGGGTCGGGACATGGCGGCGATCGTGCAGAACGTGGTGACCTCCGGCGTCTTCGAGCTCGACGGCGGGCAGTGGGACGTGGACAACAACGTCTGGCTGATCGGCGACGACAACGAGGTCATCGTGATCGACGCAGCGCACGATGCGGCCGCCATCGCCGACGTCATCGGCGACCGCGAGGTCCGCGCGATCGTCTGCACGCACGCGCACAACGACCACGTCAACGCCGCCCCGGAACTCGCCGGGCGTACTGGCGCGCGGATTCTGCTGCATCCGGAAGACAGGGTGGTCTGGGATCTCACCCACCCGGACCGCGCCCCGGACGGCGAACTCGCCGACGGGCAGACGCTGAGCATCGCCGGCACCGAGCTTCAGGTGCTGCACACCCCGGGCCACGCGCCGGGCGCGGTCTGCCTGTACGCCGCGGACCTCGGCGTGGTGTTCACCGGCGACACCCTCTTCCACGGCGGCCCCGGCGCCACCGGACGGTCCTTTTCGGACTATCCGACCATCCTCCTGTCCATTCAGGACAAGCTTTTCGCGCTCCCGGACGAGACCGAGGTGCGCACCGGCCACGGCGACAGCACCAGCATCGGCGCGGAAAAGGCCGGCGCTAGCGACTGGCCGCAGCCCTGACCCCGAACGGGTTGTCGATCACGTAGCGCCAGCGCCCGTCTGCGCCCCGGCGGGCGACGTCGGTCGCAGTGCCCTCGACCAGCAGCCCCGGCCCTTCGATCACCCAGTCCACGATCAGCAACGCCAGCTCGCCCGCCACATGCACCTGCCGCGGCCGTACCGAGATCGGCAGGCCGAGCGAGAGCAGCTCCTGGTTCGCCGCCCGCCGCAGCGCCCCGGTCACCTGCTCTCCGTCCTGCCGGACGAACACCCCGTCCGGCTCGTAGACCTGCTCGACGGCGTCGGCGTCACCAGTGTTGAAGGCTTCCGCGAAAACGAAGGGATGCTGTCCGGGATCGGTGGTCAGGGGGACACTGGCCGGGTGTTCGAGGTTCATGAGACCAGCAAAGCGGCGACCGGAATGGGTCACCAAACGGAAACCCACGGTTTCGACCCCGAGCTGGTGCCCGACGAGCGGGGCCGCACCAGCCGCCCGGAACCGGACTGCCCGGTGGAGGTCGCGCTGGCCGCGATCTCCGGTCGCTGGACCACGCTGGTGCTGCGCGAGCTGATGAGCGGGCCGTGCTCGTTCGGCGAGCTCCGCGGGCGGCTGCCGGAGCTGACCGCGAAAGTGCTGTCCGAACGCCTCGCCACCCTGGTCGAACGCCGCCTGCTCAGTCGCGAGAAGCTCCCCGGTTTCCCCGCCCGCACGCGCTACCGCCTGACCGAGACCGGGCTGCGCCTGCGGCCGCTGCTGATCGAGCTGTATCGCACCGGCGTCGCCCTGACCACGTCGTGAGTGAAAAACGTTGCCAGGGCAACACTTTTCACTCACGACCGTTGACATGCGGAAACGCTAGGCGCAGGCGGGGCACCGAAGTATCGCCCGACGCCGCCCAGTGCAGCAGGCCGGCGATGTCGATTCCGTACGGCGGGTGCTCCCGGTACGGTTCGATGTTCCCGGCCCCGCGTTCGAGCAGTGCGGCCGCGCCGCTCTGATTGCCGCGCGCCGCATGCGTCAGTCCGACGGCCAGCTGCGCCAGCCCGCGCCACAGCTGCTGTTCCGGCTGGTCAGCGGCCTTCCATGCGTCTTCGAGGACCTCGTGCGCGTGGAACGGCTTGCCGTCGTCCAGTAGCCGCTGCGCCTCGGTGAGCGCTTCCCCCGGCTCGCGCGGCACACCCTCCGGCTGCCGCTCCACACCCTCGGCCCCGTAGGGCAGCGGACGGCCGAGACCGTCCCGCGGCCGGGCGTTGCGGGCGCGTCCTACCTCGTCACGATCACGGTCGGCCATGCCCCGATTGTCCCACCGCGCGCAGCCCCCGGTCCGCGGCGGTGACCGAGACCAGCACGGTCGCGGCGCCCGCGAGCACCAGCGCCAGCAGGCTGAGCCCGGCGTCGCTCGCCTGACTGCCGAACGCGAAGGCGATCACGCTGGTGGACGCGAGCGCGCCGATGTACTGGGACGTGCGGAACAGCCCGGACAGGGTGCCGATCCGGTCCGCGGGGGCTTGCACGTACAGCGCGGTCTGGTTCGCCACCGTGCTCATCCCCTGCCCGACCCCGAACAGGAAACCGATCGCCACCACCAGCCACAGCGCGGTCCCGACGCCGAGCGGCAGCAACGCGAGCGAGCCGGCGAGCAGCACCGAGCCGGTGATCAGCAGCCGGGCCCAGACGCCGAGGCCGAGCCGGGCGCCGAACGCGGACAGGGTGACCGTGGCAACCGACATCGGCAGCAGCACCAGGCCGATCACCGGTTCCGGCAGCCCGTACCCCTGCGCCAGCCACTGCGGATAGCCGTAGAGGAACGCGTAGATCACCAGGTAGGCAAGGCACTGGCGGAGGTAGGTCGCGGCGAGCGGCCGGTTTCCGGCCAGCGCGCGCAGGTCGAGGAAAGGGTCACGGGCCCGCAGTTCGTGCCAGATCAGCACCCCGGCCACGACCAGGCCCGCCGGCAGGAACGGCCAGTTCGACGGCCGCATCAGGAAGGCCAGCAGCGCGGTCAGGGTGACCGCGAACAGCGCGATACCCGCCAGATCGATCGGCTTCCCCGGCCGCCGGGTGTGCTCGTCCGGCGGCAACCAGCACAGCGCCAGCACCAGCCCGGCCGCGGCGACCGGCACGTTCACCGCGAAGGTCCAGCGCCAGTCGCCGAGGCCGACCAGCAGCCCGCCGAGGGTCGGGCCGATCGCCATGCTCGCCTGGGTCGAGGTGGCCAGTGTGGCCAGCACCCCGCCGGGCACCGGCAGGTCCAGCCGGCTCGCCCGCGCCCTGACCAGCGCCATCGCCGCCGGGAAGCCGGTCGCGGTGCCGAGTCCGAGCAGCACCCGCGAGCCGAGCAGCACTTCGAAGGACGGTGCCAGTGCGCCGAGCAGCCCGGCGGCGGCCACCGACACCAGCCCGGCGACGAGCACCCGGCGCGCGCCGAAGGTGTCCACCAGCCTGCCCATCACCGGCTGCGCCACCGCGGTGGCCAGGTACAGCACGGTGACCAGCCAGACGGTGCGCGCGGGACCGGCGTCGAGGTCCCGCCCGATCGGCACCAGGGTGACCGCGATCATCGAGGAGTTCACCGCGTTGAGCAGGGTGCCGATCACCAGCGGGGTGACGAACCGAGCGCCGAACGCGGCCCGTGGCCTTGCCGACAGGGTGGTCACCTGGCGGCCACCGGCTCCCGGTCCGGCCGCGGCACGAAGATGCTCGCGCTGGCGATCACCCTGGCGGACCGGTGCAGCCGAACCCCGGCGAGCCGGTCGCCGTCGGGCACCAGGCGTGCCGAGACCACCCCGGCCGGGGTGCCCAGCCGGATGGTGCCGTCGGCAGCTTCGGTGTGCGCGCGCACGGTGCTGCCCAGCACGGTCGCGGCGGCGGCCACCGCGACCATCGAGGTCAGCCCGATCGCCGGGTGCGGCGCGTGCATGGAAGCCATCCGCACCGCGACGTCGTAGTCCCCGGCGCGGACCCGCGTGCCGCAGGAGGCGGTGTAGTCGCGCGGCGCGCCCACCACGCCGAACTTCGGCACTGCGTGACTGACCGGCTCGTCCGGGGCGGACACGCCCATCCGGATCGCGGCGTCCCGGCGCAGACCGAGCAGTTCCGGCAGCCGCGCCCCGAACTCGGGCAGCTCCTCCGAGCCGGTCAGGCCGAGCGCGGTGGCGTCGAACAGCGCGGCCGGCGCACCCGCGTCGATCAGGGTGGCCGGCACCGCGCGGCCGTCGAACCACAGCTCGTCGACCGGCGAGCCGGTGGGCAGCAGCTCGGCTCCCGCCGGGTCGAGGAACTCCAGGCCGACGGCCACACCGGGGGAGGCCACCCCGGGCACCAGCGCGTCACCGGTTGCGGTGAACCGGCCACCCGGCGTGCTCACCACCGCGTCCACCCTGGAGCCGGTGTTGGTGTTGCGCATGCGCACCCTGGTCCGCTCGCCGCGCGGCCGGACCAGCCCGGACTGCAGCGCGTACAGCCCGACCGCCGTGGCGCAATTCCCGCAATTACTGCCCCACTCGACCCGCTCGGCACCGACGCCGACCTGGGCGAAGGTGTAGTCGATATCAACTCCGGGCTCGTAGGAATGCGCCACGATCGCCGCTTTGGAAGTGGTCGAGGTCGCGCCGCCGATACCGTCGATCTGACTTCGATCCTGCGAACCGAAAGCGGTGACGAGCACCTCGTCCACCGAGGCAGCGCGACCGTGTATATCTGCCACATTGAACAACCAGCACTTGCTGGTACCACCGCGCACCAGTGTCGCTGGCACGCTGATAACGTCTCTTCCTTGCCAGACCACGGTTTTCCACCATCCACAACGGAATAAGCCGAATAGACTGCCGAGCCACCGCAGCATCGAAGACGGCTCGGGAAACCCATGCACCGGGGAACATTCGACCCGGATACGGGTGCCACCTGCGTTGTTAATCCTAGGGTAAAGGACTGCCGATCTCAACGCCATCCCACATGACGTTCTGGTTATCCAGAGGCCGGGAAACCCTGACCTTCTATTAGCGCGAATTTGACATCCGTTAACTCCGGAAGTAACCGGGGACACAAATTGCGCGAAATCATGTCAGCAATTACCGAAATTGAGACAATGGTCAGCACGCCGCCCGGGGGTGCTGTGCCGGCGGAGACCACGTAGCCTGAGGACTCGTGCGCTTTCTCGAGGGTCACCGGCCCGCCAACGACCTGACCTACGACGACGTGTTCCTGCTGCCGAACCGTTCGGACGTGGAGTCCCGCTTCGACGTGGACCTCTCCACCGTGGACGGCACCGGCACCACTATCCCCATCGTCGTCGCCAACATGACCGCCGTCGCCGGCCGCCGGATGGCGGAGACGATGGCCCGCCGCGGTGGGCTGGTGGTGCTGCCGCAGGACGTGGACGCCGCCGCGGTCACCGACATCGTGGCCTGGGTCAAGGACCGGCACACCGTCTGGGACACCCCGCTGGTGCTCACCGGCGGCGACGCGGTCGCGGACGCGCTCAACCTGCTCGGCAAGCGCGCCCACGGCGCGGTCGTGGTGGTGGACGGCGACGGCCGCCCGGTCGGCGTGGTCGACGAAGCGGCCTGCTCCGGCGTGGACCGCTTCGCGCGACTGGCTGAGGTGGCCGAACCGGCGCTGGTCACCTGCCCGCTGGACACCCCCGCCCGCGAGGTGTTCGAAAAGCTGCACGACCACGGCGGCAGGCTCGCGCTCGGCGTGGACGCCGATGGCCGGCTGGCAGGGGTGCTCACCGAGGTCGGCGCGCTGCGCGCGGAGATCTACCAGCCCGCGGTGGACGCCGAGGGCAAGCTGCGGGTCGCGGCCGCGGTCGGCGTGAACGGCGACGTGGCGGCCAAGGCCGAGGCGGTGCTGGCGGCCGGGGTGGACGTGCTGGTGGTGGACACCGCGCACGGCCATCAGGAGAAGATGATCGCCGCGCTGAAGGCCGTCCGGTCGGTGTCGCCCGCGGTGCCGGTGGTGGCCGGGAACGTGGTCACCGCGGAGGGCACCAGGGACCTGATCCAGGCCGGGGCGGACGTGGTGAAGGTCGGCGTCGGGCCCGGCGCGATGTGCACCACCCGGATGATGACCGGGGTCGGCAGGCCGCAGTTCTCCGCTGTGGCCGACTGCGCCGCGGCGGCCCGCGAGCTGGGCAAGCACGTCTGGGCCGACGGCGGTATCCGACACCCGCGCGACGTCGCGCTGGCGCTGGCGGCCGGCGCGTCCGCCGCGATGGTCGGCTCCTGGTTCGCCGGCACCCACGAATCGCCCGGCGACCTGCGCTACGACGAGCACGGGCGGCCGTACAAGGAGTCCTTCGGCATGGCGTCCAAACGCGCCGTCGGCGCCAGGACGCGCACCGACAACGTGTTCGAGCGCGCCAGGAAGGCGCTGTTCGAGGAAGGCATCTCCTCGTCGAAGATGCTGCTGGACCCGGCGCGTCCCGGCGTGGAGGACCTGCTCGACTCGATCGGCTCCGGGGTGCGCTCGGCGTTCACCTACGCCGGGGCGCGCAACATCGAGGAGTTCCACCAGCGGGCCGTGCTCGGCGTGCAGTCCGCCGCCGGCTTCGCCGAAGGCCGCCCCCTCCCCACCGGCTGGTGACCGGTCGTGAGTGGAAAGTGTTCGTCCCGGGTGCGGGTGTCCCGCAAGGACACAGACAACACTTTCCACTCACGACGTCGGGTCAGCCGTGGTCCTCGAGCATCTCGGTGACCAGTGCGGCGATCGGCGACCGCTCCGACCTGGTCAGCGTGACGTGCGCGAACAGCGGATGCCCCTTCAGCTTCTCGATCACCGCGGACACGCCGTCATGCCGCCCGACGCGCAGGTTGTCGCGCTGTGCGACGTCGTGCGTGAGCACCACCCTGGACGCCGTGCCGAGCCGGGAGAGCACGGTGAGCAGCACGTTGCGTTCCAGCGACTGCGCCTCGTCCACGATCACGAACGCGTCGTGCAGGGACCGGCCGCGGATGTGCGTCAGCGGCAGCACCTCGAGCATGCCGCGGTCGAACACCTCGTCCAGCACGGCCTGGCTGACCAGCGCGCCGAGGGTGTCGAACACCGCCTGCGCCCACGGCTGCATCTTCTCGCTCTCGGAGCCGGGGAGGTAGCCGAGCTCCTGCCCGCCGACCGCGTACACCGGCCGGAACACCACGACCTTGCGGTGCTCGCGGCGCTCCATCACCGACTCGAGCCCGGCGCACAGCGCCAGCGCGGACTTACCGGTACCGGCCCTGCCGCCCAGCGACACGATGCCGACGTCCGGGTCCAGCAGCAGGTCGAGCGCGACCCGCTGCTCGGCGGAGCGTCCGTGCAGCCCGAACGCCTCCCGGTCGCCGCGCACCAGCCGCACCCGCTTGTCCGCGGTGACCCGGCCGAGCGCGCTGGAGCTGCCGGCCAGCAGCCGCAGCCCGGTGTGACACGGCGATTCGCTCACATCGTCCAGCCCGTAGTCCCCCGGGTCGAACGACCCGTCGTGGAACAGCGCGTCCACCGCCTCCTGCGGCACGTCCAGGTCGGCCATTCCGGTCCAGCCGGACGGGGTCACGTCCTGCGCGCGGTACTCGTCCGCGTCCAGGCCGACCGCGCCCGCCTTGACCCGCAGCGGGATGTCCTTGGTGACCAGCGTGACAGCCTTCAGCTCCACCGCCAGGTTCAGCGCGCAGGCCAGGATCCGGTGGTCGTTGGAGTCGGTCCGGAAGCCGGGCGGCAGCACGGTGGGATCGGTGTGGTTCAGCTCCACCTGCAGGGTCCCGCCCTGCTCACCGATCGGCACCGGCGCGTCCAGCCTGCCGTACTGACGCCGCAGGTCATCGAGCATGCGGAGCGCCTCACGCGCGAACCAGCCGAGCTCGGGGTGGTGCCGCTTACCCTCCAGTTCACTGATCACGACCAGCGGCAGTACGACGGCGTGTTCGGCGAACCTGGTCACCGCCCACGGGTCGGACAGCAGCACGGACGTGTCGAGCACATAGGTGTACCGCTGCGATTCGGGTGAAACGGAGGCTTTCGCTGTTCCATTCTCAGCGCCAATGGCACTGCTCGAAGAGTGGCCGGAGGCCTTTCGGGGCGAACGCTGCGCAGTCACGACGGCATCTCCCTCGTGGGCGTGGCACCACGCCCGCACTCGCTGGGCCGGGCAACCCTGGCTGGTCCACTCTGGCTGACGCCGGTGCGTCAACTCGCGTGGCCACGAGGGCCGGGTGCCGGCCCCCTCGCGCGTTTCGTGAACGGTTGCACCGTTCCCTCAACCACAGCCACGACCAGGGCCTCCCGTGATGGTCCGCACGGGATCGCGCACCATCACTATCGGAAGCTACCTGCGTTATGCCGATCGTGCAGGCAGCTACACGGGTGATTCGCCGATTCGTCATCTCACCGTCAGTCGCGGGCCACCGACACACGGTCGCGAAACTTGACGCATTTACCCTGAGTGATCACTCACACCATTTGGGAACGCCCGGCCGCGTATCGACCCTCGATCGGGCGACAGCTCCTTACTCGCACTTACCAGAAAACGGCGTATAGCAGGTCGCCGGAATCCGCGCAGTGTCATCCGGGCAAGCGTCGCCAGACCGGGTGACGGAATGCTTTTAGGGCTCACACAATGGGGTCACGAGGGGATCACAGCGAACTTATAGGGAGTAATTTATGGCTCGCGGGACACACCGGAACCCACGGTGGCCCCGGATTCCCATTCTCTATCTAGGAGTGTGCATAGTGCTGAAGAAGGCTGGTTTCGTGACCGCCACGGTGGCAGGGCTGATGATGATCGGCGGCACCGCGTTCGCTTCGCCCATGGACTCCCCCAGCTCGAGCCACGGCGACGACAAGGGTTACGTGACCTTCTCCGAGGCCTACCACCAGTTCATCGAGGGCGGCGGCGCCCTCGGCTACGGCGCTGCCTCCCTGGTCGCGGGCGCCTACGTCGGCATCATTCAGACCCCGCAGAACATCCTCGACAACGCGTCGCACACCGGCGGGTAGCCCAACCTGACCGAAGGGCCCGGAATGTCTGGTTCCGGGCCCTTCGGCTTGCTCAGGACCCGAAGCGCCGGTGCCGGACCGCGTAGTCGCGCAGCGCGCGGAGGAAGTCCACCCGGCGGAAGGCGGGCCAATAGGCCTCGTTGAACCAGAACTCGGAATGCGCCGACTGCCACAGCAGAAAACCGGATAACCGCTGCTCACCCGAGGTGCGGATAATCAGATCCGGATCCGGCTGCCCCGAGGTGTACATATGCTCGGAAATGTGGTCCACATCGAGCATCTTCGCCAGTTCCTGAATTGAAGTGCCCTCATCAGCGTGTTGATGGAGCAGTTTTCGCACCGCGTCGGTGATCTCCTGACGGCCGCCGTACCCGACAGCGACATTGACCTCCATACCGTTACGTCCTTCGGTACGTTCGGCCGCGGCGGTCAACCGGTCGGCGATCTCCTTCGGCATCAGATCGAGGGCACCGACAATCCGCAACTGCCATTGTGCGTCAGGTTCGGCCAGCTCCTCGACCACGTCCGCGATGATGCCCATCAACGCCTCGACCTCTTCGGAGGCGCGGCCGAGGTTGTCCGTGGACAACATCCACAAGGTGACGAACTGGACATCGGCCTCGCGGCACCAGCCGAGGAAGTCGACGATCTTCTTCGCCCCGGCGCGGTGGCCGTCGGCGACGTCGGCGAACCCGGCCTCCCGGGCCCACCTGCGGTTTCCGTCCAGGATGACGGCGATATGGCGGGGATGACGGCCCGCGGCCTGCTGGATCAGCCTGCGGCTGTATGCGCTGTACACGATGTCGGCGACGAAACGACGAAGACTCACGTCGAGGCAGCGTACGCACCGGCCGCCGGCCGTGGGCCGCGCCACGGCCACTGGCGCGGAGCCTACGGTCCCGTAGCCTGGGAGACGTGAGCGTAGGTACCGAACCACAGCCGTCCGGCCCGACGCCCGTGGTGGACACCCGCCCCCGGCTCCGCGGGCACATCCACTTCTGGTCCTTTTTCTGCTCAGTTGCAGCCGCTGCGACGTTGATCTCGCTGGCCGCGTCCACAGTGTCCGGTACGGCCGCGCTGGCCACCTCGATCTACGGCCTCACCGTGCTCGGCCTGTTCGGGGTGAGCGCGCTCTACCACCGTCGCCTGTGGAGCCCCAAGGCGTACAAGTGGATGAAACGCGCCGACCACTCGATGATCTTCCTGTTCATCGCCGGCACGTACACCCCGTTCACCCTGCTCGCGATGTCCCAGCCCACCGGCTACATCGTGCTCGGCGTGGTCTGGGTGGGCGCGCTGGGCGGGGTCGCCCTGAAGCTGCTCTGGCCGCACGCCCCACGCTGGCTCGGCGTGCCGATCTACATCGCGCTCGGCTGGGTCGCCGTGTTCGTGCTGCCCGAACTGCTCTCCCACGCCGGCGTCGGGGCCCTGGTCCTCCTCCTGGTCGGCGGCCTGTTCTACACCGCCGGCGCGATCTTCTACGCGGTCCGCTGGCCCAACCACTGGCCGAAGACCTTCGGCTACCACGAGTTCTTCCACGCCTGCACGGTCCTGGCCGCCGCTTCGCACTACATCGCGATCTGGCTCGCCATGTACCCCTAGCTGGGCTTTTACCCCCTCAACCGCCCTCCAGGCCGTCCACAGGCCGTCACGCCGCCAGCTGGCCGTCCAGCGAGTTCCCGAAGAAGGCATCGACCGCGTTGCGGGTCCGTTCGTGGCTGGTCGGCAGCAGGTGCGTGTACACCCGCAGCGTGAAGCCCGGATCGGCGTGCCCGAGGAAGGCCGACAACGCCTTGATCGACTCGCCCGCGTCGAGCAGCACCGAGGCGTACAGGTGCCGCAGCGCATGCAAGCCATCCGCCCGAGTCGGCTCGATCCCGGCCCGCTTCAGCGCGGGCACCCAGGTGAACGTGCGGAAGGTGGTCCGCCTGATCGGCCCGCCTTCGCCGTTGACCATGAGCAGGTTGACCGTCACCGGGTCGCCGTCCGGATGCATCCAGGGCAGGGTGATCGCGACCGGCGGAAACTCCTCCGCGTACCGGTCCAGGTCATCGAGCAGCGCGGCCCCGATCGGCACCTCCCGCGTCTTGCCTCGCTTCGGCGGTGCGAACACCGGGGCGTTGAGCACCAGGCGGACCTGCCGCTCCACCCGCACGACGTTGCGCTCCCGGTCCACGTCGTCGAGCGAGAACCCGAACACTTCCCCCGACCGCAGCCCCAGTCCCGCCGGGAGCCGCACGGCCGGGCGGTAGCGCCTGGGCAGCTCCCGTTCAACCGCGCGAGTCCGGTCCGCTGACCACGGCTGAACCGCCGCACGCACCTCGCGAGGCCGGGTGACGCTCTTCGACACCGCCGGGTTGGCGATGATCAACTTGTCTTCCTGCGCGAAGCTCAGGACCGACACCAGGTGCGTGAAGTACAGCACCCGAGAGTTCACGCTGACCTGCCGATCCTGGAGCCACCGCAGCCACGCCTGCACGTCGCTCGGCTTGATTGACCCGATGGACTTCCCGGAGAAGAACGGCACCAGGTGAGTCGCCACCCGGCTCTTAACGCGCTCCCGGGTCGTGTAGTCGAAGGTCTGGGCATCGACCCAGCGCTCCGCCACAGTCTTGAAGAGCACCTTTCCTGCCTGAGGGTCGACGTACTTGCCCTCTCGCTTGTCCGACTCCATCTCGATCAGGAAGTCTTCAGCGCGCTTCTTCTGCTTGTCCGGGAAGGACTTCGAGCGCTCTTTGCTCTCCGGGTCGAGGTAGCGGACCTTGTACCGCATGCCCACGCCGTACAGTTCGGTCTTCTCCAGGACCGGCTTTCCCTTGCCGTTGAGCAGGACCTTGTCGGTTTCCGGGTCGAGGGCAGGCCGGTACCAGCGGTCTTGGATGTGTCCCATCAGGCCGCCTCGTCCTGGTCGAGCCAGGCGCGGAGCTTGGCGGGGTCGTAGCGCAGGTGCCGGCCGATTTTGCGGACCGGCGGACCTTCCCCGCGCCATTTCCACTGGTAGAGCGTCTTCACCGGCACGCCGAGGTAGGCCGAGACGTCGTCGGCCGTCCACAACCGGTCGAGGCTGTTCCCGTTGTACATCTGTTCCCCCTGGTCAGGCCGCTAGCGGAGTTGCCGAAGTTTCCGGACCTTCGCCCGGCGGCCCTTGAGCGGCCAACATGGCGCGGTCGTACTCGGCCTTCCAGGTGATCCGTTCCGCGATGGCGTGCATCAGCAGATGCGCCCGAGGTGGCACGTGGGGGTCGCCGGAGTTGACCTTCCGCCACACCAACCGCGTCGTGTCTTCCGCGGGCTTCTCGATCCCGACAGCGGCAAGCGCCTGCCGGACGAACGTTTTCCGGTCGGCTTTGTGGTCTGCCAGGGTCTTGCCGGACCATTTCCGCGACACCAGTACCCGCCGCCCCGGCAAGCCCAAGGTCGTCCGGCGGTGTGCCCGGCCCTTGCAGTGACCGGGGGTGGTCCGCGAGGTGGCGCCCTTGGGCTGGATGCCGTAGAGCAGCCAGACCGCGCACCGGGGCGAACACGGGGTAATCAAGAGTTCCGCGTGCAGCCGGTCGTGGTGATCCCGCTGGCGGTTGCTGGCCGCTTCCACGACTTCGCCGGTGGATTTGGTCAGGTACTTGGTCAAGTACCCGATGTGCCGCCCGGCTTCTTCCGTACCGCCGAGGATGCCCTTGGAGTGCACCTGTCGCCCGAAGGTGACCACGTGCGCCGGTTCTTCCACGGCTTCCACCGCGTCATCCCAGCTCAGCAAGGGTTGACGGGTGTTCGGGTCGGTGAACCCTTCGGCCTTGCTGTCCCAGACGGGAAGCTGGTCGGTGTAGATGAGCTGGTCATGGCTGGGCCACCACACTTGGTGGTAGGTGGCAGCGGTGACTTGCCGGATGACGTCGTGCGGCACCGATCCGCGCAGCGCGGTGTGCA
Organism: Amycolatopsis nigrescens CSC17Ta-90; assembly: GCF_000384315.1. GTDB lineage: Bacteria > Actinomycetota > Actinomycetes > Mycobacteriales > Pseudonocardiaceae > Amycolatopsis > Amycolatopsis nigrescens. The sequence goes on along the minus strand of NZ_ARVW01000001.1, from coordinate 4,845,773 downwards.
GGTGCGGAGCAGCCCGCTTCTGCGGTTCCACGGTCGCGAAGTACTGCACCTCGAAGCCCACGACGCGGCGGAGGTTCTGCCACCACCGGTCCACCAGGGCGGAGAAGTGCACCGCATCACGTGCCGCCCGCCGGTAGTCGTATGTCGCCGGATCAATCGGGGTGCCGTCCTCCCGCACCCGCCCGTAGGTGTCACAGGTCAACGTGACGAACATGGACGGCCGGAACTTTCCGGCGAACTCCCGCCCGACCGTCGTCTTTGCCACCTTCCGGCGCGGCAAGTTCGGTGCTTCCTGCCGCCGCCGGGTGGAACGCTTCGGAACTTTCCGCCCTTCCGGCAGGTCCGGGGACGGCAGACGGCCGCGCATGCCGAGTTGCCGAAGTTCTTCGTCCACGGTCCGGATTTCGTCGCGCAGCTCGTCGATATCGGCGTCTGCGCCTTCGGTCACCGCCTGGCGGTAGGTCGCCACCAGGTCGGCCCGGAACGTCATCAACTCCCGCTGATCGGCTGTCGGCGGTTCCGGGGTGAAGTCCGGCTCTTCGGAGAGGTGCCACCCTTCCCGGCACTGGGTCTGCCGAAGTGCCTTGGCCTTCTTCGCGCACGGCCCGCACACCGATTCCACGGTGGAGCCGCACGGCACGGCGACGAACCGCAGTTCACCGGTATCCGGGTCGCCCACCTCCATCGTGAACGGCCGGACACAAACACCGTGTTGCTCCGCGGTTGCCTTCACAACATCGCTGGACAGCGGCAACCGCATCCGCTCCGCCCGAGACTGCGCGCCAACATCGACCGGCAGGGACTTGGCCGGCATGGTGCTGGTCATCAGGCCGCCCCCTCTCCGGCGCGGACCCAGTGCCGCAGCATCGCTACGGAAGCGTCCTGCTCGGTATCCGCTGGCAGGTCCGGAAAGAGCTTCCGGTTGAAGGTGTAGGACACCGAGCCCCACACGTGCACCGGAATCCCGCCAGGCAGCCGACCGACGATGGTCAGATACACCGAAAGCCCGTTGGGCGGCCGCCACACCGTCAAGGTCGCTCCGGCCAGCGTGCTCGACCAAGCCAGCAGCGCGCGGGCGACTTCGGCCACCGTCACTTCGTGCAGCTCGACCGCGACCGGTTCCTTCCACGTGGTCACCTGCACCCCCACTGGGGCCGGAAGGTCATGACGCTTCAGGTGCTCCCGGAGCGCGTCGAGGTAGGGCATCAGGTCGTAGCGCGTGCTCATGCCGCTGTACCTCCGTCCCGCTCGGAGGGGAAGGGCAGTACGTCTGCCCTGTGGACCGGAACACCCGTGACGTAGGCGGTCAGCTCGTCCAAATCCTCATCGGACACGTGGAACGCCCGGCCGCGTACGGGTTCGCGTTTGCCGTCGACCTTCACGAACGCCACACCGGGGGTGTATTCGGAGATCTCGTGCGCCGCAGCGCCGCGTTCCCGGACACCGTCGCCCAGGACCATGTCCACCTGAGCCTTCTCGTCCAGCCGCATCGCAACCCGGGTGGAGAACAGGTTCCGGAACGAGATGACCTCCTTGCGGGGGTCTTGCAGCAGTCCGAGCACACACACCCCAGGAGCGCGCCCCTGACTGGCAATGACCTGGGTGGCGAGGTTCGCGCGTTCCTTGAGCTTCTTGTCGGTCTGATACGCGATCAGGTCCGCCAACTCGTCAATCACCACGACCAGGAACGGGTCCCCGGACTTCGGCGTCCAGGCACGCAGGAACCCCCGGTACCGCTGGGCGCGGTTCTTCACCTCGGCCGCGATCTCTTCGAGCAGGGCCACAGCGGTTTCCCCGTTGTCGAAGGCGATCTTGCGGAACACCCCGGGCGCCTGGCCGAGTTCCATGCCGCCCTTCGGGTCGATCCCATACAGCCGCACCAGCCCGGACTTCACCGCCGGAGCCAGCGCACGAGCGACCGACCACAGCAGCGACCCCTTGCCCGCACCGGACACACCGACGCCAAGAACATGAGTGCCGAGCAGCCGCAGCCGCCACGGCTTGCCGTTTTCCAGCCTGCCCACGGTGACCCGCTTCAGATCCACCGCAGCGGACTCGTCAGCCAAGGCCGGGGCCGAGATCGGCTGGGCCAGCGGATCACGGTGCACGAAGTCCAGTTCCAGGTGACCAGGCTTGCGGACCCGGACACGGCAGGCCATGGCCTTGAACGAGTGCGCCAGCCCGGAGGCATGCAGGTCCCACTGCTCGGGTGCCTGGCCCTTGACCATCTTCACCCGCACTCGATCACGCCAGCCCTCCGACCGCACCGACCGCAGCCGAGGCCGGTATTCCTTGCCACGGTCCCGTTTCACCAGGTCCGACAGCCGCATCACCGTCCGCCACTGGCACGCGTAGATCGAGAACCGGCGGTACTCCGTCCGCACCCGAGGCAGCGCCACCCGAATAAACGAGGAACGGTGCAGCCACCACCACGCCGCCAGCCCCGTCACCATGCCGGCCAAGGCGAGCGCCAGCGGCCCATGCCCGAACCGCGCATCAGCCCACCCCGCCAGCACCGCGACCGCCAGCGTCAGCGGATAGCGGAACAGGACCCGGCCGAGTTGGAACAGCAGCCAGCACGCCAGCCACGTCAGGATGACCGGGGACAGCACCACCTTCACCCAGCGCGGCGCCAGGGTCCACCACGGCAGCCGAGGCCGGGACACCTCCAACGGCGCCGGGTCAACCCACTGAGAACCACGCCCGTTCATCGCCGACCACCGTCCTTTGTGGTCACAGCAGCGCGGAACGGCAGCGGGAGACGACCCGCGCACCTGGCGCACTCTTCGTCCCCAGGAAGGAGTTTCGCGAACCGCTTGCACTTCGGGCAGCGCGTTCGGGTGACCCCGTCTAGCGGTGGTCGCTTGTCATTGTCTAGGGTTGCCATTGTCTACTCCGTCAGGTGTGGACAGCGCAGAAGCGGCGAAAGGTTGGACGCCAGGAACCGCTTCTGCGTCTTACGGGGTAAGAACTTCCGGATCTGGGCGTGCTTCATCGCCACACGACCCACCGTGCGTTAAATGTCTACTTTGGACTGTTGTTAGAGGGCGGTTCGGCCGCTCTTCGGGCACCGGCCGCAGACTCTGGGATGGCCTTTCACGGCGAACCCGGTCTGGCCGCATCGCAGACAGCGCCGCCATTCCAGCCGCAGGCGCCGTTTCTGTCGGAAGCCGGGTAGCCTGAGTGCCACCACGCTCACCTCCTTTACCGGTCGTGGGGGTGGCGGCACGGGGACGGACGGGCCTGTCAACTCCTGCATCCGTCCCCGTGCCAGCTAATGGTCGGTCGGGTCGAACCAGACATCTCGCGCCGCACCGGGCTCACCGGAACCGCGCAGGCGGTGCTGGCCGCCCTCGATCGCCTGCCCGTCAACCGCCTGCCGTGCCGCTATGGCCCTCTTCTGCTCCATCTGCGTGGCCAGGTTCGCCGCCTCGCGGGAAAGCTCCCGCAGGAACCGCACCAGCATCTCTTCACCACCGGGGATCGATGGCAGCCCGAACGCGATGCTTTCCGGATCGAGGTACATGACCAGGGTGGGAAGCTCGGCGGTGTGCCACTTCGCACCGACCGCCGCCGCAGGCCCCGGGGCACACGACACATTGATCACGCCGCACCCCCGGTAGCCGTCTCCCGCTCCCGTTGCTGAGCGACCCCGTCCCAGTGGGCCGCGTCCTGCTCGAACCGGTCGGCCACCATGGTCAGCGCGACCGAGGACCACCGCGCAGGCAGTTCCTCACTGTCGATCTCCCGCCACGCCGAAGCCACCGCCGAACACGCCACCGCCAGATTCCGCGCCGTCTCCGCATCAACCTCACGCGAGCAGGCCGCCTGCTTCGACACCGTCTCGTATTCGTCGAAGGCGGCATGCCACGCCTCGACGAGCTTCATTCTCACCATTGCTAAGTCTTTCCGTCGTTGAGCCCCGCGCGCAGTCGCTCCATGCGCGCCCGTCTTTCGAATTCCTCGGCGGCCACCGATGCGGCATGCCGCGCCCACATCGGAGCCGCGAAGTCCGCGGACAACATCCGCCATGCTTCGGCCACCAGGTGGTAGGCCCGGGCAAGACGCCGCACTGCCGCCAAGTCGCTCGGATCGGAGCGCATCGCGGCGAACAGCGCGGTCGTCTGCTCGGCATAAGCGGTGTTCCACCGAGCGACCGCCTCTCGCGACGGCCGCCCCACCATCACGCGGCCGTCTTCTGCTCGCTCTGACCGCCAGCGGGCTTCGATGCCGTCTTCGACGGAGCGAGGTTCTTCGGCTCCCGCATGTCGGAGGCCCGCAGCACCCAGCCCTGATACTTGAACTTCTCGCCCATGACCCTGGCCTCAACGGTCAGGCCCTCGAAGACCACCGGGCGGAAGTCGAAGCCCGCCATCGCGGCCGGCGGGGGCACCGGCTGAACCTTGCACAGCAGGGTGACCGTCGCGGACTTGTCCCGGTCCTTCTCGGCGGACGGGTCGGTAACCGTGACCTTCCACTGGAGCAGCCCGGTCTGCTCGTCGATCTTCTGCTTGGGCTGCTTGCCCCTGGCCTTGTCCTCGTTCGACACGTACTCCATGTCCGGTGTCACCGTGCCGACCACGGCCGCCCCGTCCGGGAAGACCGCTTCGTGCTCGACCTCGAATCGTGTGCCTCGTGGCACTGCCATCTCTTGCCTCCTGGCTTGTCGGCGCCTCGATCGGCGCTGCCTAGCGTGGCTGACTCAGTCAGGCTACCTAGCCTGGCTAGACAAGTCAACAAGTGGCAAGTGACCTAGCTCTCTAGCTGGCCTAGACAAGCTTCGGGGAGGCCGGAAAGATGGGGTATAGCTGTCTACTACGCGTAGTTCAGGAAGCAGATGGCTAGACCAACAAGTAGGCGAGGTACTGATGCAGCTCGATCCAGACGATCCGCGACCGCCGTATGTGCAGGTCGCGAACGCTCTACGAGCTGCGATCCTGACCAAGAAGTTCTCCGCCGGGGACAAGCTTCCGTCGCGGCAAGAGTTGGCCAAGGCGTACAACGTCGCTCCCATGACCGTGCAGAACGCTCTGCGGGAGCTGCGCGAAGAAGGGCTGATCGTTTCGCGACAGGGCAGCGGTGTCTTCGTTCGAGAGCGCACCGAGCGCCCGGTCGGACTCCGCCCTCACATCGAACGTGCCTTCGAGGCTCAGCACGTGTCCATCGACTTTGCCGGCTTCTCTGGCGAGACCCTGCACGGCGTCATCGCCGAACCGCTGGACAAGATCCGCATCGGCCGTCTACGTCCCGAGTCCATCAGCGTCCGCCTGCTGCTACCCGATCCGCGTCAGCCCTGGTCGCTGCCCTCCACGGTCGAGGACCACGCCGACAGCCCGGCCTTCCGCAAGCGCGCCGAAGAGATCATGCGCCGCCACACCCTCGCGATCGTCGACTCCGTGACGGAGCTTGGCGAACTCGGCCTGGTCCAGGACGCCAAAGCCGAAATCCGCGTCCACCCCGCGGCCCCGCTGTTCAAGCTCTACATGATCAACGACGAGGAAGCGTTCTTCGGCTTCTACCCAGTCCGCGAGCACGTCATCACCTTCGGCGGCGAAACCCAGACCATGTACGACCTCATGGGCAAAGACGCCATCCTCTTCCACCACTCCGCCAACGACGACGACACCTCCACCGGCTCCCAGTACGTCGACCAGGCCAAAACCTGGTTCGACAGCATGTGGACCAGCGTCGCCACGGAGTACCAGCGGTGAATGCCGGCGATGAAACTACGGCCCGCGACCTGCTGGCCCGCGCTCACGCTCTCCTGCTTGATTTCGACGGACCGGTCTGCGCGGTCTTCTCCGGCTTCCCTGCACCCGTCGTCGCCGATCAACTTCGCACCATCCTGGCAGACGGCGGGCATCACAACCTCCCGCACGACATTGCAACGGTAACTGACCCTTTCGAAATACTCCGGTACGCGGCCATCCTCGGAGCCGACGAGGCCCGCTACGTCGAAGCTGCATTCACTGCCCACGAAGTCGAAGCCATCGTCACCGCCGAACCCACTCCCGGCGCTCACGACCTCATGGCGGCATGGCACGAGTCCGGCAGAGCCCTAGCGATCGTGAGCAACAACTCGACACAATCCATTGAGGCATACCTAGATTTCTATGAACTCCGCAGCCTCGCCGACTATGTCTCGGCCCGCACCAGCCCTGACCCCGAACTGCTTAAACCGAACCCTTCTCTCCTTAGACAAGCGGTGAACCATCTTCGTAGACCGTCGACGGAATGCGTCTACCTGGGGGATTCCACCACAGATATCGACGCCGCGCATGCAATTGACATGCCCGCCATCGGCTACGCCAACAAGCCCGATAAGGAGATCAAACTTACCGGCGCGGGCGCCGATGCCATCATAACGAAACTTGCCCAACTCGTAGCCGTTCGATAGCGATGCAACGCCTCTCATTCGATCGTCGACGGATCATGCACGTCCATAAGCTTGCCAAGTGGCGCACCCGTTATTCAGGTTTGCGATGTCGATCAGCAATCTGCCTATTTGATAGGGTGTGTAATTCTTCAGCCTCGACTGCGAGCGTTCGGAAATGACGCTCCCCCTCGCGGCTTTTGTCAATTTCCATCAAACTGCGCTGTTCATTCAACGCTGCGCGGTATTGCTCGCTAGCCCTGCTGTAATCCTTATTCGCTTGCTCCATTTCGGCAACCGCATTAGTGAACTCAAGCAAAGGGGCAGCTAGTACATCTTCATCTATTGATTCTACCGAGTCCGTTAGATATATTTTTCGATCGTTGGCCATAGCGGAAAGTCGACGCCTTGCCATATCGAGTTCGGCAGCCTTGAGTTCTCTTTCTCTTTCAAGGCTACGGGTTATTTTCCTCAAATCGCCAACAGTGTTGAAGCGTGGCCGATAAAGCGCTCGAGTTTTACTAATCGACTCATTCTTCACCGGCCGCCTCTCCTCGACTTCCTTAGCTATAGGCAAACTTTCTTCTCGAAGTAGGCGCTCGTTCTCTCGCTCCTCTCTATACCTATCTTGCTTCTCACTTATTAGCTTTACCTCATTCAAGGTATCGGCCGAAACCTTGCCTTCGGTTCGCTCCTTAAGTTTTTCAACAAATACCTGAGTTCGGTAGGCATAGAAAGTCTTGCCGGTATGATTGCGAAACTCCTCGCGCAAGACTGGATGAGGCCCCAGCGTCTGCCCCTTAGACTTCCACCACCAATCTTCCTTGTTGTCGTCGGTGACAAACAGAATAGGTCTCGCCTGCTGGGAGGCATAATTCAACATCTGCTTCCAGATTACAAAGTCTCCATACTTTGCATCCTCGTCTGTTTTATGTTTGTCTCGAAACCCGGGAGGGATTTCGCTATCATATCTGCGATCCGCATCCTTGCGAATCTCGTCCCACTCTTCATTCGAAAATGAATCTCCAACCTTGCCATCATATAACGACATTAACTCCTCAATCACCGGGTCGGCCCGTGGGCTAATTCCATACTCTTTTAGGCTTTCTTCAAACTCATTGCGCAGCCCGGATTCAAGTTCGCGAAAAAACTTATCGATACGAGCCGCCGTACTCTTGATGTCAACAAATGGGTTTATTGATAGGGTTTCTATCTGTGATCGGATCCCATCTGCTGAACTCAGGATAATCTTTTCGATCTTATTGTAGAACGATTGCTGCTCTCTAATTATGTCAATCCTCCTGCGATGGAACTCCAGCCCGACCTGATGAGGAAGCCAGAGCTGCTTGGATATTACCTCCAAACCATTAAGTAGCTCTCTGCGAGACTTCGGAGTGTACCTATATAGGTTCAATAGTGCATTTGTATCAAGAACTACAATCCCTTCACTAAAGAGCGCATCGTACTCGTCTGACTGCAATGGCAAGTATCCATGAAACGTTGCCTTCATGAAGTTTCCTTAGGTGCAAAGTTTTTGTTTGTTGGTTCTGCCGAATTTGGCTCTATGGGATCAAGGCGCGCCGCCAGCGGCGGCGCGCTGTCTCGCCTCGCGTACGGCGGGCCGCATCCATGGCGGCACGGATGGGCTCCCGCTCCGCTCTGCCCACCGGCCGCCCGGTGCGGCCCACCGCAGCCGCCGGTCAGGTGAGCGCGCCGCCGCTGACGGACTCGTAGATCACCATCGGCCATGGCGGCCTCCTCAGCGAAGCGTCAGTGACTAGGAGTCGCATGCGTCAAGATCGCTGTTACAAGCAGTGACCCACCTGTCCCGACAGCCGAGCATGACAACGGCCGGCAGCACCGCGTCAAGGCGGGAAAGCGTGCCTTGACCCGGCACCACCGACCGCGTTCTGGGCTGTGTGTCGGGAAGATGGAGGGGTCTGGACGGTCGGGCTCAGGCCGTCTCCAGGCCGTCTGAGGTCGGGCAGGGACGAGAATCGGCGAGAACTGCCAGGAGGCATAAGCGCAGCTCGGGCAGGATTTTTGGCGATCTTCGGCAGGTCAGTGATCACCGGTGATCAGTTCATCGCGATCTGGCTCGCCATGTACCCCTAGCGGTAGCCGGTGGTGTCGGCGGGACGGCCGGGGTCCTGTACCTCGACCAGGTAGCGCCAGCAGTCGGGGGCTGAGCCGTCGAGGTCGGTGAAGCCGTACTCCTTGGCGAGACCGCCGCTGGACAGTGACGTGCTCGTCCAGCGGGCGTGGTCGGGGTCCGCCGCCAGCGCAGCGACGGCGCGGCCGACGAAGTGCGGGGTTTCGGAGATGGCGAAGTGCGGCTCCTTGGCGCAGGCGTCGCGCCAGTTGTCCTCGGTGACGCCGAAGTGGTCCAGCATCATCTCCGAGCGCAGCCATCCCGGCGTGAGGCTGACCGCGGTGCCGCCGTGCGGCCGCAGCTCGTGCGCAAACGATTTCGCCAGGCGGATCGGGGCGATCTTGGCGAGGTCGTAGAACACGCTCAGCCGGTAGTTCTCGGCGTTGTACTCCGCGGTGCCGTCGGTGACCTCGACCAGCAGGCCACCCTGGCGGCGGATCAGCAGCGGCAGCGCGTGATGGGCGGTGATCAGGTGGGTGTCGACCGCCAGCCGCAGCATCCGGAGGCCATCCTCCAGCGAGTGCTCCCACACCGGGATGTCCCAGCCGACCAGCAGCTCACCGCCCCAGATGTCGTTGACCAGCACGTCCAGCCGCCCGTGCTCCGCGTCGATCCTGGCCACCAGCTCGGCGACCTGCACCGGGTCGAGGTGGTCCACGGCGACCGCGATGCCGGTGCCGCCCGCCGCGTCGGCCAGCTCGGCGGTCTCTTCGATCGTTTCCGGGCGCCCGTACTCGCTCGCCCGCTGCCGGGTCGTCCGCCCCGTGGCGTACACCGTGGCACCGGCCGCGGCGAGCTGCACCGCGATACCGCGCCCCGCGCCACGGGTCGCCCCGGCCACCAGTGCGACCTTGCCCTTCAGCGGCTTGTCCACCATGCCCAGCAGGATGGCATCCGCCACCGACAAAAACGCCGCTTCAGGACAGGCCGCCGTCGACGGTGATGCTCTGACCGGTCACCCACCTGGCCGCGTCGGAGGCGAGGAACCCGACGACATCGGCGATATCCTCCGGCTCGCCCAACCGGCCGAGCGGTGTTCGCGCGATCAGCTCGTCGACCGGGGCGGAGGCCGCTGCGAACCCGTCGGTGTTGGTCGGTCCTGGCAAGACGCTGTTGACCGTGATGCCGCGGGCACCGACCTCGGCGGCAAAAGTACGGACAAGCTGCTCGCCGGCGGCCTTGCTTGCCGCGTAAAGGGCTTCGCCGGGCGGGCCGAGGCGGGTGGCCGCCGAAGAGATGAACACGATCCGGCCGCCATCGCGCATGCACCGGCCGGCCTCGCGCAGCGCGACGAAGGTGGCTTGGGCGTTCATCGAGAAGGCGTGCCCGTAATCGTCATCGGTGGCGGTGGCCAGCGGTCCCCGCACGAAACCGGCGGCGTTGTGCACCAGCACGTCCAGACCGCCGTAATGTTGCTCGGCCGCGCTGAGCAACATGCGGAGCTGCGCGGGATCGGCGGCGTCCGCGCGCACCGCGGTGGCGCGGCCGCCCTCAGCCTCGATGGCGGCGACCACGGACTTCGCCAGTGCTTCCTCGGTGCGGTAGTTGACGATGACGACCGCTCCACCGGCGGCCAGCCGCAGCGCGGTGGCCCTGCCGATGCCTCGCGAGCTTCCGGTGATGACCGCGACCCGGCTCATAATTCCCCCAGTTAGTCCATGACCTCAACAGTTGATACTATCTACTAAATAGTTGAGGTCATGGACTGTCAAGTACCCTCGGCACATGGACTCGGATCTGGCCGCCGCCATGCTCGAGCTGTGCTGCACGGTCGAGGGGATCAGGGCCGCCGCGAGCCGCGAACTCGACCTCACCCCGCAGCAGGCCCAGTTGCTCACCTCGGTAGCGCCCCGGGAAATGACCCACGGGGAGCTGGCCGTCCGGTTGCACTGCGACAAGACGAACATCACCGGCCTGGTCGACCGGCTGGAACGCCGTGAGCTGGTGCGGCGGCGGCCCGATCCCGACGATCGCCGGGTGACCAGGGTGTCCCTCACCGACCAGGGCACGGAACTCGTCGAGCGCTTCCGGGAGTCGGTCAGTGCGGCGATCACCGGGCGACTCACGTCCTGGCCCGCCGCCCGCCGGCGTCAGCTCGCCGACCTGGCGCGCACCACCACCGAGGCGCTCCAGTAGCTCATCGCCATTCGTGGACCTGAAGAACCGTGCCGTCCTTCGGTGACAGGCGCACGTAGCCGTCCGGGACGCGGTTGGTGTGGTGATAAGCCTTGACGCAGGCGTCGTAGAGCACCAGAGATGGCGAAACCCTAAGCGCCACACAGAGATGGACGAAGTCCTCCAGGCGCATCGCCTGCTTGCCCTGCTCGTAGCGGCAGAGCGAAGACACCGAAAACTCGTCCCCCAGCAGGGCGCACACCTCCCGTTGCGACAGTCCGCGCTCACGCCGCGCCCGCACCAGCTCCGCCGCCACCGCGTCGCCGAGTTCCCGGTCGTCCGGCGGGTAGGTCACCCTTTCCCCGCGCCAAGCCGCTGCCGCACGTCTCGCTCGAAACGGGCCTCACGACCCGCCCAGTAAAGCGACTCGTGATGATGGCCCCTGCCGATTTCCGCGACCGCGCGGTACACGCTCGAACTCTTGCGGTAGAAGGAAACCCAGTCGTCCAACGGCGCGTCCGGAGCCGGACGCAGCTTGGCGACATACGCGTGCGCGCCGATCAACGTTTTCGGTTCGGTCACCATCGCGCGCGTTCCTCCCAATCCTGCGCCTGCCCCTCGAATGCCTCGGCGGCCGAACGAACCGCGGCCGTGAGCCACCACGGGTGGAAGCCGTCGCACTCCAGCGCGCGCCAGGCGGACGCCACCGCGGCCGAAGCGGCGGCCATTTCCCACGCCAGCCTCTGATCCACCGAAGGGAACCGGTTCACCGTCGCGCTCATCGCGGTGTATTGCCGATAGGCGGACTCCCAGGCTTGAACCAACTCAAGCTCGACCATCATGCGCCCAAGGCTCGTCGAATCACCCGGACGCGAACACCTCAGGACGGGACGTATATGGACGTCCGAAGTTAAAATCTACCGTCCCAACAAGTCCCCAGGAGCAGCCGATGCCGAACGAGCGACTACGAGATGTCTTGCTGCGCAACGGTTTAAAGCTCGAAGACCTGGCCGACGCGACCGCCGTCGATCGCAAGACCGTCGAGCGCTGGATTACCAAGGGCCGGATTCCCTATCCGCGCCACCGGCATACCATCGCGGCATTGGTGCGCGAACCCGAGAACTATCTATGGCCGGACGCGGTACCGCCCGAGCGCAAAGCGGAAATCGGCGGCTCCGAAGTGGTCAAGATCTACCCTCACCGGCACTCCGCGCCCTATGAGCTGTGGAGCCGGCTCATCGACCAAGCCGAGAATCGGCTGGAAATCCTGGTGTACTCGGCAACCTTCCTCACCTACGACCCGTCACTCATCAAGCGGCTGCGACAGAAAGCCCACCAGGAAGTCAAAATTCGCATCATGGTCGGCGATCCTGGCAGCCGTGAGGTCACCCGGCGCAGCATCGAAGAGGGCATCGGCAAGACCACCCTCGCGGCCAAGGTGCGAAGCGCGCTCACGTTCTACCGTGCTTTGGCAGATGAACCGGGCATCGAGATTCGTTGCCATACGGCGACCTTGTACAACTCGATCTACAGGTTCGACGACGAAATGCTGGTCAACACGCACGTGTACGGACTCATGGCCGCGCACGCACCGCTGCTGCACTTACGGCGGCTCACCGGCGGCGACCTCTTCGAAACCTACGCGGAGAGCTTCGGCGCCGTCTGGAGCACGGCCAAGCCCCCGAAGTGGCCCTGAGGCGCGAACAGATAGGCGGTCACCGCCGCGAGTTCCACACTCCAGCCCCGCGAGTCCCACGTTCCGCGCCGGCGAGTCCCACATTCGCCCCCTCCAACCCGCCGACGGAAGCGGCAAACTCGCCGACGGGAATGGTCAACTCGCCGTGTGGAGGAGGGGACTCGCGCAGCGGGAAGGTGGGACTCGCGGGGGTGGAAGGCGGAACTCGCAGGGTACGAAGGTGGGACACGCGCGAGGGGCGGAGGGAGGGTGTAGTCGCAGCTCAGGGGGGAGATTGTGGGTCGACAGGGGGGTGTGGGGGAACGTAGATTTCGGGGTGGGGCTGTTGCCTGGGTAGGGCGAGAGTTAGAGTTGTGTATACCGTATGCGCGGTATACAGTTTGGGTTCGGCGGAGTGGAGACGAGAGATGACGGTCGACAGTGCCGGCATGTCGATGGCCGATCGGGTGCGGGCGGTGGTCGAGACCCACCGTGGCGACCGGGGCGCGCTGATGCCGATCCTGCACGGTATCCAGGCCGAGTTCGGCTACATCGACCAGGCGATGGTGCCGGTGCTGGCCACCGAGCTGAACATCTCCCGCGCCGACGTGCACGGCGTGGTCAGCTTCTACACCGACTTCCGGTCCGAGCCGGCCGGCCGCACCACCGTGAAACTCTGCCGCGCCGAAGCCTGCCAGTCGGTGGGCGCCGAGCGGCTCGTCGAGCACGCCCAGCAGGTATGGCACACCAAGGTCGGGCAGACCAGCGCGGACGGCGCGCTGACCCTCGACCAGGTCTTCTGCCTCGGCAACTGCGCGCTCGGGCCCGCCGGGCAGATCAACGGAAAGCTATACGGGCGGCTCGACGAAACCCGCCTCGACGCCATCATCGAGGCAGAAACGGGGAAGGCATGACCGAGCCCATCACGGTGTACGTGCCGCGCGATTCGGCCGCTCGCTCGGTCGGTGCGGACGAGGTCGCCGCCGCCATCGGGCGCGAAGCGGCGGCAGCCGGACGTCCGGTTCGCATCGTGCGCAATGGAACGCGCGGCATGCTCTGGCTGGAACCGCTGGTCGAAGTGGTCACCGAGCTCGGCCGGATCGGCTACGGGCCGGTCACCGAGGACAAAGTGGGCGAGCTGATCGAAAAGGGCATGCTCGACGGCGGCGAGCACGAGCTGCGCCTCGGCCGGGTGGAAGACCTGCCCTGGATGAGCGAACAGAACCGGATCTGCTTCGCCAGGGTCGGCATCACCGACCCGCTCTCCCCGACCGACTACGTCACCTACGGCGGAATGGCGGGACTCGGCAAGGCGCTGGAGCTGGGCCCGGCGGCGGTGGTCGCCGAGGTCACCGAATCCGGCCTGCGCGGCCGCGGCGGCGCCGGCTTCCCGGCCGGCATCAAGTGGAAGACCGTCGCCGACACCCCGGGCGAGCTGAAGTTCATCTGCTGCAACGCCGACGAAGGCGACAGCGGCACCTTCGCCGACCGGATGCTGATGGAGGGCGACCCGTTCTGCCTGATCGAGGGCATGACCATCGCCGCGCTGGCGGTCGGTGCCACCGAGGGCTACCTCTACATCCGCTCCGAATACCCGGACGCGGTCGACACGATGCGCCGGGCCATCGACATCGCGCACGCGCAGGACTGGCTCGGCAAGGACATCCTCGGCAGCGGGCTCGAGTTCGAGCTGCACGTACGGGTCGGCGCCGGCGCCTACATCTGCGGCGAAGAGACCTCCATGCTGGACAGCCTGGAGGGCAAGCGCGGCATGGTGCGGTCCAAGCCGCCGATCCCGGCGATCACCGGCCTGTTCGGCAAGCCGACCGTGGTGAACAACGTGCTCACCCTCGGCTCGGTACCGGCGATCCTCGCGGACGGCGCGAAGGCATACGCCGACCTCGGCGTGGAACGCTCGCGCGGCACCCAGATCTTCCAGCTGACCGGCAACATCGCGCGCGGCGGCGTGTTCGAGACCGCCTTCGGCATCTCGCTCGCCGAGCTGGTGCACAACTACGGCGGCGGCACGCTGTCCGGCAGGCCGGTGCGCGCGGTGCAGGTCGGCGGGCCGCTCGGCGCGTACCTGCCGGCGGACAAGCTGGACCTGCCGATGGACTACGAGGCGTTCACCGCGGCCGGCGCGATGCTCGGGCACGGTGGGGTGGTGGTCTTCGACGACACCGTGGACATGGCCGCGATGGCGCGGTTCGCGATGGAGTTCTGCGCGGAGGAGTCCTGCGGCAAGTGCACCCCGTGCCGGGTCGGCTCGGTACGCGGGGTGGAGACGATCGATCGCATCGTGGCCGGTGAGGATCCCGACGGAAACCTGGCCATCCTCGGCGATCTCTGCGAGCTGATGACCGACGGGTCGCTGTGCGCGATGGGCGGGCTGACCCCCAACCCGGTGCGCAGCGCACTCCAGTACTTCCCGGACGACTTCACCGCCCGGACACCAGGTCGAAGCGAGGAGAAGACCTCATGACCCTGTTCAAGGAACCCGATCTCGGCACTCCGGCCAAGCCAGGCCCGGCGACCATCGCGGTGGAGGTGGACGGCCTGCCGGTCACGGTGCCCGAAGGCACGTCCGTGATGCGCGCGGCGGCGCTGAGCGGCATCGACATCCCCAAGCTGTGCGCCACCGATAGCCTGGAGGCGTTCGGGTCCTGCCGGCTGTGCCTGGTCGAGATCGACGGCCGCCGCGGCACCCCGGCGTCCTGCACCACCCCGGTCGCCGACGGCATGAAGGTCCGCACGCAGACGCCGAAGCTGGCGAAGCTGCGTCAGGGGGTCATGGAGCTCTACATCTCCGACCACCCGCTGGACTGCCTCACCTGCTCCGCCAACGGTGACTGCGAGCTGCAGGACATGTCCGGCGTGGTCGGCCTGCGGCAGGTGCGCTACGGCTACGAGGGCGAGAACCACCTCGACCTCGAGACCGACCACAGCAACCCCTACTTCGACTTCGAAGCGTCCAAGTGCATCGCCTGCTCGCGCTGCGTCCGGGCCTGCGACGAGGTGCAGGGCACCTTCGCGCTGACCATCGAGGGCCGCGGCTTCGAGTCCAAGGTGTCCGCCGGCGGTGTGTCCTTTATGGACTCCGACTGCGTCTCCTGCGGCGCCTGCGTGCAGGCCTGCCCGACGGCCACCCTTCAGGAGAAGTCGGTGGTGGACCTCGGGATGCCGAACCGCAGCGTGCTCACCACCTGCGCGTACTGCGGCGTCGGCTGCTCTTTCAAGGCCGAGATGCGCGGCGACGAAGTGGTCCGGATGGTGCCGTACAAGGACGGCGGGGCCAACGAGGGCCACTCCTGTGTCAAGGGCCGGTTCGCCTTCGGCTACGCCAGCCATCCGGACCGCCAGCTCAGCCCGATGATCCGGGAGCGGATCACCGACGAGTGGCGCGAGGTCGACTGGGACACCGCGATCGGCTACGTGGCCGAGAAGATGCGGAGCGTCCAGGCCGAGCACGGCGTCGGCGCCATCGGCGGGATCACCTCCTCGCGCTGCACCAACGAAGAGGTCTTCGTGGTGCAGAAGATGGTGCGCACGGCATTCGGCAACAACAACGTGGACACCTGCGCCAGGGTCTGCCACTCGCCGACCGGGTACGGGCTGAAGCAGACCTTCGGCGAGTCGGCCGGCACGCAGGACTTCCGGTCGGTGGCCAAGAGCGACGTGATCGTGGTGATCGGCGCGAACCCGACCGACGGGCACCCGGTGTTCGCCTCGCGGATGAAGCGCAGGCTGCGTGAGGGCGCCAAGCTGGTGGTCGTCGACCCGCGCCGGATCGACCTGGTGCGCTCGCCGCACGTCGAGGCCGAGTACCACCTGCAGCTCGCGCCCGGCACCAACGTGGCGATCGTGAACGCGATGGCGCACGTGGTGGTCACCGAGGGACTGGTCGACCAGTCCTTTGTGGACGACCGCTGCGAGGACTTCGAGGCGTGGGCGGAGTTCATCGCCCGGCCGGAGAACAGCCCGGAGGCCACCGAAGAGATCACCGGGGTGCCCGCGGCGGACGTGCGCGCGGTGGCCCGGCTGTACGCGACCGGCGGCAACGCGGCGATCTACTACGGCCTCGGCGTCACCGAGCACAGCCAGGGCTCCACGATGGTGATGGGCATGGCGAACCTGGCCATGGCGACCGGCAACATCGGCCGGGAGGGCGTCGGCATCAACCCGCTGCGCGGGCAGAACAACGTGCAGGGCTCCTGCGACATGGGCTCGTTCCCGCACGAGCTGCCCGGCTACCGGCACGTCTCCGACGACGCGGTGCGGACGGTGTTCGAAAGCCTGTGGCAGCGGGAGATCCTGCCCGAGCCGGGGCTGCGGATCCCGAACATGTTCGACGCCGCGGTGGACGGCACCTTCCGCGCGCTGTTCGTGCAGGGCGAGGACATCGCCCAGTCCGACCCGAACACCAAGCACGTCACCGCCGCGCTGGCGGCGCTGGACCTGTGCGTGGTGCAGGACCTGTTCCTCAACGAGACGGCCAAGTTCGCGCACGTGTTCCTGCCGGGCACGTCGTTCCTGGAGAAGGACGGCACCTTCACCAACGCCGAGCGCCGGATCAACCGGGTCCGGCCGGTGATGGCGCCGAAGACCGGTAAGCACGAATGGGAGATCGTCTGCGAAATCGCGCAGGCGATGGGCTATGAGATGTCGTACCGGCATCCGCGCGAGATCATGGACGAGATCGCCGCGCTCACGCCGACCTTCGCCGGAGTGTCCTTCGAGAAGTTGGACAAGCTCGGCAGCGTGCAGTGGCCGTGCAACGACGAGGCGCCGGAGGGTACGCCCACCATGCACATGGACGAGTTCACCCGCGGCAAGGGCCGGTTCGTGCCGACCGCGTTCGTGCCCACCGAGGAGCGCAGCACCCGCAAGTACCCGCTGATCCTGACCACCGGGCGGATCCTGAGCCAGTACAACGTCGGCGCGCAGACCCGGCGCACCGGCAACATCGCCTGGCATCCGGAGGACCTGCTGGAGATCCACCCGCACGACGCCGAGGTGCGCGGGATCCGCGACGGTGACCTGGTCTCGCTGGCCAGCCGGGTCGGTGAGACCTCGCTGCGCGCGGTGCTCGCGGACCGGATGCCGGTCGGGGTCGTGTACACCACGTTCCACCATCCGGTGACCGGCGCCAACGTGGTGACCACCGAGAACTCCGACTGGGCGACGAACTGCCCGGAGTACAAGGTGACCGCCGTGCAGGTCGGCCTGCTCAGCGCCACGGCGAGCGCGAGACTCGCCGAGGAAGAGGTGCCTGCCTCGGTGCTGGCGGACTGAGGCCATGTCCGCACACACCGGCTCGCCGCAGGTCAGGCTGGCCAACGAGATCGCCGCCCAGTTCCGGCACCGGCCGCCGGAGGAGGCGTCGGCCGCCATCGCCCGGCACATCCGGATGTTCTGGGACCCGCGGATGGTGGCCGAGCTGCTGCGGCTCGGCGAAACCGGCACCGCCGCCCTCGACCCGCTCGCCCTCGGCGCCCTCCCCCTCCTCCGCTGACCAGAGGCGCGAAAAGGGTCGGCGGGGGTGTCGATTTGCGGGGTGGCTGATCGACGCCTGGGTAAAGGCCACTCTGGAGGGACATCGAAGATGAAGAAGACACTGTTCACCGCAGCCGCCATGATCGCCGCCTCGCTGCTGGTCGTGGGGTCCGGGCAGGCCGGCGAGAAGGCGGAGACCGGCAAGGGGCGCGGTCACTACGTGCCGGTCAACGGGCTGGACATGTACTACGAGGAGTACGGCAAGAGCACCGGCACACCGCTGGTGCTCCTGCACGGCGCGTTCTCGGCGACCGGGACCTCCTTCGGCGAGCTGATCCCGTTCCTGTCGAAGCATCGCCGGGTCATCTCGGTCGAGCAGCAGGCGCACGGCCACACCGCGGACATCGACCGGCCGCTGCGGATGTCCACGATGGCCGAGGACACCGCCGCCCTGCTGGGCAAGATCGGCGTCACCAACGCGGACTTCTTCGGATACAGCATGGGCGCCGGGATCGCGCTGGAACTCGGCATCCGGCACCCCGAACTGACCCGCAAGCTGGTGCTGGCCTCGGTCTCCGCCAAGCCCGAAGGACTGCACCCCGGCGTGCTGGACGGGATCAAAGACCTCGAGCCGAGCATGCTCGAAGGCAGCGTGTTCCACCAGGAGTACCTGCGGATCGCGCCGCGCCCGCAGGACTTCCCCAAGCTGGTCGAGCGGGTCAAGGAGATGGACGGCAACCTGCCGACCGTGCCGGACGAGGCGGTCCGGGGCGTCAAGGCACCGACGCAGCTGATCATCGGTGACTCCGACATCGTCCGGCCCGAGCACGCGGTGGAGCTGTTCCGACTGCTCGGCGGCGGCGTCATGGGCGACACCCCGGAGGGCCTGCCCGCCTCCCAGCTGGTGGTGCTGCCCGCGACCTCCCACATCACCCTGCCGTCGCGGGACGACCTGCTGCGCCCGGCGATCCCGGCCTTCCTGGACGCGCCGATGCCGAAGTAGCGCCGGTCAGCGGGGGGACAGCCCGCTGAGCAGATGATCGATGATGCCCTCGAGCAACTCGGGGGCATCATTTTTTTCGAACGAACCGTTGGCGGTCAGCGAAGCGAACCCGTGCAGCGCCGAGGCGGCCACCATGGCGATGCCCGCCGGGTCGCCGGCCACCACCTCGCCGGCTTCCTGCGCCTCGACGATCGGGCGCAGAATCGCCACCCCCAGCCGTTCCCCCGCCGCGACGACCTGGTCCGAGACCAGCGGGTCGTGCTTGCCGGTGTACATCACTTCGAGCAGTTCGGGCTCCGCGATCGCGAAGTCCACGTACGCCCTGGCGAGCGCGAGTAGCCGGCTGCGGATGTCACCGGGGCCGGTGTTCGCGCGTTCCATCGCGCCGGCGAGCCGGTCCAGCCCGGTCAGCGCGAGCGCGTCGAGCAGCGCCCGCTTGTCCTTGAAGTGCCGGCTCGGCGCCGCGTGGCTCACGCCGAGATCCTTGGCGAGCTGACGAAGCGACAGTGCGTCGGCACCCTTCTCCCGCAGTGTCTGCTCCGCGCGGGCGAGCAACGCGGCACGCAGGTCTCCGTGGTGGTAACGACGCATGCGGGGAGCATACAACCCATGTAGTCGCCGCCATCATTGTAGGCGTTGACAACTTTGTAGGCGGTGACTACATTGGCGGCCATGACGAACTGGAACGCAACCGACCTGCCCGATCTCCACGGCCGCACCGCGGTCGTCACCGGCGCCAACAGCGGACTCGGCATCGCCACCACGGAGGCGCTCGCGGCCGCCGGAGCGCATGTCGTGCTCGCCGTGCGCGACCTCGACCGCGGCCACGCGGCGGCGAAGACCATCGACGGCAGCACCGAAGTCCGTCGGCTCGACCTCGCCGACCTGTCCTCCGTACGCGAGTTCGCCGGGGACTGGGCAGGCGATCTGGACCTGCTGATCAACAACGCCGGGGTGATGGCGGTCCCGGAGGCGCAGACCAAGGACGGCTTCGAGCTGCAGTTCGGCACGAACCATCTCGGTCACTTCGCGCTGACCAACCTGCTGCTGCCGCACGTGACCGATCGCGTGGTCACCGTGTCCTCCGGCGCCCACCGCGCGGGACGGATCCACTTCGGCAACCTGAACCTGACCGGCGAGTACGGCCGCGTCCGCGCCTACGGCCAGTCCAAGCTGGCGAACCTGCTGTTCACCCTGGAACTCCAGCGCCGCCTCACCGCGTCGGGTTCCACCGTGCGCGCGTTCGCCGCGCATCCCGGCTGGGCCGCGACCAACCTGCAGAGCCACAGCGGCAGCCGGGTGGTCAACGCCTTCGCGCCGCTCGCGAACAAGCTGTTCGCGCAGGACAGCAAGGCAGGGGCGCTACCGACGCTGTACGCCGCGACCCAGGATCTGCCCGGTGCCAGCTACCTCGGCCCGGACGGCATCGGCGAGATGCGCGGCGGCCCGACACTGGTCAGCCGCACCTTCGCGGCCAGCGACCCGGAGGACGCCAAGCGGCTGTGGGCGGTCTCCGAAGAACTCACCCGGGTCACCTTCCCACTGACCGTCGCTGCCTGACGGCGGCCTAAGGCAGTTCGTACCCGCTTCGGGAATAGCGCACCAGCCAGCCCCGCGGTGTCATGCAGATGGTCTTCCGGCGCTTGTCGGATTCGTCGTTGAGCGACGTGAAAACGAGATTCTCCTGCTCCAGCGCCTTGATGTGGGTACGCATCCGCGGCATGGAGTTGAAGCCGAACTCTTCGAAATCACCTGGTGAGCACCAGCCGCGACCGGATGCCAGATCATCGAAAACCTGCCAGGCACGCTTGGTCAGATCGGTCTGCTCGTTGTGCCGGTCGGCCTGTTCGGCCAGCCAGGCCCGGAAATACCCGTCGTACTCACTCGCGTCACCCGACAGGGTGCCTTCTTCGAGTAGCCAGAAGGAAAAGTCGCGGGCGTACTTGAACGCGTTCCGCAGATTGCAGTTGAGCACGTCGTAGAGGTATTGGAACGATTCGGGTCCCAGCGGCGCCACCGCGTTCTCGTCGACGCGGTAGCGCTCTATTCGCCGCTCGATCGCGGCGGAGACATAACCGTCCGAAATGGGCCTGATCTCCAGCGGCTCGGCCAGCCTGCCCTCCAGACGCTGGGAGGACACCGCGGTCCGGACTATCCCGCGGGCACCGCACAGGATCCAGCGAAGACCGCGCCGGTTCAGCAGCGGGTCGCGCAAACCTTCCAGCAGCCGGCGCGCGTTCTGGGTGGTTTCCAGCAGTTCGAGATTGTCTATCACGCCGACGAAACCGCCGCTCTGGTTCGTCGGGAACAACTGCGGCAGCCATTCGTCGATGGTCGCCTTGAAACCGGAATCGGCGAATCCGGCCGAGGAGTTCACCGACCGCCCCCTGCTGCCCCCGGCACCGAAACCCAGCGCGCTCACGTTGGTCCCGGTGCTGTGCAGCAGCGGGGCGCGCAGCCAGCTCCGCACGTCCGCGATATCCGGTACCCGATGCGCGTACCGGCGAAGGACCGGATACTCCTTGTCGATGGTGCTGGCGATCTGGTAATACACCTTCTTCACGAACTCATCTACCGAATCTTCGGGATTCAGCTGGAATACTTCGCACAGCGGAAGGAAAAGCTGCGGCGATTCGCCCGCCTCACTGGAGGACCGCAGCCGGTAGGCCACCACGGACAGCAGGCTGGTCTTGCCGACCCCGTTGTCTCCTTCAATGGTCACATGGTTTCCGCACTCGGCCACCCGGACCTCGAGCTTCTTGATCTCCTCCTCCCGGCCGACCAGCAGCTCGTTGCCCTCCTCGGTAGCCGGCATCGGCTCGGTCTGATAAGGATTCTCCTGGAATCCGAAGTTGTGCCACACGAAGATATGTCGGCAGACGGACTGGAAAGCGTTACATTTGGCGGCCGTAAACCAATATTTAATAGTATGAATAACACGTCTGCGCTAGGTTGATCGGATGGGAATCTCGCTGAGCGACGCCGTCCGCAAGCTGCTGGACGACCCGAACTACGCCACCCTGGCCACCGTCAACGCCGACGGCAGCCCCCAGACCTCCGCGATGTGGGTCGGCCGCGACGGTGACGACCTGCTGTTCTCCACCGTCGCCGGGCGGCTGAAGGAACGCAACATCCGCCGCGACCCCAGGGTCAGCGTGACCATCATGGCCCGCGAGAACCCGGAGGAGTACACCGAAATCCGCGGCACCGCGACGATCGAGGGCGGCGGCCGCGAACTCGACGAACGCCTGTCCTGGAAGTACGACGGCAAACCCGCCGGGGAGGACGCGCCCGGCGCCGTCCGGGTAACCGTCCGCGTGACCCCCAGCAAAGTCACCGGCCACGTCTCCTGATCACTCCGGCGTGGCCTCGTGGGCGCGCTGGGCGTCCTGGCGGCGCTGCTCCTCGCCGGCCACGATCGGCGCGGCCAGGAACTGCTCGGGTATGGCGAACGCGTCGACCAGCGTTCGGGCGTGCGGGCGCAGCTGCGCGCACAGCTCATTCACCGCGGACACCACGGCTTTCGACCTGGCTGAGGTGAGCCGGCCGTGCTCGAGGAACCACGCCCGGTCGGCCTCGATGTTCGACAGCACGTAGAGGTCGCACAGCCGATCCAGCAGCAGTTTCGCGTCCTGGTCGGCGCACCGGTCGATGGCCGCCACAAAAGCCTCCAGCACCACCCGGTCCACATGCGCGCGGCCGGCCCGCAGCACATGGTCCTGTGCGTCATTGAAGACACTGAAGACACTGAAGGCGTCGTCCGAACTCGAAGCGGCCCGGCGCAGGCGACGCGCCACACCGTCGAGCACGTGCTCTTCGCGGTCCTCGAACAGCTTCACCTGCCAGCCGCGGTCGAACAGCGCGTCTTCGTCGTCGCGGCCGGGACTGGCATCCACCAGCCGCTCGATCAGCTTGCGCGCGGCGGTCCGCTCGATCACCACGCCCATGAACTGCTCGGCCGCGAACTTCGCGGTGGCGAGCGGGCTGAGGTCCTCGAAATGGTCCTTGTAACTGGTCAGCAGGCCCTTGGCGACCAGCTGGAGCAGCACCGTGTTGTCACCCTCGAAAGTGGTGAACACGTCGGTGTCCGCCTTGAGCGAGGGCAACAGGTTCTCCGCGAGGTAGCCCGCGCCGCCGCATGCCTCCCGCGCGGCCTGGATCGTCCGCGTGGCGTGCCAGGTGGACACCGCCTTGATCCCGGCGGCGCGCGACTCCAGCTCCCGCTGCCGCTCCTCTTCGACGTCCTTGCTGCCCTGGATGTCGTGCAGCGTGGCGACGAGCTCCTCCTGCGCGAAGTGCAGCGCGTAGCTGGTGGCCAGCGCGGGCAGCAGCTTGCGCTGGTGCGCGCGGTAGTCCAGCAGCAGCACCTCATCCGGATCGCCGGGCCGGTTGAACTGGCGGCGGATCTCGCCGTAGCGGACGGCGATGGTGAGCGCGCGTTTGGTCGCGCTGCCCGCGCTGCCGGCCACGCTGACCCGGCCGCGGATCAGCGTGCCGAGCATGGTGAAGAAGCGCCGCCCGTCGCTCTCGATCGAACTGGTGTAAGTGCCGTCCTCGGCGACCTGGCCGTACCTGTCCAGCAGCGCATCACGCGGCACGCGCACCTGGGAGAAGGTCAGCCTGCCGTTGTCCACCCCGTTCAGCCCGGCCTTACGCCCGCAGTCCTCGATCAGCACGCCCGGCATCGGGCTGCCGTCGTCGTGCCGGATCGGCACCAGGAAGGCGTGCACCCCGCGCCGCTCGCCGCCGGTGACGAGCTGGGCGAACACCGCGGCCATCCGGCCGTCCCGTGCCGCGTTGCCGATGTAGTCCTTGCGCGCCGCCGGATGCGGGGTGTCGATCACGAACTCGGCCGTCGCCGGGTCGTAGCTGGCGGTGGTGCGCAGGTGCTGCACATCCGAGCCGTGCCCGGACTCCGTCATCGCGAAACAGCCGGGCAGCTCCAGGTCCATGATCGGCCGGAGGTAGCGCTCGTGGTGCTTCGCCGTGCCGAGCAGCTGCACCGCGCCGCCGAACAGACCCCATTGGACGCCGGCCTTGACCATCAGCGACAGATCGCCGAAACCGAGCATCTCGAAGGACATCACCGAACCGCCGATGTCGTCGGCTCCGCCGTACGCCCTGGCGAAACCCAGCCTCGGCCGGTCGCTCTTGGCCAGCTCGTGCAGCTGCTCCAGCACCTGGGCGCGGTGCTGCTCGACGTCGAGCTCGATGCCGTCCCGGAACCGGGTGCCGGACATCTCGGTGCGCACCGAGCGGCGCAGTTCGGCCCAGCGGCCGTCCAGTACGGACGTCAGCGCCGCTGGGCCGACCTTGGCGGGAATCTCCGGAAGATCCATGCGCTCAGCGTCTCTCACCGACGCCGACGCCGCAGCACAAGCTTCAGCCCAGGTCCGGGCCCTTCGACCGCAGATCGTCCACCTTGGACATCGCCTCGCGCAGCTCACCGAGCCATTCGTCGGCGTGCTGCCCGACCAGCCGGACGGCCCAGGCCAGCGCTTCGGACCGCGACCTGGCCACCCCGGAGTCGACCAGTGTGTCCAGCACCAGCCGCTCCGGCTGGCGCAGCCTGGTCATCACCGGCGCGGACAGCGTGGTGAACAGCTCCTTGCTGCCGCCGAGCTTGGCACCCCAGGCCACCTTGCGCTGGTAGCGGTGCTCGATCTGACGGGCGATCTCGATCCGGTCGTCCCTGGTCTCCTCGCGGAACCGGCTGATCCGGCCCGACTCCGCCGCGGCACGGGCCGCGTCGTCGGTCTGCTCCTCGGTCAGCGCCGGCAGCTCGCCCACGATCAGGATCTCTTCGCGGTCGATCACCACCTCCGGCGCACCGGTGAACCACTCGTCCGGGAGCCTGCCGCCGATCCAGGCGGGGGCGTCGTCCGCGGACGGCACCTCGCCCTGCTGCCAGCCGCCTCTGCCGCCGCGCCAGCCACCGCGTCCCATCTGACCCCTCCATTCGCAGTGCGTGAACATGCCCGCCTCCATCGACGATTACATGATTACGTCACTACAAACCCTACGCCGATCCGGTCGCCGGGGACGAGCGTTCGCCGCCAGCGGAACCGGCCCAACGTGACGTTTGGCCAATAGAACGAGCCAAACGTCACGTTGGGCTCTACTGAGCAAGGGCGGCGGAAAGCTCCTCAGCGGTGGTGACGGGGCGGTCGCAGACGTAGCCACGGCACACATACGCGGCCGCTTCACCGTCGACGAGCGGCCGGTCGGCGAGCAGCGGCACCCCGGCCGCGTCCGGCGCCCCGGCCAGCACCACCGCACCGCCGGGCACCTCGCGGGCGGCCAGCGACCACAGCCCGGTGCGCGCCTGCTCGTCCTGGCCGACCACGGCCACCTGCACCGGACCGTTCCGCAGGGCCTCGGCCACGGTCAGCCAGTGCCCGGCGAACCGCGGCACCCTGGTGGCCAGCGCACCGGCCCGCCGCACCGCCTGCTCGGCCTCGTCGCGGTACCGGGCCGCGCGCTCCGGCCCGGCCAGCGCCGAGGCGGCGAGCAGCGCACCGGCCAGCGCCGAAGCCCCGGACGGGCTGGCGTTGTCGCCGGGGTCGGCGGGCCGGGCCACCAGCACCTCGGCGTCGTCGGCGGTGTCGTGGAACGCCCCCGGCACGCCGTCCACCCTGAACCGCTCCAGCGCGGTGTCGAGCAGCGCAGTCGCCTCGTCCAGCCAGCGCGGCTCGCCAGTCGCCTGGTGCACCGCGAGCAGGCCGTCCGCCAGACACGCGTAGTCCTCCAGCACCCCGGCCGCCGAACCGACCACGCCGTCCCGCGAGCTGCGGCGCAGCCTGCCGTCCACCAGATGCGTCTCGACCATGAACCCGGCCGCCTGCTTGGCCGCGAGCACCCACCAGTCCCGGTCCATCGCCACCCCGGCCTCGGCCAGCGCGGCGATGGCAAGGCCGTTCCAGGCGGTGATCACCTTTTCGTCGCGGGCTGGCTGCGGCCGGTCGCCCCTGGCCTCCAGCAGGCCGACGCGCACCCGCTCGTAGCGTTCCCTGTCCTCCGATGGCCAGCGGGCGAGCCGCAAGGTCGAGGTGCCCGCCTCGAAGTTGCCCTGCTCGGTCACGGAGAACAGCTCGATCGCCCACTCGGCGTCCTCCGGTTCGAGCGCGCGACGGAGCTCGACCGGAGTCCACACGTAGGTCAGGCCCTCCACGCCTTCGGTGTCGGCGTCCAGCGACGCGCAGAAGGCGCCCGCACCGGTCAGCATGTGCCCGATCAGGAAGCCCCCGGTCCGGTCGGCCGTCCACGACGCGAACTCGGCACCGGTGCGCCGGGCAAGATGCGCATAGAACCGGAGCAGCAAAGCGTTGTCGTACAACATCTTCTCGAAGTGCGGCACGGCCCATTCGGCGTCCACCGAGTACCGCGAGAACCCGCCGGCGACGTGGTCGAAGAGCCCGCCGCGGCCCATCGCGTCCGCCGTCTTCTCCACAATGGACAGCGCTTCGGCGGAACCGGTCCGCTCGTGGTGGCGCAGCAGGAACTCCAGCACCATGGACGGCGGGAACTTCGGCGCGGCACCGAACCCGCCGTTCACCGCGTCCATCTCGGTGTGCAGCCGCGATACCGCGGCCGCCAGCGCCTCCTCGTCCACCGCCGTCTCCTGGAGCGGCCCGGTCTGCTTGGCCAGCTCGGCGACGATCCGCCCGGCGGCCTCGGTCAGCTCGTCGCGCCGCTCCCGCCACGCCTGGATCACCGCGTCCAGCAACGCCTCGAAGGAGGGCATGCCCGGCCGCGGGGACGGCGGGTAGTAGGTGCCGCAGTGGAACGGCTCGCCGTCCGGGGTGAGCAGGCAGGTCATCGGCCAGCCGCCCTGGCCGGTCATCGCCTGGGTGGCGGTCATGTAGACCGCGTCGATGTCCGGGCGCTCCTCGCGGTCCACCTTGATGTTCACGAAGTTGGTGTTCATGATCTCCGCGATCCGCGGGTCCTCGAACGACTCGTGCGCCATCACGTGGCACCAGTGGCAGGCCGCGTACCCGACGGAAAGCAGGATCGGCACGTCGCGCCGCTTGGCCTCGGCGAGCGCCGCCGGGCCCCACGGCCACCAGTCGACCGGGTTGTCCGCGTGCTGCAGCAGGTACGGGCTGGTCGCGTCGGCAAGTCGGTTGCGCATGCCACCAGGGTGGCACGGGAAAAGAACCTGTGCCCGGGATGTCCGTGCGGCAAACTGGGCGCCGTGCTACTGACGATCACCACCACCCACCAGCCCGCCACCGACCTCGGCTTCCTGCTGCACAAGCATCCGGAGAAAGCGCAGCGCTTCGAGCTCTCGGCCGGTACCGCGCACGTGTTCTACCCGCGTGCCGGCGAGGCGGAGTGCACGGCGGCGCTGCTGGTGGAGATCGACCCGATCGCCTTGGTGCGCAAGCGGAACGGCCAGCCCGACGGCCTCACCCAGTACGTCAACGACCGGCCCTACGCCGCCGGCTCGCAGCTCGCGGTCGCGTTGCGCGCGGTCTACAGCACCGCGATGACCGGCCGGTGCCAGCAGCGGCCGGAGCTGGCCGAGAGCGCGATCCCGTTGCGGATCCGGGTGCCGGCGCTGTCCGCGAGCGGCGGGCTCGACCTGACCAGGCGGCTGTTCGAACCGCTCGGCTGGCAGGTGTCCGGTACCCCGGCGCCGCTGGACCCGGAGTTCCCGGACTGGGGCGAGTCCCGCTACCTCGATCTCACCCTGACCGGCAAGTTGCGGCTCGCCGACGCGCTGCGCCAGCTCTACGTGCTGCTGCCCGCGCTGGACGGCGGAAAGCACTACTGGGTCAGCCAGGACGAGGCGGACAAGCTGCTGCGGGCCGGCGAAAACTGGCTGGCCGGGCACCCCGAACGCGAGCTGATCACCAGCCGGTACCTGGTGCACCGCAAGCCCTACATCGGCTACGCGCTGTCCAGACTGGCCGAGATCGACGGCCCGAACACTGCCGAGGTGGAGGATCCGCTCGCCGAGCCGAGGGTCACCGAGGCGCCGGAGCAGCCGCAGCCATTGGCCGTGCAGCGCCAGGGCAGCGTGCTGGCCGCACTGCGGGCGGCCGGCGCGCGGCGGGTGCTGGACCTCGGCTGCGGCGGTGGCGCGCTGTTGCGGGTGCTGATGGCCGAACCGTCCTTCACCGAGATCGTCGGGCTGGACGTGTCCACCCGCGCGCTGGACGCGGCCGAACGGCGGCTCAAGCTGGACCGGCTGCCGGAGCACGCCCGCGACCGGATCAGGCTGCGCCAGTCCGCGCTGACCTACGCCGACCCGTCGCTGGCCGGGTACGACGCGGCGGTGCTGATGGAGGTCATCGAACATCTGGAGCCGGAACGGCTGCCCGCGCTGGAGCACGCGGTGTTCGCCGTCGCACACCCTCGGACGGTCGTGGTCACCACGCCGAACTCGGAGTACAACGTACGTTTCGACGGCCTGCCGTCCGGCACCTTCCGGCACCACGACCACCGGTTCGAATGGACCCGCGCGCAGTTCCGCGACTGGGCGGCCGGGGTCGCGGACCGGCACGGCTACCAGGTGCGGTACCTGCCGGTCGGGGTGGACGATCCCGAAGTCGGCCCGCCGACCCAGCTCGCGGTTTTCGAGGTGAACGCATGATGAAACTTGGATCCAGCCGCGGCACCCAAGACGACCACGATGCGCGCACCGGCCGGCAGGCCCCGCTATCGGGGCGGCAGGGCGCCTACCTTGCCACCGTTTCGGGGCGACGAGAGTCGCGCCCTGTCGACACGATCGCGGATGCGCGTGGACTCGCGGAGATGAACGCATGAAACTGACCATTCCGGACATGTCACTGGTGGCGCTGGTCGGCGCCTCCGGTTCGGGCAAGTCCACCTTCGCCCGCAAGCACTTCGCGCCGACGCAGGTGCTCTCCAGCGACACCTTCCGCGGCCTGGTCTCGGACGACGAGAACGACCAGTCGGTCTCCGCGGAGGCCTTCGACGCGCTGCACTACGTCGCCGCGAAACGGCTCGCTGCCGGGCGGCTGACCGTGGTGGACGCGACGAACGTGCAGCGCGTCCCGCGCGGCGAGCTGATCCGGCTGGCGAAGGAGCACGACGTGCTGCCGACCGCGATCGTGCTGGACCTGCCCGAGCCGGTCTGCGTGGCCCGCAACGACGAGCGCCCGGACCGGGACTTCGGCGCGCACGTGATCCGCCGCCAGCGGGCGGACCTGCGGCGCTCGCTGAAATCGCTGCAGAAGGAGGGTTTCCGCCGGGTGCACGTGCTGCGCACCGAGCAGGAGGTGGCCGAGGCGGAGATCGTGGTGGAACCGCTGCTCAACGACCGCCGCGAGCTGACCGGGCCGTTCGACGTGATCGGGGACGTGCACGGCTGCCGCGAGGAGCTGGTGGAGCTGCTGACCGAGCTGGGCTACCGGATCTCGCCCGAGGGCACCGGTGCGCACCACCCCGACGGCCGGACCGCGCTGTTCGTCGGCGACCTGGTGGACCGCGGCCCGGACACCCCCGGCGTGCTGCGGCTGGTGATGGGCATGGCCGAGGCCGGGGACGCGCTGGTGGTGTGCGGCAACCACGAGCAGAAGCTGGTGCGCGCGCTGCGCGGGCGCAAGGTGCAGGTGACGCACGGGCTGGCCGAGTCGCTGGAACAGCTCGGCGCGCAGGACGAGGAGTTCCGCACCCGCGCGGAGGCCTTCTGCGACGGGCTGATCGCGCACTACGTGCTCGACGGCGGCGACCTGGTGGTCGCGCACGCCGGGCTGCCCCAGCGGTTCCACGGCCGGGCGTCGGGCAGGGTGCGCAGCGTCGCGCTGTACGGCGACACCACCGGCGAAACCGACGAGTACGGCCTGCCGGTGCGGCTGCCGTGGGCGCGGGACTACCGCGGCCGCGCGACTGTCCTCTATGGACACACGCCGACGCCGGATGCGGAGTGGGTCAACAACACGATGTGCCTGGACACCGGCTGCGTGTTCGGCGGCAAGCTGACCGCGTTGCGCTACCCGGAACGCGAAGTCGTCGCGGTGAAGGCCAAGAAGGTCTGGTACGAGCCGGTGAAGCCGCTGCTGCCGGACGCGGAGCTGCCGCCGGCGGCCACCGCCGGCCGCGAGCCCGCGGTGCTGGAGCTCGGCGACGTCACCGGCAAGCGGGTCGTGGAGACCAGGCAGCACGGCCGGGTCGGTGTCTCCGCGGAGCAGTCCGCGGCGGCGCTCGAGGTGATGAGCCGGTTCGCCACCGACCCGCGCTGGCTGCTCTACCTGCCGCCCACCATGGCGCCCAGCACGACGTCCACTGTGGACGGATACCTGGAGCACCCGGCGGAGGCGTTCGCGGAGTACCGCGCGGCCGGGGTGCAGTCCGTGCTGTGCGAGGAGAAGCACATGGGTTCGCGAGCAGTCGTGCTGGCCTGCCGGGACGATTCGGTGGCGCCGGCCAGGTTCGGCATCGCGGGCGCCGGCGCGGTCTACACCAGGACCGGGCGGCCGTTCTTCAGCGGCGATCGTGGTGATGAGCTGCTGGCCAGGGTGCGCGCCGCGGTCACCGAGGCCGGGCTGTGGGACGAGCTGGACACCGACTGGCTGCTGCTGGACGCCGAGCTGATGCCGTGGAGCCTCAAGGCGGGCGCGCTGATCGCCGACCAGTACGCGTCGGTCGGCGCGGCCGCGCAGGCCGTGCTACCGGTGGCGAGTGCCGAGCTGGCGGCGGCCGTCGCACGTGGCGTGGACGTCGGCGAGCTGCACGGGCGGATCAGCGCGCACGAGGCCGACGTGGCCGCCTACCGGGCCGCGTACCGCCGTTACTGCTGGCCGACCGACGGGCTCGACGGGGTGCGGCTGGCGCCGTTCCAGGTGCTCGCCTCGGCCGGGGCATCGCACCACGAGCGGCCGCACTCCTGGCACCTGGCGCTGGCAGGGCGGCTCACCGCCGCGGACCCGGAGCTGTTCGCGGCCACCGCGACGATGGCGGTGGACACCACCGACCAGGAGTCGGTGGACGCGGCGACCGCGTGGTGGCTGGACCTGACCTCCGCCGGTGGAGAAGGCATGGTGGTCAAGCCGGCGGCGAACCTGACCAGGGGTGCGCGCGGGCTGGCTCAGCCGGGAGTGAAGGTGCGCGGGCGGGAGTACCTGCGGATCATCTACGGTCCCGGCTACACCACGCCGGAGCAGCTCGACCGGCTGCGGCAGCGCAACCTCGGCCGCAAGCGCATGCTCGCCCTGCGGGAGTACGCGCTCGGCCTGGAGGCGTTGCAGCGGGTCGCCCGCGGCGAGCCCCTTTGGCGAGTGCACGAATGCGTTTTCGCCGTGCTCGCTCTGGAGTCCGACCCGGTCGACCCGAGGTTGTAGCGCGGCAAATAGCCGGCTTTTCGCCCTTTCATGCCGGGACGTTCGGGAAGGTGAGCTATGGGTACCTGGGACCTGGCGCGGCTGCCGGGGCTGGACGGGGAGCTGTGCACGAGCGAGGCCGAACTCGCACTGGCGAGCCAGGACTGGGGCGGGCTGATCCGAGTCCGGCCGGCCGCGGTGGTGCGGGCCGGCTCGGTCGCGGACATCTCGGCGGTGCTCGGTTTCGCCGCCGCGCACGGCGTGCCGGTGGCCGCGCGCGGGGCCGGGCACTCCCCATTCGGCCAGTGCCAGGCCGAAGGCGGCATCGTGCTGGACCTGACCGACCTGCACGCGGTGCACCGGATCACCGACCGGGAGGTCACCGTGGCCGCGGGTGCCACCTGGCAGCAGGTACTGGCCGCGACCCTGCCGCGGCACTCGACCCCACCGGTGCTGACCGACTACCTCGAGCTGACCGTGGGCGGCACGCTGGTGGTCGGCGGGATCGGCGGGGCGAGCCACCACCACGGCACGCAGACCGACACGGTGACCGCGCTGCAGGTGGTCACCGGCACCGGCGAGGTGCTGAGCTGCTCACCGGAGCAGCACCGGGACCTGTTCGACGCGGCGCGCTCCGGGCTCGGGCAGTGC
This sequence comes from Amycolatopsis nigrescens CSC17Ta-90, assembly GCF_000384315.1. Taxonomy (GTDB): domain Bacteria; phylum Actinomycetota; class Actinomycetes; order Mycobacteriales; family Pseudonocardiaceae; genus Amycolatopsis; species Amycolatopsis nigrescens. Next base: position 4,814,021 of record NZ_ARVW01000001.1, on the reverse strand, counting down.
GGGGTGATCACCCGCGCCACCGTGCGGCTGCTGCCCGCCGAGCGGCGGGCGCGCCGGTGGAAGCTGTACTACCACTCGCTGCACGAGTACCTCGCCGACCAGCGGACGGTGGTGCGGGACGGCCGGTTCGACTACCTGGAGGGCCAGCTCATCCCAGATCCGGAGACGGGGACCTGGCGCTATCTGCTGGAGGCGGTCAGCTACTACTCGCCGCCGGCCGCGCCGGACGAACGCTCGCTGCTCGGCGGGCTGAGCTACGACCCGGCCGCGATCGAAGCGGAGGACGTCGCCTACCTGGAGTTCCTGGACCGGATGGCGGACGGCGAGGCCGCGCTGCGCGCCGAGGGCAGCTGGTTCCACCCGCATCCGTGGCTGAACGTGTTCCTGCCCGACCACGCGGTCCGCACCTTCGTGACCGGGTCGCTCGCCGAGATCGGCCCCGCCGAGCTGGGCGGCTCCGGGCTGGTGATGCTCTATCCGGTGCGCGCCGAGCGGCTGCGCACCCCGCTGCTGCGGGTGCCGCCGGGCGAGCTGGTCTGGCTGTACGCGGTACTGCGCACCGGGCGGCCGTTCGATCCGGTGGGCAACGCGCGGCTGATCGAGCTGAACACCGCGCTGCACCGGCGCGCCGCGGCGGTCGGCGGACTGGCCTATCCCGCCAACGCCGTGCCGATGACCGGCGCGGACTGGCGGGCGCACTTCGGCGCCGAATGGGACCGGCTCTCCGACGCCAAACGCCGCTACGACCCGCGCGGCATCCTGGCGCCCGGCCAACGGGTGTTCTAGGCGGATTCGCCCTTGGCCGGGGTGGCAGCCTTGCCTGCCTCGGCCTTCACCGCGGACTCCTCTTCGCCGGGCTCGTCTTCCGGCGCTTCGTCCGAAGACCCGGCAGCGTCGACGGCGTCGTTTTTGGCCGGCGGCTCGTCGAAGCTGGCCGGCAGCCGCTTGAGGTGCTTGGTCATCGACCGGACCAGCAGCGCGACCGCGATCAGGAAGAGGATCAGGATCAGCAGCCCGACCGGCGAGGACTTGCCGAAGTCCTCGCCCTGCCCGCCGTTGTCACCGCTACCCGGCTGCTGTGCCAGCACGGTAGCGATGGTGCCGACCGGCGCCACAGCGACCGCCGGCAACGCGAAACTCATGTGCCCACCTTCTCCCGGACTCCTGCGAACAAATCGTCCTCCGGGACCGTGCTGTCCACAAGTGACCGCACCAGCTCGTACTCCTCGGTCGGCCACGCCTCCCGCTGCAGGTGCAGCGGAACCGCGAACCACCTGCTGTTCGGGTCGATCTGCGTGGCGTGCGCCTTGAGCGCCTCGTCCCGGACCTCGAAGTATTCACTGCACTCGATCCGGGTGGTGACCCGCTCCATCACATCGGCGCGGTCGGGGTCCCACTTCGACAGCCACTCGTCGTACGGGGACTCGAGGCCGGCCTCGGTCAGCACCCGGTGGAAGGCCTCCAGCTTGGCCCTGGAGAACCCGTGCATGTAGTAGAGCTTCAGCGGCTGCCACGGCTCGCCGGCGTCCGGGAACCGGTCCGGCTCGGCCGCCGCGTCGAACGCGGCCATCGAGACCTCGTGCGTGCGGATGTGGTCCGGGTGCGGGTAGCCGCCGTTCTCGTCGTAGGTCAGCACCACGTGCGGGCGGAACTCGCGGATGGCCTTGACCAGCGCCTCGGTCGACTCGTCCAGCGGGACCACCGCGAACGAGCCCTCCGGCACCGGCGGCAGCGGGTCGCCCTCCGGCAGGCCGGAGTCGATGAAGCCGAGCCAGCGGTGCCGCACCCCGAGGATCTTCGCCGCGCGGGCCATTTCCTCGCGCCGGACCTCGGTCATGTTGGCCAGTACCTCGGGCCGGTCCATCGCCGGGTTCAGCACGCTGCCCGCCTCGCCACCGGTGCAGGTGACGACCATGACCTCGTGCCCATCGGCGACGTACCTGGCCATCGTGGCCGCGCCCTTGCTCGACTCGTCGTCGGGATGCGCGTGCACGGCCATCAGCCGCAGTCCCGTCCCCTGGCCGTCAGATCCCGTCATGCCCGACACGATCCCTTCCTTCACCGTTGCTTGCCCCCACCGTGCCGCGCGGTCGCGCGCGCACGCATACTCGGTACTGAAACGCTCCGCACATTGTCTCCATTCCCCCGACAGGACCGATCGGAGGCCCGGGTTTGCGCACCGGACAGGCCGGCACCGCCGGCGCCGGCACCAGGCCGCCGCTGCCGGAGGGCCGCTACGGGTCGGCCGGGCACGGCCAAGCCGCCAGGGAGAACCGGCCACGCGGCAAGGCGCGGCGCTGGGTGTTCGGCGTGATCGCGGTAGTGGTCAGCTCGGCGGCCGCGCTGCTGCTGTACCAGAACCTCGGCTCGGTGCCGATCGAGGCGCAGCGGCTGGGGTTCGAGGAGCAGCCGGGCAACTCGATGTCCATCACCATCGACGTGACGAGGGACGAGCCGGACCGGCCGGGGGTCTGCGTGGTCCGGGTCCGTGACATCTCCGGCGCGGAGAGTGGCCGCCGGGAGATCTTCGTCCCACCCGGGGCGGGCAGCACGGTGTTGACCGCCGTGGTCAGGAGCGGCACCCGGCCCGTGACCGCGGACATATTTGGGTGCTCTTACGACGTACCACAATACTTGTCAACCCCATAGCGGCCAACGGGGTGAAGACAGCGCTCAATGCCCGGAATGCGATAATCTGAGCGGCGACGAGACCTCCCATCGTGTTATCCTGATCTACCGGCACGGCCCCAGGCGGGCCGTGTTTTTCCTTTATCTCAGTCGCGTGGGCACGCCATGTCCGCGCGGCCGCCGGCTTGTATACCCAAGCCCGGCAGGACCCACGAGGAGATGGTGGCCGTGAGCGACACCCAGGTGACCTGGCTGACTCAGGATGCCTACGACAGGCTCAAGCACGAGCTCGACGAAGCAATCGAGAATCGTCCGGTCATCGCAGCGAAGATCAATGCCAGCCGGGAAGAGGGCGACCTCAAGGAAAACGGTGGCTACCACGCGGCCCGCGAAGAGCAGGGCCAGGCGGAAGCCCGGATCCGGCACCTGCAGGAACTGCTCCGCGCGGCCAAGGTCGGCGAAGCACCTGCCAACGACGGTCTCGCTGAACCGGGCAAGGTTCTCACCGTGCGCTACGAAGGCGATGACGCGGACGAGAAGTTCCTGCTCGCCACCCGCGAAGAGGGCGCCGAAGGCGACCTGGACGTCTACTCCCCCGAGTCGCCGCTTGGCAAGGCCCTGCTGGGCGCCAAGGAAGGTGAGACCCGGGAGTACGAGCTGCCCAACGGCAGCAAGCAGAAGGTCAAGCTCGTGAAGGCCGTGCCCTACGCCGGCTGACGCGATATATCGGACCACGGACACGCCCGGCCGCTTTCCGGCCGGGCGTGTCCGCATTCCGACCGCGGGTCTTCCACCGGCCAGGTGCCGCGAATATCGTCATCCCCTAATATTGCGATTAGACAATACTGGGAGGTATCACGATGAGCACCGAACCTATGTGTGTGGCCTGCGGCATGCAGTACGCCGCCCCGCGCCCGGACTGCCCCATCTGCGAGGACGAGCGTCAGTACATTCCCGCCGCCGGGCAGCGGTGGACCGATCTGGACACCCTGCGCGCCGGTGACTACACCCCGCGGATCGAGGAGCAGGGCGAGCGGATCATCGGCGTCGGCAGCAACCCCGGCGTCGCGATCGGCCAGCGGGCACTGCTGGTCAAGGCCGATTCCGGCAACTTCCTCTGGGACTGCGCGGCCTACCTGGACGACCAGCTGGTGGCCGAGGTCAAGGAGCACGGCGGCATCACCGGCATCGCGATCAGCCATCCGCACTACTACACCACGATGGTCGAGTGGAGCCGCGCCTTCGACGCGCCGATCCACCTGCACGAGAACGACCAGCAGTGGATCGGCAGGCCGGATCCGGCGATCCAGCTGTGGAGCGGCACCACCAAGCGGCTCGCGGACGACCTGACCCTGATCAACCTCGGCGTGCACTTCGCCGGCGGCACCGTGCTGCACTGGCGCGACGGCGAGCAGGGCAAGGGCGCACTGCTCAGCGGCGACATCGCGCAGGTGATCCCGGACCGGAAGTTCGTCGGGTTCATGTACAGCTACCCGAACCTCATCCCGGAGCGCCCGGAGATCGTGCGGCGCGCGGCGGAACTGCTGGAGCCCTACCGGTTCGACGCGATCTACGGCGCGTGGTGGGACGCGATCATCCGCACCGACGGGCACGCGGTCATCCAGCGCTCCGCCCAGCGCTACCTCAAGCAGGTGCTCTGACGTCGTGAGTGAAAAGTGTTGTCCCAACAACACTTTTCACTCACGAGCCGTGCGCTCCAGAAGCGGGCGTACTCGTGGCGGCACAGGGGTGGACAGCGCGATCGACGTGGAGGTGCGCTGCACGTCCGGCACGCCGACCACCTCGTCGATCACCCGCTGCAGATCCGCGTTGGACCGCGCCACCATGCGCACGAACAGGTCGCCCTGGCCGGTGGTGGCGTGCACCTCGCACACCTCGTCGATGGCGGCCAGCGCCTGCGCGACCCCGGCGCGTTTGCCCTGGGCGATCTCCAGCACCGCGAAGGCGGTCAGCCCGTAGCCCATCTCGGCCAGGTCCACCTCCGGCGGGAAGCCGCCGAGCACGCCCTTCGCGGTCAGCCGGTCCAGCCGGGCCTGCACGGTGCCGCGGGCGACGCCGAGCCTGCGCGCGCACTCCAATACGCCAAGTCGCGGCGAATCCGTGAGCAGCAGCAGTAATCTGGCGTCGAGCGCGTCGAGCGCGTCTTCGGACACGGGGGTTCCTCCTGCACAGATTGTCCAGCCTGACCGGGCTGTTGCCGAACCTGCTGGGCAGATTGTCCAGCAAATCTAGCAACTATTGCGCATCTTGACTTGCCAGTGGATTCTCCGGAGTACCGCTCACCACCACGAACGAGGGAGGCAGCATGACGCAGACCATCGATCCCAAGGACGCGTCCGCCCCGCTTGACGACGTCAGCTACGACCAACTGCGCCAGCTCGTCGGCCTGGTAGACCACGACTCCTCGACCGACCCGTTCCCGGTGAAGTCGATGGACGCCGTGGTGTTCATCGCCGGTAACGCCACCCAGACCGCCTGGTTCTACCAGGTCGCCTTCGGCATGCGGCTGGTCGCCTACTCCGGGCCGGAGACCGGGGACTTCGACCGCAAGTCCTTCGTGCTCAAGTCCGGCTCGGCGCGGTTCGTGATCACCGGCGGGGTGCGGCCGGATTCGGAACTGCTGGACCACCACCGTCGGCACGGCGACGGCGTGATCGACCTCGCGCTGGAAGTGTCCGATGTGGACAAGTGTGTCCAGCACGCGCGGGAGCAGGGCGCCACCGTGCTGGAGGAGCCGCACGACGTCTCCGACGAGCACGGCACGGTGCGCCGGGCGGCCATCGCGACCTACGGCGAAACCCGCCACTCGCTGGTCGACCGGTCCCGCTACACCGGGCCGTACCTGCCCGGCTACCAGGCCAAGGAGAGCACCGTCCGACGGCCGGAAGGCGCGCCGAAGCGGCTGTTCCAGGCGGTCGACCACTGCGTCGGCAACGTGGAGCTAGGCAAGATGGACTACTGGGTGGACTGGTACCACCGGGTGATGGGCTTCGTGAACATGGCGGAGTTCGTCGGCGACGACATCGCCACCGACTACTCGGCGCTGATGAGCAAGGTGGTCTCCAACGGCAACCACCGGGTCAAGTTCCCGCTCAACGAGCCGGCCGTGGCGAAGAAGAAGTCGCAGATCGACGAGTACCTGGAGTTCTACGGCGGCGCCGGCTGCCAGCACATCGCGCTGGCCACCAACGACATCATCGCCACGGTGACCGCGATGCGCGCGGCCGGTGTCGAGTTCCTGGACACCCCGGACTCCTACTACGACGACCCCGCGCTGCGCGCCAGGATCGGCGAGGTCCGGGTGCCGATCGAGGTGCTGAAGGAGCACCGGATCCTGGTCGACCGGGACGAGGACGGCTACCTGCTGCAGATCTTCACCAAGCCGATCGGCGACCGCCCGACGGTGTTCTACGAGCTGATCGAGCGACACGGCTCGCTGGGCTTCGGCAAGGGCAACTTCAAGGCCCTCTTCCAGGCCATCGAACGCGAACAAGAACGCCGCGGCAACCTCTAGCCCCCTGACTGACCGCACGCAGCGAAGGCCACCTTGCCTGCGTTGAACGCAGGCAAGGTGGCCTTCGCTGCATCCAGGGCGGCTAGACCACGGTGAAGCCGGCGAGGTGGAGTTCGCGGGCCACTTCTTCGCAGTGCTCCGGGCCGCGGGTCTCCAGGTTCAGCGCGACCTCGACCTCACCGAGTTCCAGCGTGCCGGAGATGCGCGAGTGCTCCACGTCGATCACGTTCGCGCCCAGCTCGCTGACCCTGGACAGCACCGCCACCAGCGATCCCGGCCGGTCCGGCACCCGCAGCCGCAGCTTGAGGTACCGCCCGCCCGCCTTCATGCCGTGCTGGATGATCTGCAGCAGCAACAGCGGGTCCACGTTCCCGCCGGAGAGGATCGCGACGACCGGCGGCTCGAAGGCACCCGGATGTTCGAGCAACGCGGCAACCGCCGCCGCACCGGCGGGCTCCACCACCAGCTTGCGCCGCTCCAGGCAGAGCAGCACCGCACGGGAAAGCGACTCTTCGCTCACCGTGACCACGTCGTCCACCAGCGAGGAGACGTGCGCGAAGCTGACCGGCCCCGGCTGGCCGACCGCGATCCCGTCCGCCATCGTGTGCACCTCGCCGAGCCGCACCGGAGCACCGGCCGCCAGCGAGGGCGGGTAGGCGGCGGCCAGCTCGGCCTGCACGCCGATCACCTTCGCACTGGGCCGCAGCGCCTTGATCGCGGACCCCACCCCACCGGCGAGGCCACCGCCGCCGGTGGCCACCAGCACGGTCGCCAGCTCGGGCACCTGGTCCAGCAGCTCCAGCCCGACGGTGCCCTGGCCGGCGATGATGTCCGGGTGGTCGAACGGGTGGATGAACACCGCCCCTGTCCGCTCACCGAACGCGATCGCCTCCGCCAGCGACTCGTCCACCAGCTCGCCGTGCAGATGCACGTCGGCGCCGTAGCCCCTGGTCGCGGCCAGTTTCGGCAGCGGCGCGCGGGTCGGCATGAACACAGTGGACTTGATGCCGAGCAGGGACGCCGCCAGCGCCACCCCCTGCGCGTGGTTGCCCGCGCTGGCCGCGACCACCCCGCGTGCCCGTTCCTCGTCGGTCAGCCCGTGGATCCGGGTGTACGCGCCCCGGATCTTGAAGGAGCCGGTGCGCTGGAGGTTCTCGCACTTGAGATGCACCGCCCCGTCGTGCAGCCGCCGGAGGTCACGGGCATGTTCCATCGGGGTCCGCCGGACCACGCCCTTGAGCAGTCGTTGTGCCTGAAGGATCCGCTCCACGCTCACGAGTGTCATGAAAGGCGATGATGCCAGCCGACTTCGGACTGACGGGCATACCACTCGTCCGCGTCGGATCCCGGCGCCCGCCGCGGCCAGGTACCCTGGGTCAGGTCACCGTCGGCGAACCGGGAGTAACCATGCCACGAAGCAGCGAATCGGGCCTCGCCCGTGGTCTTCGCGGCAGCCGATCGGCCGGCCTGCTGCCGCTGGTGGCGGGAATAGCGTCCGCGGTGGCGCTGACCGGCGCCGCGTTCTACACGGTGGAACAGGCGACCTGCGGCGACCCCGGCGAGTACATCCGGCACGACGACCACGTCGAGCTGATCGGCGGCTGCGTCAAGGGCGCCGAACTGCCCCCGGCACCCAAGCCGGGCGGCCCGATCGGCGCCGTCGAACACAACAACTACCAGCCCTAGCCGAACCGGCCCAACGTGACGTTTGGCCAGTAGAAGACACCGAACGTCACATTGGGCTCGTACGCGGGCTCAGCCGAGGGCTGTGCGGAGATCGTGCACCAGGTCGCGGCCGTCCTCGATGCCGACGGAGAGCCGAAGCAGCTCGGCGGGCACCTGCAGGGTCGAACCCGCGACGCTCGCGTGCGTCATCCGGCCGGGGTGCTCGATCAGCGACTCGATCCCGCCGAGCGACTCGGCCAGGATGAACAGCTCGGTGCGCGCGGCCACGTCCAGTGCGGCCTGCTCCCCGTCGGCGTGCGTGAACGAGACCATGCCGCCGAACCGGCGCATCTGCTTGGCCGCCACCTCGTGGCCGGGGTGCTCGGCGAGGCCCGGGTAGTACACGCGGTCCACCTTTGGGTGGGCGAGCAGCGCGTCCGCCACGAACTCCGCGTTGTCGCAGTGCCGCTCCATCCGCACCGCCAGCGTCTTGATGCCGCGCAGGGTCAGCCAGGCGTCGAACGGCCCCGGCACCGCGCCGGCCGCGTTGCGGATGAAGAACAACTGCTCGCGCAGCTCGTCCTCATTGGTCAGCACCGCACCACCGACCACATCGGAGTGTCCGCCGAGGTACTTGGTGGTGGAGTGCAGCACGATGTCCGCGCCGAGGGACAGCGGGGTCTGCAGGTACGGGGTGGCGAAGGTGTTGTCCACCACCAGCCGGGCGCCCGCGCTGTGCGCCACCCCGGCCAGTGCCGGGATGTCCGCGATGCCGAGCAGCGGGTTGGTCGGCGACTCGCACCAGATCAGCTTGGTCTCCGGGCGGATCGCCGCCCTGACCTCGTCCACTTTGGACAGATCGGCGACGGTGTACTCGAGCCCCCACTGGGTGAGCACCTTGTCGATCAGCCGGAAGGTGCCGCCGTACGCGTCGTTGCCGAGCACCAGGTGGTCACCGGGGCGGACCACGCTGCGCAGCACCGCGTCGGAGGCCGCCATGCCGGAGGCGTAGGCCAGCCCGTGCCGGGCACCCTCCAAAGCGGCCAGTGCCTGCTCCAGCGCGGTGCGGGTGGGATTCGCGGTGCGCGAGTACTCGTAGTCGCCTTCGCGGGTCCCGCCGACTCCGTCCTGGGCATAGGTGGAGGTCTGGTAGATCGGCACGATGACCGCGCCGGTACGCGGGTCCGGTGCCTGTCCGGCGTGGATCGCGCGCGTCTCGAAACCGAACCTGGAGGCGTCGTCAACCATGGCGTCCAGCCTACGACCAGCCTGGTGGACTCCCGGCAGGTGGGAGCGGCTCGGGCGGCGAGACCCAGCGCTTGGTGGACGGAACCGCGGCCAGCACCAGTGTCGCGATGGCGGGCAGGCTCATCACGAACAGCGCAACGCCGACCGCGACCCCGACCGTCACGAAGCTGACGTAGAACGCGCCGGACACGGCCAGCACCAGCGCGAGCAGGTAGAGGCCGATCGCCAGCCCTGCACCGATCATGGTGAGCAGCCTGCCAGCCGGCTTCCGCAGGAACAGCATGATCCCGCCGGTGAGCAGCAGCACGGCCAGCAGCAGGTTGACGATCAGCGTGACCAGCACGCGGACCAGCAGGACGGACGAGTCCGCGAGCCCGACGATGCTGCCGACCAACCCGAGCAGGTGCCAGATCCCGCCGAGCACGGCGAGCACGCCCGCGGTGATCGCGGTGCCACCACTGGCCTGCACCGGCGGCAGCGGCTGCTGCGGGTAGCCCGGATACGGCTGACCTGGATATGGCTGCTGCCCCGGATACTGCTGCTGGGCCGGATATTGCGGAGCCGGGTACTGCGGGGCGGGGTACTGCGGCGCCGGGTATTGCGGAGGCTGGCCAGGCTGTTGCGGTTCGTACCCACCCGGGTACTGCTGGTAGCTCATGGTTCCCAACTCTGTGTCGGTCGGCCCGGTGTCCGGTAGTCCGGCGGCGCGGTGTCTCCCCGCTGCCGCAGGTACCTGAAGGTGGGCGGAAGGATGGCCAGAAAGAACACCACCGGGCTCAGCACGGTACCCACCAGCAGCAGGTAACCGTCCACACCGGCCTCGAGCCGGAACACCAGCTCGAAGAAGTTCCGGTAGTCGCCGCCGTGGATCAGGGCGGGCTCCAGCAGCACCGCGGCCGCACCGAGCACCGCGCCCGCGATAAGCAGGACCGCACCGGCGACCGCGCGGAAGAACACCGCCAGCGCCCCGATCAGCAGCAGAACCGCGGCGAGCAGGTAGAGCGCCAGCACGGTGATGATCTCACCGGGCAGCTCGCTGAACCCGAACTCGATGAACCGGCGGCCGGGCAGGTAGCCGAGGGCACCGGCCAGCACCAGGCCGAGCAGTCCGGCCAGGATCGCGGAAACCGGGCTGGGCCGCCGTGTCCGGGCCGGGGAGCCGTCAGCTGGATTCGTCACGACTCCCCCATCCGGTGACCGCGGGACTTTTCGGCGCTCACCCTAGCCCCGGCCACCGCCCCTCGACATGGTTTTGGTCAAGCTGTGACCGGTGCGTTCACCACTGCCTCGGCGGCCCGTGCACCGGCACCGGCCGGGTCCTCGCGTAGGCCATCGTGGACGGCAGGATCGCGAAGATCGCAGCGAACAGGGCGAAGACGGTGGCACCGATCAGGCACAGCGCCGCGGTCGTGCCGGCGCTGAACAGGCCGTCGAAGTACACGCCGAAGTCCGCGCCGACGAGCAGCGGTTCCAGCGGCAGGAAGAGCACAACCAGTGCGCCTGCACCGAAAATGAGCCACGGGCCGAGCGGTTTCCTGGTCAGCGCCAGTATCGCGCCCGCCATGACCGCCATGCTGCACAGGCCGCGCACCACGAGCACCACCCAGCCACCGGCGCCAAGCCCGAGACCGCGGTCCTTGACCAGCGAGACACCGAACGTGGCGATCACGTCGCCGACGTAGATCCACAGCAGCAGCGCGACCAGCCCGGCGCAGCTCGCGGCGACCACGGTGCTCGTCCTGCTCGGCGCCGGTGCCGGCGGGCCGCCGAACGGAACCCCGCCGCCATATCCGGGCGGCGGCCCGTATCCCGGCGGCGGGCCCTGCGGATAGCCCTGCTGCGGAACGTTCTGCTGCGGGTAACCCTGCTGCGGGTACCCACCCGGCGGGTAGCCGCCGGGTCCCTGCGGTGGATAACTCATCACGCCCCCGAATCCGCTCGTCGCCTGCCAGGGAGGCTAGCGCTGTCCCGGCCGAAAAAGGTGCCCCCGGCCAGCTGGCCGAGGGCACCTTTTCACCAGAACTCAGTAATTCACCACTGCTGCGGCGGCTGGCCGTAGCCACCGGGCTGCCCCGGCTGCTGGCCGGGCTGACCGAAACCGCCGGGCTGGCCCTGCGGCGGCTGGCCGAAACCACCAGGCTGCTGGCCGGGCTGACCGAAGCCACCGGGCTGGCCCGGCTGCGGGAACCCGCCGCTGGACGGATTCGGACCGCCAGGCTGGCCGAAACCGCCAGGCTGACCGGGCTGTCCCGGCGGCGGGAACCCACCGCTCGGCGGGCCGTACTGCTGCGGAGGCTGACCGGGCTGGCCGAAGCCACCCGGCGGCGGCGGTCCGCCGAACCCACCAGGTCCACCGGGACCGCCGGGGCCGAAGCCCTGCGGGCCGCCGGGACCACCAGGACCACCCGAAAGTCCGACGAAATGGCGGGTCTGCGGGAAGAAGCCCAGCGCGCCGAGACCGAGCAGCAGCACACCGGCGATCAGGTCGAACACCAACCGGAACACGAACTCGTAGTTCGCACCGAGCAGGATGCTGAACAGCAGCAGCAGGAAGCCGGCGCCGAGCAGCACGAAGTGCGCGAACTTCTGCTTGAGGAAGATCAGCACGCCACCGGCGAGGGCGGCTACCGAACCCACGGTCAGCATCGCGAAGTAGAAGACGACGTCGCCGGGCATGCTGACCTTGTCGCGGCACGCGTCGGCACTGTCGCCCGGCAGGCGGCCGCAGTACTGCTCGATGTCCGCCGAGCTGGGCGAGGAGTCCAGCCACAGCGTGATGGTCAGTACCGCGCCGAGCAGGCCGAGCACGATCGCCGCGATGGCGCCGACCATGGCGAGCGAGGACTTGCCGCCGGCGGCGGGTGGGCCGCCGAAGCCAGGAGGCGGTCCACCGAAGCCCGGCGGGGGACCACCAGGTCCACCGGGTCCGCCGGGGCCACCGAAGCCGGGAGGCGGGGGCGGGCCGCCGAAGCCGCCGGGCTGGCCCTGCTGCGGGTCGAACCCGCCGGGCTGGCCGAAGCCGCCGGGCTGCCCCGGCTGACCGAACTGGCCCGGCTGGCCGAAGCCACCCTGCTGCGGGTTCATCGCGGCCGGGTTGTCCGCCGCGCTGGGCGGCGGGGCGTAGGGGATCGACGGCGGCGGCTGCGAGCCTGGCGGCACCAGCTGGGTCGATTCGGCCCCGCCTTCAGCACCGCCCTGCACCGGGTTCACCACCTGGGTGGCGCCGGCGTCGCCGGGCTGCGCCGGCTGCACGACCTGAGTCGGCTCCGGGGTGTCACCGAACTGCTCGCCCTGCGGCGGCTGCTGCGGCTGGCCCGGCTGCACGACCTGGGTCGGCTCCGGGGAGCCGAACGGGTTGTCTTGCTGCGGCTGGGGTCCACTCGGTGGGCCCTGCGGTGGCTGGCCGCCACCCCACGGCTGGTTCGGTGGCTGCGGAGCACTCATGTGGGTCTTGAACCCCCTAGACGAGGACCTGACTTCTTAACTCGGGCACACGCTATCGGATGGCAGGTAGGGGTGCTCGTAACGCCCCGGCCCTGCCACCCGATAGAAACTTTCCGGACCAGCTGCGGTAAGCATCCGAACCGCAGGTCAGCGGCCCGCCAGGAAGCCAAGCAGGTCGTGCCTGGTGACCACACCGGCCGGTTTGCCGTCCACCAGCACCAGCGCGCCGTCCGCGCCGGAGAGCGCCTTCATCGCGGATCCGACCTGCTCACCGGCACCGATGGTGGGCAGCGGCGGCGACATGTGCCGGTCCAGCCGGTCGGCGAGGCCCGCCTTGCCGGTGAACAGGGCTTCCAGCAGGTCGCGTTCGTTCACCGCGCCGACCACCTCGGCCGCCATCACCGGCGGCTCGGCGCTGACCACCGGCATCTGGCTGACTCCGAACTCGCTCAGGATCGCCACCGCCTCGGCCACCGTCTCGTTCGGGTGGGTGTGCACCAGCTCCGGCAGGCCAGCGGCCTTGAGGTGCAGCACGTCGCCCACGGTGGCGCCGGAGGAGTCCGGCGGCAGGAACCCGTAGGAGGACATCCACTGGTCGTTGAACACCTTGGTCAGGTAGCCGCGCCCGCCGTCCGGCAGCAGCACCACGATCACGTCCTCAGGGCCGCCGCGTTCGGCCAGCCGCAGCGCCGCGGCCACCGCCATCCCGCAGGAACCGCCGACCAGCAGCCCCTCCTCCAGCGCGAGCCGCCGGGTGATGTCGAAGGAGTGCGCGTCGGAGATCGGGATGATCTCGTCGGCGACACCGCGGTCGTAGGTCTCCGGCCAGAAGTCCTCGCCGACCCCCTCGACCAGGTATGGGCGACCGCTGCCGCCGGAGTACACCGAGCCTTCGGGGTCCGCGCCGACGATCTGGACGCGGCCGTCGGAGACCTCCTTGAGGTATCGGCCGGTGCCGGAGATGGTGCCGCCGGTGCCGACGCCCGCGACGAAGTGGGTGATCCGGCCGTCGGTCTGCCGCCAGATCTCGGGGCCGGTGGTGTGGTAGTGGCTGGCCGGGTTCTCCGGGTTCGCGTACTGGTTCGGCTTCCACGCGCCGTCGATCTCGCGGACCAGCCGGTCGGACACGTTGTAGTACGAGTCCGGGTGCTCCGGCGGCACCGCGGTCGGGCAGACCACCACCCGCGCGCCATAGGCCTTGAGCACGTTCCGCTTGTCCTCGCTGACCTTGTCCGGGCAGACGAAGACGCACTTGTAGCCCTTGCGCTGGGCGACCATGGCCAGCCCGACGCCGGTGTTGCCGGAGGTCGGCTCGACGATCGTGCCGCCGGGGCGCAGTTCGCCCGACCGCTCGGCGGCTTCGACCATGCGAAGCGCGATGCGGTCCTTGACGCTGCCGCCGGGGTTGACGTACTCGACCTTCGCCAGCACCAGCGGCTGGAGCCCCTCGGCCAACGAGTTCAGCTTGACCAACGGGGTGTTGCCCACCAGGTCAACTACATGCTCGACATATTCCACCGGCTCAGCCTAACTCCGGACACCGCGCGCCATCCGGCCAAGGAGGAACAGGAGGTGTTTCCGGTCGCGTTCGGCTTGCCTTGTACGTGACAGACGGCACTATAGGTGAGCAACCGCTTAGCACATAGCCGGCTCGGTGCCCGCTGAGCAGCGCCGATACAGCTTCGATACAAAGGAGTGTCCGTCCATGCCAGAAGCCGTGATCGTGTCCACCGCGCGTTCGCCGATCGGCCGCGCGAACAAGGGGTCGCTGGTCAGCGCGCGGCCCGACGACCTCGCGGTGCAGATGGTCCGTGCCGCGCTGGACAAGGTGCCGCAGCTCAACCCCGAAGACATCGACGACCTGATGCTCGGCTGCGGGCTGCCCGGCGGCGAGTCCGGGTTCAACATGGGCCGGGCGGTGGCCGTCGAGCTCGGCTACGACCACCTGCCCGGCTGCACGATCACCCGGTACTGCTCGTCCAGCCTGCAGACCACCCGGATGGCGCTGCACGCGATCAAGGCGGGCGAGGGCGACGTGTTCGTCTCGGCCGGGGTCGAGGCGGTCTCGCGGTTCGGCAAGGGCAGCTCGGACTCCTGGCCGGACACGCACAACCCGCTGTTCGCCGAGGCCGAGGCGCGCACCGCCACGACCGCCGAGCAGGGCGCGGACTCCTGGACCGACCCGCGCGAGAACGGCAAGCTGCCGGACGTCTACATCGCGATGGGCCAGACCGCGGAGAACCTGGCGCGGCTGAAGAACATCTCCCGCGAGGAGATGGACGAGTTCGGCGTGCGCTCGCAGAACCTGGCCGAAAAGGCGATCGCGGACGGGTTCTGGGCCAAGGACATCACCCCGGTCACGCTGCCGGACGGCACCGTGGTGGCCAAGGACGACGGCCCGCGCGCCGGCGTGACGCTGGAGGGCGTCTCCGGACTGAAGCCGGTGTTCCGGCCGGACGGGCGGATCACCGCGGGCAACTGCTGCCCGCTCAACGACGGCGCCGCGGCGCTGGTGATCATGTCCGACACCAAGGCGAAGGAGCTGGGCATCACGCCGCTGGCGCGAGTGGTGTCCACCGGGGTTTCCGGGCTGTCGCCGGAGATCATGGGCTACGGCCCGGTGGAGGCGTCCAAGCGGGCGCTGGCGCTGGCCGGCAAGCAGGTCGGCGACATCGACCTGGTGGAGATCAACGAGGCGTTCGCGGCCCAGGTCATCCCGTCTTACCGGGACCTCGGCATCGACATCGAGCGGCTGAACGTGAACGGCGGCGCGATCGCGGTCGGCCACCCGTTCGGCCAGACCGGCGCCAGGATCACCTCCACGCTGATCAACTCCTTGCAGCACCACGACAAGCAGTGGGGCCTGGAGACCATGTGCGTCGGTGGCGGCCAGGGCATGGCGATGGTGCTCGAGCGGCTGAGCTGACCGTTCTCGCGCATATCGACTATCGATGCTATCGTTTTTCGATACATCGATAGTCGATATGCGCTTGGGTGGTGTTTTCCGATGAAGCGAACGCTGGAGCCGCTCGCCGGGATCGCGAGGGTGACCTCGTGGGCGGTGTACACCCTGGTGCTGCTCGGGGTGCTGCTGGTGCTGTTCGGGCCGGGCGGCGTGTTCGCCGGCGGGCTGCGCACCGTCTGCACGCAGGGCCCGTTCACCAGCGGCGTCGGCACGCCGTTCGCCCGGGACGGCGTGCAGGTCAAGGGTGCCACGTTCGAGGCGTGCACCGACTCGCCCGGCACCGGCATGTGGCTCGCCGAGGCCGCGGACCAGTGGCTCTGGCTGGTCTGGCTCGCCGGCGCGCTGCTGCTCCTGCTGCGCTTCCTCCGTACCGCGGCCGAGGACGGTCCTTACTCGGCCGCGGTTCCCGGCAGGCTGCGCGCGCTCGGCTGGTACCTGCCCCTCGGCGCGGCTGCCGTCGCGGCCGTGCTCGCCGTCGCCGAGACCACGATGGTCAACGGCATGTTCACCACGACCACCGGCTGGAGTTCGCGGTGGGGCGGGCAGTTCCCGTGGTGGACCGTGTTCGCCGGGGCAGCCGCGCTGACCTTCGCCAGGATCCTGCGGATCGGCGTGCGCATGCACGAAGACCTGGAAGGTACGGTTTAGTGCCACCCGAGGAACCGCACCGGATCGAAGTGCGGCTGGACCGGTTGCTGGCCGAGCGCGGGATGACGCTCACCGAGCTCGCCGACGCGGTCGGGGTAACCGTGGTCAACCTGTCCGTGCTGAAGAACGGCCGCGCCAAGGCGATCCGCTTCTCCACCCTCACCCGCCTCTGCCAGGTCCTGCAATGCCAACCCGGCGACCTGCTCCAGCACCGCCCTCATTAAGGGACGGACGTCAGCAGACGGAGTCGGCGGGTTTGGGGTTGGCGAGGCCGAAAAGCGGGCGCAGCTTCAGGCCGATCCAGGTGCCGCCGAGCGCGAACGCGCCCCACAGCCAGCCGTGCAGGCTGCCGGTGGAGATACCGGCCAGGTACGCGCCGATGTTGCAACCGCCGGCCAGCCGCGCGCCGACCCCCATCAGCACCCCGCCGAGCACCGCGGCCACCGCGGTGCGCCACGGGATCTCGGCGCGGATTTTCCACGCACCCGCCGCGGCGGCCGCGATCGCCGCGCCGAGCATGATGCCGACGTTGGTCAGCGTGGTCTTCTCCGTCCAAACAGGACCGGCGAGGGTTTTGGCGTTGGTGCTGCTCTGCCAGAATTCCCATGTCTCCGGGTGCAGTCCGAGCAGCTGGAGGAACTTGGCCCCCCACAAGCCGAAAGCGTAGGTGACGCCCCAGGTTCCGCCGGAGACGAGGAAGACCGCCGCCGCGAACACGGCGAGCACGACCGCTCCGGCGAGCACCGGCCACGACCCGCGGAACACCCTGGCGAACCCGCGCGCGGTCGGCACCACGTCCACCGGCGGTGGTGTGCGGCGGGACTGGATGACCTTGGTCAGTGCCACGATGCCGAGCAGCACCGCGATGGTGATCGCCCAGGAGCCGAACCAGCCGACGTGCTCGGAGAGCAGGAACCCGGAGACCTGCGGCCAGCCGGTGAAGATCGGGAACGCCCAGGTGTAGAGCACCGAGCCGGCGATGAAACCGCCCAGGGTCAGCACGATCGTCGACTGGCCGGCACCGACCGCGAACAGGGTGCCGGACGCGCAGGCGCCGCCGAGCTGCATGCCGATCGCGAACAGCGCGGCACCGGCGAACAGCGCGATGCCGATCGGGCCGGCGGTGACCTTGGGCGTGGCGCCGAAAAGCCCGGCACCGGTGGACGCGATCAGCGCGATCAGGGTGGCCGCGGTGCCAAGCAGCAACGCGTGCGCCCGCAGGCCCTGGCCGTTGCCCACCGCGATCAGCTGGCGCCAGGCGGAGGTGAACCCGAAGCGGGAGTGGAACAACGCCAGTCCGAGGAACAGCCCGATCACCAGCAGCGCGCCGAACTTCGCGCCGTAGGTGCTCCACACGTACCAGCTCAGCCCGATCGCGAGCAGGCCGGCCACCGCCAGCGGAACCACCTTCACCGGCTCTTCCGGCCGCGGCGGCGGCGCGGCGCAGGAAGTGGGGAAGCTCAGCAGTTTGCCGCCACCGGCACGATCTTCGGTCGTCGCAGACACCATGACTCCTGCACATCATCGGAGTGGGACGACTCAGGCTAGGAGCGGCGGGCGGATCGTGGCAGGCCGTCCCACAGTGTGCGACATTCGGCCCAACGCGGGCGTCCGGAGCCACGTACGGGTGAAAAAAAGCGGGGACGCCCGGCTGGGCGTCCCCGCTTGGAAAAGTCCGGACCGCTAGTCGCTCTGCAGGTACGACAGCAGCCGCAGGATCTCGAGGTACAGCCAGACCAGCGTGGTCATCAGGCCGAAGGCGGCGAACCAGGCCCACTTGGCCGGCATGCCCTCGCGGATCATCCGGTCCGCCTGGTCGAAGTCCAGCAGGAAGCTGAACGCCGCGATGCCGATCACCACGAGGCTGAAGATGATCGCGATCGGGCCGCCGCTGCGGAGGCCCATGTCCACGCCGAACATGCCGAGCACGAGGTTCGCCAGCATCAAGACCAGCACGCCGCCGAGCGCGCCGATGATCCACTTGGTCAGCTTCGGCGTGACCTTCACCGCACCGGTCTTGTAGACGACCAGCATGGTGCCGAACACGGCCGCGGTACCGACCAGCGCCTGCAGCGCGATCCCGGTGCCGAAGTAGTACTGGAACACGCCGGTGATGGCGCCGAGGAACACGCCCTCGACCGCCGAGTAGGCCAGCGTCAGCGGGCCGCTGGCCTTCTGCTTGAAGATGATGAACAAGGAGAGCCCGAGGCCCACCAGCATGCCGACGAGCATCGCACCCATGACGGCGCCCATGTTGCCCGCGGCCACCTGGCCCTGCGACCAGATCGCGGTGACGATGCCGGTGATCAACGCCACGCCGAGGCTCATGCCGGTCTTGATGACCACGTCGTCGACCGTCATCGGACGGTCATCGGCTCCCGAGGGCGCCTGCGGGGTGCCGTAACCCGGCACACCGCCCTGCGGCTGGTTGAAGCCTACGTTGGGGCCGTACTGGCCGTATCCCGCGTTGCCGACAGGCAACTTGCGGAACGCGGGGTTGCTTGAAGAACGCACCTGATCCTCCTGGATCCTCTGGCACCTGCATCGGGTTAACGACCGCGTGCGCCGGTCAGTTCCCGTCGGGTAAAGGCGACTTTACTCGCTTGTCGGCCGCGACCTTAGTAGACACCTGCGGACCCGCGCCTGATCAACCAGGCCCGACCGTTCACCGGACGTCAATCCGTTGGCCTATTGCCCCTTAACCACCTTCCGGGTGATTCTCACCTGGCGTGTTCATATCGTCACTACTCGGTAGGGAGTCGGCGCACGATGGGACGCAGAACCGGCCGGGCCGCACTCGGCCTCCTGACCGCATGCCTGCTCGGTGCCTTCACCATGGCGGCCACCGCCGGCACCGCGGCCGCGGACTACAAGGAGAAGACCGGACACTCGGTCACCCCTGGCCAGCCCTACGGCGGCGAGGACCGGTCCGCCGACTGGCTCGGCAGCTACGAGGTCGACGGCAAGCAGGTCTTCTGCGTGCAGTTCGAGTTCAAGGCGCCGGACACCGACGAGAAGTACCAGCCGGGTGACGAGCTGCTGACCAAGTGGGGCGAGAAGCTGGCTCCGGAGACCGCGGCGAACATCTCCTACCTGCTGCTGCGCTACGGCGACACGGCGAACAAGGACGAGGCCGCGGCGCTGGCGCACCTGCTGCACTCGTGGACGTCGCCGGCCAGGCCGGGCCACGACGACCTGAACCGGGACAACGACTTCGAGCACATCGCCTACGACACGTCGTTCCACCTGGAAAAGCTGCCGGCCGCCGCGAAGACCGCCGTCGAAACCCTGGAGAAGGACGCCGAAGCCAACCGCGGGCCGTGGACCGCGGAGGTCAGCCCGGCCGAGGGCGGGCAGACCATCGGCACCGCGGCCGAGTGGACGGTCACCGTGCACAACGCCAAGGAGAAGGGCGTGCCCGAGGTCCCGGTGAAACTGAAGCTGGCCGACGGCACCTTCGAGGACGGCAAGGACACCACCGAGGTCGAGACCGGTGAGGACGGCAAGGCCACCGTGAAGGTGACCCCGAGCGGCGAGAACCCGAAGCTGACCGCCACCCTCGACGGCCCCGCGGCCAAGCCGTACGTCCAGCTGCCGACCGTGGACACCAAGGCGCAGCGGGTGGTGTCCACCGGCGGTGAGCAGGAGCTGGTCGCCGAGGGCAGCACCAGCGCGCAGACCAAACCGGGCGGCGTGCGGGTCACCAAGCTGGACGGCAAGACCGGCAAGGGAATCGCCGGGGTCGCGCTGCGGGTCACCGCGAAGGACAAGGAAACCGCCGCCACCGGACAGGACGGCAAGCCGCTGACCGGTGCGGACGGCAAGCCGGCCGTGGTCACCACCTCGGGTGAAGATGGCAGGGCCGAGGTGCCGAACCTGAAGACCCCGCAGGAGATCTGCGTGGTCGAGGTGAGCGCGCCGGACGGCTACGGCGACGGCTTCGACCCGGCGAACCCGCCCGCCGCCTGCGGGTCGGTGGCACCCGGTGAAACGCTCGCGCTGGAGATCAAGAACGCGCCGAACGAGGTGCCCAGGGTCATCCCGGCCGGCAGCAGCGGACCGGTCGTGCTGGCCAGCAGCGCCACCACCACCGGCCCGGCCACCGGCGCGGTGCTCGGCCTCGGCGGGCTCGCCGTGCTCGGCTCGGCACTGGTCGGCATGGCCGCGCGGCGTCGGTGGGAGAAGCGCTGACCGGATGACCGCAGAGCGCACACGGCACCAGGGCGGACCTTCCCGCCGCGGGCGGGTCGCGTCCTTCCTGCTGGGCGCGACCAGCCTGCTGGTGGTGGAGGTGCTGGCCGCTGGCGTGCTGCTGTGGTCACCCACCTCGGTGGTGGCCGGCAGTCCGCACGTGATCGCGGCCGCCGCGCCGCCGCAGGTGGCCGAGAAACCGGCGGCCCCTGAGGCACCTGAGGCACCTGAATCACCACAGCCACAGGCACCGCCGCCCGAGCAGCCGCCACCGTCCCCGGCGGCCGTGCCGGCGCCATCGGCCAAGCCGGAGGAGCCGGTCCGCGGTCAGCGGCCCGGCACCATCCGGCTGCCGGAAGGCGGCACCGCGACCTTGGTGCGCAAGGAGATCGTCGGCCCGAACGCCGTGCTGCCAGTGCCGGAGAACCTCGGCGAGGCGACCTGGTGGGGCGCCGGGCTCGGCGCGCGGGCCGGGGCCAGCGTGTTCGCCGGGCACGTGAACTGGAACGGCCGGATCGGCCCGTTCGCCGAACTGTGGAACGTGCAGATGAACGAACAGGTCACCGTGGTGGACAGCACCGGGAAGTCGTACGGCTACCGGGTCACCCAGCTGGTCACGCTGCACAAGGACGAGCTGCCGCAGCGGGCGGACGCGCTGTTCGCCCAGGGCGGTGCGCACCGGATCGTGCTGGTCACCTGCGGCGGCCGCTGGCAGGGCGGCGCAGGAGGCTACGCCGAGAACCGCGTGGTGATCGCCGACCCCGCCTGACCTCGTGAGTGAAAAACGTTGCTGGGGCAACACTTTTCACTCACGACCGCTGAGCTGGGAAGACGCGGTGGCCTGGCGCCCGGTAATGCAGCAGAATGCGCAGCTACCTGCGTGCACATCTGGAGGGCGAACATGGGCAGCTACCTGGTGACCGGCGCGACCGGGCTGATCGGCCGCCACTTCACCCAGCTGCTGCTGGGCCGCGAGGACACCGAACGGGTCGCGCTGCTGGTCCGGGAGTCCTCCAGGGAGAAGCTCGCCGAGCTGGTCCGGGGCTGGCCGCACGCGGATCGGGTGACGCTGGTGACCGGCGACCTCGGCGAGGAGCTGCTCGGGGTCGCCGAGGACGTCCGCGACCGGCTGCGCGGAGGCGTCGACCACCTGGTCC
This sequence comes from Amycolatopsis nigrescens CSC17Ta-90, assembly GCF_000384315.1. Lineage (GTDB taxonomy): Bacteria > Actinomycetota > Actinomycetes > Mycobacteriales > Pseudonocardiaceae > Amycolatopsis > Amycolatopsis nigrescens. The sequence goes on along the minus strand of NZ_ARVW01000001.1, from coordinate 4,792,540 downwards.
ACCTTGCCGCGCTCTACGACCTCACCGCGGACGACGAGGAGAGCATCAAGGCCAACGTGGAGGGCACCCAGCACGTCCTCGGCCTGGCCGCGGACCTGCGCGCGGGCTGCCTGCACCACGTGTCTTCGGTGGCCGTGGCCGGCGACCACGAGGGCATGTTCACCGAGGAGATGTTCGACACCGGCCAGCGGCTGCCCACCGCGTACCACCGCACCAAGTTCGAGGCGGAACGGCTGGTGCGCGAGCAGCACGAGGTGCCGTGGCGGGTGTACCGGCCGGCCGTGGTGGTGGGGCATTCGCAGACCGGCGAGATGGACAAGATCGACGGGCCGTACTACCTGTTCCCCGCGATCAGCCGGCTCGCCTCGCTGCCGAACTTGCCGGCCGCCGGGCCCGACCTCGGCGACACCAACGTGGTGCCGGTGGACTACGTGGCGAAGACGCTGCTCGAACTGGTCGCCAAGCCCGGCCTGGACGGGCGCGCCTTCCACCTGGTCAGCCCGGAGCCGCAGTCCGTGGTCTCGGTGTACAACGCGTTCGCCAGTGCGGCCGGCGCGCCGACGATCAACGTCGAGCTGGACGAGCGGGTGTCCAGGGCGATGATCGGGCTGGTCCGGCTGACCGAGCACATCCCCGGGTTCACCATCGCCAGGGACGCGGTGCTGGAACGGCTCGGCATCCCACCGGTCCTGCTGGACACGATGTCCTTCCCGTCGGTGTTCTCCTCCGCCGCCACCCGCAAGGAGCTGGCCGGGTCCGGAGTGGACCTACCGCGGCTGGCGGACTACGCGCCGGTGCTCTGGCGGTACTGGCGCGAGCACCTCGACCCGTTCCGCGCCCGCAAGCACGGCCCGCGCGGCGAGTTGGACGGCCGCCGGGTGGTGATCACCGGCGCGTCCTCCGGCATCGGCAGGGCGGCCGCGCTGAAAGTCGCGGTCGAAGGCGGCATCCCGCTGCTCATCGCCCGCCGCCGGCACGAGCTGGAAGAGGTGCGCGACGAGATACTGGCCGCCGGCGGGCACGCGTCGGTCTACCCGGCCGACCTGACCGACGAGGAGTCGGTGCACAAGGCGGTGGACGCGATGCTCGCCGAGCACGGCCACGTGGACATGCTGGTGAACAACGCCGGCCGGTCGATCCGCCGCTCGATCCGGCTGTCCTACGACCGCTTCCACGACTACGAGCGGGCGATGGCGATCAACTACTTCGGCGCGGTACGGCTGATCCTCGCCCTGCTGCCGCACATGTCGGAGCGGAAGTTCGGCCATATCGTGAACGTGTCGTCGATCGGGGTGCAGGGCATCGCGCCGCGCTTCTCCGCCTACGCCGCCTCCAAGGCCGCGCTGGACTACTTCAGCAAGATCGCGGCCACCGAGACGCACGGCGACGGGATCACCTTCACCACCATCCACATGCCACTGGTCCGCACCCCGATGATCCGGCCGACCAAGATCTACGACGCGTTCCCCACCAAGTCGCCGGACCAGGCCGCGGACATGGTGCTCAAGGCGCTCAAGGAGCGGCCCAAGCACATCGGCACCCCGATCGGGCAGGCCATCGGGCTCGCCTACGCGCTGACCCCGGGGTTCACCGACGCGGTGGCCTACCAGGGTTTCCGGATCTTCCCCGACTCGGCGGCGGCCGGCGGCTCCGGCGGGCTGAAGATCGGCCGCGGCGACCGGCATCTGTCCAAAGCGGCCACTGCGCTGGCCAGGCTCACCCGCGGCTTCCACTGGTGACTACGGACCGTCACTGGTGCGAAGGTCACAGAATTCAGTGACCTTTCGGTGTGACCTAACGTCGTTGACACGCCGTACGCAGGTACCGTCGTGGCATGGTTCCCGACCGAGACAACGGCCTCATCCCGCTGCGCCGGGAGTACGACCAGGCGTGGCACGGCTTCGACCGTAACCAGGTCCGCCAGTACCTGGACCACGTGGAGGCGCACCTTCGCCGGATCGTCGCGGACCGCGACGCCGCCATGGCGCAGGCGAGCACCCTGTCCCGGGAGCTGGAGAACGCGAGGGGCGAGATCAACCGGCTGCGCACCAGGGTCGAGGAGCTGCGGCAGCCGCCGGAACGGCTGGAGGACCTCGACGAGCGCATGCAGCGGACCGCCGAGCTGGCGAACGCGCGCGCCGAAGAGATCATCACCGGGGCGCAGACCGCCGCCGAGAAGCACTGGGCGCAGAGCATCGACGTGTCGAACAAACTGCGCGAGCGCTACCAGAAGCTGTTGTCGCAGCTGGAAACACACGCCGAGGCGCTGCACACCGAGCACCAGAACGCGCTGGACGTGACCAAGGCCGAGGTCACCCAGCTGACCGTGGACGCGGTGCAGCGGCGTGAGCAGTTGGACGCCGAGGCCGAGCGCAAGCGGCGGAACATCGAGCGGGAGTTCGACGCGACGATGACCTCGCAGCGCACCGCGCTCGAGAAGCACGTCGCCGATCAGCAGACGGCCAGCAAGAACCAGGCCGAGCGGCGGCTCGCGGAGGCCACCGCGGAGGCCAAGCGCCGGGTGGACGAAGCGACCGCGGAGGCGAAGCGGCGAGTGGACGAGGCCACCGCGGACGCCGAGCGGCGGACCACCGAGGCCACCGAGAAGGTGGACATGCTGACCAAGATCCGCGAGCAGGTCGGCGCCAGGCTGAAGGCCGCGGACGAAGCGCTCAGCCGCAGCGAACCCGCGCTGGTCCCGCTGAAGGAGGAGGGCGTGGTCAGCACGGCCCCGGTCGGCGAAGCGGAGACCGCACCCGCGATGAAGCCCCCGTCCAACGGCGCCAAGCCCAAGTCGCCCCAGCCCGCCGCCAACTCCTGACCGTTCGCGCCTGCCCTGGCCCAACGTGACGTTCGGCTCGTTCTATTGGCCAAACGTCACATTGGGCTCGTTCGGGTCAGGGGTTGCGCGGCCAGGGGGCGAGTGCTTCGAGTTCGGCGGCGAGGCCGAGCAGCTTCGCCTCACCGCCGCGGGCCGCGACCAGCTGCACGGCGAGCGGCAGCCCGCTGGGGTGCCGCCCGGCCGGCACCGACATCGCGGGATAGCCGGCCAGGTTCCACAGCCCGGCGAAACCGGCGACCCTGATCGACGGCACCACGTTCGACGGCCATGACCGCTCGTGCCAGCGGCGGGCCTTCGGCGGCAGCGTGGCCAGCATCGGCGTCACCAGCACGTCGTGCTCGGTGAAGAATTCCTCCGCCCGCGCCTGCCAGCGCCGCCGGGTGCCGTCGCGGACCAGCCTCGTCGAGCGCAGCACGTTCCCGAACCGGACGTGCGCCCTTGTCCTGCGCTGCAGCAGGCCGTGGTCGAGCCGGTCGGCCTGGACGGCAGGGCCGGCGAACCAGCGGGCGATCAGGCCGGCGGCGGCTTCCGGGCTGTAGCGAGGTGTCGCGGACGCGACCCGGTGGCCCGCCTCGCCGAGCAGCGCGCCGGTCCGGCGCACGGCGTCGATCATCGGCTTGGGGACCGGCACCGGCACCGGCGGTGTGGTGGAGACCGCGACCCGCAGCGAGCCGGGGTTGGTCACTTCGAGCAGGTCGGGCCGTTCGGCCAGCACCCCGAGCAGCAGCGCGGCGTCGGCCACCGTGGTGGCCAGCGAGCCGTGCGAGGACAGCCCGTACCAGCCCGGCTCACCGGACTCCCGCACCACGCCGGCACCGGGCTTGATGCCGACCAGCCCGCACATCGCCGACGGCAGCCGGATCGAACCGAGGCCGTCCGTGCCGTGCGCGACCGGTACCAGCCCGGCGGCGACCGCGGCCGCGCTGCCACCGGAGGAACCTCCGGCGGTGTAGGCCGGGTCCCACGGATTGCGCGCGACACCGTCCGGTGCGTCGCTCATCGGCCAGACGCACAGCTCGGGCACCCTGGCCAGGCCGACGATCACCGCACCGGCCGCGCGCAACCGCCGCACGATGTCGTCGTCCTCGCTCGCGGGCGTGTCCGGGTAGGCCGCCGAACCCCACTGCGCGAACTCGCCGGCGACCTCCGCGACGTCCTTCACCGCCACCGGCACCCCGGCCAGCGGCAGCTCCGCGAGGTCCGCGCGGTCCGCCAGCGCGGCCGCCTCGGCCAGCGCTTCCTCCGCGCGGACGCGGCGGAACGCGCCGACCACGCCGTCGGCCGCAGCTATCCGGTGCAGCGCCTCCTTGGTCACCTGGACCGGATCCAGCTCGCCCGCACGGACCGCCTTCGCGAGTTCCACCGCCGTCGCCACCATGGCGAAAACCCTATGCCGGGCCCGCCGGAGACGCGAGGAACTGGCTCACACCTCCTCCGAGGTCACCGCCTGCCCCAGCCTGGACAGCGCCTCGTACTGGGTGATCCGAACGAAGTCCGCGGACCGTTCGACGGCCGCGGCCGTCTCCTCCGCGGTCAGCCCGACCACCGCGCGCAGCACCACGATCTCCCGTTCGTCGGCGTCCAGCATGCCGAGCAGCCGGGTCATCCGCCGGTTCAGCTCCGGGTCGTCGTCCGAGCCCGCCGGCTCCAGGTAGTTCTGCCGCGGCACGGCGCAGGACACCCGGTATCTGGTGATCCCGTAGACGAAGGCCAGGAAGGGCCTGCCACGGCGCCAGTAGGCGGGCAGTTCGTCCAGCACGGCGCGCAGCGACTCACCGGCCACCTGGTCGGCGCGTTCGAAGGTGTGCTCCCGCCTGCCGATCCGCGCCCGGCAGTAGCGCAGCACCAGCGGCCGGATCCTGGCCAGCAGCAGCTCGACGGCCTGCGGCGACTCCGCCCGCGCGGCGCGCAGCAGCACGTCGAGCCGGTCGTCGGAGTCCATCGGCTCCCGCTGCCGCTGCAGCCGCGGCGACGTCCACCCGCCCGCACCCCGCCAGTCCACCGGCCGGCGCGGCCAGGCGAGCAGGGTGCCGGTGGTCGCTGCGACCACCACCCGCTTCGCGATCTCCCGCTGCTGCCGCGCGGCCGCCCGCCGCTTGACCCGCACCAGCGTGCCCTGTAGATCGGGGGCGACCGCCTCGGCCCGGGTTTCGCCGCTGTAGAGCTCTTCGAGCAGTTGCCCGGTGGCCGCCCTGAACGCCACCGTGCGCACCCAGGCCGCCGGGTGCAGCAGATCGTCCCACTTGTCATACGCGCAGGTCATCGCTTCGGCCGCGGCGTTCTCCGCCACCGCCAGCTCGAACCCCCGCTCACGCAGAAACCCGACCAACCCGGCGAAACCACTGGAAAAGAAGCGATCGAAATCCTCGGCTGCCCTCACGCGACATCACGGCCCCTCGCGTTGCTGAATCCCGCCCCATCGGACAGGTGCCCCGCGTGACCGTCCAAGTGCAGAAACAGTCAAAGTTCTTTCATCGGCGCTCCCCCACGACCCGACTGAAACAACCGCCAAGAGTCCTTACCGCCAAACGGAGGTGCCCGAAGAATACTCGATCTGCTAACCAGAAAGATCAACAAAAGACAGCGCGAGAAAAACTCCGTTTCCGGTAACAACGCGGGCACGTGGGGATATACCCACCTTGTCCGGGAGATACTTGGTAGCCGCTTGACGGGGCGCTGGGCCTCCCGCTTCGGAGGGGATTCCGATCGTGCGCAAGCGTGTGTTCTTTGCTGCCCTGGTCATGTTGGCCTTGCTTTCCGGTTTCACCACGCCGGCGGTCGCGGTGCCAGACCGCGCGACGGCGGATCGAGATTTCGTGCTCTACATAGCGACCACTGATCCGCAGTCGATCGTGCGCGCGGTTGCGTGGTCGGCGTTGAACAGCCCGGCCCAGGAAGCCGCCGTCGCTCGTTTCCTGGACTCGGAGTTCGCCTATGCCAGGCAACTGGCCGCGCAGACGGCACAAATGGATCTGGACTTCATACGACGGGTCCTGATGACCTACACGGCGGAGTACGCGCCAGCAGTGCATACCGCGGCGCAACGGGTGGTCAACGGTTCTCCCGATGACCGGCGCCAGTTCGTGACCACCGGATTCGCAGCAGCGGAGCAAGGTGACCGCCTGGCCAGGGAACACAGCGGTGAACAAGCACGCGCTCTGGTGGAAGCAGATCGGGCTTATGTACGCGCGCTGAAGACCGATGATCCGGGGCCGCAGGTTCGCGTGTCCGCGGCGTGGGCGGTCCGCGCCGGATCAACGGACGCGGACTTGGTCGAATTCTTCGCATACGGGTGGGCGACCGGCGCACGCTTGGACCTGGAGGCACACCGCCGCCAGGTCACCGACCGGGAGATCGACTGGCGCCTGGCGATCCAGCGGCTGATCACCGAGGCGAAGGCGGCCGAACAAGCGGCCCGTGATGCCGCGGAAGAGGCGGCCGAACAGGCCAAGGCCGCTGCCGCACGGGCATGGCGGGCAGTAGGCGATCAGACCACGCCGCCGCGTACAGCCTGGTCCGAAGCGCAGCAACTCGCCACCGCACAGGCGGCGCGCTGGCAGGCCATCGCGGAACACGCGCTGGCCGCGGCTGGACCGAACTGGCAGGCCGTCGCCGATCCGGCCACGGCCTGCCAGTCCGAATGGACCGCCGAACGGCAGCGGGCCATTGAGCAAGCCGAGTTCTGGGCTTCGTTGCTGACGGAAGCACAGGAGGGTGAGCGCCGCATGGGCGCACCGCGCTGAGCCGGCGGTTTCCACTGCTCTTTCTTTTCAGTCGCGCCGGTTTCCGGCGCGCAGGTGATCTTTTGTTGAGGGGACGTGACTTTGTGACGCGCATGAGATGGGCTCGAAGAGCGTTGGTGAGCTCGATGGTGCTGGCGGTCTTCGCCGGTGGCGTCGAGCCGGTGGCCGCGGCACCGGCGGCTGCGGCACCGCGGACCGCCGTTGCGGCGGCGACCGATCCGGAGACCGACCCGAGACCGATTCCCGACTCCGGGTACCAGGAGTGGGACGGAATCACCGGAATGCCCGACATCACCGGCGACCCCAGGCTGCGCGCCTGGGTTGCCGATTTCGTCGAACTGGACCCGGAGCCCGAAGTTCGGGAAGCGGCGGCGGAGGCCCTGCGCGGCGACGACGCGGCCATCATGGCGTTCATCAGTGTGGGGGTGCACGAGGCGCGGGCCAGAGCGGCCGCGCGGAAGCAGGAGGCGGACCGGCTCAACCGGGTCGCGATCGAGCCGATGGCGGGTACCGGTGGCCCGATCTTCAACGCCGAGGTCACCAGGGTGCTCGCCGGTGAACCCGGTGACCGGGCGGATTTCCTGGCCTACGGGAAGGACGTGGCGCGGCAGCGGGACGAGCAAACGCGCCAGTTCGAACAGCAGCGGCTGGAACAGAACCGGGCGCGAGTGACGATGCTGGCCGATGTCGCGGGAGCAGAGGTAAGGAAGGGCGCACGAACGGCTCTGGAAACCGGCGATTCGGCGATCGCCGAGTTCTTGAGAACTGGTTATCAGGCCGCGGCGAAGCGGGACGCGGACGCGCGGGAGGCCTATCTCAAAGACCTCGAAGAACGGAACAAGGCCGCCGAGCAGTTGACCGAGCTGGCGAAGAAGGCCGCTCGGGCGGCGGTTGCGCGAAAGAATCTGCTGATCGCGCACGGGAACGGCATTCAAGCCTTGCAGCGGGCTTCGAATGCGATGGTATCGGCGGCGAACGAAGCCCGCCGGGCCGCGAAGATCCTCGCCGAGGACGAGTCGAGCGGTCAGCATCAGCCTGACGCATTCCGTCAGGTGAAGGCCGAAGTGGCCAGGCAACTCGGCTACGCGGGGCAGGCCGCGACCGATGCGCAGCAGGCGTCGGCCACCGCCACCGTGCAGGCCAACATCCTGGTCGAGACCGGGCTGACCTATGGCGCGCAGTGGGCACAGATGGCCCACGGCATGGCGGCGGCGGCAGCCGCGGCAGTGAGCGCGTCGCAGACCGCGCAGCACGCCATCGACGCCACCGAGGCAACAGATCTCGCCCAAGACGCGCAGCAGAAGGCTGAAGCACACGCGGAGCAGGCCCGGAAGTGGCGGGCACACGCGGAGGAGCACGCCCGGTCCGCGGCCACGATCGCGGAAGCCGCGAGGGTGCAGGCCGTCGCCGCGCAGGATGCCGCCGCACGCGCCAGGCAGGCCAGGGTCGAGGCCGAAGCAGCCGAACAGCAGGCATGGGCAGCGGCAAGACGAGCACATGAGTCGAGGCTGGTTGCCGAGGCCGAACAGCAGAAGGCAGCCGCCGCCCGTGCGGCGGCCGAACGCGAACGGGCGAACGCGGCCGCGTCCAGGGCAGAAGCCGAACGGCAAGGCGCAATAGCCAGGTCCGCCCGTGGCAACGCCGAACTGCAGGCCGGGATCGCGCACAGTGCCCTGCAACGGGCGCTGGCCGAAGAAGGTGTCTCGGCACAGGCCGCGAACGCGGCACAGAACGAAGAACGCAACGCCGCGGCTTCGCGGGACGGTGCGATAGCGGCCGAGCGCACCAAGCAGGTGGCCGAAGCCAAGGCACAAATGCTGGAGGCCGCGGCTGCCCAAGCGCGAGGCACCTCCGCGGCAGATGCAGCTCAGGCCGCGGCGACCCAGGCCCGCGCCGAGGCGAACACCGCCACCGAAGCGGCGATCCGCGCGCGGTCGGCGGCCAACGTGGCGACGGGTGCCGCGGCACAGTCCAGGGCGGCGGCGACCGAGTCGACCAGAGCGGCCGCGCGGGCTCGTGCGGAAGCGGACAAGGCCCACGCCGCCGCGGTCGCGGCGGACGCCGCGGCAACCCAGTCCGAAGCGCATGCCGCCAGCGCGCATGCGTTTGCGGTAAAGACGAACGTGAAGGCGGCCGAAGCCACCGCGGCCGAAACACAGGCCGCTGAACACGCCCGCTCCGCGGTGCAACTGGCCGAACAGGCGGCTAGCGAAGCAACTCAGTCGTTGTGGGCCGCCGAGCGGACGAAAGCCGAAGCCGAAGCGGCGTCGAACGAAGCGGTGTCCGCGGCTACCCAGGCGGGGGTCGCGGTGCGGGCATCCCTGGCCGCACGTGCGTCGTCGCAGGCGATCACCGACCCGGCGAACGCCGCGATCAAGGTGGTCGCGCCGTTCACCGGTAGCGATTTGGACGCCGACTTCGTGGCTTTCGTCGCCGAGGAGGCCAAGAAGGTCGGCGCCGAACAGGCCAAGGCCGCTCAGGACCGTGCGAACGAAGCCGGCGTAGCCGCACAACAGGCCGCCGATGCCGCGGCCAACGCTGCTGACCAGGTCAAACCGGCCTTCAACGCGGCCTCAGCCGCGGCGGCGTCTTCGGCCGCGGCGGCCAGGTCGGCCGCGGAAGCCCAGCAGTCCGCGGCCGCGGCGGCCGTCGACGGAGCGGCCGCGCGCGCCGCTGGAGCCAGGGCCAACCAGGCCGACGCACAGGCCCGCGCCGATGCGCAGGCTGCCCGCCGGGCGGCGAACGCGGCCAACAGCGACGCCGTGATCGCCGGCCGTTCCGCAGCCGCGGCCGAGCAGGATGCCGCCGCAGCCCGTTCCGCAGCCGGCCGCGCCGAAGCCGACGCAGCAGCAGCACGGAACGCGGCCACCCGCGCCGAAGCCGACGCGGCCGCCGCCCAAGCCGCCGCCGACCGGGCTCAGGAAAACGCCGACCGGGCCGCCGAAGCAGCCCGCAATGCCCGTGACAGCGCGGTCCAGGCACAACAGGCCGCGGACCGGGCCGAGGAACAAGCCCGGCGAGACGAAGCCGAACGCCGCAGGCAAGTCGCCGAACAGCTCGAAGACGGCGGCGGGATCGAATTGACCCCCGATGAACTCGAACTACTCTTCTACGAAGGCGATGACGAGGCTGTTCAGCAGTACCATGACGCCTACTCCGCAGCCAACAAAACCATAATTCAGTTCCTGCTCGAAATCGGCGCCGACGTTCTCGTTGGGCTTTTGGGAATTGATGACGCCAAGCGCTGCTTTGGCGAGGCAAATATCGAAGGCTGCATATGGACCGTTGTCAATATTGGCAAGTTTCTAGCTATCCTTGGCAAGCTTCCCGAAGTTGGAAAAGCCATATTTCGAGCTGTCGCCGGGATCGGCAAATTTCTCGAAAGCTCCAAGCTCGGCAAAAAAATTCTCGAGTCGTCGAGAAGTGTAGTAGCAAAAGCCAAAAATAACCCGTGCTACCAGCCGAGTGGAACCAATTTAGCCACAGTAGCCCGGACAGAATCCGGCGAAAAGATACCGGCCGGCTACGCCAGCAACACCCGGGCACTCGCGAAAAACTCATGCATAAATTGGAATCACCTAAGCAAGCCAACTTTTGGTCACACTTTCAATGATCACGGAGCCGGCTTGAAGAATACCGGCAGATTGCTCGATCGCGCCCGAGTCACCGGAAATAGCCAAGGGCAATGGCTTGACAACAACGCTGCCGTGGAGCTCCTAAAGAACTCCTACAAGCCAGGGTTCAGCGTCAAGACAATTGAGATCCCGCCGGGCCTTGGGCAGGCGATAAGGCCAGATGGCTCGATCATCCCTGCCACACACGCAACACTGGTGCCGGCCCGAAATGGCCTGTACAAGACTGCGTATCCTGTAGTCATCTCCTAGCGGACGACAGGAAGCCCGAGGAAATGACATTCAGCTGCACACTGAAACGTCCAACAAAGAAGTTCCGCACTGACAAGGAGCCATATTCGACCGAGGATTTCAGCGACTACGAAACCTTGGCAATTTACGCCTGCAGCCTACTTGCAGAGACCGATGGCGAATTCAAATTTGGCGGCTTCGGTAAAGGCGACTGGCATCTGGATATTGGATACGACATGTCAGCAATAATTGAGCAGCTGCCCGACCTGCTCAACTTCCTGCACGCAAGGGAAGCCGGGGAGTTGGATCTGTACCCACCAGGCGTCGAGTGTACTTTGAAGTTTCTGCCACACGGAGACATGGTGGTCATCGAATGCCACTCGAGGACTTCATGGATCCCAGAACCACCCGTGGAGCAAGCGTCCTACGCGGAGGTTGAGCTCATCTTTGAGACCCTGGCAGTCGACTTCGCAGTATCGCTTGACCTGGTCCAGCCTAATGTTTCCAACTTGTCGCCATTTTGCGAATGGCGCGACGGATGGACAAGGCAACACCACTCCACTTGACGAATACTCATCAAGTATTTTTAATATTGACCGAAAGCAGGGATATATTGCGGAAAACGCGAAGACATTTGAATAGGGCAAATACGCTTCATTTTAAGCTGTCGAGGGGCGCGGTCGTCACGACCGCGGCCACAGTGCTGGCCTCGTTGCTCGCCCCGCTGCCCATAGCAGCGGCCGCCGCGGCACCGGCCGCCGCAGATAGCACGGCCACGCAGCAGGCCGCACCTACGGCGCCGGGGGCGACGGCGTTCGAGAAGGGCGCGGCGGCGGCGATTCTGGGGATCACAGCAGGACCTGAGTTGCTCGTGCTGGGCGACAAGGACTTCGTGATCGCCATGTGGCGACGCGCACCGCAGGATGCGAAGGAGTTGCGGGCCGCGGCGGAACTGGCGTTCGCGGGCTCGGACTTCGAGTGCACCCAGTACATCAAGACCGGGATGAAGGAAGCCCACGATCGCGACGTCGCCCAGCTCGTCCGGGATGCGCCGGTTGCCAGGATGGCCCGTGAGCTCAAGCAGGGCGCAGCGGCTCTGCTGGAGCTCACGGTGGACGAGAACATGCTCGTCCTGAACTACCGGGACTTCATCTACAAGCTGTGGCAACGTGCCGTGGCAACCACACCCAAGATCCCCCAGGTCGAAGCCGCGGCGCTGGCCGCGTTCGACGGCTCCGAGGACGTGCAGAAAGAGTTTCTCGCCACCGGGCTCCGCCAGGCACTCGAACGTGACAAACAAGCCGCGAGAGACGCCTTGGAGGATGCCACCGAGGCAGAAAAAGCGAGGCTGGCGGCGCGCGACGCGAAGCACAACGCCGCGGCGTTGCTGGGCATCATCGCGACCGAGAACATGCTCATCTTGTCCGACGACAACTTCATCCGCGAGATCTGGAACCGGTCCCAGCCCGACACCGAGGTGAACGCGGCCGCGATCGATGCATTGCGCAGCCCGGATCCGGCCGTCTGGAAGCGCTTCATCGACGTCGGGATCTACGAGGCCAAGAAACGCGACGCCGACATCGCCTATCAGAAGTTCGCGGCGGAGAACCGGCGCCGGGCGACCGTGATCCAGGCCAAGGCCGAGAACAGCACCGTGCATCCGGCGCTGGCCGCCGCTGCCGTGCGCGCGCTCGCCGGCACCGACAAGGACGTCGACTACTTCCTGCGGATCGGTGCCGCGCTCGCGATGACGCAGTCGCTGAAGTCGCACAGCGGAGCCGTCCGTAGTTCCTACATCGACGACGTCCAAGGCCTTGGGGTGGTCACCGCGCGCGACCCGGTGGGCGGTAAGCCCGGCGCGGACGGCCAGCTGACCTGGACCATCGCCACCGGCCTCGCGGATCCGGGCTGCTATTCGCTCGAGTCGGCCACCCGCCCGGGGTTCTACCTGCGCCACCAGAACTTCCAGGTGAAGGTGGCGGCCAACGACGACAGCCAGGCCTTCGCCAGGGACGCCACCTGGTGCGCACGCGGCGGGCTGGTCGGCTTCGGCAGCACCTTCGAGTTATTCAGCAACCGGGCCCGCGTGCTGCGCCACTTCGACGGGAAACTGTGGGCCGCCGACAGCAGCAGCGCACACCCGTTCGACAACCCCACGACCTTTCTCCAGGACGCCTCCTGGCACGTCGATTGGCCGAACCCCAACGCGGCGTCCGCGGTGATGCTGCGCTGGAACAACGAAGACACCCTCAAAACGCAGCTTGGCAGCCCCACCGCCGGCGAGGTCGCCGATGGCGACATTCGTTATCGCGAGTTCGAACGCGGCCGCATCTACTGGGGGCCCGCCTACGACACCCATGTGGTCCAAGACAGCATCCTGGCCGTCTATCTGGCTTACGGCGGTCACCGTTCGCCCGCTTTCGGCCCGCCGATCACCGACCAGTTCGCCACCGCGGACCGCAACGGCCGGTACAACAACTTCGCCCATGGCGGCTCCATCTACTGGAGCGCCGCCAGCGGAGCACACGCGGTCTACGGCGGCATCAAGGCCAAATGGATCTCGCTTGGCGCCGAGAAGTCGTATCTGGGGTATCCGATCAGCGATGAGGCCGCCATCCCCATCGGCAGGCGGCAGCTCTTCCAAGGCGGGCGGATCGAGTACAACTCCATCACCGGAAAGGTCACCGACTACCGCAATTGAGACGAGTGCTGGGCGGCCCCCAGGACCGCCCAGCACTCCACCCCCAGGGCCAGGGAAACACCTGGACCCGCCGAGCCGGGCAGACCGGTCGAACCACTGTGGACGGTCTACCGGCCGGGCTCGTTCGCGTGGCCGCACCCCCTGGCCGGCGGGGGCGCACTAGCCGATCCTGGCCTCTATCGGTACGGTACCGTTTCGATGAGCGACTCGACAACCCCTGAGCCGGAGTCGGGGGAAACGGCACGCACCCCGGTCCCGCGGGGAGCCCGCGCCCGTGAACGGGTGCTGCGGGCGGCCCTCGGCGTACTGGTCGACCACGGCTTCTCCGGGTTCACCATGGAGGCGGTCGCCGACCGTGCCCGTGCCAGCAAGGCCACCATCTACCGGCACTGGTCATCCAGGGCGGACCTGCTGGTCGCGGCGGTCGGCCTGGTGCCGCAGCCGGCCGCACCGCCGGACACCGGAGAGCTGCGCGCCGACCTCATCGAACTGTCGACGGCGATCGAAGGGCTGCTCGCCCGGCCGTCCTTCGCCGGCCTGCTCGCCGCCTTCATCGACGCCGCCGAGCGCGAGGCCACCCTCACCAGGCTGCACGCCGAGTTCTCCGAGACCCGCCGGGAGCCGCTGCGCATCGTGCTCACCAGGGCCAGGGACCGCGGCGAGCTGCCCGACGGAACCGACCTGGAACTGGCCATCGACCTGCTGGCGGCGCCCGCGTTCTACCGGCGGCTGATCACCCATCGGAAGTTCCCGCCCGGCTACGGGGTGTCCGTCGTGGACCACGTGCTCACCGCCATCGGCTACACCGGGCCCCGGTGAGGAGCCGGTCAGCCGGGTTCGCGGCGCAGCCGCCGCTGACGCTCGTCGGAGCGGTACTGCTCGGCGAGCCCGAGCACGCTGCCGGGCAGGTCACCGGCCGCCAAGTCGGCCATGGTCACCGCTTCCAGCACGTTGCGCAGGCTGCTCCTGGTCGCCATCCAGACGTCGAGCAGTGACTCCGCCGCACCGGAGTAGGAAAGCTCGGAAAGCCCGATGTCGTGCACGTTGACCAGCGGCCCGTCGATCGCGCGGAGCACGTCGGCCACGGAAATCTCGCCGGCAGGGCGCCACAGCTCGAAGCCGCCCTCCGGCCCCCTGGTGCTGCGCACCAGCCGGGCGCCCTTGAGCTCGCGCAGAACGCTGTGCAGGAACTTCAGCGGGAGGTCCTGATCCTTGGCCAGCGAGGCCGCCGTCACCGGGCCGTCGCTCGGTCCGGCCGCCAGCTGCGCCATCACGCGAATCGCGTAATCAGCCTTGACCGAAACCCTCACCAGCCCATCCTCGCACCCAAGATCGCCCGATGGGGGGAAGATCCTTGAATTTTTGACGGTACCCGCAGCTACCCACGGCCCTCTGGCCCGTGCGAGCAGGACGTCGAGTGAGCAAGATCGGTGCCATGGCTCTCACCGTGCGCGTTCCCGGACTGGTACTGACCGAACACGAGTTCCTGGTCCCGCTGGACCACGCCCATCCCGAAGGCGAGCGCATCACCGTGTTCGCCAGGGAGGTCGCCGACCCGGACGGGCTCGACCGGCCGTTCCTGGTGTTCCTGCAGGGCGGCCCCGGGCACGAGTCGCCCCGGCCGTCCCGGGTGTCGGCAAGCCCGCCCTGGCTCGACCGGGCGCTGCGCGACTACCGGGTGCTGCTGCTCGACCAGCGCGGCACCGGACGATCGACCCCGGTCGGCGCGCTGCCCGGGATGTCTCCGGCGGAGCAGGCGAGGTACCTGACCTTCTTCCGGGCCGACGCCATCGTGCGGGACGCCGAATGGATCCGGGCCGAGCTCGGCGCGGATCCATGGAGCGTGCTCGGCCAGTCCTTCGGCGGTTTCTGCGCGCTGCACTACCTTTCCGCGGCGCCACAAGGACTTCGCGAAGCGTTCTTCACCGGCGGGTTGCCCCCGGTCGGCCGCCATCCCGACGAGGTCTACCAGGCCACCTACGCGACCATGCTGGAGCGCAACCACAGGTACTACCGCCGCTATCCCGGCGATCACGCGCGGGTGCTGGACCTGCACGAACGGCTGGCCGCCGGGACGGTGCGGCTGCCCGGCGGGGAGCAGCTCAGCGGCAGGCGGTTCCGGCAGCTCGGCAACGTGCTCGGCATGAGCGACGGCGCCGAGCGGCTGCACTACCTGCTGGAGCGCGACTGGTCCGCACCGGCGTTCGCCCACGACGTCGCCGCAGCGCTGCCGTTCTCCGGCCGCAACCCGTTGTACGCCGTGGTCCACGAATCCAGCTACGCCGACGGCGGTGCGACCCGCTGGTCCGCGGAGCGGACGCTGCCCGCCGAGTTCGCCGGGGACGCCACCCTGTTCACCGGGGAGCACGTGTACCCCTGGATGTTCACCGACTACCCGGAGCTGGCACCGCTGGGCCCCGCCGCCGAACTGCTCGCCGAGCACGAGTGGCCGCGGCTCTACGACCCCGCCCGGCTGCGGGACTGCTCGGTGCCCTGCGCCGCCGCGATCTACACCGAGGACGCCTACGTCGACCGCGTCTTCTCCGAGGAGACGGCGCGGTTGATCCCGTCCATGCGCACCTGGGTCACCAACGAGTACCAGCACGACGGCCTGCGGATGGACGGCGGCCGCATCCTGGACCGGCTGATCGCACTGGCCCGCGACCGCGCCTAGCTCCCGGCGTTTCCGCAGGTCAACGGTCGTGAGTGAAAAGTGTTGCCAGGGCAACCGTTTTCACTCACGACGGGCGAATGGCCGCGTTCAGATATCCGTGCCGGCGGAGAACATCACCGGGCGTACCTCGACGGCCAGCCCGTCCACGTGTGCGTCCGGAAGCTGCCTGGCCAGCTCGATCGCGCGCTCCCTGCTTTCGCAGTCCACCAGGTAGTAGCCGCCCATGTGCTGCCCGGGATCCGGCGGCGGCCCGTCGGTCACTTCCGGCACACCGTCGCGGGCCCGAACGCACGCGCTGTTCGACGGATCGGCCAGCGCGTGCGTGCTGATCATTTCGCCGGACTCCTGGATCGTCCTGATGAACTCGCCGTGGCCGCCCCGCACCTCGTTGCGCACCGCCTCCGGCAATGCCTCCCAGACAGCCGGGTTCAGCCGTATGACCAGCAGATACTTCATAGCCCGCACCTCACGGTCTCCCGGTGCCCGGACGGGCACCTCGCACCGGTAGGTCGGAACCGGCGATGGGTTCCCGACATCCACCGACATCCGCTGTCAGAGCACTCCCGGCAGCACCAGCGCGCCCCAGGCCAGCACCGGGCCGAAGCCGACGATGCCGCAGGTGTAGCCGATCACCTGCCGGTAGAACCGCTGCCGGTCCACTCCTCTGACATTGCTGAGCACCAGCGCGCCGTTGGTGGAGAACGGTGACACGTCGACGATCGTGGTGGAGATGGCGAGTGCGGCGATCAGCCCGGCGGCGCTGAGGTGGCTGGACAGCAGCAGCGGCACGGCGATCGGGATGATCGCGGTGAGGATCGCCGTGGAGGAGGCGAAAGCCGAGGTAACGGCCACCGTGAAGCAGAGCAGCAAGGCCACCAGCAGCGGCGCGCCCACGGTGGCGGCGCGTTCCGAGATGAGCGCGATGGTGCCCGCCTTCTCCAGGATGCCCACATAGGTGACCATGCCCGCGACCAGCAGGATGGTGGACCAGCTGATGCCTTCCACGGCCTTCGCCTGGTTCTTCATGTCGAGCAGCGCCAGCACGGCGCCGGCGGCCAGCGCGAGAAAACCGATCTCCAGGTGGAAGACCAGCGCGCCGACCACCAGTCCGGCGAGTGCGGCCATGGTGGCCGCCTGCCGCCAGGTGATCCGCGAATCGGCGGGGTCTTCCCCGGTCTCCTCCGGCACCGCCACGGCGTCACCGCGACGGCGCAGTGCCAGGAAGGTCAGCACCGAGAGGAACAGGTTGAAACCGAAGCTGGCCAGGAACATCACCAGCGGGGACACCGACAGCGGGGTCTGCTCGACCATGCCCGAAACCAGCACGCCGGACACGGCGATCGGCGAGAACGCGCCGGCGTGCGCTCCGCTGATCACCATCATGCCCATCATCAGCGGGCTGGCGCCGTGCCGGAACGCGAAGTTCATGCCCACCGGCACCAGCAGCGCCACCGCGGCGGGGGTGAACGTGCCGAACGCGGTGAGCACCGCCGCGACCACGAACAGCACCCACGGGATCAGCGCGACCTTCCCGCGCACCAGCCGCACCCCGCCGGACACCAGCAGGTCGATCGTGCCGTTGCGCTGTGCCACCGAAAAGAGATAGGTGACGCCGACGATCGTCACGAACAGCGAGACCGGGAACCCCTCGAAGATCTGGTCCTCGGTCAGCCCCAGCGACATCGTGCCGACGACGAAGGCGCCGACGAAGGCCAGGATGCCGATGTTGATCGGCAGCAGGGTGGCGACCAGGAACATGACGCCGAGCGCGCCGATGGAGATCAGTTCAGCAGACATCGTTGTCTCCCAGTGCTTTCCGGTCAGGCCGGCATCGGAACGGCCGATTCCGGGACGTGGATCTCCGCGTCGCACAGGATGCGCGCGGCGCGGCGGACGGTGACCCGGCGCGGCCCGTACTCGCCGAGGCCGGCGCAGGTGACCACGACGACCCCGGCCGGGGTGCCGATCCGCAGCACCGGTGCCGCGCTCGCGGTGGACCTGGCGTGCACCACCGAGCCGTCGAGCAGGTTGGCGGCGGCGATCCCGACCGCGGAGGTGAGCCCGATGGCCGGGTGCGGCGCGTTCATGGACAGCATGCGGACCGAGATGTCGTAGTCCGCGGCGGCCACGGCTTCACCGGTCGAACTCTGGTAGGAGACCGGCTCCCCCACGAAACCGACCTTCGGCACGGCGTCGCCGAGGGTGTCCAGGCCCATCCGCGCCGCGGCCGCGCGGCGGACCGAACGCAGCCAGTCCACCTGCTCGCGCAGCACCGCGACCGGCTCGGCCCCGGTCCGTCCCACCGCGGCCGCGTCGACGAGCACCATCGGCGCCCCGGCGTCGATCATGGTCACCCGCACCTGCACACCGCCGATCTCCAGCTCCTCGGCCGCGGCACCGCTGGGCGTCCGCGATCCCGTCGTGCCGCCGACAGGATCCAAAAAGGACAGTCCAACCGCGACTCCTCCGGAGCGGGTGCCCGGCACGGTCTGCGTGCCGAACTCGTGCGCGACACCGCCGGTGGTGTCCACCGACGCGGCCAGCACGGCACCGGTGTTGACGTTGCGCATGGTCACCGCGGTGAGGTCGCCGGTGATGGTGGCGAACCCGCGGGTCACCGCCCACAACGCGATCGCGGTCGCGCAGTTGCCGCAGTTGCTGCCCCACTCGACCTTCTCCACCCCGATGCCCACCTGGCCGAACAGGTACTCGATGTCGATGCCGGGTTCGGCACATGGCCGGATCACCGCGGCCTTCGAGGTGGTCGGGGTCGCCCCGCCGACGCCGTCCAGCTGCACCGGGTCTGCCGCGCCGTAGGCATTGACCAGCAACGCTTCCAGACCGTCCAAAGTGGTGGGAACGTCCCGCTGGTCGAACAGCCAGCACTTGCTGGTGCCACCACGAACCAAGGTTGCGGGTACGTGCACTTCGGACTCCCCTTCCCCGGGTGCGGGCGAACTCGTTCACCTTGACAGCACCGCAGGGTTGAGCACAATGCTCGTATTCTTACGCTGCCTTTAGCTCAGCTAAACCTGACGGGAGCTCGAATGCTGGACGTACGCCGGATACTGCTGCTGACCGAGGTCGCCGAGCACGGCTCGCTCACCGCCGCTGCGGAGGCCGCGGGGATGACCGCTTCGGCCGCGTCACAACAGATGTCCCGACTCGAAGCCGAAGTCGGCCAGCCACTGCTGCACCGGTTGCCGCGCGGGGTACGACTCACCGACGCCGGATCGGCGCTGGTCGACCGCGGACGGTCGATCCGCCGTGAACTCCGGGCCGCCGAAGCGGATCTGGAGTGCTTCGCCCAACTCGACCGCGGCACGCTACGGCTCGGCTCGTTCCCCACGGCCAGCGCGTCGCTGCTACCGCTGGCGCTGACCCGCTTCTCGCGCAAGCATCCCGGCACCCAGGCCGGCGTCCGCTCGGCGATGCTCGCGGAGCTGCTGGAAATGCTGCACACCGGCGAGGTCGAACTGGCCGTGCTCTGGGACTACCAGTGGAACCGCGTCGACGACCCCTCGCTGACGGTGACCCATCTGCTCGACGATCCGACCGTGCTGGTCGTGCCGGCCGACTCCGAACTGCTCGACGACGGTGCGATCAGCCTGACCTCGCTGGCCGGGCAGCGCTGGATCATCAGGGCGGACAACCACCCGGTGGCCGAAGTGCTCCGCCGCAGTTGCGCGCTGGCCGGTTTCGAGCCGGACATCGCCTACGAGTCGCACGACTACCAGGAGGCGCAGGCGATGGTCGCGGCCGGGCTCGGCATCGCCATCGCGCCCCGGCTGGCGCTGACCAACCGGCGCAACGACGTCCGGCTGGTCCGGTTCGCCACCGACGTACCGGCCCCGACCCGCCGGATCCTGCTCGCCAGGCCGAAAAACCGGACGCCGACACCGGCCGCGCTGGCGATGACCACGATCCTGCAGGCGGTTTCGCACCGGTTCACCGAAGACAACCTGCACCGCAACCAGCTCGGCTCGGTCCGCTGAACGACGCGGTGCTAATCTTGGACAGTCGCCCAAGGCGAACGACCAGGAGGTACGAGATGGCGGCCACGACGTCGGCGGACCGGGGACGCGAGGTGCGGCGCCGGCTGCTCGCCGCGGCCACCGGGCTGATCGCCGAACGCGGCTGGCCAGGGGTGAGCACGCGGGTGCTCGCCGAGCGGGCCGGGGTGGCGCCGGGCCTGGTGCACTACCACTTCGCGTCGCTCCAGGCGCTGCTCACCGAGGCGGCGATCGGCGTGCTGCGCGGGCTCACCGACGGGCTGACCCCGTTGCTGAACCAGGCCGGCACCCCGGAAGAGGCGCTGGACCTGTTACTGGGCTCGCTGGCCTCGCACACCGGCCACGATCCCGTCTCGCTGGTGTTCACCGAGACCTATCTGGCCGCCACCCGCGACGAGGAGTTGCGGCGCGCGGTCGGCGGCGTGCTCGCGGACTTCCGCCGCGAGTTGGCCCGGTGGCTCGGCGAGCACGAGGTCGAGTCGCCCGCGGAAACCGCCGCGGTACTGGCCGCGGCGGTCGACGGCGTGCTGCTGCACCGGGCACTGGACCCCGGCCTGACCGCCGAAACCGTCGCCCCCGTCCTGCGCCGGACCCTCACGAAGGCGGGGCGCCGCACATCCTGACCAGCGAGGAGCACCGATGGCACTGACCGACCGAAAACCGACCGGGCTGCTGAAAGTCCTGCTGCGCGCGCCGATCTGGCTCTACCGGGCGCACCTCGGCCGCCTGCTCGGGCACCGCCTGCTCTACCTCGCGCACCAGGGCCGCCGCACCGGCGCCCGGCGCGAGGTCGTCGTGGAGACCGTCCGCTACAACCCCGCGGTGCCCGAGGTCGTGGTGATCGCCGCCTGGGGCGGGGACCCCGACTGGTACCGCAACCTGAAGGCCGCACCGGCGCTGGAGGTCCGGCTCGGCGGGCAGCACTGGCCCCGGCCGGGGCACCGCTTTCTGGACGGCACCGAAACCCTCGGCGTGCTGCGCGCGTACCAGCGGGCGCACCCGCACGCCTGGAAACGGCTCGCGCCCGCGCTCGGCTTCCCCGCCGACCCGGCCGATCCGCGCTGGCCCGCCGTCGCCGAGGGCGTGCACGCGATCGCCTTCACCCCCGCCCGGAAGTAGCCGGGAAAATCCGGTCGCGGGCATGTCCGGATCGGCCGGCCGGCTCCGACCAGCGACGTAGGGTGCCGATACCGGCACATCGACCGAGCACAGGAGCACCACGGATGAAGTACGTATTGGCCATGTACATGAACCCGGCGGTCTGGGAGGCGCTGACCGAAGAGAAGCGCAACGAGGTGATGACCGGGCACGGCGACTTCATGGCGAAGATCAAGGCGTCCGGGGAGTTCGTGAACACCCAGGCGCTGAGCGGCCCCGGGGAGACCGCGGTGGTGCGGGTCTCCGGCGGGGTACCGGCGGTGACCGACGGCCCGTTCCTCGAGTTCAAGGAGTTCCTGGCCGGGTTCTACATGGTGGACGTGGCCGACCGGGAACGCGCCTACGAGCTGGCCGCGATGATCCCCGACGCCAGTGTCGAGGGGCTGGGCATCGAGGTCCGGCAGGTCATCTTCAGCGACGACGCATCCTGAGCGCGCCGACGTGGAGCCGGTGACCGAGCTGCTGCGGCCGCTGGTGCCGCAGGTGCTCGGCACGCTGGTGCGGCGGTACGGCCAGTTCGACGCCTGCGAGGACGCCGTGCAGGAGGCGGCGGTGGCCGCGTCCGTGCAATGGCGGACCGACGGGCTGCCGCGGAACCCGCGCGGCTGGCTGCTCACCGTCGCGACCAGGCGGCTGACCGATTTCTGGCGCAGCGAGGCCGCGAGACGGCGGCGGGAGGAGACCGTCGCGGCGCTGGAGGTCCCGGACGCGGCGCTCATCCCAGGACCCGGTGACGAGCAGGGGCAGGAGCAGGACGACACGGTCGGCCTGCTCTTCCTCTGCTGCCACCCGGCCCTCTCGGCGAGCTCGCAGGTGGCGCTGACGCTGCGCGCGGTCGGCGGCCTCACCACGGCCCAGATCGCCAGCGCCTTCCTGGTCCCGGAGGCGACCATGGCCCGGCGGATCACCAGGGCCAAGGACAGCATCGCCGAGGCCGGCTCCACGTTCCGCGACCCGGCCCCCGAAGAGCGCGCGGAGCGCCTCGGGGTGGTGCTGCACGTGCTGTACCTGATCTTCAACGAGGGCTACACCGCGACCTCGGGCGACGAACTGCAGGTCATCGAGCTCACCGCGGAGGCCATCCGGCTGACCAGGACGGTGCACCGGCTGCTGCCGAACGACGGCGAGGTGGCCGGGCTGCTGGCCCTGATGCTGCTCACCGACGCCCGCCGTCCTGCCAGGTCCACCCCCGACGGCGCGCTGGTGCCGCTGGCCGAGCAGGACCGCGGCCGGTGGGACAGGGCGATGATCGACGAGGGGATCGCGCTGATCATGCGCACCCTCGGCCGGTTCGCGAACGGGCCGTACCAGGTGCAGGCCGCCATCGCGGCCGTGCACGACGAGGCGCCGAGTGCCGAGCGGACCGACTGGGCGCAGATCCTCGAGCTGTACGGGGTGCTCGGGCAGCTCGCGCCGAGCCCGGTGGTCACCCTGAACCAGGCGATCGCGGCCGCGATGGTGCACGGTCCCCGCGACGGCCTCGACCTGCTGGCCGGCCTCGAAGGCGACAGCCGGCTCAAGCGCGGCCACCGGCTGGACGCGGTCCGCGCGCACCTGCTGGAGATGGCCGGCGACACCGACGCCGCCCGCGAGCACTACCGGCGCGCCGCCCGTCGCACGCTCAGCACGCCCGAACAGCGCTATCTCGAGGGACGGGCGGACCGGCTGGCCCGCTAGCGAAAGTCTTGTCTGTCGCGGAAAACAATATTGCTACCGCCAATCAGGTGATAGCGGAATTCATCCAGCGGCGGTTTCCCCGTAATAGCGGGAATTCCCGGAAACCGGCGACGCGACCGGTCCGGACTGGGCTAAAATTTCTGGTCAATCGACAGAGTTGACGACCGGCCCGGCAAATCAGGTGGGCGGCGACGCTCGCGCTGGAGGTGCGCCCTTGTGGCGGTTGGCGACAACCGGGTCTACGGGCTGAAACTGGTCATCGAGCTGGTCCGCGCGTTCATGACCAGGGAGGAACGGGACGGCTCGCTGCACAGCCGGCACTTTCCGGTACTGGTGGTCGAAGGTTTCCACGGCTCCGGCAAGACCGCGCTGCTGTCCGCGCTCGCCAATCGGCTCGACCAGCGGGTTCCGCACGTCAAGCTGGATCTCGAAACCAACCGGCATGCTTCGGTGCCGCAACTGCTCTCCGCCATCGCGTTCGACCTCAGCCGGAAGTATCCGCAGTACGACTCGCTGCAGTTCCCGCGCTTCATCATCGGGCAACTGGTGATGCGGCTAGAACTGGACCTTTCCGACCATTCGCGGGCCTATCAGCAGGTGGTCGAGGCGCTGAAACACCATCGCGGGTTCGACACGGTCCGCCAGGTGCTGGTGGAGACGGCCGGGAGCGTGCTGCTGAACATGGGCAGAAACGCCGGGGTGCCGGTCGAACCGCCCAGCCGGCTGCTCGAAGCCGCCCTGGACTGGCTTTCCGATCGGGTCACCGGCCGGCGGCTGGTGCTCGGGTCCTTTCAGAACTGGTACGGCCACCGGGATCTCGGCCTGCTCAACGACCCCATCGACATGCTCGTCGATCTCAACCGCAGGGCGACCGACTACGCGGACGAAGAGAACCAGCGGCGGATCGACGACCTGCTCTGGGCCGCGTTCCTGGCCGACCTGCGAGCGGCGTTCGGCCGGGGCAGGCGGGCCGACGAACGATCGCTGAACTGCGTGGTCCTGCTCGACAACGCCGACACCGCGCTCGGCCGCCGCTTCCTGCACCAGCTGGTACGGGCGCGCCGCCAGCGGGCCGCCGGCGATCAGGACGACGCCGACCCGCTCACCGTCGTGGCCACCAGCCGCGGCGCGTTGCTGGCCGACGTGCCCGAAGCGGACCAGGCACTGGTGACGCAGGAAGATCTCCGCGCCGGGCCGCTGCCCCAGCACGTGGACTGGCCGCGCTGCTGGTGGCTGCGGTACCGGCTGTCCGACCTCACCGAGGACGAGGTCGGCCGGGCGGTGATCGACATGACCCTGGACTGGGGCGACAACCAGCGACTGCCCCGGATCCTCTACGGGCTCACCGGTGGCCATCCGGCGTCGACCCGGCTGATGCTGGACGCCATCGCGAAGTCTTCGCCGAAGAAGTGGTTCGACCCCGAAGCGGTCCTCGCCCAGGTGGAACCGGATGATCAGCGGTCGGTGGAGGAGCAGCTGCTCGGCAGCC
Source organism: Amycolatopsis nigrescens CSC17Ta-90 (assembly GCF_000384315.1). Classification (GTDB taxonomy): domain Bacteria; phylum Actinomycetota; class Actinomycetes; order Mycobacteriales; family Pseudonocardiaceae; genus Amycolatopsis; species Amycolatopsis nigrescens. The sequence continues at coordinate 4,768,380 of NZ_ARVW01000001.1, read as the reverse complement.
TGCTCGCCGACGCCACCGACGCGGAGCTGCGGGATCTGGCCACCTGCGCGGCGGCCAGGAAGCGGGCACACGCCCTGCTGCTCGCCGGTCAGGACGACCTGCTGCTGAGCGGACGGGCCGGCTACGAGGAGGCGCTGGACCCGATCCTGTGGCCCGCCGACGGCTCGGCTGGGCTCACCCTGCTCCGCCGGCTGGCCGGGCGACGGCTCGCCCGCCGGGACCCCGCGCTGGAACCGAGCTGGTCCGACGTACACGCCAGGCTCCGCGTCGCCTGCCGCGCCGAGGGCGACGAGGCCGGCGATCTGTATCACGCCCTCGCCGACGACGAGCTGGGGTTCGTCGCGCGGCGGCTGCACGAGCGCCTGCTCGAACTCGACGCCGAAACCTGGTTCCACCTGCTGGCCTCGGTCACCGAGGCACCGCACCGGCAGCGGCAGCCGGAGGCGCCGATCGACGAGGTGCGCACGCTGGTGGGTTCGGCCGGGCTGGAGCAGCCGCTGATCCCGGTCGGCAGCCTGGTCGCCGCGCTGCGGATCGTCGCGGACCCGTGCACCGACAGCCGCCGCCGCGCGCTGCACCTGCAGATCGCCGACGACTACTCCGCCGTTTCGCGGCTGTGCCCCGGCGGGCCGCACGCCGTCTTCCTGGAGGCGGCGCGCCGGCATCGGAGGGAAGCCGAATGGTGGGACTGAGCAGCCGGGCCGGGCGGCGCTCGCGAGGGAGGAACGCGTGACCGACACCATGGACGGGATCATCCCACCGGAGACCGGCAGGGTGCGCAAACGCCGCCTGCGCCGGCGGATCGCGCTGCTGGCCGCGGTGATCCTGCTGGTCGCGGGCGGGGTGTGGGCCGCGGTCACGGTGGCCGGCGCCTGCGGCTCCCTCGGTTCCGGAGTGTCCGAAGTGGACGGTGAGTGCGTCGGCGTCACCGACGGCTCCTACGTGTTCGACCCCGCGCTGGCCGACGTGCAGCGGAAGATCGCGGAGGAGAACGCCAGGGTGGCGTCTTCGGCACATGTCACGGTGGCCTTGCTGGACCCGTTGGTGCCCGCAGTGGACAGTGCGCTGCCCACTCCGCAGCTGCGCAACCGGCTCGAAGGGGCGTACACCGCGTTGCGCCGCGTCAACACCACCTCCGTCGCCGGTGACCCTCGCCCGCAGATCCAGCTGGTACTGGCCAACGGCGGCCGGACCGACGGCCAGTGGGCGCAGGTGAGCGGCCAGCTGGTGGAGCTGAGCCGTCAGGAGAACCCGCTGGTCGCCGTGATCGGCCTCGGTGTCAGCACCGAACGGACCCGTCAGCAGGCCGAGCAGCTGTCGCAGCACGGCATTGCCATGGTCGGCGCGTATCTCGCCGCCGACGGGCTGGACTACGACCACATTCCCGGCCTGGTCAAGGTCTCCCCGAGCAACCGGCACCACGTCGAAGCCCTCCGCCGCTACCTGGACAGCGGCACCGGCATCGACTCGGCCATCATGGTCCGCGACTCCAACTCCGACTCCGGCGCGGACCTGTACACCCAGACGCTGGAGCGCGAGTTCGAGCGGCAGATGACCGGCATCATCGACTTCCCGACCCAGCAGTTCACCGGGGCGTCCATCCCCAGCGACGGCGACCCCAACCTTTTCGCGAACGTGCGGGCGAATATCTGCGCTTCCGTGGCGAACGGCCTGGAGGCCGTGCTCTACGCGGGCCGGGAGGTCGATCTCAGCGGTTTCCTCGAATCGCTCGAGTACCGGCCGTGCCTGCACGTTCCGCTGACCATTCTGACCGCGGGCCTCGACCTGGGCGAGATCCTGCACGACAAGGAAAAGGAGCTGAGCGCGGCCAATCTCACCCTGGTCTCGGCTGGCACCGTCGACCCGGAAGGCTGGCGGCAGGACGCGGCGGGCACCCCCGAGTACTTCCGCCAGTTCCGCCCGGCGTTCGAGCAGGATTTCGCTCCGGAGCACCTCGACGACGGTGGCGCGATCATGATGCACGACGCACTGCTCGCCGCCGCGCAGGCCGTGCGTCTCGCCGCGCCCGGCGGATCGGCGTCCACCCCGGCCCCCGGTGATGTGCGGTCACAGCTGCTGAACGTCAACACCCTGCAGGCGGTGCAGGGAGCCGGCGGCACCCTCAGCTTCAGCAAACAGCCTGCCGGCGCCGGAAACCCCATCGGCAAGCCGGTCCCGGTGCTCCAGTACCCGAAGCCCGCGAACAGCCAGACCCGCCAGGTCGGCCCGCTCTACTACGTGCGGTGAACGGATGACTATGTACGCCGCTTCCCATTGTAGCTCCAGAAAACGGCGTACATAGACATCGAGCGAGCTGCAGGTCATGCGGCAGATGAAGTACCAGCGTCCCCGTCGTCGACATCTCCGAGATCAATGCGACTGCGCCAAGGATCGACGCGGAGCACTTCGACCGAGATCTCCTCACCCATCTCGACCTGTCCGTTCTGGAGGTCAGAACGCAAATCCTCGGTCATTTTCGTGACGTGTAACATCGCCAGCGGGCCCTGCTCGTATCCTTTGAGCCGTAGGAGCAGGAAACCCCCCTTATTCTCTCGCGTCGACTCTATTCGAGCGACGGTACCGACCAGCTTGTCACCAACGGCCGGCAGGTCCTTGCCGAGAGGCTCGGGTCCCGGTCCCGGTCCTCGTCCCACGAGGCGGAGCGTCACCTTACGCTTTACTCTATCGATATTGACTATCTCCGCCTGGACATCCATATCTCGGGTGATGTTGGCACGACGGGCCTCCGCGAACGGAACGTAACCGTGGATGCCGTGAGCGACGGAGACGAAGGCCCCTACACCCTCCGGCATGTTGACAACGCGGCCAGTGAAGACCTTGCCCACAGGGTATTCGGCGTCGAGAGCAGGCCACGGATTGCTCTTGTCGGCAAGCATCGTGTACCGCATCGCCCCCTCCGGGTCGGTGGCGATCGCACCGTCCAAAGATTCACCAGCTTTGTAACGACGCGCCAGGTCGGGAAGTCGAGCGTAGTCGACATCGGCGTTACTCAGCTCCAGGAGCTGGCGATACCCACCGCAGTTGACCTCGACCACCGCGCGTTCCTTGTCGACATGGACGACGGTGCCGGTCACCGGTTCGGTGTTGGCACCCTTGAGCGGAACGAAATCGTTCTCCGTCACGGCTTCATTTTTTGCGGTCCTCAGCTGGTCTTTCAGTTTCGTCGTCATAGTGGCCACACCAAATCCGGCCACCTCGTAGACGATGGGGCGAAGACGCCCGGCCAGGTCGGTCACGATCTCGTCCAAACTCTGGGTCAGCACTACCATGCGCTTGCCCAGAGCCATCGCCATGATGAGCTCCGCGGCCACATCGGCGCGCCGGAGCGAACAATCAACGATCACGACCTCGGCCATTTGGATTCCCCGCCAGACGGCGTCGAACACCCCATCAGTAGTGCCGAACATCTGATCGGCCCGTTCCGGGGTCATGCCACACTCGCGTACAGCGGGAACGTAGACCTCACGGTAGAGCTCGTCGAAGTCGAAGGAATCTCCATTGGCAAGCTCCTTCTTGCCGTACGGCATCGCGACGAAAGCCTTACCTTCCACAGGCTTCTCGGTTCGCGTCAGTTTGATCACGGTCATCCACTCCTTAAAGTGAGGTTTTATCCAGCTAGTGATGCCAGTTGCCCTGCGCAACCCATGCCGGCTCTTTATTGACTACCTAATCGTCCGCAAAGATGAGAGACGAAACCAGAGTCGGTCGACCCAGTTTCTTTTGGAGGCTTCAGACCTGGGTCTTCAGGCCGATAGCAGACTCCCAGCCGACCCTACGTGCGGTAGCGGCCGGAAAATCAGAAGCGCCAACGGATTCCGTTGCGTTACGGTCCGGCGATGGACGATCCGGACGGCTACTTCGGCGAACGCGCCGCGGCCACCTACGACGAGTCTTCGGCGTACATGTTCGACCCGGCCGTGGTGGATCCGGCGGTCCACTTCCTGGCCGGGCTGGCCGGCGGCGGCCGGGCACTCGAACTGGGCATCGGGACGGGACGGATCGCGCTGCCGCTCGCGGCGCGCGGCGTGCCGGTACACGGCATCGACCTGTCCCGGGCGATGGTCGCCCGGCTGCGCGCCAAATCGGGCGGCGACGCGATCCCGGTGGCCATCGGCGACTTCGCCGGCACGACGGTCGCATCGACGTTCTCCGTCGCGTACCTGGTCTTCAACACGATCATGAACCTGACCACCCAGGCCGCGCAGGTCGCGTGCTTCCGCAACGTCGCGGCCCATCTCGAACCCGGCGGCTACTTCGTGATCGAGGTCGGCGTCCCCGACCTTCGCCTGCTCCCACCCGGCCAGCACGTCGTGCCGTTCCACGTGAGCCCGACGCGATGGGCCTACGACAGCTACGACATGGCCACCCAGGCGATGAGCTCGAACTACGTCGAGGTGGTCGACGGCCGCGGCGAATACCGCTCGATCCCATTCCGCTACGTATGGCCGGCCGAACTCGACCTGATGGCCGAAATCGCCGGCCTCCTGCCGCACGAACGCTGGGACGGCTGGACCCGGGAGCCCTTCACCGGCGAAAGCCGCCACCACGTCTCCGTCTGGCAGAAACCCGCCACCTGACCGGCTCACTCGGGTTCATCCAAGATGAGTCGAAAAAATCGGACGGCGATGTCGAGAACCCGTGACCGGCTCCGTCCCCCTGATGAACGCGGCCGATCGAGGTCGCACCAGCACCGAGGAGAAACCACGATGGCCAAGTACTTGCTGCTAAAGCACTACCGCGGCGCCCCGGCTGCGGTCAACGACGTGCCGATGGAGCAGTGGACGCCGGAGGAGATCTCGGCCCACCTGAAGTACATGCAGGACTTCGCGGACCGGCTCGAGGGGACCGGCGAGTTCGTCGACGGTCAGGCGCTCGCCGCCGAGGGGACGTTCGTCCGGTACGACGGTGAGGGGCGCCCGCCGGTCACCGACGGCCCGTTCGCCGAGACCAAGGACCTCATCGCCGGCTGGATGGTGATCGACGTGGACAGCTACGAGCGCGCCATCGAGCTGGCCGGAGAGCTGTCGGCGGCGCCGGGAGCGGGCGGGAAGCCGATCCACGAGTGGCTGGAGCTGCGCCCGTTCTACGGTGCGTCGCCCACCGTCACCGAATGACCAGGCCCGCCGAAGGCCCCGCTCCTCTGCGGCCGGGCCTCTACCCTGATCGCGTGACAATCCAGCGGATGGAGCATGTTGGCGTCGTCGTCAGTGACCTCGCGGCAGCCGTGGCGTTCTTCGTCGAACTCGGGCTCGAGCTGGAAGGCGAGATGACAGTCGAGGGCCGCCTGGTGGATCGCATCGTCGGGCTCGATGGAGTCCGGTCGGACGTCGCGATGGTGCGGACCCCGGACGGCCACGGCAAGGTTGAGCTGATCAAGTACCACACGCCGACGAGTCAGGCCGGCGACCCTGGCGCTCCGGCGAACGCGCTGGGCATCCGGCACCTCCTGTTCGCGGTCGAGGGCATCGACGATGTCCTCGACCGCCTGCGGGCTCATGGCGCCGAACTGGTCGGCGAGGTGGTGCGGTACGAGGACAGTTACCGGCTCTGCTACGTCCGCGGCCCCGAGGGGATCATCATCGAGCTGGCTGAGCAGATCAAGTGACCACCGAGGTGGACGAGGTCTTGCTCCGGAGCCTCACCCCGAATGTGCTCAGGATCCTCGTCCGTCGCGGGGCCGACTTCGCGGCGGCCGAGGACGCCGTGCAGGACGCGCTGATCGAGGCGATCCGCGTCTGGCCCGCCGAGCCGCCGCGGGACCCGAAGGGCTGGCTGGTCACAGTGGCCTGGCGCAAGTTCCTCGACGCGACCCGGGCGGAAACCGCTCGCCGCCGGCGGGAAGACGTCGTCGACGAGGAGCCTGCGCCAGGGCCCGCGCCCGCGGTGGACGACACGCTTCAGCTCTACTTCCTGTGCGCCCACCCGTCGCTGACGGCGTCGTCCGCGGTCGCGCTCACGCTGCGCGCCGTCGGCGGGCTGACCACCCGCCAGATCGCCCAGGCATACCTGGTGCCCGAGGCGACCATGGCGCAGCGCATCAGCCGGGCCAAGCGCACCGTCTCCAGCGTGCGGTTCGACCAGCCCGGCGACGTCGCCACCGTGCTGCGCGTCCTCTACCTGGTCTTCAACGAGGGCTACTCCGGCGACGTCGACCTCGCCGCCGAGGCCATCCGGCTCACCCGGCAGCTCGCCGCCGCGATCGACCATCCCGAGGTGGCGGGGCTGCTCGCCCTCATGCTGCTCCACCACGCCCGGCGCGCCGCCAGGACCACTCCCGACGGCGGCCTGGTGCCGCTCGCCGAGCAGGACCGCGGCCGGTGGGACACCGATTCGATCGCCGAGGGCGTCGAGATCCTGCAGGTGGCGCTGGCCCGCGACCGGCTGGGCGAGTTCCAGGCGCAGGCCGCCATCGCGGCGCTGCACGCCGACGCGCCCACCGCCGAGGAGACCGACTGGGTGCAGATCGTCGAGTGGTACGACGAGCTCACGCGGCTGATCGACAGCCCGGTCGTCCGGCTCAACCGCGCGGTGGCCGTCGGTGAGGCCGACGGACCGCGTGCCGGCCTGGCGGCGCTCGCGGCGCTGGACGATTCGGTGCCCCGCCACACCGCGGTGGCGGCGTACCTCCACGAGCGCGACGGCGACCTGGCGACGGCGGCACGGCTGTACGCCGAGGCGGCCCGGCGGGCGCCCAACCTCGCCGAGCGTGCCCACCTGACACGCCAGGCCGCCCGGCTCAACGCCCAGCGTCGCTGACGGTCGCGCGAACGTCACGTGGCGGGCGGACGCTCAACGGCGCCGAATCCGACTTCACACCGAGTTCAGGGGCCCTTCGACCACAAGAGCCGCCTTGCCGAAAACGCGGGGATCCATAAGCTGCCTTCTATACAGCCGGAATCCCGAGCACGAATTCCGTATCATGTGATACTCAAGTATCATATGATACTGGCTTTGCACGGTGGAATAGTGAACTGTTACGGTGCGAACAGGCTGGCGGTGCGACGGGAGGCTTTAAATGGGCGCGCGACCCAGTGGTGGTGGAGCAAATCGCACCACCCGAGAGGCGGTGTTCAAAGCCACCTGGGAGGAGATCCGGCGAACGGGCGGGTATGCCGGGCTCAGCATGAGCCGGATCGCCGAGCGTGCCGGTACCAGCAAGGCCACGTTGTACCGCAATTGGCGTGACATCACCGGATTGTTGATCGCCGTCATGCAGCGGACCATCACCACGGCGGCACCCATACCGAATACGGGCTCATTAAAAGATGATCTGCGAGTCTTGGCACTCGAGATCAATAACATCTACGAACACGCCGAGATGCGCACGCTCGTAGGAACTATCGTCGCAGCCGGCATACAAGGGTCAACCGATGCCCAAAAAGTTTTGTTCGAGTTCTTCAAAGCGCGCAATAATTCTGCGGCGAAGGGCATCGTCGACGCAGCTATCGCGCGTGGCGAACTTCCTGCAGGTACCAACGGCGTGGATATCATCGAGACTCTCGGCTCGTTGTTTTACTACCGGCTCTGGATCACCCAGGAAGGCATTGATTCCAGCGTGGCAAAGCTGGCGGCAGACGTGGCGTACGCCGCCGCATTAGCCGGAGCATACGAGACCAAATCAACGAAGCCTCCAGAAGCCGAGGGTCGGGCGAAGGGGTAACGACGAATGCGTCGGACCGCGCATCAACCAGACGATGAGGCCGCTTAAAAGTACCACACCACGATGAAGCCCGGCAGACATGCATGGGGCGGCGCTTCTTGCCGCCTATCCGATAGATCATTCGCAATAAGCACTGGCCGGTTCATGGGGCGCCGGCAAAGGGGAGGCGCAATATGACCGTCAGGGTTTCCGAGGGGCAACGAAGCCGGGCTATTGCCATAATGCTGCTGCAGGAGCAGTTTGAAGTCCGGTTGGCACAGTTGCAACAACTATACAAGCTGTGGAGCAAGTACGAGCTCGCAAGAGTTCCACACACCGGCCGAGAGTCGTCCACCGAGACCCAAACAGTAGATCTGATGCACACGCGCGCAAAGCATGAGCTGCTGAAGGCAATCGCGTCGATCCTGGACGAACTACTCGCCTACTGCCCGGAACCTGGCGGCAACGCCGAGCCCGCGCATGGCCATCCTAATTCGGGTACTACTACTTTTACAGTGAAGCCATGTCCGAACGATCCACAAGCGGCTACGCATCTCGTACAGGAGATCCGGGCAATCTATGCATCAGAAGTCGGCCAGGTGAATTCAGCAACGCTGACGATCAACCTGACAACCGCGCCGCTGAAAGTACTACAGCTACTTCTCCTTCTGGTGACCGTGCGAGACGCGGGTTGGCGCCAAGGTAGCGGCTCGAAAGCCGCATCTCATACCGGACATGCTTGCCTGTCATATGAGGCACAGGAGAGAAGGCCGTGAATTATTCGAACCAGAAAGCCGAGGTCCAACTATTGAGATGGCCCACCGAAGCGGGCCTTCGGGAGCGTTGCCGAAGACTTGGCATCCTGAGAATCCTGGTAGTGGAAAGAAGACACGCGCCACCAGATCTCTTGGACACCAAAGAAGACTGGATTTGGGTTCCGGCAACCCGCCAAGAATTGGGCGCACGAGTCGCCGCACTACAAGCGCGCACACACAAGGTGATAATTCCTGAAATCAGCAAGGACAGGGTCCTCTGCATGGCCGATCAGTACACCAGGGTATCTCCTGCACAAGCTTCACTGTTAGAAGTCCTCATCGACAACTTCCGCGATGTCGCGACTCGCGAGACATTGCAAGTCAATCTGCCGGACGAGCCGAACCCAGTTAGTGAAAATGCGCTAAATCTGCACATAATGCGACTCCGTCGACGCATCAGCCCGCTCGGGCTCACTGTCCGTACAGTTTGGAGGCGAGGATACATTCTCGAGCCCGAATGACCAATTAATCACGCAGCAGCCTAGCTCCTTGGCCACGGCTCGACAGCACGACGAGCGCAAATCGGCCAGACGTTCAGTTCCTGCCCTCCTGGTAGAGCGAATGTAGGCGGTCACGCGGTTGGGCCGGCCGGTGTACTCCTCGCTCGCATAGGTGGGTCGCCGCTGCCGGCCGCGCTGTTCCTCGGTCTTTTCCGGAGGTCGAACCGCCGACGGGGTAACGGTAATGGATCTCCAGCAACGAACCCCAGGCGGCCGGATCCTCGCTGCCCGCCGGACTACCTGACCGCCGAGGCATTCCTGGCGTTCTGGGAGCAGCGGGACCGGTTCGACCGGACCAAGGCCAGCGCCAGGACCTGGCTGTGCGGAATCGCGACCAACCTGCTGCGCAACCATGTCCGGGCCGAGCGGCGGCGGTTGCGCGCCTGGGCACGCCAAGGCGCGCAACCGGTGCCCGCGGACGACCTCAGCGCGAAGGCGATCGAGCTGGTGTGCGCGCGGGTGCCGGCCGGACGACCGGCCGAGGACGTGGCTCAGCTGCGGCAGGAGGAACGTGACGTGTTACTGCTCACCGCCTGGGCCGACCTGACGCCCGCGGAGATCGTCGAGGGGGCTGGGGTGGCGGTGTCCCCGCGATGAGCGAGGAGAGCTACGCCGCCGGCTACGCGACGGTACTGGCCGCGACCAGATCCGGGGCGGATCCGGAGCCGGCGGCGGTCCCGCCGGCAGTCGGGCGGCGACGGCGGCGCTGACTGCTCCCCGTCCGCCGCGGCTGTGGTGGTGCTGGTCGCGGCGCTGGCCGCACAGCTGCTGCGGCCAGGACAGGCCAGGTATCTGCGGGCGCACATCTGGACCGAGGAGGACACCGGCACCCCCTCACCGGGAAACCTGCACGGTGCGGGACGACTACGTTCAGGAACCTGCGTCCCGCGGGCTCAGGACGACGAATGGTTACGTCGCAACACTGAAGCAAGCCAAGGCAATACGAGGCCTGACTGGACGCCGGCGTCGTCGACGAAGGGCGGATGCTGGTCTGCCCGGTGTCACGCGGCAAGGGAACGCACGTTTTCGAGGACCGGCAAGACCTGAAACCGGTCGAAGCCACCTTGTTCGAAAACGGCCTGGCACTTCAGCGCTACGAGATCAAGAAATAAGCGGATGCTGTACGTGCCCCCGACGGGGTTCGAACCCGCACTGGGTCGATTTTAAGTCGACTGCCTCTGCCAATTGGGCTACGGGGGCACCGCCAAGCCTAGGCGGTGCCCCGCGAGCTCAGAAGCGGGAGGTCAGGACTGAGACGCCCGGGCGAACTCGTCCTTCGGGTTGTTGATCTGGCCGAGCGAGACCACCTCGCGGCGGAACAGGCCGCCGAGTGCCCAGTCGAAGACGATCCGGACCTTGCGGTTGAAGGTCGGCATGGTCTTGACGTGGTAGGCGCGGTGGAAGGCCCAGGCCGGGAAGCCCTTGATCTTCATGCCCAGCGCGTCCGCGACGCCCTTGTGCAGGCCGAGGCTGGCCACCGAACCGAGGTTCTTGTGCACGTAGTCCTTCGGGCGGCCGCCGCGGATCACCTGGATGATGTTCTTCGCCAGGTGGCGGGCCTGCCGGACGGCGTGCTGCGCGTTCGGCGGGCAGGTCGCGGTCGGGTCCTCTTCGGTGCGCGAGAGGTCCGGGACGGCGGCGTTGTCGCCGGCGGTCCACACGTCCGGGTGACCGATGACCTGCAGGCCGGCGGTGGCCTGCAGCCTGCCGCGCTTGTCCACCGGCAGGTCGGAGGCGGCGAGCACCGGGTTCGCCTTCACCCCGGCGGTCCAGATGATCGTGTCGCTGGTGAACTCGGTGCCGTCGGAGAGCACCACGTGGCCGTTCTCGAAGGACTTGGCCGCGGTCGACAGGTAGACCTCGATACCGCGCTTCTCCAACTGCTCGACGGTGTACACCCCGAGCGTCTCGCGCACCTCGGGCAGGATCCGGCCCGCCGCCTCGACGAGCACCCAGCGGATGTCCTCCGCGTCGATGTTCTCGTAGTAGCGGGTGGCGAACCGGGTCATGTCCTCCAGCTCGGCGAGCGCCTCGATACCGGCGAAGCCACCGCCGACCACGGTGAAGGTGAGCAAACGCTTGCGCAGCTCGGGGTCCAGCGTGCTGGCCGCTTCGTCCAGTTTGGTCATCACGTGGTTGCGCAGGTAGATCGCCTCGCCGATGGTCTTGAAGGCGATGCCCTGCTCGGCCAGCCCGGGAATGGGCAGCACCCTGGCCACGGAGCCCAGCGCCACCACGAGCACGTCGTAGGAGAGCTGCTCCACGTGCCCGTCCGCGGCCTCGACCGTGACGGACTTGTGCTCGTGCTCGATGTCGGTGACCCGCGCGGTCAGCACGTGGCACCGCTTGAGCGCCCGGCGCAGCGGGACCACCACGTGCCGCGGCTCGATGGCCCCGGCCGCCGCCTCGGGGAGGAACGGCTGATAGGTCATGTGCGGCTGCGGGTCGACGACGGTTACGGACGCCTCGTTGGCGCGAAGCATCTTCTGCAGCCCCAGCGCCGTGTAGAGCCCGACGTATCCACCACCGAGAACCAGAATGCGTGTCGGTTCCGACTTCTTACCAGCCATGCCAATATCCTCCCACCCCCCGCGGCAAATCGCGCGCGTACCCCGTCCCGCTGTGACCAGCGTCGCCGCCCGTTCGGTACCGATTCAGTAGCCGACCTGGGACGGAGTCACGAAGGTGTGAGCCCGGCCGCACACGCGGCCGCACGCAGGACGTCCCGGACCATCACCGGGGTGAGCCTGCCGGTCTGGGTGTTGCGCTGCGACACGTGGAAACAGCCGAACAGGCTCAGCTCCGGTTCACCCGCCAGTACCACCTTGGCGCCGTGCGCGAACTTCGGCCGCGGCCGCGGCACCCGCCAGCCGGCGTCGGCAAGCACCGGCAGCAGCGCCTGCCAGCCGAACGCGCCGAGCACGACCACCGCGCGCACGGTTGGCCGCAGCAGCTCCAGCTCCCTGGCCAGCCACGGCCGGCAGTTGTCCCGCTCGTCGGGGGTCGGCTTGTTCTGCGGCGGCGCGCAGCGCACCGGCGCGGTGAGCCGGACCCCGTACAGCTCAAGGCCGTCGCCGATACCGGTCGCGCCCGGCTGGGACGCCAGGCCGACGTCGTAGAGGGCCTGGAAAAGCACGTCGCCGGAACGGTCGCCGGTGAACATCCGCCCGGTCCGGTTCGCCCCGTGCGCGGCCGGGGCGAGGCCGACCACCGACAGCCGCGCGTCGGCGGGCCCGAAACCGGGCACCGGCCGCCCCCAGTAGGTCTCGCCGGCGAACGCGGCGCGCTTTTCCGCGGCCACCTGCTCACGCCACGCGACCAGACGGGGACACCTGCGGCACTCGCTCACCGCGGCGTCCAGTTCGGCGAGCGTGCTCTGCCCTCGATCGGTCACCTCGGTCATTCTCCTCCGTTAGGTTGGGGGCATGCCCGATAGCTCACCCGAGGAAACCGCGGAGTCCCCCACCGCGGAGCAGTCCCCACCGGAACCCGCCGACGACCTGGTCACCACCCGGCACACGCTGACCGTCAAACGGCGCAAACTCGCCTATACCGCGCAGACCGGCCGGGTGGTGCTGCGCAAGGAGGTGCTCACCGACGGCAAGTTCGACGGGCACCAGGCGAAGGCCGAGGTCTTCCTCACCGCGTACACGCTGGACGATGCCGACCCCGGCTCGCGGCCGGTCACCTTCGCCTTCAACGGCGGCCCCGGCTCGTCCAGCATCTGGCTGCACCTCGGCCTGCTCGGCCCGCGCCGGGTGGTCTCCGGTGACGTGGACTCGCCGGAACCGCCGCCCTACGGCCTGGTCGACAACGCGGACACCCTGCTGCAGCACAGCGACCTGGTCTTCATCGACCCGGTGTCCACCGGCTACTCGCGCGCCACCACCGGCGAGAAACCGGGCGATTACCACGGGTTCAAGTCCGACCTCGAGTCGGTCGGCGAGATCATCCGGCTGTGGACCTCGCGCAACGGCCGCTGGCTGTCGCCGAAGTTCCTGGCCGGGGAGTCCTACGGCACGCTGCGCGCCGCCGCGCTGGCCGGGCATCTGCAGGAGCGGCACGGGCTCTACCTGAACGGGCTGCTGCTGATCTCCTCGGTGCTGGACATGGGCACCATCCGGTTCACCGAGGGCAACGACCTGCCGTACTCGCTGTTCGTGCCGACCTACGCGGCCATCGCGCACTACCACGGCCGGCACGGCGACCGGCCGCTCGACGACGTGCTCGCCGACGCCGAGGAGTTCGCCTCCCGCGAGCTGCCGTGGGCGTTGCAGCGCGGCGCCAGGCTGTCCGCCGCCGAGCGCACCCAGGCGGTGCAGACCCTCGCGTCGCTGACCGGCCTGGAAGAGTCCTATGTGGACAAAGTGGACCTGCGGATCGAGCACGTGCGGTTCTTCACCGAGCTGCTGCGCGACCGGGGGCTGGTGACCGGCCGGATGGACGGCCGGTTCACCACCTGGGAGCCCGACGGCGGCCGGGAGCTGATGAGCGACGACGCGTCGATCTCGCGGATCATCGGCGCGTACTCGGCCGGCTTCAACCACTACGTGCGCACCGAGCTCGACTACGCCAACGACCTGCCGTACGAGATCCTGTCCATGGACGTCAACCAGGCATGGTCCTATTCGGACTTCGAGGGCCGCGCGGTGTCCGCGGTCGCCTCGCTCAGCGCCGCGATGCGGGCGAACCAGCACCTGAAGGTGCACGTCGCACTCGGCCACTACGACGGCGCGACCCCGTACTTCGCGGCCGACCACGTACTGGCGCACCTGGCGATCCCGGAAGAGCTGCGCGACAACATCGAGTCGGCGTATTACCCCGCCGGCCACATGATGTACGTCCATGAGCCTTCCCGCATCCAGCAGGGCAAGGACCTCGGCGCCTTCATCCGCTCCGCCTCCAACCGCTGACCCCAGCCTTATGTCGTGAAGGGCCCCTTGCCTACTTTGAAGGTAGGCAAGGGGCCCTTCACGGACTTGATGGAAAGGTTAGCCGCGCAGGTAGGGCTCGCCGTGGGTCACGGCGGTGAACGCGTCCACGCCGCCGCGGCCGTAGAACCCGTTGAACTCGGGGGTTCCCTCGCAGGTCGCGGTGAACGAGGCGTCGCGACCCTCCTTGAGGTAGTCCACGGTCCTCGGCACCGGGCACGGCGTCTTCGCCGCGGTGCCCTCAAGCACCCGCTGCACCGCGTCCGGGGCCAGCCCGAACTCGCCGCCGGTCTTCTTGCCGTACTGCGAAACGATCAGCGCCGCGACCCCGCTGGCGTGCGGTGTTGCCATCGACGTGCCCTGCAGGTACTGGTAGTACCCGACCCGGCCATCGGCCGCGGTGGCCTTCTGCACGCCGAGCTTGGCGCCGGCCTCGGTGATGTTGCCCGCCGCGTCGATCGCGCCCTCGACCAGCGCGACGTTGCGCGGGTAGGCGGACAGGATCTTGTTCTCGTTGGCGTTGAACCACTCCGTGCCGAAGTAGTCACGGGCATACCCGCCCGGCGCGGAGACCGAGATCTGCTCGGTGCCGTAGTTCGAGTAGTCCGCCTTCTTCCCGGACGGGCCGAACGAGCCGACCCCGATCGCGTGCGCGCCCTCGACCGGCAGCGACACGCAGCTCGAGTTGTCGATGTCCCGCGGGTGCGCACTGTCGCTGGGGTAGTTCGGGCTGATCGTGTCGCGCTGCGGGGCGCCGAGGTCGCTGTGCTGGTTGCCCAGCGCGACGAGCTCGCTGACGCCCTTGCGGTGCGCGTAGTTCAGCGCGCGGTTGACCGCCGCGGTGATGGTGCGCTGCTCCAGCTGCTGGGCCGGGCTGTCCGCCGGGTTGGACTGGCAGTTGTACAGCCACGGGTCCACGAAGTACGACATGTTGACCACGTCCACACCGGCGTCACCGGCGTAGGTCAGCGCGTCCACGGTGGCCTGCAGGAAGAAGCTGCCCGAGTCCTGGCCGGCCCTGATGTTCACCAGTGTCACGTTCGGCGCGACCCCGGAGACCCCGAAGCCGTTCGCGGCGGCGGCGATGGTGCCGGCCACGTGCGTGCCGTGCCCGCTGTCGTCGTGGTCCACCGGGTCGACGCAGCCGCGGAACTCGCACGGCCCGTCCGCCTCAGCGCCCTTCTCGTCGTACGGGATGTCGCGGGTGAAGTTCCGCGAGGCCGCCTTGTCGAAGTTCGGCGCGATGTCCGGGTGCGAGCCGTCGACGCCGGTGTCGATGATGCCGACCTTGACCCGCTTGTCCCCGGCCTGCTTGGTCCTGGCCAGGTCGGAGCGGACCGACTTGAGGCCCCACAGCTTGTCGTCCAGCGGGTCGGTGCCCACCGGGTCCGGCTTCTTCGCGGCCGTCCCGCCTGCTGTACGGCCGGCTTCCTTCTCCACCACGTCCGGCTTCGGCACGGCGCGCTGGGTCGGCGCCTTGCCGATCGCCTTCGCCTTGGCCACGCCGAACACCGCGCGGTCGGCCGAGACGCGCTCGGTGAACCCGGTGGCCGGCGCGGTGGCGGTGATCAGCCCGACCGCGGTGTTGCTGTGCAGCACCGTGCCGCCGGCGTCCCGGATCGCCTGCTCCGCCGAGGCGACGCTCTGCCCCTCGGCGGCGAGCACGGTGAACTCGGTGTCCGGCCCGGCCAGCCGCGGTTGTGCCGCCGCCGTCGGTGCGGCCACACCCGCGATTCCGCCGATCAGCGGTACGGCGAGCGCCGCTATCAATAGTTTGGATCTTTTCACTGGAAGAACCCTCCTCGAGACCTGAGGAGCAACCTAGCTCAGGAATTGCTCCGCCAAAAGCGTCAGAAAGGACTAATCACGGAACAACCGATTTCTCCTCGGCGAAATGGCAGGCGCTGGGATGCCCGCCGGCCCGAACCTCCAGCGCGGGCTGCTCCGCCGCGCAGAGGTCCTCCGCCTTCCAGCACCTGGTGCGGAACCGGCAGCCGGAAGGCGGGTCGATCGGACTCGGCACGTCTCCTTCCAGGCGAATCACCTGCCGGCGACCCCGCAGCGTCGGGTCGGCGACGGGTACCGCGGAGAGCAGCGCCTGGGTGTAGGGATGCGCCGGATGGCTGTAGATCTCGTCCTCAGTGCCGATCTCCACGAACTTGCCGAGATACATCACGGCAACCCTGGTGGAAAGGTGACGAACCACGGATAGATCATGCGCGATGAAAACATACGAAAGTCCGAATTCGGACTGCAACTCGTCGAGCAGATTCATCACCTGCGCCTGAATCGACACATCCAGCGCGGAAACCGGCTCGTCGCAGATAATCACCTTCGGCCGCAGCGCCAGCGCCCTGGCGATGCCGATCCGCTGGCGCTGACCGCCGGAGAACTGGTGTGGGTACCGGTTGAGGTGCTCCGGGTTGAGCCCCACCACGTCCAGCAGCTCGCGCACCTTGGCCTGCCGCGAACCCTTCGGCGCCACGTCGGAATGGATCTCGAACGGCTCGCCGATGATGTCGCCCACGGTCATCCGCGGGTTCAGCGAGGTGTACGGGTCCTGGAGCACGATCTGGATGTCGCGGCGCAGCCGGCGCAGCTCCGCCCCGCGCAGGGCGAAGATGTCCCGCCCCTCGAAGGTCGCGGTGCCGCTGGTCGGCTCCTCCAGCCGCATCAGCACCTGCGCCAGGGTGGACTTGCCGCAGCCGGACTCGCCGACCACGCCGAGCGTCTCGCCCGGCATCAGGTCGAAGGAAACCCCGTCGACCGCCTTGACGTGCCCGACCGTGCGCTTGAACAGAATGCCGGTCTGCACCGGGAAGTGCTTGACCAGGTTGGAAACCTGCAGGATCGGCTCTGTCATCGGGCAACCACGTCCTCGGCGAAATGGCACGCGCTGACCCGGCCGAGACCGATGCCGTGCGAGCTCGGCCGCTCGGTGACGCACCTGTCCTCGGCACGCGGGCAGCGCGGGTGGAACGGACAACCGGACGGGATGGCCAGCAGGCTCGGCGGCAGCCCGGTGATGGTCTCCAAGGTCTGCCCCTTGAGGTCGAGCCGGGGCAGCGAGTTCATCAGCGCCGCGGTGTAGGGATGCCCTGGCGCGCGGAACAGCTCGTTGACGTCGGCCTGCTCCACGATCCGCCCGGCGTACATCACTGCGATCCGGTCCGCCACCTCGGCCACCACGGCCAGGTCGTGCGTGATCAGGATCAGCCCCATCTGGCGCTCGACCTGGATCTCCTTGAGCAGGTCCATGATCTGGGCCTGCACGGTCACGTCCAGCGCGGTGGTCGGCTCGTCCGCGATGAGCAGCTCGGGGTCCAGCGCGAGCGACATCGCGATCATCGCGCGCTGGCGCATCCCGCCGGAGAACTGGTGCGGGTACTCCCTGATCCGCCTCGCCGCGTTCGGGATGCGCACCAGGTCGAGCAGCTCCACGGCCCGCCGCCGGGCGTCCTTTCTGGACATACCACGGCGGACGCGCAGCTGCTCCTCGATCTGGAAGCCCACGGTGAACACCGGGTTCAGCGCGGACAGCGCGTCCTGGAAGATCATCGCGAGGCCTTCACCGCGCAGTTCCATCCGCCGGTCCGGGGTAGCGTTGAGCAGTTCCTCACCGTTGAAGCGGATCGCCCCTTCGGTGACCACCGCCGGCGGCGAGTCCAGGATGCCCATGATGGTCTGCGCGGTCACGCTCTTGCCGGAACCCGACTCGCCGAGCACGGCCAGCGTCTCGCCGCTGCGCACGTGGTAGCCGACGCCGTTGAGCACGTTGGCCACCCCTTCCGAGGTCCGGAACTCCACGTGCAGGTTTTCGATCTCCAGCAGATTCCGCGGATCACTATCCACAGTGGACATTCCTCACCTGCCCTTGGGGTCGAGGGCATCGCGTACCGCGTCGCCGAGCATCACGAAGGCGAGCACGGTGATCGTCACGAAACCGGCCGGGAACAACAGGATGTGCGGCGCCGTCCGGAAGTAGTCCCTGGCGTCACTGATCATGACGCCCCAGGAGACCACCGGCGGCCGCACCCCGACACCGAGATAGGCCAGGGTGGCCTCGGCGCCGATGAACGCGCCCAGTGCGATGGTGGCGTACACCAGCACCGGGGCGAGGGTGTTCGGCAGCAGGTGCCGGAAGATGATCCTCGGCGTACTCGCGCCGAGCCCGCGCGCCGCCTTCACGTAGTCCAGCTGCTTGGCCACCAGCGTCGCGGACCGCATGATCCGCATCGCCACCGGCCAGGACAGCACCGCGATCGACGCGACCACCTGGGTCACGATCGCGGCCGCACCGGGGTTGCTGCCCGGCGCGTTGAAGGTGGTCAGGATGACGATCGCGCCGAGCACGAACGGCAGACCGGCGAAAATGTCGCCGAACCGGGACAGCAGGCTGTCCACGATCCGGCCGTAGTAGCCGGCGATGATGCCGATGAACGAGCCGATCAGCACGGTCAGCACGGTGGCGAACAGCCCGATCAGCAGCGACGCGCGCGCACCGTGGATCGCCCTGGCCCACACGTCGTAGCCCTGGTTGTCGTAGCCGAACCAGGCGTCACCGGACGGGCCTTCGTAGGCATGGACCAGATCGTTGAAGTCACCGGGCCGGGAGGTGAACAGGCCCGGCGCCAGCGCCATCACCACCACGATCAGGATGATCACGCCGGAGATGATGAAGGCGGGCTTGCGGCGGAGCTGGCGCCACGCGTCCGCCCACAGGCTGCGGGGCTTCTCCGGCCCGCGGCCGGTGTCGTCGGCATGGCTGAGATCGCTGACCTCACGCCCGGCGCCCGATTCCAGTGCCGAGCCGCTCGCGGCGGCGCTGGGGTCAGTCATAGCGGATCCTCGGGTCGAGTACGGCGTAGAGGAGGTCGACGATGAGGCTCATCAGCAGGTAGACCAGCACCAGCAGCACCACGATGCCGGTGACCATGATGCCGTCCTTGTCCTGGATCCCCCGGAAGATCAGCCCGCCGATGCCGTTGATGTTGAACACGCCTTCGGTGACGATGGCGCCGCCCATCAGCGCACCGAGGTCGATGCCGATGAAGGTGATCACCGGGATCACCGAGTTGCGCAGCAGGTGCACCCCGACCACGCGTCTGGACGGCTGCCCCTTCGCGATCGCGGTGCGGACGAAGTCGGCACGCCGGTTCTCCGCGATGCTGCTCCGGGTCAGCCTGGCCACATAGGCCATGGACAGGCTGCCGAGCACGAACCCGGGGACTATCAGCTCACCCCAGGTGGCCTCCGACGAGACGCTGGGATTGATCAGACCCCACTCCTTGCCGAGCACGATCTGCAGCACGATGCCGGTGACGAACACCGGCAGGGAGATCAGGAAGGTGGTGGCGACCAGCACCAGGTTGTCCAGAAAGCCCTTGCCGCGCAGGCCGGTCAGAATGCCGGCGCCGATTCCGATGACCGCCTCGATGAGCACCGCGATGATCGCGAGCCGGACGGTGATCGGGTACGAGTTGGCGATCATCTCGCCGATGGAGTTCCCGTTGAAGGTCTCACCGAAGTCGCCGGTGAAAAGCCCGCCGAGATATTTGAAGTACTGGACGATGAGCGAGTCGTTCAGGTTGTACTTGGCCGTCATCGCGTCCACAAAGGCCTGCGGGCAAGCCCGCTGACCGCATTTCCCGGCGAACGGATCGCCGGGAACCGCCCAGACCAGGGCGTAGATGAGGAACGTCGTGCCGAAGAAAACGGGAACGAGCTGCAGCAGCCGTCGCAGCACATAGCGACTCATGCATTGGCTCCTAGTGGTGGGCGGGATCGGGGTTCCGCGCGGCGCGGAACCCCGATCCCGTCAGTCAACGACGATCGGGCCCGTACTCAGCGCCCGACCTCGAGCGAGGAGTAGTCGGCCAGCCGCCTGAAGTCGAGCTTCGCCGTCTTCAGCTTGGCCGACTTGGCGCCGACACCCTTCTCGTTCCACACCGGGATCTGCGGGATCTCCTTCGCCACCAGGTCCTCGGCCTCCTGGTAGAGCTTGATCGCCGCCGCCTTGTCCGCGGTGGAGTCCGCCTGCTCCAGCTTCGCGTCCACGGCCGCGTTCGAGAACTTGGAGTCGTTCGAGGCCGCCCCGGTCTTGTAGATCGGGTTGAGGAAGTTCTCGATCGACGGGTAGTCCGCCGACCAGTCCGAACGGCCCATGCCGGTCAGCTGGCTGGAGGTGACGATCCCGCGGTACTGGCCGAAGCTGGTCGCCGGCACGAAGTCGCACTCGATGCCGAGCGCGTTCTTGATGCTGTTGCACGCGGCCACCAGCGGCTCCTTGCGGCCACCGTCGGCGTTGGACGCGATGGTCAGCTTGCCGGTGAAGCCCGACTTGGCCAGGTGCTCCTTGGCCTTGACCGGGTCGTAGACGCAGGCCTCGCCGCAGACGTCCGGACGGTAGCCCTCGATGCCCTGGCCGATCCAGCTGGTGGCGGGCCGGTAGGTCCCGCTCATGACGGTGTCCACGATCTGCTGGCGGTCGATTGCCATCGAGATCGCCTTGCGCAGCTCGATGTTGTTGTAGCCCGGCACGTAGTACGGCACCGCGAGGGTGCTGATGCCGAGCAGGTTGCCCTCGACCAGCTTCTCGCCGAGCTCCTGCTTGTACCGCCCGCCCGCGGTGGCGGCCGGCGGCAGCGCCTCCATGAAGTCCAGCCGGTCGCTGAGCAGGTCCTGGTAGGCGGTCTCCTGGCTCTGGTAGATCCGGATCTCCAGGTCCTTGAACTTGACCTTGTCGGCGCCCTGGTACTCCTCGAACCGGGTCAGCTTGATGTCGGTGCCAGGGGTGCGCGAGACGAACTTCAGCGGGCCGTTGCCGATGGGGTGGTCGGCGAACGCCTTGGGGTCGGCGAAGAACGCGTCCGGCAGCGGCGCGAAGGCGGTGTAGCCGATCTTGGTCGGGAAGACCGAGAACGGGCCCTTCAGGGTCACCTCGAACTCGTAGTCGCCGAGCAGCTTCAGCCCGGACATTTTGTCCGCGGTCGGCTCTTTGTCCTTACCGGGGTTCACTTCGTCGTAACCCTGGATCTGGGAGAAGAAGTCCGAGTTCAGCTGGCCGTTGGGGGCATAGGCGTCCCAGTTCCAGGCGTCGACGAAGTTCTTCGCCTTGACCTCGGTGCCGTCGTGGAACTTCCAGCCCTTCTTGAGCTTGATGTTGTAGACCTTGGTGTCGCTGGTGGTGATCGACTCGGCCATCTGGTTCGACGGGGCCCCGGTCGCGGAGTCGTACTCGACCAGCATCGCGAACATCGGCTGGACGGCCTTGGAGCCGCCGAGCTCGTTGGTGTTCGCGGGCAGCAGGGTGTTCTGCGGCTCGGTGCCGTAGACCGAGACGGTGGCGTTCGGATCGGTCTCGCCTGCCCCCGCGTTGTCACCCGTGCCACCGCCGCCGCATCCGGCAACGGCCAGCATGAGCGCCACCGGCAGCACCGATACCGCCATCCATCGTGGTCTCCGCATAATCCCTCCACGCCTCCCAAACAGTGTGACTCCGGCAGTACGCGGGCATCACAGGCCACGCCTTCCCGGAAGGTGAGACGCACGTTAGCCGGACCAGTTACCCGGGTCACAGGGAAACGCATTGCGAAAAGGTCACGATGCTGGCCGTTATCCCACAAAAGCGGCACTTTCGTCGCTAGACAACTAGCCCAATCGGACCCATTTGCACTTGATGTTACCGATCGTTTACCGAGGGTCTAAACCGTCGCCCGATCGTGCTTTATCCGGACGCGCCGAGGGATAGCGCGATGCCGTCCAGGATGTCGTGTTCGCTGACCACGAGTTCGGCCGGACCACCGCGCCGGGCCAATTGCGCGGCAAGCACTTCGACGATCACCGCGCCGCCGCCGATCACGTCCACCCGGCCGGGGTGGATCACCGGGTTCGCCGCACGGGCGGCGTGGTCTGAACCAAGCAGGTCACCGGCCAGCCGGTCGATGTCGGCCCGCGAAAGCCGGGACAGATGGGTGCGTTCCGAGTCGTACTCGGACAGCTCCTGCGCGACCGCGGACAGGGTGGTGACGGTGCCGGCAACCCCGATCCAGGTCCTCGCCTTCGACACGTCCACCGCTTCGAACGCCTCGGCGAGCACACTTCCCGCCAGTTCCCTGGCGGCGGCGATCTCGGTGGCGGTCGGGGGATCGGACTTCAGCGCACGCTCGGTGATCCGCACGCAGCCGATGTCCACCGAACGGGCGGCGCTCACCTGCGCCCGGCTGCCGTCCCAGTCGCCGAGCACCAGCTCGGTCGAACCGCCGCCGACGTCCACCACCAGGAACGGGCCGTCGTCCGGGTCCTGCTCACCGACCGCGCCGGTGAAGGCGAGCTTGGCCTCCTCGTCGCCGGTGATCACCTCGGCCTCGGTGCCGAGCACCTCGCGGGTCATCGAGAAGAACTCGTCCCGGTTGCTCGCGTCCCTGGTGGCCGAAGTGGCCACCATGCGCACCTGCTCCACCCCCTTGCGGCGGGCGGCGACCGCGTAGTCCACCAGCGCGGCACGGGTGCGCTCCAGCGCTTCCGGGGCGAGCCGGCCGCTGGGGTCCACGCCCTGGCCGAGCCGGACGATCCGCATCTCGCGGTGCAGGTCGCGCAGGTCGACCGTGCCGTCGTGGCGGGTGGTCAGCTCGGCTACGAGCAGCCGGATGGAGTTCGTTCCACAGTCGATGGCAGCGACGCGAGGCATGACCCCACCCTAACCATCACCACCCGCGATCAGGGCGTAGGCGTCTGTGTGGAGGTCCCGTCGGGGTCGCACGGCGGCAAGGTCGTCGACGGCGGAGTCGGCGTTTCGCTCGGAGGCTTGGTGGTACAGGTCGGGTCCGTCGTCGGTGTAGTCGTCGTCGTGGTCGTCGTCGTGGGCGGGGTCTCGTCGCTGGTGTCCGGCGGCAGCTGGCTGCCGGTCGGCGTGGTCGTGCCGGGCGGGTTGCCGGTTGCCGGCGTCGTCGGCGTGGTGGTCGGGGCCGGCGGCGGCGGGACTTCGCCCGGCGCCGGGGAAGTGGTCGTGTTCGGCGCACCGATCGGCACCTTGCTGTCCGGCAGCGCGCCGACACTGCCGCTGCGGTACGCCTGCGCCCACAGGATGACCGTGTTCACGTAGCTGTCGGAATTGTTGTAGCGGAAGATCGCCGCGCGAAGCTGGTCCGGGTTGGCGAGGTCGAGGCCGCCGGAGGTGAGGTAGCGGCCGGTGCCGAGGGTGGCGTCGTAGATGTTGTTGGGGTTGGACTCGCCGTCGCCGTTGCCGTCGGAGGCGTAGTTGCGCCAGGTCGAGGGAATGAACTGGGTGGGGCCTACCGCGCGGTCCCACACCGGGTCCGCGTCGAACCGGCCGCCGTCGCTGTCGGCGATCGCGGCCACCGGCCCGGCGCCGTTGAGCACCGGCCCCAGGATCGGCTCCAGCGTGTCGCCCTTGGCGTCCACATAACCACCACGAGCGTGATTCGACTCGATCCGCCCGATACTCGCGATCAACGCCCAGTCGATATGCGAACCAGGCTGCTCACGCGCCACGATCTCCGCCGCGTTCTGATACGCCTTCAACGCCGTACCAGGAATACCCAACGGCCCACTCGGCAACTCGTAGGCACCGAGCGGAACCGGCGCGGGCGCCTGCGGGAGGCTGCCGTTCACGCCGATCTGGGTCAGTCGCGGGTCGAACCCGCCTTCCAGCGCCGCGTCACCGGTGTGCTCGGAACTGGCCAGGTTGACCCAGGTCGCGGCACCGCCACTGGCCGCTACCGCGGGCACGACGGCGAGGGTGCCACCGATGACCGCCACGACCGTTTTGTGACGCAGCCCGATTCTTCGTGCCGTGCCAGTCAACCGCGATACTCGCACACCCTCCAGCCTTCCCTGCCAGTTTCGCCCGCGACCGATAGTGGTCCATCCGGTGTGAAGCCCACGTACTCTCAGACTGCCTCAGTAGCGGGCCGGTTTCATCCCCAGCGGCCGGACGATCACCGGTCGGCGGCCGAATTACTCCACCTGGCTCAGTTATCTGTTTCCGCACGTAGATCGTTACCGGCCAGTACGAGCCTGTCCGGTTCGCCGACGGCAAGACATCGGAAGGCGTTACCGGGCGGCGCAGTCTCCGGAGGGCCATTCGGCACGGAGCAGGGCCAGCGTTTCGTCGCCGAACGGGTTCACGCCGGGGCCGCGGGCGAGGGTGTGCGCCAGGTGCACGTGCAGGCATTTGACCCGCCCCGGCATGCCGCCGGCGGTCACCTGGTGGCCGAGCGTTTCGATGGCGTCGCGCTCGGCGAGGTAGTCCTCGTGCGTGCGCTGGTAGGCGGCGGCCAGCTCGGCGTCCTCGGCCAGCCGGTCGGTCATCTCCCGCATCAGCCCGGACGCCTCCAGCCTGCCGACCATGGAGGACAGCCGCGGGCAGGTCAGGTAGTAGAGGGTGGGAAACGGGGTGCCGTTCTCCAGCCGAGGATTGGTCTGAACCACTGACGGGTGGCCGCTCGGGCAGCGCGCGGCCACCGCCCGCAGCGCCCTCGGCGGGCGTCCGAGCTGCTCCGCGATGACCTCCTTGTCGGCGTCCGTCACGGCCTCGAACCCGCCCAGCTCACTCCTGTTCACCCGCCCATTCTCGCAAACCCCCAGCACCCACCTCACCTGCCCTGACATGCAGCGAAGGCCACCTTGCCTGCGTTGAACGCAGGCAAGGTGGCCTTCGCTGCACGGGTCAGCCGCAAAAGCAGGTCAGCCGGTGATGCTCTTCCAGAGCTGCTCGTACCAGGCGCCCTGCGGCTGGGCCTGCTCGCCGGGGATCGGCTGCTGTGCCTGCGCCTTGTCCTCCGGCAGCTGCACCATGAACGGTGTCTCACCGGGCATCACGTAGCGCAGCCTGCGCCGCGCCTCGGCCTCCACCTGGCCGGGGTCGGAGAGCTGGGCCTGGCGGGCGGCCAGCTCCGCGACCTCCTTCTGCAGTTCGGCGCGTTGCTGCTCCTGCTCGGAGATCTCGGAGCGCTGGGTGAGGTAGGTACGCAGCGGTACCGCGATGGTGAAGGCCAGCGCGCAGACCACGATGGCGACCACCGCGGCCCGGCGCGTGTTGGACATGCCGAGCACCCTGGCCGCACCGGAGGCGCGCTTCGCACTCAGCCCACGCCGCAGCCTGGCCTTCTTGCCACCGATGTCCCGCCGGGCGCGCTCCGGCCGGCGGGCGGACACACTGCCCCGCCCACCTCGCCGACCGCGCTGCCTGCCCCGCTCGGCCACCGGAAATCAGGCCTCCGGGGTGAATCTCGGGAAGGCAAGATCGCCGGCATAACGGGCCGCGTCCGCGAGGGTCTCCTCGATCCGCAGCAGCTGGTTGTACTTGGCGACCCGCTCGCTCCTGGCCGGGGCGCCGGTCTTGATCTGGCCGACCCCGGTGGCCACCGCCAGGTCGGCGATCGTGGTGTCCTCGGTCTCGCCGGAGCGGTGGCTCATCATGCTCTTGTAGCCGAAGGACGTGGCCAGCGAGACCGCGTCGAGGGTCTCGGAGAGG
Source organism: Amycolatopsis nigrescens CSC17Ta-90 (assembly GCF_000384315.1). GTDB lineage: Bacteria > Actinomycetota > Actinomycetes > Mycobacteriales > Pseudonocardiaceae > Amycolatopsis > Amycolatopsis nigrescens. Next base: position 4,742,977 of record NZ_ARVW01000001.1, on the reverse strand, counting down.
GTGCCGATCTGGTTGACCTTCACCAGCAGCGCGTTCGCGGCGCGGCGGTTGATGCCCTCTTCCAGCCGGTCCGGATTGGTCACGAACAGGTCGTCGCCGACCACCTGTACGCGCTCGCCGATCTCCGAGGTCAGCCGCACCCAGCCGTCCCAGTCGTCCTCGGCCAGCGGGTCCTCGATGGAGACCAGCGGGTACGCGTTGAGCAGCTCGGTGTAGTAGCCGGTCATCTGCTCGGCGCTCTTCTTCGAGCCCTCGAAGGTGTAGGCGCCGTCGCTGAAGAACTCGGTGGCGGCCACGTCCAGCGCGAGCGCGATGTCGCGGCCCGGGGTGTAGCCGGCCTTCTCGATGGCCTGCAGGATCAGGTCGAGCGCCTCGCGGTTGCTGGACAGGCTCGGCGCGAAACCGCCCTCGTCCCCGAGGCCGGTGGAGAGGCCGCGGCCCTTGAGCACCGACTTCAGCGAGTGGTAGACCTCGGCGCCCCAGCGCAGCGCCTCGCGGAAGGTGTCCGCGCCGATCGGCGCGATCATGAACTCCTGGATGTCCACGTCGGTGTCCGCGTGCGAACCGCCGTTGAGGATGTTCAGCATCGGCACCGGCAGCACGTGCGCGTTCGGCCCGCCGAGGTAGCGGAACAGCTCCAGCTCGGCGGAGTCGGCGGCGGCCTTCGCCACCGCGAGCGAGACGCCGAGCAGCGCGTTCGCGCCAAGCCGGGACTTGTCCGGGGTGCCGTCGAGGTCGACCAGCTTCTGGTCGACGATCCGCTGGTCGACGGCCTCGACCCCGGTCAGCTCGGGACCGATCTCGTCGAGTACCGCGGCGACCGCGCGCTCCACGCCCTTGCCGCCGTAGCGGTTGGGGTCGCCGTCCCGCAGCTCGACGGCCTCGTGCTCACCGGTGGACGCACCCGACGGGACCGCGGCCCGCGCCAGCGTGCCGTCGTCGAGAGCCACCTCCACCTCGACCGTCGGATTGCCGCGGGAATCGAGAATCTCCCGCGCGCCTACCTGCTCGATGACCGCCACGCCTTGCTCCTTACGCGGTTGTGCCAGCGTCGACGGCACCCAGCGTAGCCGCCGCCCGCGATCACCCGTTGGAGGCACGCAGACCGGCCCCGGATTCCGCTCAGGAGGGGCGGACCTCCTGCCAGCCGGAGGGCAGGTCGACCTTTTCCGAGGTGTTCTGCCAGAAGGTCCAGCTGTTGCCGCCGATGTCGGGCATGGTGAACACCCGCGCGCCGTAGGGCTGGTCCTGCGGCTGCGACACGTCCGCGTCCTCGCCGAGGGCGGCCACCACCGCCCGGTGCTGGGCGTCCACGTCGTCCACGTAAACCACGTTCAGCTGCCCGACCGGTCCCTCGACGCCCTTGGCCTCCCAGTACTCCGAACCGACCGTGGCCAGCCTTATATCCGCACCTGCGGCGGTGATGGTGGCCTGGAACACCATGCCGCTGGAGTCGACGTACCGCACCTTCTCGGTGAAGCCGAAGACGCGGACGAGCCACTCCAGCGCCTCGGTGGCGTCGGTGTAGTAGAGGTAGGGCGCCAGGCCGAGATACTGGACGCCCGGTTCGCCGCCTTGCTCGTCGCTCATGGCGGAACAGTGCATCATGCCGCGTACCGAGCGCGGTACCGCACCCCCGTCCCACCCACCAGCTCAGCCGACCACCTGTCGGACGGCCGCCGCGGCGGCCACCGCCAGCTCGGGTGGCGCACCAGTGCGCGAACGCACCCTGAGCGGCGCTTTCGCCAGCTCGGGCAGCCCCTCCGCGGTCGGCACCAGCCCGGCGGGTGGCCTGCCGACCGAGGGCAGCAGGGTCACCCCGAGCCCGGCCCGTGCGGCCGCGTGCACCCCGGCCAGGTCCACCGCCTCGGCCATGATCCTGGCCCTCAACCCGGCGTCGGCGAGCGCGTCCAGCGCCATCCGGCGCAGCACGCACGGCTCGTCGAACACCACCACCGGCACCTCGCCGTCCACCGGCCGCCAGTCCGGCGCCGCGTACCAGGACAGGGTGAGCCAGCCCGCCGCCCTGCTCCGCCCGCCGACCGGGCCGCCGAGCAGCAGCGCGAGGTCCACCGCGCCGCGCTCCACCGACTCGGCAAGCCTGGCCGAGCGGTCCAGCCGGAATCGGACATCCCGGCCGGGCAGCGCTGCCCGCAGCGCGGCGGACAGTTCGGGCAGCAGCTGGTCGGCGGCATGCTCGGTGGACCCGACCACCAGCGCGACCAGCTCCTCGATGCCGAGCCGGCGGACCGCCTCGTCGTGCACGGCCAGGATCTGCCGCGCCTCGGCGAGCAGCTCCTCGCCGTCGGCGGTGAACCTGGCGCCGCGGCCGTCCTTGGTCACCAGCGTCCGGCCCAGCGTCTTCTCCAGCCGCCGCACGTGCTGGCTCACCGCGGACTGGGTCAGGTGCAGCGCGGTGGCGGCCCGGTGGAACCCGCCGCAGTCGGCGATCGCGACCAGGCTCCGCAGCGGAACGATGTCCAGGACGTCATTCACACCAAGGACTCTACCCGATCGTCCGAACAGGATCGCTTATCGATCGCGATGGCTGATCATTGTTGGACAGTGCGGGCGCATCGGGCCGAGGCTGGCGTCATGCGGATCTCCCTGCCGATCGCCGTGGCCACCGTGCTGGTGTGGGCCACCGGTTACCCCGCCGGCGCGTTCGGTGTCGCGACGATGTCACCGTTCCTGCTCACCACCTTCCGGTTCGGCCTTGCCGCGGTGGTGCTCACCGTGTTCGCGCTCGCCGCACGCGCCCGGTTCCCGCGCGGCAGGCTGCTCTGGCACACCGCGGTGGCCGGGGTGCTCGGCCAGGCCGTGCAGTTCTGCGGCCTCTACGGCGGGTTGCACGCCGGAGTGCCGCCCGCGGTGTCCGCGCTGGTGATCGGGCTGAACCCGGTGCTGACCGCGCTGCTCGCTTCGGTCGCGCTGCGCGAGCGGATCAGTGGAGCGCGGCTGGCCGGGCTGGCGCTTGGCGTGCTGGCGGTGTTCGCCGCGCTCGGCGGCCGGGTGCTGGCCGCGGGCGGGATCGACGCCGGCACCGGGCTGACCCTGCTCGGCCTGGCCGGGCTCGCCGCCTCCGGCGTTTACCAGCAACGATTCTGCCGTGCGGTGGACGTCCGTGCCGGTGCCGCGGTCCAGCTCGCGGTGGCCACCCCGGCCGCCGCCGTGCTCGCGTTGCTGGAGCACGGCGGCGTCACGGACTGGCCACGATCCTGGCTCGTCCTCGGCTGGCTGGTGCTGGTCAACTCCGCGCTAGGCGCGGTGCTGTACCTGACCGCGGTGCGCCAGGGCGGGGCGGCGAAGGCGAGCATGCTGTTCAGCGTGATCCCCTCGGTCACCGCGCTGATCTCCTGGCCGCTGATGGGCACCGCGCCGGACCCCGGCGTGCTCGTCGGGCTCGCGCTCGGCGCGGTGGCCTGCCTGCTCGGTACGCGGGATGAGGGTCGAGAAACGGCCGTCTCCGAGGTAACGTCGAGTGGACCATGGTTGACGAGGGCCCTACAGGGGATCATGCCGGCGAGGCCCGGTTCCAGGCGTTCCGTCAGGCCGAGCAATGGGTCAAGCGACGCCCGCTCGACGCGCTGAAGGTGCTGGAACCGGTGCTGCACGCCGAGCCGGACAAGCCCAGTGTGCAGTTGCTCGCCGGCCGTGCGTACTTCCATTCGGCCCAGCTCCGCCGCGCGGAACGGGCCTTCACCCGGGTGCTGGAGCTCGATCCGGCCGACCACTACGCCAGGTTCGTGCTCGGCCGCACCCTGCAGCGGCAAAGCAGGCTGGTCGAAGCCCTGGCCCAGCTCAAGATGGCCTTCGCGATGCACCCAGCGCCGGAATACCAGGACGCGCTCGGCGAAGTCAGTGCCCGGCTCGCCTTGCGCGACAACAACACCTAGGCGTTGAGGCTGGCGGCGGCATAGGCATCGGCGCCGCTGAACACTTCCTGGCCGTAGGAGACGGACTGGTTGTAGGTGAGCACCGCGTCCCACCAACCGTCCGGAGTGGACAGATCGCCGCCCCGCGAGCAGAGGTAGCGGCCCGCCGCGAGCGCGGCGTCGTCGATGTTCTGCGGGTCCGGCGCCGCGCCGTCGGCGCCGGCCCGTACCGACCAGCGCTGCCAGGTCGATGGCAGGAACTGCAACGGCCCGACCGCGTGGTCCCAGGTGACGTCGCCGTCCAGCTTCCCGCCGTCGGTGTCCTTGATCGCCCGCACCCCCGGCGAGCCGTCCAGCACCGGCCCGATGATCGGCCTGGTGACCCGGCCGTCCACCCCGACCTGCGCGCCACCGAAGTTGCCGTGCCGCGACTCGACCCTGCCGATACCAGCCACCGTGACCCAGGACAGCTTGCAGGACGGCTTTTCGGAACGCATCCACATCTCCGCCCGCCCGTACGCGGCGAGCACCCTGGCCGAAACCTGGGTGGCCTTGGCGATCCGCTTCGACCAGGCGTCCAGCTCGGCCACGTCGGAGGCGTTCGGCCGGTCCTCCGGGGCGGCCAGCGCCTGCCGCGGCGCGGTCGCCCCCGGCGGCGGTTTGAGCGACTCCACGGTAAAGCTCGGCTCCGGCGGCGGCTCCGGCTCGTCCCGGCTGATCCCGATGGTCAGGATCAGCACCAGCCCGGTCAGCACCAGCGCGCCGGCCAGCACCAGCTTGCCGGAGATCCGGCGCGGCGGGAGCTGACCCGGCGGCAAGGGAGGCGCCGGCACGTAGTGCGGCTGGGTGGGTTCGACCACCCGTTCAGGTTACGCGTCAGCGCGCCGGCCAGTAGCCGCGCCAGCCGTCGGCTTCGAGGGTGGACGGCTCGATGCCGGCCGCCCTTGCCGCGTGCTCGGCGGCGCGGACATCGGCGGCGAACCGCTTGGCGACCGCGCGCAGCTCGCCCTCCGGGTCGATCCCGCCGCGCCGGGCGCCGGCCGCGATGCGGAACAGCTGCTCGGCGTGCGACGGCCCGGCCGGGAACAGGTCGAACGGAATCCCGGCCCGCCCGGTGCGCTGCCCCAGCTTCCCGGCCAGCGCGATGGCGGGCTGGCCGAGCGCCACACCGTCCACAATGGACTTACGGCCCTTTTCGGCCTGCTTGAGCTCTTCCCACTTCACCTGCTGGTGCTCGGCGGTGTGCACCTTGGCCGCGTCGGCGAACACGTGCGGATGCCGGCCGACCAGCTTGGCCACCAGCTCACCGGCCACCACGTCGATGTCGAACGGGTCCTCGGCGTGCTCGGCGGCCACCCTGGCGTGGAAGAGCACCTGCAGCAGCACGTCACCGAGTTCCTCGCGCATCGCCGCTCGGTCGCCCTGCTCGATCGCGTCCAGCAGCTCGTAGGTCTCCTCGACCAGGTACTGGCGCAGCGAATCGTGTGTCTGCACCGCGTCCCACGGGCAGCCGCCCGGCGAGCGCAGCCGGTCCATCACCCGCGCGGCCTCGGCCAGCCCGGCCCCGGCCTGTCGCGGCGCCTCGATCAGCCTTGCCCCCGAAGCCAGCAGTGCGGCGGCGCCCGGCTCGGTGGCCGAAGAAGCGATCAGCAGCACCGGCTCGGCGAGCAGTTTCGCCACCTCCGGCGCTCGCTCCACGCCCAGCGCGACGGCGTCCAGATCCGAGCCCGCGTACACCACGGACGCGCCACGCAGGGCGGTCAGCGCGGCGGCCGGCAGCGCGGCGTCGGGTCCGGTCAGGACGACGACGCTGCCGGGGAAACCTCCGGTCACGGCCGGAGTGATTCCTTGGCCGGGAGCACGATGCCCTTGGTCTCGTTCTCGTTCGGCGCCAGGCCGAGCGCGACCGGGTCCCAGACGCCGAACCGCGGGTTGATCTTGACCGCGGCCTGGTCGAAGTAGGGCTGCAGCAGGCGGCGGCCGGCCGCCGCGTACTGGCCCTCGTCCACCGGCGCGGCCTGGTCCACCCCGGGGGTCGCGTCCTGGGTGCGTTCCCTGATCACCGCGACCACCCAGTTGGCCTGCTGCTCGTTGAGCTGCAGCGCGACCACCGTGCCGGGCGGCACGCCGAAGAGCGCCGAACCGGCGAGGTCAGGCGCCTGCGAAGCGGGCACGCGCTCACCTTCGCCGGCACCGGCGCCGGTGCCCTTGTCCTCCGCGATGACCCGCGCGACCTCGGCCGGCCCCTGCGCGAACTGCCGAGCCTTCTCCAGCGCCTTCTCCCGCAGCGAACCCGGCTGCCCGGACGGGTCGTCCGAGCCGACGCTGGTGTAGTCGAAGGTGATGGAGAGCTTGTCTAGGTACTTCTCGCCGAGCTGCTTGAGCAGCACCTGGTCGGTGTAGACCTCGCCCTGCTCGCGGGAGCGGAAGGCGAGCTGCTGGGCGAGCACGTCCGGTCCGGCGGAACCGTCGGTGGGCAGCGCCACGCCGAGCGGGTTCTGCGCGAACAGCTGGTCGACCTGTGCCTGGTCGGCCCTGAGGCCTTCCTTCTTGGCGGCCTCACCGAGCAGGTCGTGCACCACGAGCTGCCCGATGATCGCGCGGGACACCAGGTCCAGCTTGTGGTTCCGGGCGAGCTGCTGGGCGGCGGGCTCGGCCTTGGTGACCTTCTCCACCATCTTCTGCACGTCGTCGACCGAGACGACCCGGCCGCCGACGATCACCGCGGCGCCGACCTGACTCGGCCCGGAGCCGCACCCGGCGACCAGGAGACAGGCGGCTAGGACAGCGAGCAAAGCCCGAGGGCGGCCGATGATCCTCATCACGCCCGTTACCCTCTCACAGCCCCCGCCCCTGAACACAGCGCCTGTCCACACTCGCGTCCGCGTCCCCCGCACACGTGTCCGCGCTCCCCGCACACGCGTCGCCCCGCTGCGACATCACAGTCACCCCGGTTCGGGCTTCAAGCCCGCCTCCAGCCGGTCATACTCACTCGCCAGACCGCTCAGCCACTCCTGGGATTCGATCGGGCTGAGCGCAGTCGCCCCGAGATCACCAACGATCCTTCGATAGGTCTCAAGCTCTTCCGGCTCCTCGAGGAACAAGGTCGCGGTATGGGTCGGAACGCAGGCCACCGGCCGGTGTTCTGTATAGCGGATCACCCGGAACCCGCCGACCACTGACCGGAGAGCGTGTTCGTGCACGAAAAAGCACGACTGCCCTCTTCGACGCCGATCCAGGATTCGCTGTCAGCTGAGTCGAGCGAGCACACGCGGCTCGAACTGACCCTCCGACATTTGTTTACTCATGCCAAGAAGCGCCCGCACATAGTCTTCGGTCTGGAGAAGGCCGGGGATGGAGACGAGGTCGTAGTTGATGATCGCGTCGGCGGTGTTCTCCAGCCGGATCAGTGAGCGCAGGTTGTCCGGCAGGTCCCGGCCGTGTGCCTGCAGGCGGTACTCCGCGTCGGTCTCCCTGGCGAGCTGCCGCAGGCGTTCGAGTTCGGGCCGCGGGGCGCCGCACTTGACCGCGTAGATCGCCACGTCCATTTCCGACGAGCCGCGCTTCCCGCTCTCCATCCGCGAGATCTTGCTCGGCGACCAGCTCAGTGATTTGGCCAGCGAGTCGGCGGTGAGTTCGGCCTTCTCCCGTACCTGGGTCAGCGCGTCACCCAGCTCGCGCGCTCGCGCCGAGGAACGGTACCCCCGCTCCTGACCCGCACGGCGCGAATGATTCACCGCAATGGAGCCGGCCTTGCCTACCTCGCAAGTACTTCGCGCCGCGAAGTAACCCTTCTTAGCGTTCCACGATATCGGCCTCTCACCCGGTCGGTGGTCACTCGAAGCGCGCAAGAAAGCGCTGCCAGAAGGGCACCTGCCTTACTTTGGAGACGCCCGTACGCGCCCCCGGAAGCGAGGTCACCCGATGCAGGACACCGCGGAAATCACCAAGGAATTCTTCCTGCCGTGGACGATCGCGGGCGGTAAGGCCGGCAGAGTGACCCTGGAGATCTGCGGTCAGGTGGAGCTGATCAACGACAACAAGCACTACAAGGTGACCGGCCTGCTCTATGTCGCCGACGGCGGGGCGAGCAGCCGGGAAATCGGAAATCCGCTCGTTTTCGTCCAGCGGAACATCGCGAACGGTAACGGCCGCCGCCAGGGCTGGCAGGTGATCAGCGGGAAGAAGACTTGCGAACGCCTCCATTCCGCGGAAATGCCCTTCGCGCGGATGGGCCACTGGGGCCCGGAGGACCGCACGCTGCTGCTGAACATCGGCGCCGTCTCCGGCTGGACCCGCCGCACCCAGTTCAGCAGCAGCATCGAGCTACGCCTCGTCGACTAACCCACCCAACGTCGTGAGCGAAAAGCGTTGCTCCGGCAACACTTTTCACTCACGACCGCTGACCTGCGAAAACGCTGGTCAGCCGACCGCGGCGGGCTGCTTGGTCAGCTGGCCGAGCAGCTTGGTGCACCAGTCCAGCAGCTCCTCGTCCCGCAGCGGCGGCGCGCCCATCCGCCCGCCGGCGGGCCCCTCGGTCGGCTTCGGCACGGACACCGTGCTGGTGATCGCCTTGTACATCGCCTTCGGGTGCAGCCGCTTCAGCCGCACCAGCTGCGAGTCGGCCAGCGGCAGCGGGGCGAACCGGATGGTGTTGCCCTGCGCGGACACCTCGGTCACCCCGGCCGCACGGCAGGCGTGCCGGAACCTGGCCACCGAAAGCAGCCGCAGCACCGGAGCCGGCGGCTGCCCGTACCGGTCGACCAGCTCCTCCTTCACCGCGTCCAGCGCGGCACCGTCCGGCGCCGCGGCGATCTTGCGGTAGGCCTCCAGCCGGAGCCGTTCCCCCGGCACGTAGTCGTGCGGGATGTGCGCGTCCACCGGCAGGTCCACCCGCACCTCGGCGGGCGCCTCGTCCTCCAGCGGCTCCGCGCCGGCGTGCCTGCGGAACACGTCCACCGCCTCGCCGACCAGCCGGACGTAGAGGTCGAAGCCGACGCCCGCGATGTGCCCGGACTGCTCCGCGCCGAGGATGTTCCCGGCACCGCGGATCTCCAGGTCCTTCATCGCCACCGCCATCCCCGCGCCCAACTCGGTGTTCTGCGCGATGGTGGCAAGCCGGTCGTGCGCGGTCTCGGTCAGCGGGGCCTCCGACGGGTACAGGAAGTACGCGTACCCGCGCTCACGGCCACGGCCGACCCGGCCGCGGAGTTGGTGCAGCTGGGCGAGGCCGAGCATGTCACCGCGCTCCACGATGAGCGTGTTCGCGTTCGAGATGTCCAGCCCGGTCTCCACGATCGTCGTGCACACCAGCACGTCGAACTCGCGGGCCCAGAACCCCTCGATGATCTTCTCCAGCTTGTCCTCGTTCATCTGGCCGTGCGCAGTCACCACCCGCGCGTCCGGCACCAGGTCACGCAGCCGCTTCGCCGCCTTCTCGATCGACGAGACCCGGTTGTGCACGTAGAACACCTGGCCGTCGCGCAGCAGTTCACGCCGGATCGCGGCGCCGACCTGCTTGTCGTCGTAGCCGCCGACGTAGGTCAGGATCGGGTGCCGGTCCTCCGGCGGGGTCAGGATGGTGGACATCTCCCTGATCCCGGCCAGCGACATCTCCAGCGTCCGCGGGATCGGCGTGGCGGACATGGTCAGCACGTCCACGTGCGTGCGCAGCGCCTTGATGTGCTCCTTGTGCTCCACGCCGAAGCGCTGTTCCTCGTCGACGATCACCAGCCCGAGGTCCTTGTACCGGATTCCGGTCTGCAGCAAGCGATGCGTGCCGATCACGATGTCGACCTCACCCTCGGCCAGCCCCTCCAGCACACCGTCCACTTCGGACTTGACGGTGAATCGGGAAAGGCCCTTGATGTTCACCGGGAAGGACTGCATCCGCTCGGTGAAGGTGTTCAGGTGCTGCTGGGCGAGCAGGGTGGTCGGCACCAGCACGGCGACCTGCTTGCCGTCCTGCACCGCCTTGAACGCCGCGCGCACCGCGATCTCGGTCTTGCCGTAGCCCACGTCGCCGCAGATCACCCTGTCCATCGGCACCCCGCGCCGCATGTCCGCCTTGACCTCTTCGATCGCGGCCAGCTGGTCGTTGGTCTCGGTGAACGGGAACGCGTCCTCCAGCTCGCCCTGCCACGGGGTGTCCGGGCCGAAGGCGTGCCCCGGCGCGGCCTGCCGGGCGGCGTAGAGCTGCACCAGCTCGGCGGCGATCTCCTTGACCGCCTTGCGCGCCTTGGCTTTGGTGTTCTTCCAGTCCGAGCCGCCGAGCTTGTTCAGCGACGGCAGCTCGCCGCCGACATAGCGGGACACCTCGTCCAGCTGGTCGGTCGGCACGTACAGCCGGTCCCCTGGATGCCCGCGCTTGGAGGAGGCGTACTCCAGCAGCAGGTACTCCCTGGTCGCCCCGCCGACGGTGCGCTGCACCATCTCCACGAACCGCCCGATGCCGTGCTGGTCGTGCACCACGTAGTCGCCGGTCTTGAGCGCGAGCGGGTCCACCGCGTTGCGCCGCCGCGACGGCATCTTCGCGTTGAGGTCCTTTGTGGACTGCCCGGCGGTGGCGCCGCGGCCGGTCAGGTCCGCTTCGGTCAGCACCACCAGCCCCAGCTCCGGTGCCACGAAACCCTCGGCCAGCCCGCCGCAGGTGACCGTGACGACGCCTGGCTTCGGCGGCTCGGACAACCCGTCATCAGCCAGCGTCGCGGGTACTTCAACCGCGGAGAACTGCTCCACCGCACGGGCCGCGGTGCCGTGCCCGGCCACCACCAGCACCCCTGCGCCACCGGCCGCGGTGTGCGCGCGCAGATCGGTCGCCGCCCGCTCCAGGTCACCGCGATAACCCGGCGAAGCCTCGATGCCGACCCGGAGCACGTCGGCACCCTCGCTGGTCAGCTGGGAAAGCGTCCACCACGGCCTGCCGGTCGCCCCGGCGTGCTCGGCCACCTCGGCGAGGTCACGGTAGGCGGAGGCGCCGAGATCGATCGGAGCCTGGCCGCCCGAAGCGGCGGTGGTCCAGGACGCCTCCAGGAACTCCTGGCCGGTGCGCACCAGGTCGTGCGCCCGCGCGCGGATCTTCTCCGGGTCCGCGATCAGCACATGACTGCCCTTCGGCATCGCGTCGGTGAGCAGCTCCAGCTCGCCCTCGCAGAGCACCGGGATCAGCGCTTCCATTCCCTCGCAAGGGATTCCACCAGCCAGTTTGGTCAGCATTTCGGCCAGCTGCGCGTCCGCGGCATGCGCCTCGGCCAGTTCGCCCGCCCTGACCTTGACGCTCTCGGTGAGCAGCAGCTCCCGGCACGGCGGCGAGATCACCTCGGCGATCTCGCCCGGCAGCGAGCGCTGATCGGACACCGCGAACGCGCGGATCTCGCTGACCTCGTCGCCCCAGAACTCCACCCGGAACGGATGGTCGGCGGTCGGCGGGAACACGTCCACGATGCCGCCGCGGACCGCGAACTCGCCGCGCTTCTCGACCATGTCCACGCGGGTGTAGGCCAGCTCGACGAACCTGGCCAGCACCCCCTCGAACTCCTGCTCCTCGCCGACCCGGAGCTCCACCGGGGCCAGCGAGCCGAGTCCCGGCGCCATCGGCTGGATCAGGCTGCGCACGGTGGCCACCACCACCCGCAGCCCGCCCTGGTCCTCGGCCTGGAGCCGGTGCAGCACCTGCAGCCGCCGGCCCACGGTGTCCGCGCGCGGGGACAGCCGCTCGTGCGGCAACGTCTCCCAGGACGGGAAGTCGGCCACCGCGCCGGCACCGAGCAGATCGGACAGTGCGGCGGTCAGCTCGTCCGCCTCCCGCCCGGTGGCGGTGACCGCGAGCACCGGGCGGCCGGCGCCCTGGTCCGCGGCCAGCGCGGCGATCACCAGCTGCCGGGTGGCGGTGGCACCCTCCAGGTCGAGCAGCGGCGCGCCGGCCCGTTCGAGCACCCCGCGCAGGGCGGAATCGGGCAGGACGGCAGACAGGAGTCCGGACAGCGAAGCGTCGGTCACCGAAGATTCCCCTTACGAAACGGGCACACCCCTGCCTGGGACGAGGCAAACCAAGGGCTCTCGTTGTCCAGGGTACGTGCTCGGTACGACAGGATCAGGAGTCCCCAGCCCCTCCGCTGAGCACCAGCTTCGCCAACGTGACCACGCCGTCGCGGACGCGGTCACCGTCGTAGTCGTCCTGGAGCGCTTTGCGCTGATCGGCGGCCAGCGGGGCGAGCAGGGCGTGCGCCAGGTAGTCCGCGTCCAGGTCCGGGCGGGCCTGCTGGAGCAGGATCTGCACGTGCCGGTGCCACAGCCGGTAGGCGCCGATCCGGTAGCGCGCGCCGATGGCCGCGGTCTCGGACAGGTGCACCAGGTCGAGGTGCCTGCCGAGGAAGTCCGCGTAGGCGGCGAGGAAGGCAACAAGCCGCTCGCCGGGTGGCGCACCGGGCCCGAGCGGCGGCAAGCCTTCGAACATGGCCCGTTGCAGTTCGGCCTCTCGGGTGCCGAGCAGTTCCACGGCGAGACCGGACTTGTCGGTGAACCGGCGGAACAGCGTGCCCTTGCCGACCCCGGCCTCGGCCGCGACCTGGTCCATGGAGACGGCGTGCACCCCGCGTTCGGCGAACAGCCGCTCGGCCGCGGCCAGGATCCGCTGCCGGTTCCTGGCCGCGTCGGCACGTTCCTTCCGCGGCTTCGGCGACCCGATCTGCAGCAGTTCCTCTGGCACGCTTGCATATCCGGACTGCGGTCCGTTAATCTCGGTCATCGATACGGACTCTAGTCCACTTATCTCTGGAGGTCACCATGACAACACTGATCAGCCGCGAAGAGCTGCGGATCGCGATCGAGCAGGACAAGGTCACCGTGCTCGACGCGCTCGGCGAGCACTACTGGGCACAGCAGCATCTGCCCGGCGCCGTCCCCTTGGTCGCCGACGAGGTGGCGACGCGGGCGCCAGAGCTGTTGCCGGACAAGGCCGCCGCGATCGTCACCTACTGCTCGAACCCGGCCTGCGGCAACAGCCAGGCGGTGGCGTCCAAACTGGAAGCGCTGGGTTACACCGACGTCCGCAAGTACGCCGGGGGCATCGAGGACTGGGTAACCGCCGGTCTCCCAGTCTCCTCCGCGCCCGCCCGCGCCTGACTGTCCGTGAAGGGCACCTTCCCTACGTTGAAGGTAGGGAAGGTGCCCTTCACGACATGGCGCCGGTGAGGGAAGCGGCCGCGTGACCGGCGAGCAGCTCGGCACCGGCCCAGACGAGCGCGGCGGCGGCGCTGCCCGCGGTGAAGCGCACCCGTGGCATCGCGGCCGCCCCGGCGAGCCTCGGCACCAGGGTGCGCACCCCGGCCAGCCAGCGCCCGGCCATCACCGCGGGCACGCCGTAGCGGTTCAGCCGAGCGTCCAGCCTGCGCCACCGATCCGGGCCGACCCGCCTGCCGGCCGAGGTGGCCCGCAGCGCTGGGCCGAACCGGCGGCCCTCCAGATAGCCGAGCTGATCACCGAGCACGGCCGCACCCGCGGCGACGGCCAGCGCAAGCCAGAGGTTCACCGTGCCGCGTTCGGCGAGGAAGCCGACGAGCAGCAAGGTGGACAGGGTGGGCAGCACGATTCCGGGCAGCAGCGCGGTTTCGCAGGTGATCAGCGCGGCGGCGATCAGGTACACCCAGATCGCGGGGAGCTCAGCCAGCTGCGGCAGCAAAGAGTCCACTTCGGACACTCCCCCCTGGCGTCAGCGGCGAGGAGGCGCGGTGGACGAAGGCCGGGGGCAGGTTCGGCCAGACCACCCGGCCGCGCTCGAGCGTGCCGAACCGCTCCGCGAGCAGCGCCGCGAACCGGCGGGCCGGGCCGGTCCAGGCGGCGTGCGCGTAGGCGAAAGTGCTGAACCGGCCGTCCGGGCCGAGCACGTCCAGCACCGCGTCGAGGATCCGCCGTTGCCGCGCTTCCGGCATCGCGGCCCAAGGCAGCCCGGATACCACCACGTCCACCGGCCCCGGCAGGTGTTCGGCCAGGTCCTCGGCCCGCCCTCGCACCACGTCGACCGGATCGTCCGCGTGCCGCTCGCGCAGCCCTTCGGCCAGCCGGGGATTCCACTCGACCGCGACCAGCCGCGCACCCGGCGCCAGCCTGGACAGGATGGCGCCGGTGAACGCCCCGGTGCCGGGGCCGAGCTCGGCCACCACCGGCGCGCGCTCCAGGCCGAGCCCGCCCGTTATCTCGGCGGCCAGCCATCGCGAGCTCGCCGCGACGGCCCCGGTGCGCAGCGGATGGCGGAGGAATTCGGTGCTGATCGACATACCGCTGACGCTAGGAATCCGCGGGGTGGCCACGCATCCGTCAAGTCGACCGGGCTACTCCTCCCGCGGAAGGAGACGGGCTCCTTCCGGCGGACCACGCGCCACACGGCGAGACAACGCGGATTCGCGCATGCTGGTGGCATGCGTGCACGAAAGATCGGAATTGCCGTCTTCGTCTCCCTCACCGCATTGACCACGGCCTGCACGAGCCAGCCACCAGCCGTCGGCAGTGCGCCGGAGCCCGCACCGCCGAGCACCACGGCCGCGGCGGGTGGCACCACGTTCAAGGTGGAAGAGGTCGCGGCCGGTCTCGAGCACGGCTGGGACCTCGGCTTCCTGCCGGACGGCAAGGTACTGGTCACCCAGCGCCCCGGCCGGCTCGCGCTGATCGCCGGCACCGCCCCCGGTTCGGCACTCACCCCGGTCACGGCCGATTTCTCCGACGTCCTCGTCCGCGGCGAAGGCGGCCTGATGGGGCTGGTGATCCATCCGGATTTCGCGCAGTCCCGGCGGTTCACCACCTGCCAGACGCATACCGAGGGCGGCGATCCGGTGGACGTCCGGCTGGTCACCTGGGCCCTCTCCGGGGACGGGCGCAGCGCGACCAGGGTGGCCGATCTGCTCACCGGGCTGCCGGTGAACGGCAGCGGCAGGCACTCCGGCTGCCGTCCAACGCTGGCCGCGGACGGCGCGCTGCTGGTCGGCACCGGCGACACCGCGGACAACCCGGACATTCCCCAGGACCGCAACAGCCTCGGCGGCAAGGTGCTGCGCATCGACCTGGCCACCGGCGGACCGTTGCCGGACAACCCGTTCATCTCCTCGGCCAACCCGATCGAACAGCGGATCTACAGCTACGGCCACCGGAACGTGCAGGGCGTGGCGGTACGGCCGGGCAGCGGGCAGGTCTTCGTCAACGAGCACGGTCCGACCGGTTTCGACGAGCTGAGCCCGCTGCGCGCGGGTGGGAACTACGGCTGGGACCCGTCCAAGGGCGGCACCGTGGACGACTACGACGAGCGAGTACCGATGACCGACACCGAGCGGTTCCCGGACGCCGTTCGTCCACTGTGGACTTCGGGGAACAGTACCGAGGCGCCGTCCGGTTCCGCCTTCCTGGACGGCCCGCAGTGGGGCGCGCTGGACGGCAGGCTGGCGATGGTCGCGCTGCGCGGGCAAAAGCTCCTCCTCTTCTCCCTTGACGAGGCGGGCACGGTGACCGAGGTACTGCTGCCGCCGGAGTTCGACGACGCCTTCGGCCGGTTGCGTGCGGCCCGCGGCGGGCCGGACGGCACGCTGTTCGTGACCACCTCCAATGGTGCCGGAGACAAGCTGCTGAGGATCACGCCCGGCGGGTAGTTGTCCACAGGGCAGGGCAACTGTGGACAACTCCCGGATGTCGATCTTGATCCGGGCCTTCCGCGACCGTGGACGGTGCATGGTGGTCGCATGCCCACAACACCGCACACCCCAGGCACACCGCGGTCAGCGACCAAGGAAAGCGCCACCGTTGACGTGCACGACCTGCCCGGTGACATGGCGCGCGCCCCGGCCGGACAGGAAGTACACCGTCTCCGCGACGTCCTCCGGAGTACCGGCCCGCTTGTTCAGCGTGGACTCCGCCAGCGCCCGCCTCCGCTCGGCGGACAGCCTGCCGTGGAAGAACTCGGTGTCCTCGGTCAAGCCGGGAGAAACCACGTTCGCGGTGATCCCCCGCGGGCCGAGTGCGCCGGCCAGGTCGGCGGTCCACGCCTCGATGGCGGCCTTCGCGGCACCGTAGGAGCCGGCACCCGACCTGGCCGCGATGGAACCGATGGTGACGATCCGCGCGTGGTCCGCGAGCCGTGGCCGTAGCGCCTCGGTCACCAGCACCGCGGTCAGCACGTTGGCGTCCAGATTGGCCCGCCAGCTCGCGGCGAGTGCGGCGAGGTCGCCCTCCGGCGGGGGTTCGGCGACCAGATCCGTGTTGCCGCCCGCGTTGTTGACCAGTACGTCGACCCGTTCCGGCAGTTCGGCCAGCGCCGCGGTCACCGCCGCGGGGTCGGCCGCGTCGAACGCGGCGTAGCTCGCACCGAGCATGACGGCCGCGTCGGCGAGTACCCGTTCGCGCCGCCCGGTGATCGTGACCCGGTCACCCTGCTTGGCGAACAGGGCGGCGGTGGCGTATCCGATGCCGGTGCCGCCTCCGGTGACCACGACTTCCCTCGGCTGATTCATCAATAAAGTCCTTTACTGTTAAAGTACCTACATGACCGACGTTAGCCAGGGCCGGGAGGAACCGTCAAGCGATGGCGTTGACGCCATTCAGCGCGAGTGGCTGCGGGAGCGGCCGGAAACGCCCGTCGACTCGATCGGGGTGATCACCAGGATCTGGTGGATCGGCAAACTGCTGGACGACGACCGACGCGAAACCATGCTCCGGCTCGGCATGGACGCCGCGACCAGGGACCTGCTGAGCGCACTGCGCAGATCCGGAGAGCCGTACCGCCTGGCGGCGGGCGAACTCGCCAAACGGCTGATGGTCAGCCCTGGGGCGATCTCGCAGCGGGTCTCCAGGGCCGAACGCGACGGCTACGTGCGCCGGGTGCCCTCCGCCGCGGACGGCCGCGGCGTGCTGGTCGAACTCACCGAGGAGGGACATGCACTGATCGAACGGACCGTGGACGACCTGCTGCGGCACGAGGAGGACCTGCTCTCCTCGCTTTCGGGCGCACAACGCGGCCAGTTGTCGGATCTGCTCCGCGTCCTGCTCGCGGATCTCACCCGGCGCGCCGGGTGAGATCCGGGCCGGTACGGCTCAGCCGAGCCGGAGCTTCGGCTTGTGCTCCAGATGGGAAAGGCCGTTCCAGGCGAGGTTGACCAGATGGGCGGCCACCTCGTCGCGCTTGGGCTTGCGCGCGTCGAGCCACCACTGCCCGGTCAGCGCGACCATGCCGACCAGCGCCTGCGCGTAGAGCGCGGCCAGCTTGTCGTCGTAGCCGCGCGCGGTGAACTGCTGGCCGAGAATGTGCTCCACCTGGCTGGCGATGTCGTTGAGGAGGGTGGAGAAAGTACCGGTCGAACTGGCCACCGGGGAGTCTCGGACGAGGATGCGGAACCCGTCGTGCGAATCCTCGACGTAGCTGAGCAGCGCGACCGCCGCCTGCTCCAGCATCACCCTCGGGTGCCCACCGTGCAAAGTGGACACCATCCGGTCCAGCAGCAACTGGGTCTCGCGGTCGACCACCACCGCGTAGATGCCCTCTTTGCCGCCGAAATGCTCGTACACGACGGGTTTCGACACGTTCGCCCGGTGCGCGATCTCCTCCACGGAGGCACCGTCGAAGCCCTTTTCCGCGAAGAGTTCCCTCGCCACGGTGAGAAGTTGTTGTCTGCGTTCGGTTCCGGTCATCCGGACCCGGGCCACCGGAGCGGTTGGTCGTGCTCCGGTGGCCACTTCACGTTTTGCCCGCCGCCTTGCCGCCATACCGGTCAGCTTAGCGACCAGCGGTTATTTGGATTCGGTCGCCAGCCTTGCCAGCCGCTGCGGAGTCGGCCAGCGGACGTTGTGCGCCCAGCCGAATTTCTCGAAGAGCCAGATGACCCGCGCGGAAATGTCGATCTGACCGCGCTGCACACCGTGCCGGGCCGAGGTGGGATCCGCGTGGTGCAGGTTGTGCCAGGACTCACCGAAGGAGAAGATCGCCAGCGGCCAGAAATTCGCGGACTTGTCCCGCGCGGTGAACGGCCGCTCGCCGATCATGTGACAGATCGAGTTGACCGACCAGGTGACGTGGTGCAGCACGCACACCCGCACCAGCCCGGCCCAGAAGAACCCGGTGACCGCGCCCCACAGCGACCAGCTGATCAGCCCGCCGAGCAGGGCGGGAACCACCAGGCTGAGCAGGGTCCACAGCCAGAACAGCTTGTTCACCCTGCTGATCGCCGGGTCCTTGACCAGGTCGGGGGCGAAGCGCTCGGCGTTGCTCTGGTCGCGCTCGAACAGCCAGCCCATGTGCGCGTGCCAGAAGCCCTTCGCGACGGCAAGCGGAGTGGTGCCGAAGGCCCACGGCGAGTGCGGGTCGCCGTCGCGGTCGGAGAACGCGTGGTGGCGCCGGTGGTCGGCGACCCAGGTGATCACCGGGCCCTGCACCGCCGCGCTGCCGGCGATCGCCAGCAGCACCCGCAGCCAAGGCTTGGCCTTGAACGAGCCGTGCGTGAAGTAGCGGTGGTAGGCGACCGTGATGCCGAGGCCGCTGAAGACGTAGAAAAAGACGAACAGCCCGACATCCACCCAGCTCAAGCCCCATCCCCAGGCGAAAGGGACGGCGACGAGCAGCGCCAGCAGCGGCGCGATCACACCGAAGTAGACCGAGAGCTGGATGGGAAAGGCGCGGCGGCCGCTGATGACCGGTTTGGGGCCTTTCGCGGCGGGCGGCTCTCCGGACGCTGGGGAACGGTCAAGGGTAGCCGTCATGCACTTCACTTCTTCCTGCGCAAGCAACCTGCAACAAAGGGTCGCCTTACCTACGATGCCGTAAGTTACGGTACATGAGCTCAGGTCCGCTGGGGTAGGGGCAGCCGGTCGTTCTACCTGGTTCTTCGAGGCAGAAGCCCTGCTGGCAGGCATTGCCGCCCCTGCAGGCAGGAGCGGCTTTCCTACGATTATCCTGACCAGGGACGATCCGCCGTGGTGTAATCGGCAGCACTTCAGATTTTGGTTCTGACAGTTCAGGTTCGAATCCTGGCGGCGGAGCGATGAGCGACTCAGGGGGTGGAGGCGGCTGCAAGGCGAAAGCACCGACCACAGGAGCAACAGGCGACCGGCGCTGGTCGAGCTGTCGGACGCCTGGCTGGTCGGTCGCGCCCGCGAGCTGATCGCCGCCGTCCAGCGCACCGACCACAACGAGCAGCTGGAGATCGTCGGCACCCTGGACGAGCTGCTGGACGAGGCCCAGCGGCGCGGCGAGCCGATGATGATCGCCACCCTGCTGCGCGCCACCGCACTGGCCAGGCTGGCCACCCGCGGGCTGGCCGCGGAGTCCGAGCCGCTGCTCGACGAGATGCTGGCGCACACCCGCCGGCACGGGCTCGCCCTGCACCGGGCCGACGCGCACGCGCTGCGCGGCCGGCGGCTGGTGCTCGCCGAACAGGAGGACGCCGCGCTCACCGAGATCGCCAGGGCGCTGGCCATCCTGGACGACTCGGACACTCCGGACCTGCAGCTCGGCCGGCGCAACTGGTCGAAGATGCAGGCCACCTCGCTGATCGACTGCTGGCTGGTGCTCAACCAGCTCGGGGTCTACGAAGCGGCCGAGGAAGTGATCACCAGGGCGCACCAGGCGATCCGGGAGAGCGCGGGCCCGCACGAGATCACCCTGCAGCTGATCAACCGGGTCAAGATGCTGCTCGGCTGGGGTCTGCGGCTGGAACGCGTGGACCGGCACGACGAAGCGGCCGAGAAGTTCCGCACCGCCGCCTCCATGGCGGTCGCCGTGGAGGCGCCTTTCGGCGAGTCGCTGTTCCCCCGGCGGATCGGTGTGCCCGCGGTGGACCAGGTCGGCGTACTGGCCGCCGCGCTCGCGCTGGCCGAGCCGGACGGGGCGCACCTGGACCGGCTGCACCGGCTGGCCAGCGAGCCCGGCTACCCGCACGAGCAGGTGATCGTCACCGTGGCGCTGGCCCGCTGCCTGGACCAGGTCGGCCGCCGCGACGAGGCGCTGAAAGTGCTGATGAACGCCAGGCACAACCTGGCCGAGGACAACTCGCAGCCCTCGATGCGGCTCAACCTGGCCAGGGAGCTGGCCAGGCTGGACGACTCCGGGCACGACACCACCCGGTCACTGGTGGACTACGCGGGCGCGCTGGAGGTCGAGCTCTGGTCGCTGCGCGAGTCGCAGATCGCCACCCTGAACACCCGCCGTGAGCACGAGCGGCTCTCCGCCGAGCACGGCGCGATCACCCAGCAGGCGTTGCAGGACCCGCTCACCGGCCTGCCCAACCGGCGCGCGCTGGACGAGCACCTGCGCACCCTTGCCACTTCGGTGACCGCGCAGCCACTGGCCGTGGCGCTGGTGGACCTGGACGGGTTCAAGGACGTCAACGACCGGCATTCGCACGCCGAGGGCGACGACGTGCTGCGCGTGGTCGCCAGCACGCTTCGTGACGCGCTGCGCGGCGACGACATCGTGGCCAGGTACGGCGGCGACGAGTTCGTGGTGCTGCTCCCCGGCGCTCCGGTCTCGGCCGCCAAGCAGGCGCTCGGCCGCTCGGTGACCGCGGTCGCCTCGCTGCCGCACCACCTCTCGCACGGGGTCACGCTGTCCGTCGGGCTGGTTTCGCTGCGCCCGCAGGAGCGCGCCGACCAGGTGCTGTCGCGCGCCGACGCGGCCATGTACCAGGCGAAACGCGGCGGTGGCAACCAGATCGCCTCGGCCAATTCGCTGGCCGGCGAAACCGTGGTGACCTTGCCGGACGAGGGTGCCCGTACCGAACCGGCTTGGGACCTCGACGAGCCCAGCTAGGCCAGGCCGCACGTAACAGGCGGTCGACCAGCGCACCACCGTCAAGTGACCCCGCGGTTCGCAGTGGGCGAAGAGTGCTCGCGGCCACGACGTAGGATCGTGCCGCCGTGGTCGTGACGGGCCGGACTCTCTGCCGGGCGGCGGCTGCCAACCGAAGTCGACTCCGCGACGAGGAGAACTGTGATGCCAGAAGGCTCGATCGACCCGGGCCTGCACCCGACCGCGGGCAGACCGTCCCCGCTGACCGTGGTGGTAATGGCCGCGGGTCAGGGCACCCGCATGCGCTCGGCGAAGCCGAAGGTGCTGCACGGGATCGCCGGGCGCTCGCTGCTCGAGCACGTGGTCCGCGCGGCGGCCGGCCTCGACCCGGAACACCAGCTGGTGGTGGTCGGCTACGGCCGCGACGCCGTGGAGAACCACCTCGGCGAGATTTCCAAGGCCATCGGCAAGCCGATCGACGTCGCCGTGCAGGAACAGCAGAACGGCACCGGGCACGCGGTGCTGCAGGCCATGTCCGCGCTGCCGCCCGGCCTCTCCGGCACCGTGGTGGTCTGCAACGGGGACGTGCCGCTGCTGGACACCGCGACGCTGAGCGCGCTGCTGACCGAGCACGCCACCGGGCATGCCGCGACCGTGCTGACCACCGTGACGCCGGACCCGGCCGGGTATGGCCGGATCGTCCGCGCGGCCGACGGCACGGTCAGCGCGATCATCGAGCACAAGGACGCCGACGAAGAGCAGCGCGCCATCACCGAGATCAACGCGGGCATGTACGCCTTCGACGCGGCGGTGCTCGCGGACGGTCTCTCGCGGCTGTCCACGGACAACTCGCAGGGCGAGCTGTACCTCACCGACGTGCTGGGCATCGCCCGCTCGGACGGGCACAGCGTCGGCGCGGTGGTCTGCGAGGACCCCTGGCTGGTCGAAGGCGCCAACGACAGGGCTCAACTGGCGAGGCTGGGCGCGGAGCTGAACCGACGGCTGGTGGACGCCTGGATGCGGGCCGGGGTGACCGTCATCGACCCGGCGAGCACCTGGGTGGACGCCGGAGTCACGCTCTCCCGCGACGTGGTCATCGAGCCCGGCGTGCAGCTGCGCGGCGGCACCACGGTCGGCGAGGCCGCGGTGATCGGACCGGACACCACGCTTACCGACGTGACCGTCGGCGCCGGCGCCAAGGTGATCCGCACGCACGGCTCGGAGTCCGAGATCGGCGAGAACGCACTCGTCGGCCCGTTCGCCTATCTGCGGCCGGGCACGAAACTGGGCGAAAAAGGCAAGATCGGCACCTTCGTCGAGACCAAGAACGCCGATATCGGCGCCGGCTCGAAGGTGCCGCACCTGAGCTACGTCGGCGACGCGACCATCGGCGAGCACAGCAACATCGGTGCCGCCAGCGTTTTCGTCAACTACGACGGGGTTTCCAAGCACCACACCACGATCGGCTCCCATGTACGGACCGGCTCCGACAACATGTTCGTCGCCCCGGTTTCGGTCGGCGACGGCGCTTACAGCGGCGCGGGATCGGTGATCCGGCGCAACGTGCCGCCGGGTGCGCTGGCCGTGTCGACCGGGGCGCAGCGCAATATCGAAGGCTGGGTGACCCGGCGCAGGCCGGGAACCCCCGCGGCGGAGGCGGCGGAAGCCGCGCTCGCCGAGATGCAGGACACCGAGAACGACGGGGAGTCGCAACAATGAGTCCGAAATCCGGTACGCCCAAGAAGAACTTGATGCTCTTCTCCGGCCGCGCGCACCGGGAGCTGGCCGAGGAAGTGGCCGAGCACCTGAACGTGACGATCACCCCGCAGACCGCGCACAACTTCGCCAACGGCGAGATCTTCGTGCGGTTCCAGGAGTCCGTCCGCGGTACCGACGCGTTCGTGATCCAGAGCCACTGCTCGCCGATCAACGAATGGGTGATGGAGCAGCTGATCATGGTGGACGCGCTCAAGCGCGCCAGCGCCAAGCGGATCACCGTGATCATGCCGTTCTACCCGTATGCCAGGCAGGACAAGAAGCACAAGGGCCGCGAGCCGATCTCGGCGCGGCTGATCGCCGACCTGTTCAAGACCGCCGGCGCGGACCGGATCATGACGGTGGACCTGCACACCGCGCAGATCCAGGGTTTCTTCGACGGGCCGGTGGACCACCTGCTCGCGCAGAGCGTGCTGTGCGACCACATCATGAGCACCTACGGCGAAGAGTCGATCACCGTGGTCTCCCCCGACTCGGGCCGCGTGCGGCTGGCGGAGAAGTGGGCGCAGCAGCTCGGCGACCGGCCGATCGCGTTCATCCACAAGACCCGCGACCCGGACAAGCCCAACCAGGCGGTGGCGAACCGGGTGGTCGGCAAGGTCCGCGGGCAGCTGTGCGTGCTGATCGACGACATGATCGACACCGGCGGGACGATCGTGAAGGCCACCGAAGCGCTGCTGGACGAGGGCGCCTCGGACGTGGTCATCGCCTCGACGCACGGCATTCTGTCCGACCCGGCGACCGAGCGGCTGGCAAACTGCAAGGCCAAGGAGGTCATCGTGACGAACACGCTGCCCATCCCGCCGGAGAAGCGTTTCGAAGGGCTCACCGTGCTCTCCATCGCGCCGCTGCTCGCCCGCGCGATCCAGGAGGTCTTCGAGGACGGCTCGGTCACCAGCCTCTTCGACGGCAACGCCTGATCCACCCGGGGAGCTGGAGGCGTTCCTTCGGCTCCCCGGGCTAGCCGCCGAGCGCGGCGAACTCGGCGCGCACCTTCTGCGACAGCGCCGGGCCGTCGAGCTGGTCCAGCACCGCACCGGTGAGCGACGGCATCGCGACCACCTTCGCCGTGCCGGTGCGGTTCGGCAGGGTGAACCTGACCTCGCAGGAAAGCCCGGTGGTCGCCCCGGGGGCGGCCACCGCCTCCCCGGTACAGGTCTGCTCCCCGATGCCCTCCGCGTTAACCAGGGAGCTGAGCCGCAACCGCACCAAGGCGCCCGCGGCGTCCCCGACGACCGTGTTGCGCACCTGGACGCTGTGCGTGCAGACGCCGTTGGTCCCGCAGTCCAGTCTGGTGTCGGTCACCTCGGTCCGCGCGCCGGCTCCGGCGCGCACCGGCTGGGCCAGCTCCGGCAGTGCGGCCTCCGCCCCGGTCTGGAACCGCTTCAGGTCGTCGCCGGCGAGCGCCGCCATCCCCACCGAGGTGCTGGGGCCGTAGGACGAACCCACCGCCGGGCCGAGCAACGCGGGTGCCACGCTGACCAGCCGGTACGGCTGCGCCGTGGTCACCTCCATCAGGCCGGACCTGGTCTCGATCTCGAACACCTCGGTGCCGTCCGGCCGCACCCGCCGGACCGGCTCGGCCAGCTGGTCCGCCCCGGCGAGCCCGGCGCGCAGGGTCGCCACCACCGCCGACGGGGTGAGGGTTTCGGCCGGGTCGAAGGGCAGCTCGGACCGGGTCGCGCGGACCCAGTCGCCCGCGTACTGCTCGGCGACCGCGGCTTCGGTGCCGCGCCCGCGCCAGTAGGTCGCACCCGCGTTGAGATACAGCTTTCCGTCCGCCCGCAGCAGCTTGATCTGCTCACCGGAGGACGGGAAGGAGCCCTGCGCGAAACCGTGTTTGGTCACGTTCAACGCCAGCTCCACGGTCTTGCCCGCGGTGTCGGTGTAGCTGCTGCGATACGAGAGCGCGAGCTGGGCGGCCAGCGCGCCGAGCGCGCCGTCCACAGCCGAGCGCAGTTCGGCACGCCGGTCCACCCGCTGCCGGTCGGCCGTGGACACGTCACCGCTGCCCGGCATCGCGGCCTGGCAGCCACCGAGCAGCATTCCCGCGACCACCGCCAGTACCGCCGCTCGGGTCGCCCCTCGCGTTCGCATCGGCACCTCGACACCTCACTGACTCGGAACTGACCTGTCTTCGCCGGTTCTACCGGACTTTCTCCGGCTCTGACCCCAGTTCGGGACGCTGGTTCCCAGCGCCGCGTTACCTCGTTCTTACGGTGCGGGACGACCCGCCGCAACCCAGGTCCACGACGCTGTCTACACTAAATAGGTTCTCGGCGAGGCGGGCTCCACTTGCACGCGGTGCCCGACGTGATCGACGCGGCGGCTTGATAGGCCACGCGCTGCGCACGTTGTGGATTCGCCGCCGAACGCACCGAGATACCGCCCCGATGATCCCCGTCGCAACAGAGCTTTTTGATCGAAGGAGTGCAAGACCGTGTCCGAGGTACGTCTGTCCGTCGAACCCCGCACCGAGTTCGGCAAGGGCGCCGCGCGTCGCACCCGTCGCGCCGGCAAGATTCCCGCAGTGCTCTATGGCCACGGTTCGGACCCGCGGCACCTGTCGCTGCCGGCACTGGAGTTCGCCAGGGTGGTCCGCGAGAACGGCAGCAACGCCGTGCTCACCCTGGACATCGACAACGCCGCCGAGCTGGCGCTGACCAAGACCATCGTGGTCCACCCGCTGAAGAACTACATCGAGCACGTCGACCTGCTCGTGGTCAAGCGCGGCGAGAAGGTCACCGTGGACATCCCGGTCGTGCTGACCGGCGACGCGGCCCCCGGCACCCTGGTCGCCCAGGACCTCGACTCGCTGTCGATCGAGGTCGAGGCGCTGCACATCCCGGAGCAGCTCGAGGTGTCCATCGAGGGTGTCCAGGCCGGTGTCCAGGTGCTGGCCTCGCAGGTCACCCTGCCGCCGGGAGCGGAGCTGCTGACCGACCCCGAGGCGCTGGTGGTTGCGGTCAACGAGGCGCCGAGCGAGGCCTCCATGGAGACCGACGTCGACGCCGAGGGCGCCGGTGTGGTCGAGGACAAGCCCGAGTCCGAGAACGCCGAGTAGTACGGGCGTGGGGGACACTCCTTCGCAGGATCTACCCGGGGCCGGTGAGCAGGTGCTGCTCGCCGGCCTCGGCAATCCCGGCCCTCGGTACGCCGGCAACCGGCACAACATCGGTT
The DNA here is from genome assembly GCF_000384315.1 of Amycolatopsis nigrescens CSC17Ta-90. Classification (GTDB taxonomy): domain Bacteria; phylum Actinomycetota; class Actinomycetes; order Mycobacteriales; family Pseudonocardiaceae; genus Amycolatopsis; species Amycolatopsis nigrescens. Next base: position 4,717,390 of record NZ_ARVW01000001.1, on the reverse strand, counting down.
TCCTGGTGCTGGACGAGCTGGCCGCCAGGATGGGCGGGAAGTTCAAGGCGCACAAGGCCGGTGCCGACGTGCTCGAAGGGCGGCTGGCCGGGCGCAAAACGGTGCTGGTCAAGCCCCGTTCCTTCATGAACCTCTCCGGCGGGCCGGTGGTCGGCACCGCCCGTTTCTTCAAGCTCGACCCGAGCGGGATCGTGGTCGTGCACGACGAGCTGGACCTGCCCTACGGCGCGCTGAAGCTCAAGTTCGGCGGCGGCGACAACGGCCACAACGGGCTCCGCTCGATCACCAAGTCCCTCGGGACCAAGGACTACTACCGCGTCCGGTTCGGCGTCGGCCGCCCGCCGGGGCGGATGGACCCCGCCGACTACGTGCTCAAGGACTTCTCCAGCACCGAGCGCAAGGAGCTGGCGCTGGAGATCGACCGGTGCGCGGACGCGACCGAGGCGCTGCTCGCCGACGGCCTCGCCGCCGCGCAGAACACCTTCCACGCGGGCTGAGCGGCCCTTCTCCCGCCGGCACGGCGGTGAAATCGGTCACATGAGCGGTGCGTTAACCCGGCTCACCCGAAGGCGTGCCTTCTCCCCCCTGTTCGAGTCGAGAGCGACGACCAGGTCTTCCCCGGTACCGGATCCGCCGACTAGGACGGAATACGGCGACTTCGTCGACCGATCCAGAACCCGGGAGTAATTCATGTCCTTGACCATCGAAGACGTCAACGCCGCCGAGTTCGGCAACTCGCCGATCGGCCGCCGCGGCTACGCCAAGGGGGAAGTCGACGAGTTCCTCGGGCGCATCGCGCAGACGCTGGCCGGGAAGGACGACCTGACCGCGGCCGAGGTGCATCACGTGCTCTTCAACCGGCCGATCATCGGCAAGCGCGGCTACGACGAGCGCGAAGTGGACGAGTTCCTGGACAAGGCCGAGGAGGAGCTGGCGAGCCGCACCGGCGTACGGGCCCAGCCGGTGCCCGATGCCAGGGACGAGTCCGAGGCTGCCCAGCCGTGGCCGGTGGACACCCCCACCGCCCGCGTCGAGCACTTCCAGGAAAAGTAGTGGCGCTGACCGCCGAGGACATATACCGGGTCCGGTTCGACCGGGCCCCGGTCGGCACCAGGGGCTACCACGAGCCGGCGGTGGACGCCTTCCTCAACCGGGTCGTCGCCACCCTGGAGGGCGAGGACGAGGTCACCGCCGAGGACGTGCACAACGTGTCCTTCGCCAGGCCGCCGCTGGGCAAGCGCGGCTACGACCAGGCCTCGGTGGACCACTTTCTGCGGCTGGTGGAGAGCACCCTGGCCGGCCATCCGGTGGCGGGCGGCTCGGTCTACCTGGTGCCGGCCCTCGAGCACACGCACACCCGCCCGTCCCTGTTCCGCCGGAAGCGCAGCTAGGTCGTGAGTGGAAAGTGTTGCCGGGGCAGCACTTTCCACTCACGACGTTGGTCAGTCGTTGGCGCGGGCGTTGATCTGGGCGGCGAACTGGGTCGCGGTTGCGGCCCGCTTGACCTTGCCGGACGGGGTCTTGGGCAGGCTGCCCGCTGGCAGCACCAGCACCGCGAACGGACGGATGTCCACCGCGCTGCGCACCTTGGCCGCGACCTCCTTGGCCAGCACGCGCTCGGCCTCGGCGTCCCCGGCCAGCTTGGACTCCAGCACCACCGCGAACCGCTCGCGCCTGCTGCCGGCGTCCAGCCGCACGGCCACCGCGTTGCCGGCCCGCACCCCTTCCACCGAGGTGGCCGCCCGCTCGATGTCGGTCGGGTAGATGTTGCGGCCGCCCATGATGATGACGTCCTTGCTGCGGCCGCAGATCACGATCTGGCCGTCGACGAGGTAGCCGAGGTCGCCGGTGGCCAGCCAGCCTTCGGCGTCCTGGGTGTCCACCGGGCCGTCCATGGTCAGGTAGCCGGGGGTGACTGCCTCACCGCGCAGCCTGATCTCGCCGACCTGCCGGTCGCCGAGCACGGTGCCGTGCTCGTCCACGATCTCCGCCTCCAGGCCGTCCAGCGGCGGGCCGAGCAGGGCGAACGAGCGGACGTCGTCGGTACCGCGCCGGGGGTCGTCCGCCGGCACCGGCACCGCGCGGTTGTCCGCTTCCAGTGCCCGCGCCTCGACCACGTCCAGGGTGAGCCCGGTGAACAGCGGGGCGAAGGACACCGCCAGCGTCGCCTCGGCCATGCCGTAGGCCGGGAACACGCACTCCGGCGGCATCTTGAACCGGGCGCCGGCGTCGACGAAGGTCTGCACCGCGGTCTCGTCGATCGGCTCGGCCCCGTTCAGCGCGATCCGCAGCTTGGACAGGTCGTAGGCATCGTCTTCGTCCACCTTGGCCATCCGGCGGCCAACGATGGCGTAGGCGAAGTTCGGCGCGGCGGTGGTGGTGCCGCCGTACTTGGTGATCAGCTTCGGCCAGATCAGCGGCCCGGACAGGAACTCCACCGGGGTGATCTTGACCAGCTCCACGCCGAAGGTCATCGGCACGGTCAGGAAGCCGACCATGCCCATGTCGTGGAAGGTCGGCAGCCAGGACACCATCACGTCCTGGTCGAAGACGAACTCGGCCCGGTCCACCATCGCCTTGACGTTGGAGTACAGGTTGCCGTAGGTGATCCGCACGGCCTTGGGCTCGGCGGTGGACCCGCTGGTGAGCTGGAGCAGCGCGGGCGCCTGCTCGCTGGTGGGCACCGGCTCGGCCAGCGGCTCGGCCTCCAGCAGTTCGCTGATCAGCCGGTAGCCGATGCCGTGCTCGGTGAGCACCGGGGCCAGCTGGTCGAACGGCTCGCCGAGCAGCACCAGGTTCGAGCCGATCATGCGCAGCACCCGCACGGTGTCCTCGGCCCATTCGGCGAGGTCGGTGCGCGGGGTCGGCTGGTGCAGCATGGTGACGCTGCCGCCGGACAGCCAGACGGCCTGCACGGTGGGCGCGATCAGCGCGGGCGCGGCGGCCAGTACGGCGACCGCGCTCTCCGGCGCGAGACCGCCGGAGACCAGTCCGCCGGCCACCTTTCTCGCCTGCTCGTGAACCTCAGCCCAGGTCCGGCGTACCGGTTCCTTCGGCTCCCCAGTGACCATGCCACGCTGCTGACCGCCCGCCGCCGCGGTAGCGAGCAGCTTGTCCACGAACCGACTCATGCCGTTCACCTTATCCGGCGAGCCGTTCACTCGGCGGCTTCGGAGGTCTCCAGCCAGCGCTGCTCGACCTCGTCCTTCTCGGCGATCAGCGATTTCAGCTCGGTGTTGAGCTCGATCAGCTTCGCCGGGTCGGTCGCCGCCGCGGCCAGCGCGTCGTGCAGCTTGGTCTCCCGGCTGTGCAGCTGGTCCAGCTTCCGCTCCAGTTTGGCCAGTTCCTTGCTCGCCGCGCGCTTCTCCGCGGCACTGACCTTGGCGGTCGCCCGCTCCGGGGCGGCCTCCTGACGCTGCGGCGCCTGGGCACGCGCCTGCTCGGCCTTGCCGCGGCGGCGGAGGTACTCCTCGATGCCGCCGGGGAGGTGGGTGATCCCGCCGTCGCCGAACAGGGCGTACACCGCGTCGCAGACCCGCTCGACCAGATAGCGGTCGTGCGAGACGACCACCATCGTGCCCGGCCAGGAGTCGAGCAGATCCTCCAGCTGCTGCAGGGTGTCGATGTCCAGATCGTTGGTCGGCTCGTCCAGCAGCAGCACGTTCGGCTCGGCCATCAGCAGCCGCACCAGCTGCAGGCGGCGGCGCTCGCCACCGGAGAGGTCCTCCACCGGGGTCCACTGCCTGGCCGGCGGGAAACCCAGCTTCTCGGCGAGCTGCGAGGCGGACAGCTCCTGTTTGCCGAGCACCACCCGGCCGGCGATCTCTTCGACGGCCTGAAGCAGCCGCAACTCGCCGGGCAGGTCTTCGAGTTCCTGGGTCAGGTGCGCGAGCCGCACCGTCTTGCCCTGGATCCGCCTGCCGGACACCGGTTCCGCCTCGCCCGCGAGCGTCTTGAGCAGGGTCGTCTTGCCGGAGCCGTTCACCCCGACCAGCCCGATCCGGTCCCCGGGGCCGATCCGCCAGGTTTCCTTGTCCAGCAACGACTTCTCGCCCGCGGCCAGCGACACGTCCTCGAGTTCGAGCACGGTCTTGCCGAGCCGGCGACGGGCGAAGCTCATCAGCTCCACCGAATCCCGCGGCGGCGGGACGTCCGAGATCAGCGCCTCGGCGGCCTCGATCCGGTAGCGGGGCTTGGACGTCCTCGCCTTGGCACCGCGCTGCAACCAAGCGAGCTCCTTGCGCGCCAGGTTCTGCCGCTTCTCCTCCAGGGTGGCGGCCAGCCGCGCACGCTCGGCCCTGGCGAAAACCCAGTCGGCGTAACCGCCTTCGTACTGTTCGACCCGCCCCCCGACAACCTCCCAGGTGCGTCCGCAGACGGTGTCCAGGAACCAGCGGTCGTGCGTGACCACCACCAGCGCGACCCGGCGGGCCAGCAGGTGATCGGCCAGCCAGCGCACCCCCTCGATGTCCAGGTGGTTGGTCGGCTCGTCCAGCACGATCAGGTCCAGTTCGGCCACCAGCGCGGCGGCCAGCGCCACCCGGCGGCGCTCGCCGCCGGACAGGGAACCGGTCGGTGAATCCAGGCCGAGCCCGGACAACCCCAGTCCGTCCACAATGGAGCGAACGCGGGCGTCCGCGGCCCACTCGTGCTCGGCCCCGTATGCGGACAGGGCGGCCTCGCGGACCGTGCTGCCGGCGGGCAGCTCGGTGCGCTGGGTGACTACCGCCATCCGCAGCCCGCCGACCCGGCTGACCCGGCCGTCGTCCACCGGCGCGATCCCGGCGAGCACTTCGAGCAGGGTGGTCTTGCCGCCCCCGTTGAGCCCGACCACGCCGATCCGGTCGCCCTCACCGACCCCGAGCGAGACCGAGTCGAGCAGCGGCCGGACCCCGTATGACTTGCTCACCGACTCCAGGTTGACCAGGTTGACCATCTAGGCGAGCCCCTCAATGCTTCTCAATGTCCACAAAGGACTAATGGTGGGACGGCTCACGCGTGCACCTGCGGCGGCGCCGGGCGGGGGTCGTCACCACCGACCGGCCTGGCACCGGGCACCGGGCCGTGCGCGACCCGTACCGTCCGGCAGACCCCGGCACCGGCCAGCTCGGCCGCGACCTCCAGCGCGGACTCCGCGTCGGCGCAGAGGAAGGCGCAGGTCGGGCCGGAGCCGGAGACCGTGCCGGCCAGCGCGCCGGCGTTCACCCCGGCCCGCAGCGTGCGCCGCAGCCCCGGACGCAGCGACACCGCGGCGGCCTGCAGATCGTTACCGAGCAGCAGGGCGAGCTGACGCGGGTCGCCGGAGGCCAGCGCCTCCACCACCGGGGCGTGCGAACCGACCCGGGGCGGGTCGCCGTCCGCGCGAAGCCGGTCCAGCTCGCCGTACACCCTCGGCGTGGAAAGGCCGCGCTGGTCGAGCGCGAGCACCCAGTGGAAGGTGTGCCGCGAAAGCACCGGCACCAGCTGCTCGCCGCGCCCGGTGCCGAGCGCAGTGCCGCCGTAGAGCGCGAACGGCACGTCGCTGCCCAGCTTCGCGGCCACCTGGGCCAGCTCGTCGCGGCTGATCTCCAGCTTCCACAGCGAGGCAAGGCCGACCAGGGTGCCAGCCGCGTCCGCGCTGCCGCCCGCCATCCCGCCGGCGACCGGGATGCCCTTGCGCAGCACCACGCGCACCTTCTGCTCGTCACCCGCCCTGCCGACGTGCGCGGCCAGCGCCTGCACCGCGCGCCAGGCCAGGTTGTTGGCCCCGGTGGGCACCGAACCCTCACCCTCGCCGTACACCTCGACCCCGGGGTCGTCGGTGGCCGCGACGGTGACCTCGTCGGTCAGCGACAGCGCGTGGAACACCGTGGTCAGCTCGTGGAACCCGTCTTTACGCGGGTCGCCGACGGAAAGGTGCAGGTTGATCTTCGACGGCACCCGGACGGTAACTGGTGGCGGTACGACGGCGAGCACGTGACCAGCCTACGTTGCCCCGTCGCACCGCTTGCGAAGAAGCCAGCGTAGGCCCCTCAGGATCTTGCGGGACACCCGCACCCGATCGATGGGGACATGCGCAAAAAGCCTCGCATGCCCCCATCTCAGGCGGCCGCCACACCCTGCGGGCCGCGCGCGGTGTGCGTGACATATCCGCCGCGCTCGGCGATCCAGGCCAGTGCGGTGTCGGCCAGCTGGCCGCGCACGCCGACCCGGAACCGGGCCACCGGGGTGTCGCCCACCCTGGTCAGCCCGCCGCCGATGGTGGCAAGCTCGACGTCGAACCTGGCGGCCGCCTCTGGCAGCAGCGCGCCGACCGCGGCGAAGCCGATCAGCACCACGTCCACCGCGCGGTCGTAGCGGGCGGACTGGCCGCGGCCGGTCTCGATCGCGGGCAGCAGCGCCTGTGCGGTCCGGCTGGCCGGGTCAGCCACCAGCTCGAGCACCTTGCCGCGCTCGAGCAGGCTGCCCTCCTCCAGCACCGCGACGTCGTCGCAGACCCGCCGGACCACGCTCGGGTCCGGCGTGGTGACCAGCACGGTCACCCCCAGCTCGGCGCGCGCCCGGTCCAGCACGGTGAGCACCGCGCCGGACTCTTCGGCCCGCACGCCGCCGGTCGGGTCGTCCGCGAGCAGTACCGCGGGCCCGGTGGCCAGCGCCCTTGCCACTGCGACCCGGCGCAGCTGGCCGTCGGTCAGCTCGCTGAGCCGCTGTGCGGCGCGCTGGGTCAGGCCGACCAGGTCGAGCAGGTTGCCGACCCGGCTGCGGCGCTGCGGCCCGTCCAGGCCGAGCTGCTCCAGCGGGGCCGCCACGTTGCCGGCCACGGTGCGCTCGCCGTACAGCTCGGGCTTGGCGTCCACCACGGCCACCTGCCGGCGCACCTCGCGGAGCCGCCGGCCGTCCAGGGTGCCGGTGTTCAGCCCGTCCAACCGGACGATGCCGCGGTCCGGGCGCTCCTGCAGTGCGACGCAGCGGGCGAGGGTGGACTTGCCGGAGCCGGCCGGGCCGACCACGCCGTACAAGGCGCCGGCGTCGACGTCGATGTTCACGTCCCGCAGGGCGAGCACCGGGGAACCGGCGGCCCCGTTGGAACCGTTGCTGGGGAAGGACTTGCTCAGGTTTTCAACAGTGATCACGAATGCGCTCCAAGTGCAGGCGCAGCAGCCTTTCGGGCGCGCGCCGACCGTCACCGATTTGATCGTCCTATGTGGACGATGCGGCAAAGTAGACCGGAATCAGGGGTACGAAGATGAGTCAGGCGAAGACGGTGGAGCGTCGACACGCACATACCGTGCGGCGACCTTCATCGACTACTCGGCGCTTGGTCAGCATTCGCGAGCGATACATGATTCCTCCATCGGTCCTGGCGGTAGCACCTGCCCGTGAAGGTGGTTGCTGCGACTTCAGCGAGCCAGGTCTCTCAGTCGCTCGGGATGGCACATTGAGTAGACCCGACAGGACGCGCGTTACGCAAGCCTCCAGGCGCAGATCACACGGACGGCCGCGTTCGAACGCGATAAGTCAGCCCGATAGAAGAAAGAAACCACCGGAACGTATACCCAACACACCCGGATGCCTACCCAGCGTATGAACTCACCGGTCAGGTCTGCGCCGCGATGCGGGCGAAGTCGTGCACGTCCAACTGCTCACCGCGAGTACGGGGATCGATACCGGCGGCGACCAGCAGCTCGCCGGCGCGCTCGGCGGAACCGGCCCAGCCCGCCAGCGCGGCCCGCAGCGTCTTGCGGCGCTGCGCGAAGGCGGCGTCCACCAAGCCGAACAGCTTCGCGCGGTCGACCAGGGAAGCCGGTCCGGTCCGTTCGCCGCGTTCGAAGGACACCAGCGCGGAATCCACGTTCGGCACCGGCCAGAACACCGAACGCGGCACCGGCGCGACCTTGCGCGTCTTGCCGTACCAGGCCAGCTTCACGCTGGGCACGCCGTAGATGCGGCCGCCGGGTGCGGCGGCCATCCGGTCCGCGACCTCGGTCTGCACCATCACCAGCCCGCGCGCCAGCGACGGCAGCTCGGCCAGCAGGTGCAGCACCACCGGCACGGCCACGTTGTAGGGCAGGTTCGCCACCAGTGCGGTGGGTTCGCCGGCCAGGTCGCCCACCCGCAGCCCGAGCGCGTCCGCGGGCAGCACGGTGAGCCTGTCGGCGGCTTCCGGGGCCTGTTCCCGCACGGTCCGCGGCAGCCGCCCGGCGAGCACCTCGTCGATCTCGACGGCGACCACGCGCGCGCCGGAGTCCAGCAGCCCCAGTGTCAGCGAGCCCAGCCCGGGGCCGACTTCGAGCACCAGGTCGTCGGCGCCGACACCGGCCAGCTCCACGATGCGCCGGACCGTGTTCGGGTCGTGCACGAAGTTCTGGCCGAGCTTCTTGGTCGGCCGCACGTCCAGCTCGGCGGCCAGCCTGCGGATCTCGGCGGGCCCGAGCAGTCGTGTCACATCCGGAAGACTAGTACGGGACGGGTCAGGCCTTCTTGCCGCAGTGCGGCCAGGCACCGTACCCGCCGCGGGCGTCGCGCACCTTGGTGGCGATGGCGATCTGCTGCTCACGACTGGCCTTGTTGGCCGTCTCGGCGTACTGGCCGCCGCCGTAGGCCTGCCAGGTCTGCTTGTCGAACTGCAAACCGCCGTGGTACTTGCCGGTCGGGTTGACGGCCGCCCAGTTGCCGCCGGACTCGCACTGCGCGATCCGGTCCCAAACCCCGGCGTCGCTGATCGGCGGGACATCCGCCTTCTTGGTGCCGACCCGCATCTTCTTGGGCTTGGCCTCGACCAGGACCTTGGTCTCGACCTCTTCGCGAGCCGTCTCCTGGTCGTTCTTCTTGGTGACCTTGTAGGTGACGAGCTTCTTGCCCGGGGTGCCCGGGTCGTCGATCTCGGTCTTGCCCTTTTCCAGCTCCGGGTCGTCGATCTTCTCGACCTCGGGGGTGATCTCTTCTTCTTTGTTCTCGACCGAGACGCCGGTGCGGCTGACGTGCACCTCGGCGCCGTCGACCAGCTTGAAGTCCAGGCCACCCTCGGCGGCGTCCTCCGGGCCGAGCGTCAGCTTCTGCTCGCCGAGGAACTCCTGCGTGGTGACCGCGTTGGTGGCCACCGGACGGGGCTCGTTGGCGCCGTCGAACAGCATGATGTTCTTCAGGGTCTTGATCTCGACCGTGGCGCCCTCCAGGGGCAGCGCGCCGGTCTGCGGCATGGAGAACCAGGTGCCCTGCTTGTTCAGGTCGGCAAGGCCGAGCTGACCCAGCGCCTGCGAAAGGTCCGTCGCGCGGACCCAGGACTCGCGCTGCGCGCCGTCCACGATCAGGTTGAGCTTGCGGCCGCGCTCGAGCTTGATGACGCCACCGTCGCCGACCGCGGCCTGCGGGGATGGCGAGAGCGCGTCGTGCGCGCCGACCGACAGGCCAGCGTCTTCGAGTACCTCGCCGACCGTGCCGCCGAAGCTGCGGACGGTCTGCTCCTGGCCGTCCACCTCGACGGTGACGCTCTTGTTCATCGCCATCGCGGCGGCGCCGCCACCGGTCAGGGTGATCAGGATGGCCAGCACGGTGCCCTTGAGGAACCGCTTCTTCCAGGTCTTGGTGGCGGTGGCCAGCACCTGGTCCGGTTCGGCCTGCGCCTTCTTCAGCGAGCGGCCGGAACGGTCCTCGGCGGCCTCGTCCGGGATGATGATCGGCGGCAGCAGGGTGGTCTCGGCGTTGATCAGCCGGATCAGCTCGTCCACGTCGATCTGCGCTTCGGCCATCATGTCGTCGGCCTGCGGGCCCAGTGCGGTGCGCACGTCCTGCGGCGTCACCTTGGGGTCAGCGGAGAAGTCCAGCTCACCGGCGTGGCCGGGCCGGTCCAGGGTCGCCACCGCACCGTGCGTATCGGTGAACATGTTCGTAGAAGCGTCGTGGCGTGCCTCAGCCCACCTACTGCTACCAGTCACAGGGTCGATCCCTTTCACAAAAGCCTTCACGTGCGGTATGCCGCGCACACCGTGTCGTCCCGACTCCCGCAGTCAGCGCCATCCCTCACGGTTCCCGGGGTGAAACCCCAGGTGCCGCTTCCCCGACGTGCACTGACGTGACTGTGGGCGTTCCGGTGTTCGCTCGTCGTCGAGCAATCGACCGGCACGATCACGGGACCGTAACGAACTCTGGCGGGTTGCGCAAACACCCGCCGGAATGTCGTGACGTCCATCACTCGTCTGGTGGGGTATTGACCCCTACCCGAATGTCGCAATGCGTTCAACCCGCCGTAACAGTCGGCAGCCGAAACACCCGTTCCGCATTGCTCCGTACCGCGTTCGCCACTTCTTCGACGCTCTCTCCACGCAGGTCAGCGAGGTTGCGCACGGTATAGGCGGTGCAGTAGGGCTCGTTCGGCGCGCCGCGGAACGGGTGCGGGGTGAGGAACGGGGCGTCGGTTTCTGTTAAAAACTGGTCCCGCGGCACCAGCCTGGCCGCTTCGTGCAGGGCACGGGCGTTCCGGAAGGTGACCGTGCCGGCGAAGGACAGCACGTATCCGGCGGCCACGCACCGGCGCGCGATGTCGGCGTCGCCGGAGAAGCAGTGGAACACCACGTCCTCCGGCGCTCCCTCCTCTTCGAGGATGCGCAGCACGTCCTCGTGCGCGTCGCGGTCGTGGATCATCAGCGGCTTGCCGAGCCGCTTGGCGAGATCGATGTGCCAGCGGAACGCCTCCTGCTGGGCGTCCGGTGGTGAAAAGTCCCAGTAGTAGTCGAGGCCGGTCTCGCCGACCGCGACCACCCGCTCACCGGCCGCCAGGCGCTCCACTTCGGACCGCTCCGGCTCGCCGAACTCCTTGGTGCGGGTGGGATGTATCGCCACCGCGGCGAACACCCTCGAATCCCATGTGGACGCGTCGGCGGCCCAGCGGGCGGCCGTGAGGTCGTCCGCCACGGTGACCGCCCGAGTGACCCCGGCGGACTCGGCGCGGTCCATGATCGCGCCGACGTCGGCCGCGGTGACCGCGCCGCAGGCGTCCAGATGGGTGTGCGAGTCGACCACCGGTGCCGGCAGCGGGTCCGGCACCGGTGGACGCTCACGACTCAATCGGGGCCCATTCCGGGCCGGTCTCGGCCAGTTTCGGGTCGAGCTTGGCGAACAGCGGGGTCGGCTTCTCCAGCGGGCGGCCCACCTCGATCGGGATGGACTCCCAGCGCGCCTGCTCGGCCGCGTAGTCACCGGTGAGGATCGGGTTGATCCGGCCGGGCACGTCCAGGTCCTCGACCTCGCGCAGCTCCGGCTGCGACGCCCAGAGTCCGGTGGCGCCCAGCGCCTCGTGCACCTTCTGCGCCGAGTGCGGCAGGAACGGGGTGAGCAGCGTGTTCGCGTCGGAAACCACCTGCAGCGCGGTGTGCAGCACGGTGTCGCGCCGGTCGGGGTCGTCCTTGAGCTTCCACGGCTGCTGGTCCGAGATGTACCGGTTGGCCGCGGTCACCACCCGCATCGCCTCGCTCAGCCCGGCCCGGAACCGCGACCGGGACAGGTGCCCGCCCACGGTGTCGAAGGCCTTGCGGGCGACCGCCTTGAGCTCCTCGTCCGCGCTCGACGGCGTGTTCGGCCGCGGCACCGCGCCGTTGTTCTTGTGCGCCATCGAGACCGCCCGGTTGACCAGGTTGCCCCACTCGTTGGCCAGCTCGAAGTTGGTCCGCCGGCTGAACTCGTCCCAGGTGAAGTCCACGTCCTGGGTTTCCGGGCCGGCGGCCGAGATGAAGTAGCGCAGCGTGTCCGGGCCGAACTCCCGCAGGAAGTCGTGCAGGTAGATCACCGTGCCGCGGGAGGTGGAGAACTTCGACCCGCTCATGGTGAGGAACTCGCTGGACGCGATTTCGGTGGGCAGGTTCAGCCGTCCGTACGGCCCCGGCTCGCCACCGTGGTCGCCAGCGCCGTTGTGGCCGAGCAGCAGGGCGGGCCAGATCTGGGCGTGGAAGGTGATGTTGTCCTTGCCCATGAAGTGCACGACCTGGGCTTCGGGGTTGTTCCACCACTCCTGCCACGCATCGGCGTCACCGGAGCGACGGGCCCACTCGACACTGGCCGAGAAGTACCCGATCACCGCGTCGAACCAGACGTAGAACCGCTTGAGCGGCTCGTCGCGCCAACCGTCGAGCGGGATCTTCACGCCCCAGTCCAGGTCGCGGGTGATCGGCCGCGGCCGCATGTCGTCGACCAGGTTCCTGGTGAAGTTGAGGACGTTGGGCCGCCAGTCGGTCTTGGTGGACAGCCACTTGCCCAGCGTCTCGGTGAACGCCGGCAGGTCGAGGAAGAGGTGCTCGGTCTCCACGAACTTCGGCGTCTCGCCGTTGATCCTGGACTTCGGGTTGATCAGCTCGGCGGCGTCGAGCTGATTGCCGCAGTTGTCGCACTGGTCGCCGCGGGCGCCGTCGTACCCGCAGATCGGGCAGGTGCCCTCGATGTAGCGGTCCGGCAGGGTGCGCCCGGTGGACGGGCTGATCGCGCCGGTGGTCGTCCTCGGCACCACATAGCCGTTGCGGTACAGGGCAAGGAAGATCTCCTGCACCACCTGGGCGTGGTTGCCGGTGGTGGTGCGGGTGTAGAGGTCGTAGGTGACCCCGAGCCCGCGCATGTCCTCGGCGATCTGCCGGTGGTACTTGTCCACCGTCTGCTGCGGGGTCAGGCCTTCCTTGTCCGCCTGCACCAGGATCGGGGTGCCGTGCTCGTCGCTGCCGGAAACCATGAGCACCCGGTTGCCGGCCATTCGCTGGTAGCGCGCGAAGACGTCCGACGGGACGCCGATACCGGACACGTGACCGATGTGGCGGGGGCCGTTGGCATAGGGCCAGGCCACCGCCGTCAACACAGGGGTGCTCATGTCTGTTTAGCCTACGGATGCCGTCTCGTGCATTGTTACCAGGACTACGAAGGTGAGGTGCCGGTGTCCGCGACCCGGTTGCTGGTGCTCGGTGTCGTACGGATGTACGGCCGGGCCCACGGCTATCAGGTTCGCCGCGAACTGCTCACCTGGTCGGCCGACAAGTGGGCCAACGTGCAGCCGGGGTCGATCTACCACGCGCTGAAGAAGATGACCTCCGAGCAACTGCTCGAACAGGTCGACGTCGAGCCGGGCGAAGGCGGCCCGGACCGGGTGGCCTACCGAATCACCGCGGCCGGCGAGACCGAGTTCCACGTGCTGCTCGGCAAGGCGCTCTCCTCACCGCGCGACAACGGGCACGAGATCTCGGCCGCGGTCACGCTGATGACCACGCTGCCCCGGAAGCGGGTGATCGGCCTGCTCCGGCAGCAGCTGGTCCGGATCGAGAGCGACCGGCTCAGCGCCAGGCTGCTCGCCGAGGACAGCTCGGACTGGGGACAGCCACCGCACATCGGCGAGCTGTACCGGCTGTGGGAGCGGCACGCGGACGCCAGCGTCGGCTGGCTGCGCGAGCTGATCGAGCGGCTGGAAGGCGGCGAGTACGTGATGGCCGACGACGATGGCCGCGCGTTCGGTGAGCCGCCGGACGACAGTCGGTAATCAAGTTTGACTACGGACCGATACCTGGGACAGAGTGTCGGCTGGGGGTAGTCAAGTTTGAATACCTCGCCGAAAGCACCATTGAGAGGGGAATCAATGATCAAGGCACGCGGTCTCGCACGGCGGTTCACCGCCCGCGGCCGCACCGTCGAGGCCGTCAAGGGCGTCGACATCGATGTGGCCGAGGGGGAGCTCGTCGGCTTCCTCGGGCCGAACGGGGCCGGCAAGACCACCACGCTCCGGATGCTCACCACCCTGCTGCGCCCGACCGCCGGTGAGGCCACGGTCGGCGGCTGCGACCTGCGCAAGGACCCGCTTGGCGTGCGCAAGCGGATCGGCTACGTCGCGCAGGGCGGCGGGACCATGCCGGAATGCAAGGTGATCGAGGAGATCGAGCTGCAGGGGCGGCTCTACGGACTGTCCAAAGCGGACGCGCACAAACGCGGCGCCGAACTGACCGAGCAGCTCGACCTGGTCGACCTCGACCAGCGGCTCACCAAGACCCTGTCCGGCGGGCAGCGGCGGCGGCTCGACATCGCGCTCGGCCTGATCCACTCGCCGAAGCTGGTCTTCTTCGACGAGCCGACCACCGGCCTCGACCCGCAGAGCCGGGCGAACCTCTGGGAGCACATCCGGCGGCTGCGCGCCGACTACGGCGTGACGCTCTTCCTCACCACGCACTACCTGGACGAGGCCGACTCGCTGTGCGACCGGATCCTGGTGATCGACAACGGTGAGCTCGTCGCCGAGGGCAGCCCCGACTCGCTGAAGTCGCGGGTCTCCGGCGACGGCGTCACCATCGGCGTCACCGCCGGGCACGCCGCCGCGGCCGCGGAGATCGCGGGCAAGCTGGACGGGGCGCACGAGGTCACCGTGCTCACCGGCGTCTCCGAAGTGTCCGAAACCGAGGACACCCTGCGCTTCCGGGTACCGCGCGGCGACACCGCGATGCCCGAGCTGCTGCGGGCGCTGGACTCGGCCGGCATCGGCATGGTGTCCATGCAGGTGCACCGGCCGACCCTGGACGACGTGTTCCTGACCCTGACCGGCCGCACCCTTCGCGACGCCGAAGCGGGCTCCGGGAAGCCGGCCGAAGAGGAGGCTGTCAATGTTGCGTGACATCTGGCTGATCTTCAAACGGGACATGACGCTGTCGCTGCGCAACCCGGCCTGGATCATGATCGGCATCATGCAGCCGGTGCTGTACCTGTTCCTCTTCGGTCCACTGATGGAGAAGGTCGTACAGAACACCCCGGGTTTCCCGCCCGGCAACGGCTGGATGGTGCTGACCCCGGCGCTGATCGTGCAGCTGGCCCTGTTCGGCAGCTCGTTCGTCGGCTTCGGCCTGCTCGCCGAGTACCGCAACGGGGTGGTGGAACGGTTGCGGGTGACCCCGGTCAGCCGGGTGGCCCTGCTGCTCGGCAAGGTGTTCGCCAACGCGCTGCAGGCCGTGGTGCAGGCCATCCTGATCATCGTGCTGGCCCTGCTGATCTTCGATCTGGACGCGCCTTTCGGCGGGATGGTGCTCAGCCTGGTGATCGCCGCACTACTGGCGATCACGCTCGCTTCGGCGTCCTATGCGCTGGCGCTGACGTTGAAGAGCGAAGAAGCCTTTCCCGCTTTGCTCAACGCGGTGCTGATGCCGGTGCTGCTGCTTTCCGGCATTCTGATCCCGATCACCACCGGGCTGGCGCCGGCCTGGTTGTACAACATTTCCCGGATCAATCCGTTCTCCCACGTGGTGGAGGCGGAACGCTCGGCCTTCCGCGGCGACCTGACGATGGACTCCCTGTTCACCGGCAGCGTGGTGCTGGTCGTGCTGACCGTGCTCGCAGTCTGGTGGGGAGCTAGAACGTTCCAACGCGAGAACGCCTGACAGAACATCCGGCAAACCCGCCGCATGCTGCCTGACCACGAGCCGGCTTAACGCGCGCCTGGCCGAAGGCCCCGCTATCGCGGGGGCAGGGCGCCCTGGTCGAGTAGGTGAGGTGAACTCGGCGGGAGCGCCCTGTCAACGCGATCGCGGTCGCGCGTTCCAGACAACACTGACACGCCCGTTCGGTTGTGCGGGTCGCCTTATGCCGAGCAAGACGTAAGGTGACCCGCACAGACCTGGGAGTGGAATGCAGGAGCCGGAACCCGAGCGCGGGATAAACCTGTCCTTGCACGAGACCGTGGACGACTGGACCGCGGTCCGGGCGAGCACGGTCCTTTTCGCGTCCATCACCGTCACCGAGAGCACCAACTGGACCGATTCCGCAGCCGCCAAACAACTGATGGAGGCGCAGCGCGCCGGGCTGCGCGCCGGAGTCCGGCACTACGCCAGGCCCGGCGCCGTGCAGGACCAGGCCGCGCACTGCGTGCGCACCGGCAAGCGGCTCGGCGCGTTCCAGCCCGGCTCGCTGGCGCCGGCGCTGGAGGTCGAGGCCGAAGGCGTGGACGACCGGTTCATCAAGTCCTGGATCAAGGCGGTGCGGCACGCGTCCGGGCTGAGGCGGGTGCTGGTCTACGCGGACCAGGAGTACTGGAAACAACGGTTGCACCCGGACAAGTGGGCGGACAGCGAAGTGGTGCTGTGGCTGACCAACCACAACGGAATCCCGGGCAGGCCGGGCTGGTTCCACCCCCGGCTCGGGGTGCACCAGCACGACAACCAGGCCGGCGTGCCGGGGGTGCGCGGGCCGATCGGCCAGGACTCGCTGGTCTACCCGTTCAACCTCACCGATCTCCTGCTCTGACCTCGTGAGTGAAAAGCGTTGCCGGGGCAACACTTTTCACTCACGACCGTTGACCTGCGGAAACGTCGGCGATCAAGGCGCGAGGCGGGCGCGCATCAGGTAGACGTTGTACGGCCCCCACTGGGAGAGCAGGAAGTAGATGTCCTCGCCGTCGAGCGCCCACGGGTGCAGGTAACCACCGTAAAGCCCCGGGTAGTCCTGCCCGGACACCACCACTTCACCCTCGCTCCACGGGCCTTCGGGCCGCGCGGCGGTGCGCAGCACGATCGCCGCGCGGTGCTCGTCCAGGTGCATCGCCAGCCAGCGGCCGAAGTGGACGTCGTACTCGACGGACAGCTCACCGACCGGGCCGGTGAACACCGGTGCCGCCGCGTACTCGTCCGACACCCAGCCGTCCGGGGTCCAGTAGCGGTAGGCGCGGGCGTTGAGCAGCTCCGCCGGGGAGACCCTGGCCAGGTAGGCGTCGTCGAACCGGCCGTTCGTGGTGCCGTACAGATACACGTACTCGCTGTCGCGGGCGAAGGCGCCGATCTGGAACGGATGGTCGCGCCGCCGGCGGTTCTTCCACCGCGCCGAACGCGGCTTGTGCCAGCTGCGCCCGCCGTCCTCGGAGACCGCGATGCCGGAGTAGTTGGTGTCCCACCGCCCCGGCGGGCCCCACTCGCGCACGGACATGTAGTGCACGTACTGGCGGCCGTCCACGGCGATGCCGGCGTTGGGGATCACCGTGGCCTCGCGGCCGCGGCCGGAGGCGATCACCTGGGTGGCGCCCCCGTCCTCCCGCGCCACCACCTCGTCCAGCTCGAGGCCCGCGCTCAGCTCGCGGGTGCTGGAGAAGGCGAGCACGTTGCACCGCCAGTCGGCCTCCGGCGGGCCACCGCCGTCACCACCCCAGCCGCGGCCGTAGGTATCGCCGAAGAGCACGTAGAGCCGGCCGTCGCCACCGTCCCAGACGATGCCGAGATCGGTGCCGTGGATGCCGAAGCGCTCGTCGGTGCGGCTCGTCGAACCGGCCCCGGTCACCACGGATACCTGTGACGTTTCGATCACACGGACCATGCAAACGACCGTACGCGGGTCCACTTCGGTCCGCTTGGCGGCAAGAATGCGCTGCATGCGACTGATCTGCCGGCCCCTGCCGCCGGGTGGCACCCCGGAGGAGGCGTTGCTGGCCCTCGACGGCAGGGCCCGGCGGCTCGGCCTGCCTCCGCCCGCCGCGCTGACCGGCGACTGGTTCGGCGCACGCGCCGTGCTCACCTCGTCACTGGCCACCGAAACGTTCTCCACTGTGGACGATGCGCTGGCGCGGCCGTCCCAGCAGCCGGTGGTGCGGGATCTCACCGCGGGCGCGGTCGGCGGCGGTTGGTTCGGCTACCTGTCCTACGACCTCACCGACCCCTCCGGACGGCGCACGCCGCTGCCGAAGGCGGTCTGGGGCTGGGCTGATCACGTGCTGCGGCTGGACGCGGCCGGGCAGTGGTGGTTCGAGGCGCTGGTGCCGGACGGTTCGCCCGCACCGGACGAACTCGCCGCCGAACTCGGCGAACTGCTCGCCGCGCCGGCCCCACCGCCGGGACGCTGGACCCCGGCCGGGCTGGACCGGCCGCCCGAGTCCGGGCATCGCGCGGCGGTGGTCGCGTGCATCGCCGAGATCGGGCGCGGGGAGCTGTACCAGGCCAACATCTGCACCCGCTTCGGCGGCTCCTTCGACGGCTGCCCGGCCGGCCTGTTCGCCGAGGGCGTCCGCCGGCTACGCCCACGCCGGGCCGTGCACCTGGCCGGTGACTGGGGCGCGGTTGTCTCCCTGTCCCCGGAGCTCTTCCTTGCCAGACAAGGAAGACAGGTGCGCTCCACACCGATCAAGGGCACCCTGCCGCGCCGGGACGCCGCGGACGACCACCTGGCGCGGCGGTTGCGCGAGTCGGTCAAGGACGTGGCGGAGAACGTGATGATCACCGACCTGGTGCGCAACGACCTCGGCCGGGTCTGCGAGGTGGGCAGCGTGCGGGTGCCCGAGCTGCTCGCCGTCCGGCCGGCGCCAGGGGTCTGGCACCTGCATTCCACTGTGGAGGGACGGCTGGCCGACGGGCTGGACGACACCGACCTGCTGCACGCGACCTTTCCGCCGGGTTCGGTCACCGGTGCGCCGAAGATCCGCGCGCTGTCCGAGATCGCCGAGCTGGAGCACACCCCGCGCGGGGTGTACACCGGCGCGATGGGCCTGGCCTCGCCGATCGCCGGCCTGGAGCTCAACGTCGCGATCCGCACCTTCGAGCTGCACGACGGGCGGATCTGGCTCGGAGTCGGCGGCGGGATCACCGCCGACTCCGAGCCGGCCGCCGAATGGCGAGAGTGCCTGCACAAGGCCGCGCCGCTGGAGGCGCTGCTCTGCGACCCGCCGCGCTGATCAGTGCGTCCGCTCGGCCCGCTCGGTGAGGAACCGGGCCCAGGTGACCGTCCCGGCCGGGCGCACCTCGGTAACCAGGTGACCGCCGCGGAACGCGCGCCCCAGCTTGCCCGGAAGCCGCAGCCGGAGCACCGGCCGCCGTTTCCCGGTGGCCCGCAGCCACTGCCGGGCCGCCGCGTCCATCGGCAGCACCTCCGGCCCGCCGAACTCCTCGATCCGCTCGGACGGTCCCCGCTCCAGCTGGTCCAGCAGCCGCTCGGCGACGTCGCGGACGTCCACCGTCTGGCCGTCCACCCCGGGGTCGGCGATCAGCACCCCGAGCTTGGACATCCCGCCGAGCGCGAGGTCGAACAGGTCGTGGAACTGGGTCGCGCGCAGGATCGTCCACGGCACGGGAGCCGCGCGGACGATCTCCTCGGCGCGCACCTTGGTCTTGAAGTAGCCCCACGGCACCTGGTCGGCACCGACGATCGACGTGTAGATCAGATGCTCCACCCCGGCCCGCCCGGCCGCGGCGAGCAGCCGCTCGGTGCCCCCGACCTCGACCTTGCCGGTGTAGCGGCCCTTGTACGGTGCCGAGGCCAGGTGCACCACGGCCTGCACGTCCACCAGCGCAGCGGTCAGCCCGTCACCGGTGGTCAGGTCCGCCACCACCCATTCCACCGGCCCGGACTCCGGCCGGGACCGACGGCTCATCGCCCGCACCTGATGCCCCGCCTTGACCAACGCCGGCACCAGAACCTTGCCGACCCTGCCGGTCGCACCCGTCACAAGAACACGCATCACAACACCCTCTCCTAGCTCGTCGAGAGGGAGACGGGACAGCCCGCGGGAATGTGACTCCAGCGTTTCCGCAGGTCAGACGTCGTGAGTGAAAAGTGTTGCCAGGGCAACGCAAACCACTCACGAGCGGCGAGCGGCCAGTACGGCGTCGTAGAGCTCTTTTTTGGACACCCCGGTGGCGGTGGCGACCTCGGCGGCGGCGGACTTCAGCCGCTCGCCCGCGGCGACCCGGTCGGCCACCTCGCCGACCAGGTCCGCCACCCGCACCGAACGCGGCGGCGCCGGCGCCAGCACCACGGTGATCTCGCCGCGGACCCCGTCTTCGGCCCAGCCGGCCAGCTCGGGCAGGGTGCCGCGGCGGACCTCCTCGTAGGTCTTCGTCAGCTCCCGGCAGACCGCGGCCCGCCGCTCGCCGCCGAGCACCTCCGCCGCTTCCCGCAGGGTCGCGGCCAGCCGGTGCGGCGACTCGAAGAACACCACCGTGCGCGGCTCGTCCACCAGACCGGCCAGCCATTTCGCCTTCTCGCCCGTCTTGCGCGGCGCGAAACCCTCGAAGCAGAACCGGTCGCAGGGCAGCCCGGACAGGGCGAGCGCGGTGGTCACCGCGGACGGACCCGGCAGGCAGGTCACCGGCAGGTCTTCGGCCACGCAGGCGGCCACCAGGCGATAGCCGGGGTCGGACACGCTGGGCATGCCGGCATCGGTGACTAGCAGCACGGTCTGCCCTTCGCGCAGCGCCTCCAGCAGCTTGGGCAGCCGCGAAGTCTCCACGTCCTCGTAGAAACTGACCACCTTCCCGGTGGTCGTCACGCCCAGCGCGGCGGCCAGTGCCCGCAGCCGCCGGGTGTCCTCGGCGGCGATCACCTCGGCCCCGGCCAGCGCGCTGACCAGGCGCGCGGACGCGTCCCCGGGGTCGCCGAGCGGGGTCGCGGCGAGCACGAGCCCACCCCTCGATGCCACGTCAGCCATGTCGTCTCCCCGCGAATCCGGAACCATGGCAGCCTATAGGCCGTGGCACGCGCGCCACCGACGACGAGCACACGCCGCCGCCCCTAGGATCGAGACCCGTGACCGCACTGCTGAGCCGCCCGCACCCGGACGACGCGGTCGAGTCAGTGCGCCCGCCGACCGATCGCGAAACCACCCTGCTGGGCAGGCCGATGCCGACCGACCGGCTGCGGGGCTGGCTGGTCACGCTGGTGCTCACCGTGATCGGCGGCATCGTCCGGCTGCAGAACCTCGGCTTCCCCACCGACAAGGGCGCGCCGGTCTTCGACGAGAAGCACTACGTGCCGCAGGCCTGGCAGGTGCTGCGCAACGGCGGCTACGAGGACAACTACGGCTTCGAACTGGTGGTGCACCCGCCGCTGGCCAAACAGCTGATCGCGGTCGGCGAGTGGCTGTTCGGCTACAACGGCTGGGGCTGGCGGTTCACCGCCGCGCTGGCCGGCACCGTGATCATCCTGCTGACCATCCGGATCGCCCGCCGGCTGACCAGGTCCACCCTGCTCGGCGGGCTGGCCGGGGTGCTGGTGATCTGCGACGGCGTGCTGCACGTGCAGTCCAGGATGGGCATGCTGGACATCTTCATCGCGCTGTTCGCACTGGCCGCCTTCGCCTGCCTGCTGATCGACCGCGATCAGGTCCGCGAACGGCTCGCGCTGGCGGTGCGCGAAGGCTGGGCGGACGAGTCGCTGTACGGGCCGAAGCTCGGCTTCCGCTGGTGGCGGTTCGCCGGCGGGCTGATGATCGGCTGCTCGTTCGCGATCAAGTGGTCCGGGCTCTACTACATCGCTGCGTTCGGTCTGCTCTGCGTGGCCTTCGACGTGGCGGCCCGCCGGGCGGCCGGGGTGGAGCACCCCTGGCTCGGCACGCTGCGCCGGGACGTGCTGCCCGCGCTGTGGGCGCTGCTGATGATCCCGTTCCTGATCTACCTCGGCTCGTGGTGGGCCTGGTTCGCCAGCGAGACGGCAACCGACCGGAACTACGTGGAGATCAAGAACGTCGCCTCCGGGTTCTTCGGCTGGGTGCCGCCCGCGCTGCGCTCACTGGCCGACTATTCGGCGAACGTGCTGCACTTCCACGAAACCCTGCTCACGCCGAAGGGCGACCCCCACCCCTGGGAGTCGAAGCCGTGGACCTGGCCGATGGGCCTGCGACCGATGCTCTACTACATCGAGACCGGTGAGGCGGCGACCGGCTGCGGCGGGCAGCAGTGCGTCCGGGCGACCATGCTGGTCGGCACCCCGGCGATGTGGTGGCTGGCGCTGCCGATGCTCGGCTGGGGGATCTGGCGCTGGATCTTCCGCTCGGACTGGCGCTACGCGGCGGTCATGGTCGGCTACCTGGCCGGCCTGCTGCCCTGGTTCCTGAACCTGGACCGGCAGATGTACTTCTTCTACGCCACGCCGATGGCGCCATTCCTGGTGCTCGGGCTGACCCTGGTGCTCGGCCAGGTGCTCGGCAGCGCGCGCCGCGGGTTCGAACGAAGGGGCACCGGGCTGCTGGTGGTCGCGCTGTACATCGGGCTGGTGGTGGCCAACTTCGCCTGGCTGTGGCCGATCCTCAACGGCGACTCCATCACCAACGACCACTGGCAGTCCGAACTCTGGCTACCTTCCTGGCGCTGAGCTGCGGGCATGCGAGGCTTTTTGCGCATACCCCCATCGATCCCGCAAGATTCTGAGGGACTTCGTCCGGCTCAGTAACGAGGCGGGTTGCGCGGCGGGTGCTGGACGCGGGTGGCGTTGGGCGGGGGTTGCGGCGGGCGGACCTGGGTCGCGCTCGGCGGGTGCGGGGGGCGGACCTGGGTGGCGCTGCCCGGCGGCTTGATCATCCTGGTGACCGGGCCGTCCGGTGACATGCCCGCCCTGGCCAGCCAGCCTTCGACCTCGCGGCGCACCGCATTCAGGGTCGGCCGTTTCCGCGGGTCGTTGTCCAGCGACGCGGCGAGCAGCCGGGCGTGCGCGGTCTGCTGCGGCAGCTTGGTGGCCGGTTCGGCGCGGGCCGCGGCCATCAGCGCGGCCATCGGCGTCTCCCGCGTCCCGCGCGGCGGGTAGCCGGAGAGCGCGTAGCTGACCGTCGCGGCGAGCTGCCAGGCGTCCGAGGCCGGGCTGGCCGGCGCGCCGGCGGCCTGCTCAGGCGCGACGAAGTCCGGGGTGCCGACCATCATGCCGGTGGCGGTCATCGTGGAGTCGCCCTTGCTGCGCGCGATGCCGAAGTCGATCAGGTGCGCCAGCCCGTTCGGGTCGAGGATCACGTTGGACGGCTTCACGTCCCGGTGCAGCACGCCCTTCTCGTGCGCGGCGGCCAGCGCGCCGGCCATGGTCGCCCACAGCCGCCCGGCCGCCACGTCGTCCAGCGGCCCCTCGTTGTCCACCGCGGTCGCCAGCGCCCGACCTTCCAGGTACTCCATCACCAGCGCGAGCCCGTCCGGCTCCTCGACCAGGTCGTACACCCGGACGCAGTTCGGGTGGTTCACCACGGCCAGCGCCCGCGCCTCGCGTTCCATCCGCTGCGCGGTGTCCTGGTCCGGGGCGTGCGCGATCTTCAGCGCGACCGAGCGGCCGAGCTGGTTGTCCACCGCCTCCCAGACGGTGCCGAAACCACCGTGGCCGAGCCGGCGCACCCGGCGGTACCGGCTGCTGCCCGCTGCACCGGACCCCGGCGGCACCGGCACCGGGCCAGGCGCCGCGGCCAGCGCCGGCGGCGGCTCCTCGGCCAGCGCGGTCGGCTGATACGGCTTCGGCTCTGGCGGTGGTGGCTGGTAGGGCTCGAGTTTCGGCTCCGGCTTCGGCGGCGGGCGTTCGGACCGGCTGACCGTGGACCAGGCCGGCGGCCCGACCAGCGCCACCGCCACGATGCCGAGCACGCTGATCGGCAGGAAGCCGAGCCACATGTGCACCGCTACGTTCGCCTGCATCCCGGCGGAGAAGAGGACGAAGGCGACGAACGAAATCCAGAAGAAACGGGTCGGCCACTTCGGTCCGCGACGCATCGCGGTGCGGGCCTGCAACATGATGAACAGCAGCGACAGCCCCGGCAGCGCCAGCAGCGCGATCAGGTAGAACCCGTAGGCGAGCTTGTTGCCAGACGGGTAGAACAGCGTCTCGTAGACGTTCTGGCCGCCGCCGAGGTAGGTCTTCTGGTTGCCGATGAAGCTGCAGTAGTCCTGGTCCAGCGAGCTCAGCTCGGACGAGGACAGCCCGGTCTCCTGGCCGGCGAAGGCGGCCCGGAAGGCGCCGGAGACCCCGTTCGTCAGCAGCCAGGGCAGCACCAGCACGGAGATGATGCCGATGGCCGCTATCGCCGCCAGCGCGGGACCGCGGTAGGTGTTGCCGGTGCCCTTGCGGATGATCGCCACGATGACCGCGCCGAGCACCGGGAACAGCGCGATCAGCGCACCGGCCGCGCTGGTCGCCCACACCCAGTCGCCGAAGCAGAAACCCGGCCCGAACAGCTGGTGCGCGAAGGACAGCAACGAACTCGCGAAATCGCTCACTCCTGCTTCCCTCCGACCCCGGACACGATCAGCCCGCCCCTTGACTCGACGCTGTGCGGCACTACCGAACCACAGTACGTCCGGAGCGCGTCCGGCAGGTCAGATGCCGTGCCGCCAGATCGCCGGCATCGCCCGCTCGGCCGCGATCCGCCACTGTTCACGTCGGAACCGCACTATCACGACGGCCAGCAGCGCACTGCTCAGCAACGCCGAGAGAACCACGAAAACGAGGTTGCCCGCCAGCGCCGCGAAGACCACCGCCGCCATCCCGGCGATCGCCGACCCGGCGGCCAGCGCGGTGGCCAGCGGCTGCCGCTGCCAGGTCCACCGCCGCCCGGCGGCCACCTCGGCGAGCAACTCACCGGCGGACCGGGTGAGCTCGGGGTCCGTGTCCAGCGCGACGATCCGGTTCGCCGCCTCCTCGCACACGCGCAGCTGCCGCGCGGTGGTCATCACCCTGGTCTGATACCTGGTCAGGCTCAACGAGTTGACGGCTCGCTCGTACAGGGCCTGCGCCAGGCGGCGGCGCAGGCCGGCATCTCCCGGCTCCGCCGCGAGCGCCAGTTCGATTTCTTCCACCGTCTCCGGGGGAATGTCCGCGGAGGCGCCGTCATCGTTGTCCACTCGAAACCTCTCCGACGCGTAGTTCGGCCGAATGGAGCATGCTACTGTCTTGGCCTGCAAATTGCATAAAGCACGATGCGCCAGGCAGAAGGTGGCACCGTCCATGTCAGCTAAAGCAGCCCAGCCGACCTCGCGCAAGCTCGCCCTCATCGCGGCGGCAGCCAACCTGACGGTCTGCGGACTGGTCGCCACCACGGTACTGCTCACCTCCGGAAAACCGGACAGCCTGGCGGT
Source organism: Amycolatopsis nigrescens CSC17Ta-90 (assembly GCF_000384315.1). Lineage (GTDB taxonomy): Bacteria > Actinomycetota > Actinomycetes > Mycobacteriales > Pseudonocardiaceae > Amycolatopsis > Amycolatopsis nigrescens. The sequence continues at coordinate 4,692,617 of NZ_ARVW01000001.1, read as the reverse complement.
TTCGGCGCCGCCGGAAAGCTCCGCGCAGCCGGTGTCCCCGGCACCCGAAACCACACGTCAAGCTCAGGCCGGCAGCACCACGACCACCGCCACCGATTCGGCTTCGGCCATACCTCCTGGTATGCGGCCGGTTTCCGGCCCGGCGGACATCCGGACGGTCGTGCCGACGGACTGGCCCGTCACCCGGCTGTCGGAGCCGGGCAGCATGCAGGCCACCGATCCGTTCGACAGTGACCGGCTGCTCAAGTTCGGCGGCGCCGAGCCGGACCAGCCCAGCGAGATCTTCGACTACCACCTCGACTACGAGAGCAAGATCGCCAAACGCCCCGGCTACACCAGGCTCGAACTGACGGAGACCAGGCTGCGCGGTTTTGCCGCGGTGGCATGGGAATTCGAATGGAACGCGCCGGAGGGCCGCCGGCATGTCCGGTCGATGTACTGGCGCAGCACGGGAATCGAGTACTTCGTGTACGCCGCGGCGCCGGCCGCCAAATGGCCGGAAACGCTGCCCATCATCACCGCCATGATCGACAACTCCACGCCATGAGGAGCACCATGACCGGAACGGTGGCCCGGCCGACGAGCCAGGACGACACCACGCGGTACCTCTGCGCCGCCGCTCATCTGGATCCGGAGTACGCCGACGACGCCATCCGCGAGTTCCTGGTCGAGCCGACCCGCCCGGTGCCGCCGTCCCCCGGCCTGGACGCCGGCCGGGTGCTCACCGAAGCCGCCGTCGCGCGGGTCTGGCGCAAGGTCCGGGACGGCCTGCTCGCGCTGCTGATGCTGGGTTTCGTCGTCACGTCCTGGGACAACCCGATCTTCTACGGCTGGATCGTGCTTGCCGTGCTGCTGATGCTGGTCGCACTGGCCCGCGGTGTGCCCGGCCGGCACCCCAGGAGCCGGTCGGTGAAGATCTTCGTCGCGGGCGCGCTACTGCTCGTGCTGCTGTACTTCCTGTTCGGCAACGGAGAAGAGGTGTTCGAAGACCTCACCGGCGGGTCGTTCGGCTCCAGCAGGTACGAGTCCTACCTGGAGGAGCAGACCGGCGGGACGTCGGTGAACACCGTCTTCGCCTGGATTCTCGGCGTCGCCATGCTGGCCCTGCTCGTCTTCGAGCGCTGGGCCTCCTGGCGGCTGCTGACCACTCGGTTCGGCAGGCACGTACCGGCCCCGCCGCCCGCCGAGCAGAGCACGCTGTACTCCCTCGTCCCCGAACGTTTCCGCAACCAGCTCGCGCGCTACCGGGAAGAGAACCCTGGGGTGCCGCCCGGCAGCGGCGCGCCTTTGGTGGTGTACCGCGGTTATCACCCGTTCGTCGGCTCCGGGCTGCGCCGCCAGCCGTGGTCGATGGCGGTTCCGCTGGAACCACTGGACACTGAGTCCAAAGAGGACGGATCGGCGTTCGAGAAGCTGACCACCGTCTCGCTCTACGAGGGGGTCAGCCGGGCGATCGCCGAGCTGCGGAGCAGCACCGCGCTGTCCCCCGATCTGCGGCTGCACGGCCTGAGCATCGAGAACGCGGTGTTCGCCCCGGCCGACGAGCTGATCTATCACCGCAACGAACCGGACGCGGTGGCCTACCTGCCCGACCTGGACCATGCCCCGCGGCGGTTCCTGCCGCCGGACGAGGTCGACCGCCTGCGCCGCGGTCCGAAGGAGTGGGCGCGGTACTACCTGTGCTTCCAGGTGGAGACCTGGAACCGCGACCTGGTGCTGTCCGCGTACCTGCACGCCGCGATGGACACCACCACGCTGTACCTGGAGTGGACGCCCTGCCTGCTGCGGCCGATCAAGGACGTCTACCGCGCGGTGGACCGGATGGCGGCCGGTTCGGCGGTCCCGTTCGGCCAGGGCGTGCTGGAGTTCCTCAAGCTGCCGGCCACCATCCCGGCGCGGCTGGGGCACGCGCTGAGCGTGATCCGGCCGCTGCCGCACGAGGGCGGGGTGATCGACCCGGACCGCTACGGCTCGCTCAACAGCCTGCGCGAGCTGGCCGCCGCCGGGGACGTCCGGCACTACCTGCACCAGCTCGACGTCGAGCGCTACGACAAGATCCTGGAGAGCAGGCTGCTCCCGGCGATCAGCCGGCTGCTGCGAGAAGCCGGGTACTCCCCGGCCGGCTTCGAGCAACGCGCCTCGATGGTGGTCAACAACGACGTGAACATCCACGGCAACAACTACGGCGCGTTCAACGTCGGGGGCACCACGCACGGCCCGATGAGCGGCGCCACCTCCGCGGCTACCAAGGGGACGACCACATGACCGAAGACCCGCGAAACCGCATCGACATCCATGGCGGCAACTACGGCGCGTTCAACGTCGGGGGCACCACGCACGGCCCGATGAGCGGCGCCACCTTCAACCAGCAGGGCGCCAGTGCCGACGAGGTGGCCGCGCTGATCGCGCTGATCGACCGGCTGCGCGGCGAGATCGCGGACGCCCCGGTGCGCAAGCGGGAGGTGCTCGAGGACAGCCTGGACGATCTCGCCGACGACGCCAGGCGGCTCCAGAACCCGGAAGAGGCGGCGAAGGTCGAGCCGGCGGCGGCCCGGCGGGCCTGGGCCAAGGTCAAGGGCCTGCTGACCGGGGTCGCCCAGGTCACCGAAACGGTGGCGGGCATCAGCGGACACGTGGACCAGCTCTTCGGCGGCTGAGCGGCTCGGTACTTCAGTAAGTCAGTGATTCAGTGACCGTGCCGCCACACCCGCGGCGTAGACCGCTCGACCGCCACCCGCCACGGCTCCCGGCGGACCCGCAGCGCGCCCGCGAGCACCAGCGCACCACTGGCGAGTGCGGCGAGTACCGCGAAACCGGCCTCGCCCGCCAGCAGCTCCAGCACCACCACCGGCACGCCGACGAGCACCGCCAGCCCGGCCAGCAAGAGGAACGGTCGGCGGCGGCGGCGAACCTCGCGCCGGTCCTCGGCCAGCTCGGCGAGCAGGTCGATGGCGGCGGCGTTCAATTCGGCGTCCACGTCGAGGGCGAGCATCCGGCGGGCCGCCTCGGTGCGCGCCCGCCACTGCGGCGCGGTGCTCGGCGCCCTGGTCCGGTACCGGGTCACCCCGCAGGACTCGAGTGCCCGTTCGTGCAGTGCCAGTGCCAATCTTCTGCGGAGGCCGTCGTCGCCCGGTGCGGAGGCGAGCGCGCGTTCGAGCACTGCCACCTGGTCAGTTCCGGCGTCGTGGTGGTCCATCCGAGCCTCCCGCGAGATCTTTTGACCAAGTACCGCATCTTACGGTGTGTGGCTCGCAATTTGCAGTTTGCCTGATGCAACAGTGGAACGCGCGCCGGACGGCTCCATGACGCGGGTTGGGCCATGATGTGGGGGCTAGTTGGCTCTGTGCCGTGCAGGACGTGGAGGAGGCGACCGATGGGCGACTACGCCGGGACGTATCAGCGCAGCCTGACCGACCCCGAAGGCTTCTGGCTGGCGGCGGCGCGGGACATCGACTGGACGGTGCCGCCGGAGCGAGCGCTGGACTCGTCGAACCCGCCGCTGTACCGCTGGTTTCCCGGCGGCGAGCTGAACACTTCGTACAACGCGCTGGACCGGCACGTGGCGGCGGGCAACGGGGAGCGGACCGCGCTGATCTGGGACTCGCCGGTCAGCGGTTCCCAGCGCGACTACAGCTACACCGAGCTGCGGGACGAGGTCGCGCGGTTCGCCGGCGCGCTGGCGTCGCTCGGGGTGGCCAAGGGCGACCGGGTGATCATCTACATGCCGATGGTGCCGGAGGCGGTGATCGCGATGCTGGGCTGCGCGCGGCTCGGCGCGGTGCATTCGGTGGTGTTCGGCGGTTTCGCGCCGAAGGAGCTGGCGGCCAGGATCTCCGACGCCAAGCCGAAGGTGATCGTGGCGGCGTCCTGCGGGATCGAGCCGACCAGGACGGTGGAATACCTGCCGATCATCAACGAGGGCATCAGCGCCGCCACCCACCGGCCGGACAAGGTCGTCGTGCTGCAACGGGAAGCCGCGCGGGCGGAACTCGGCGAGCGGGAGGTGGACTGGCACGCGCTGATGGCGGACGCGAGCCCCGCCGAGCCGGTGCCGGTCGCGGCCACCGACCCGCTCTACATCCTCTACACCTCCGGCACCACCGGGAAACCGAAGGGCGTCGTGCGCGACACCGGCGGGCACGCGGTGGCGCTGGCCTGGTCCATGCGCGCGGTCTACGACCTCGGCCCCGGCGACGTGTTCTGGACCGCCTCCGACGTCGGCTGGGTGGTCGGGCACTCCTACATCGTCTACGCGCCGCTGCTGGTCGGCGCGACAACCGTGCTGTACGAAGGAAAACCGGTCGGCACCCCGGACGCGGGCGCGTTCTGGCGGGTGCTCTCGGAGCACCGGGTGCGGGCGTTGTTCACCGCGCCGACCGCGTTGCGCGCGATCAAGAAGGTGGACCCGGACGCGGCCGAGCTGGCGAAGTACGAGCTGCCCGAGTTCCGCACCCTGTTCATGGCCGGCGAGCGGCTGGACCCCGAGACCTATCACTGGGCGCGGGAGAAGCTGGGCGTGCCGGTGATCGACCACTGGTGGCAGACCGAGACCGGCTGGCCGATCGCGGCGAACCTGCGCGGGATCGAGCCGATGCCGGTGAAACCGGGCTCTGCCACCATGCCGGTGCCCGGCTGGAACGTGCGGATCCTGGACGCCGACGGCAGCGAACTGCCGGCCGGACGGGAAGGCGCGATCGCGATCGGGCTGCCGCTGCCGCCCGGATCGCTGCCCACGCTCTGGGGCGACGACGCGCGCTACATCGAGTCGTACCTGTCGCGGTTCGACGGTTATTACCTGACCGGTGACTCCGGCTACTTCGACGAGGACGGCTACCTGTTCGTGATGGGCCGGACCGACGACGTGATCAACGTGGCCGGGCACCGGCTGTCCACCGGCTCGATGGAGGCGGTGCTCGCCGCGCATCCGGCGGTGGCGGAGTGCGCGGTGATCGGCGTGCGGGACCAGCTCAAGGGCCAGCTACCGCGCGGTTTCGTGGTGCTCAAGGCCGGCGCGGAGATCGACCAGGAGACTCTGCGCGCGGAACTGGCCGCGGCGGTGCGGCGCGACATCGGCCCGGTGGCGGCGTTCCGGGACGTGTCCGTAGTGGACGCCCTGCCGAAGACGCGCTCGGGAAAAATTCTCCGGAAGACCATGCGCGGCATAGCGGACGGTCGCGACGAGCCTGTCCCCTCCACCATCGAGGACCCCGCCGTACTCGACTCCCTACGCTCCGTACTCCTCAACACCAGCCCGAAAGGTCCGTGAAGGCCACCTTGCCTACGTTGAAGGTAGGCAAGGGCACCTTCACGGACTCGGCGGGTGAGCAGGTATAGGCCGATCGGGCGTTGTGTGCTGGCGCACATTGGTCTATACCTTTACGGACTTCTCCTCTCCCCAATCGGAGGTGCTCCGTGAGGAAGCGGCTTTCCATGGTCGGCCTGCTGGGCGCGGCCGTACTCGGCCTGTCGGTGCTGGGTCCACCGGCGCTGGCCGAGCCGGCGGCGGACGCGTCCGCCGCCGGTCACCAGGGCGGCAGTGCCCAGTTCGCCAACCTGCTGCCGGCGCCGGTCGACGCGAAATCCAACCCCAAGGCCGACTTCTGGCTCAGCCCGGCCACCGTGATCAAGACAGCGCGCGGTTCGGCCGAAGCCAAGAAGGTCGGCGACTACCTGGCCGGCCTGCTGCGCAAGTCCACCGGCTACTCGCTGCCGGTGCAGTCCGGGCACACCAGCCGGCCCGCGATCTCGCTGGAGATCGGCAAGACGGCCAAGGTCGGCGACCAGGGTTACCAGCTCGACGTGGCCCGCAACGGGGTGACGCTGCGGGCGAACACCGCGGACGGCCTCTTCTCCGGCGTGCAGACGCTGCGCCAGCTGCTGCCCGCGCAGATCGAAGCCACCAAGCCGCAGCCGCGGAAGTGGACCGTGCCCGGCGGCAAGATCGTGGACTACCCGCGGTTCGGCTACCGCGCCGCGATGCTGGACATCGCCAGGCACTTCCACACCCTTGACGAGATCAAGACCTACATCGACGAGATCGCCCAGCACAAGATCAACTTCCTGCACCTGCACCTGACCGACGACCAGGGCTGGCGCATCCAGATCGACAGCTGGCCCAAGCTGACCACCGTCGGCGGCGGCGAAGGCACCGGGGTGGACGGGGTCGGCGGCGGTTTCCTGACCAAGGCCGACTACGCCGAGCTGAACCGGTACGCGGCCTCGCGGCACATCACCGTGGTGCCGGAGATCGACATGCCGGGGCACACCAACGCGGCGCAGCACACCTACGCCGAGCTGAACTGCGACGGGGTCGCCCCGCCGGCGCGCACCGACATCGAGGTGGGCTACAGCTCGCTGTGCATCAACTCGGAGATCACCTACAAGTTCGTCGAGGACGTGATCCGCGAACTGGCCGCGATGACCCCGGGACCGTTCCTGCACGTCGGCGGCGACGAGGCGCACGCCACCTCGGACGCGGACTACAAGACCTTCCAGGACAAGGTGCTGCCGCTGGTCGGCAAGTACGGCAAGCGGGCGTCGGGCTGGAACGAGGTCACCAAGGTCAACCCGCCGATCTCGGTGGTGCCGCAGTACTGGGACACCGCCAGGGAGAACGCCAGCGCGGCGGCCGCGGCCGCACGCGGCAACAAGTTCATCATGTCCCCGGCGAACAAGGCCTACCTCGACATGAAGTACGACGAGAACACCAAGCTCGGCCTGAAGTGGGCCGGCTACGTCGAGGTCCGCGACTCCTACGACTGGGACCCGGCCACCTACGTGACCGGGATCGGTGAGAAGTCCGTGTTCGGCGTCGAAGCCCCGCTGTGGTCGGAGACCCTGCGGTCCATCGACGACATCGAGTTCATGGCCTTCCCGCGGCTGGCCGGGATCGCCGAGATCGGCTGGTCGCCGCAGTCCACTCACGACTGGGAGTCCTACCGGGCACGGCTGGCCGAGTACGGCCCGCGGTGGGCCGCGCAGGGGATCGACTTCTACCGCTCCCCGCAGGTCGACTGGAAATAGCCAGGGTCAGTCTGCGGGCAGTGCGACCGGCGCGGTAGCCACTGCCCGCAGGCGGGCCAGGATGCCCTTGCGCGCCCGGCGATACGGTTCGGATCCCCCGTGCAGCACCGAATCGGCGTTCGCGGCCCTGGCGAGGGCATCCACCTCGAAGGCCAGCTGGGCCCCTTCGACGTCTCCGTCGAGGTGGCCCAGCTGGACCGCTTCCGCGGCCAGTTCGGCGATCAGCCCGATCAGCCCGGTGCGCGACCTGGCGACGGCGTCGTGCACCCGGCCCGGCCTGGCGTCGAACTCCGCGGCGGTGTTGTAGAAGAAGCAACCGCCGGGGAACACCCGCCGCTCCGAATAGCGCAGCCACGCCTCGCACAGCCCCCACAGCCTCGGCAGCCCGGCCGGCTCGGCCAGCGCGGGTGCGATCACCTGCCGGTGGAAAATCTCCGACGCGGCCTCGATGGTGGCCAGCTGCAGCTCCTCCTTGGAGCCGAAAAGCGCGAACAGCCCGCTCTTGCTCAGTTCGAGCTCCCCGGCCAGCCCGCCGATGGACAGCCCGTCCAGCCCGGACACCGACGCCAGGTCCACCGCTCGGCGCAGCACCGTGCGCCGCGTGGAATCCCCGCGCGCCAGCCTGCCGTCAGTGCTCATCAGCGCTCATCGGTGCTCATCGACCGGAATCGACCAGCTTGGCCAGCTTTTTCAGCAGCCCCTGCCGGTACCGCTCGGCCAGCCCCGGCGCGCCGGTCACCCGCTCGGCCAGCTCGCGGAAAGCGGCCCGCTGCGCGTCGTCGAGCTTGGCCCCGTTCGCGAAGGAGACCAGGTACACCTCGGCCACGGTCGGGCAGGCCAGGTCGCGCTCGGCCAACACCATCGGCCCCGACGTGGGCACCAGACCCGGCCGCAGCACCCGGAGGTACCAGCCGCTGCGCCCGGAGTCGATCATCGCCGGCACCACGTCCTTGCGGCCCGCCTTCATCGCGAGTTTGAAACACGGCGACCGGGGTTGGGACACGCTGACCAGCGCGTCGCCCCACTGCCAGACGTCCCCGATGCGCACCGTGCGCTCGTCCGCGCCGGTGCAGGAGACGTTCTCGCCGACCGCGCCGGGCGCCAGCTCGAAGGAGTCCGCGGCCCAGTCCCGGTAGTGCTCGGCGGGATAGGCGTAGACCGCCTTGTCCGGCCCGCCGTGCACAGTCCGGTCGGCCTGGTCGTCCCCGTCCAGGTTTAGCTCGGTCAGCCGCAGCTCGGCCGCGTCCACCCGGTGCTTGGTGATCGCGCTGTACACCGGCTCGCCGCGCTGCGTGCCGAGCACGCTGGGCCTGCCGACGAAGACACCTTCGACGCTCATCTCAGCCATGACCCCGAAATTAGCACGACCGTTCGTTTAGTTTCCAGCCGTCTCACCGCCGAGGAACTCCAGCAGGGCCGCGGTCAGCTCGGCCGGGCTGTCCTCCTGCACCAGGTGCCCGGCGCCGGGCAGCACCCGCAGCCGCGCGCCCGGTATCAGCGCGGCCAACTCGTCCGCCCTGGCCACCGGGATCCACCGATCCTCGGCACCCCAGCAGATCAGCACCGGCAGGTCCAGTTCCGGACACCGGGCCTCGACCTCGGCGAAGTAGTGCTCTTCGGCCTGCGCGATTTGCCGGTAGAACGCGGCCTGGCCGACCTCGCCGAGCCAGGGCTCGGCCAGCGCGTCGACCACCCGCGGGTGCAGCCCGAAACCGCCGGACGACGCCACGTACTCGCGCACCAGCGCCCGATGCAGATGCGACGGCAGCTTGCCGAAGACCTCGGCGTTCTCGCGGACCAGCCGGAAGAACTCCGAACCCGTCGGGGTCAGCGCGACCGGGTCGGCCAGTACCAGCCGCCGGTACTTCGCGCCGTGCAGCAGATGCGCCCGCAGGGCGACCGCGCCACCGAAGTCGTGACCGACCACCAGCGGCTCGTCCAGTCCCCAGTGCGCCAGCAGCTCGGTGAAGACTTTTCCTTGCGCGCCAACGGAAACGTCCTGGCCTTCGAACTTCTCCGACGCGCCGTAACCCGGCATGTCCCAGACGAAGACCCGGTACCGCCCGGACAGCGCGGCCGCGACGGCACGCCAGCTGTAGGACGACCACGGGGTGCCGTGCAGCAGCACCACCGGCTCGTGTGCGGGATCGCCGAACGCGGCCCAGCGGACGTCGCCGGCGGTACTGCGGAAGGTCTGGAAGCTGTCGGTCCATTCATGCATGACTCATGCATAACAGGATTCACTCAGCCGGGCAAGACCTCGACGCATTTCGAGAACGTCCGGCGGTAGTCCTTCGGCGACACCCCGACCACCCGGTGGAAGTGGTGCCGCAGCAGGGCCGCGGTGCCGAACCCGCTCTCGCGGGCGATCTCGTCCACGCTGAGCGGGGTGTCCTCCAGGAGCCGGCGCGCGTGCAGCACCCGCTGGGTGGACAGCCAGCGGTTCGGGGTGGTTCCGGTCTCCGCGGCGAACCGCCTGGCGAAGGTTCGTTCGGAGAGGTTCGCGCGCCGGGCCAGCGCGGCCACCGTGTGCTCGACGGTGAGGTTCTCGAGCATCCAGGTGAGCACCGGCGCCAGGCTGTCGCCGGTGCACTCGGGGATGGGCAGTTCGACGAACTGGCGCTGGCCGCCGTCGCGCTGGGGCGGCACGACCATCCGGCGGGCGATCAGGGTGGCCGCGGCCGAGCCGAGCTCGCGGCGGACCACGTGCAGGCAGGCGTCGATGCCGGCGGCCGCGCCGGCGCTGGTGACGATGTCGCCGTCGTCCACGAACAGCACGTCCGGATCCAGCTCGGCCAGCGGGTACCTGGCGGCGAACGCGTCCGCGTGCCGCCAGTGCGTGGTGCACTTCCGCCCGTCCAGCAGACCGGCCGCACCCAGCACGAAAGCGCCGGTGCACACCGAAAGCAGGGTCGCGCCGCGCGCGGAGGCGGCACGCAGCGCTTCGAGCACGGCGGGCGGGTACACCTCGCGGGTATCGCACGCGGGCAGCGCGACTAGGTCGGCGCCGACCAGGCCGTCCAGCCCGTAGTCCGGGGTCAGCCCGAAGCCGACGTTGGCCCGCAGCGGCTCGCCCGGCCGCTCCCCGCATACCCGGAACTCGATCGGCGGGACCTCGGGGGAATCGCGCTTGATGCCGAACACCTCGCAGATCACGCCGAGCTCGAAGGGCGCGACACCCTCGACCAGCACCACCGCGACAGTCTTGAGCATGCCTGAAGCTTAGATGGCAGGATTTTGTTGCACAAGGTCAGATCTGCCACTGTTGGCAGTAAATAGTGCAGCGCACAATTCGTGCCATGATTGCTGCGCTGTTCCTCCTCATCCTGATCGGCCTGGTCGTCTACGGGTTGCAGCGCAACCACGTCCGCCAGGCAAGTCCGCAGGTCACCGGCGGTGACGAAGGCACCGACCGCGACCGGGTCCGGATCCGCACCGAGCTGATCGCCATGGCAGGCGTTACCCCTCCGCTGTCAGACCGCTGACCGCAGGTAGACACCGTCTACACGCGTTTGCTAAACAGTGTCGTCAAGGTGAACGCGTGATGACGGGGTCCTGAATGAGCTACCAACGGTTCGTCGCGGTCGGCGACAGCTGCGCCGAAGGCCTGGACGACCCGCATCCACACGGCGGGTACTACCGCGGCTGGGCCGACCTGGTCGCGGCCAGGCTGGCCGCGACCGAGCCGGACTTCCGGTACGCCAACCTCGCGGTGCGCGGGCGGCGGCTGGACCAGATCGCCGCCGAGCAGATCCCCAAGGTGGCCGCGCTCGAGCCCGATCTGGTCACCCTGTTCGGCGGCGGGAACGACGTGCTGACCCGCGGCTGGACCGCGCGCACGGTGGCAGCCAGGGTGGACGCGGCGGTACGGGCGCTCACCTCGCTGGCTCCGGCCGTGGTCGTGTTCACCCTCAGCGACCTCTCCGGCCAGCTGCCGATGGGCCGCCGGATGCGGCCGCGGCTGATCGCGCTGAACGACGCGATCCGCGAGGCCGCGGTGAGCTACGGCGCGCTGCTGGTCGACCTCTGGCAAGACCCGGCGGCCGGCGACCTCCGGTACTTCGGACCGGACCGGTTGCATCTCGGCGAGCACGGCCACCGCAGGGTGGCCGCGCATCTGCTGGAACGGCTCGGCGCGCCGTACGAGGAATCCTGGCTGCGACCACTGCCCGGCACGCCGGCACCACCTTCGCTCCGCGCGAACGTGGACTGGCTGCGCCGCGAAGTGCTGCCGGTGGCCGTGACCAGGTTCCGGAACCGGCTCATCGGCCGTTCCCCCGGCGACGGTTTCCTGCCGAAACGCCCCGAGCTGCTGCCCGTGCTCGCGGAGGAAGCGGCCACGGAATCCGCCTTGGTGCTCAGATGACCATCGGGCGCGCACCTGCCGAAGGCTCGGATGCGTGGAGGCGGGCCGGAGGTCCGGCTCCACGCATCCGACCGCGCGCTGCGAAGAACGCGGAAGAGATGCCCCAGTGGGCACCCGCCGGCGCCTGATCGACTGCGCGAGCGAGCTACTCGACTCCGAAGGCGTCGAAGCGGTCACCCTGCGCCGGATTGCCAAGCGCGCCGGGGTTTCGCACGGTGCCCCGCTGCGCCATTTCGCCGGCCGCGCGCAGTTGCTCTCCGCGGTGGCCACGCTCGGGTTCCAGGAACTGTACGGGCGCAAGGACGAGCTGCCGGACGGTTCGCCGCGCGAGGTGCTGCTGGCCGCCTGCCACAGCTATGTCGATTTCGCGCTGGCGCGGCCGGCCAGGTTCGAGCTGATGTTCCGGCACGACCTGATCGACCCCGCCGATCCGGAGCTGGTGCGGCACAGCAGCGCTGTTTTCGACCTGTTCGCCGGCATGGTGGCGGCGGTGCCGTCGGCGGGCTGGCGGGCGGGCACCGATCCCCGGCTGGCCGCAGCCTCGCTGTGGGCCGCGCTGCACGGGCTGGCCAGGCTCTGGTTGTGGGGCGGGCTGGCCGAAGCCAGTTTCGCCCCGGACGTGACCGCAGTGCTGGCGGTGACCCTGGAGTCCTATCTCGACCAACGCGTGGACATGATCAACCACTGCCCATAGCCTGGTGAAAATTTTCCACCAGCTTCGGGGAGTAATGGTGCGTTCACGACCGAGAACCTGGACCATCGGGATCACCTTCACGCTCACCCTGCTGGCCGGGGCGATCACCTGGACCGTGCTGTCCAGCGCCGCGGAACCCGGCGAGCCGGAGGACGTGCCAAGGGCCCCGGCCGCCCAAGCCGGCAACACCGATGGCCCGCCCGCGCTGCCGAACACCGTGGCCGCCCAGCTGCGGTCCGCCCCGGCCGGCACCACCGTCGCGCGCGGGCCCAGCATGACCGTGGACGAGGTTCCGCTGACCGCGCCGATCTCCCTGCGCGCCGGCGCGCAGCCGGTGTCGGAGGTGCTCCGGCTGCGGATCGACGGGGACTTCCCGTTGCGGGCACTGGATCCGACCGTGCTGATCGACGGGAAGCCGGTCGGCCGCGGGATCGGTGCCGTGGACCAGCGCTCGCTCAACGTCGGCCTGGAAGACGTGCGGACCGGCACCGAGGTGTCCTACCGGTACGGAACCGGCCCGGCGACCACCGTCGGCACGCTGACCAGGGAGGCGCGCTGATGCGGCGCTGGAGCAGGCTGGCGCTCGCGGCCGTGGCCGTGACCGCCGCACTCACCCCGCTGTCCGCGACCGCGGCCGAGGTACCAGATCCACTTGCACCCGGACCGCATCCGGTCGCCGAAACCGGCTACACGCTGGGCGACGACGTGTTCCATCCGACCAGTTTTCCCGGCCCGGTGGAGCTGACCGGCCAGGTCTACTACCCGGCCGACAGCGAGCACGGGCCGTACCCGCTGGTCGTGCTGCTGCACGGCAGGCACGCGACCTGCTACCAGCCGGGCACCGACCAGGCGGATTCGAGCTGGCCGTGCCCGGAGGGCAAGAAGCCGATCGACAGCCATCTCGGTTACGCCGCGCTCGCCAGGACGCTGGCGTCCCAGGGGTACGGGGTGATTTCGGTCAGCGCCAACGGAATCAACGCGGCGGACTCGCTGGACAGCTCGTACGGGCAGCCGGCTCGCGGGGAGCTGGTGCTGGCGCATCTCGACCTGTGGCGGAAATGGCGCGACGAGCCGGGCGCACCGGTGCCCGGGTCCGTCGCCCGCTCCTTCGACCTGGACCGGATCGGCCTGATGGGCCATTCGCGAGGTGGCGAAGGCGTGGTCAACGCCGTCGAGCAGAACGCGCAGCGGCCGCAGCCCTACCGGATCGGTGCGCTGCTTCCGTTGGCCGCCACCGACTTCGAGCGGCGCATCCCGACCGGACTGCCGATGGCGAGCTTGCTGCCCGCCTGCGACGGCGACGTTTCCGACCTTCAGGGCGTGCACTACTACGACGACGGCCGCTACCGGATCGCCGGCGACCGGGCGACCCGGCACGTGGTGACCGTGCCTGGTGCGAACCACAACTACTTCAACAGCATGTGGTCGGAAAGCGCCGGGCTGCCCGGTTCGATGGACGACTGGCGCGGCGAACCGGGTTCACCCTGCGCGCCGGGGCAGCCGTCCAGGCTCACCGAAGCGGACCAGCTCGCCACCGGAAACGCCTATATGGGCGCGTTCTTCCGCTACTACCTCGGCGGCGAGGACGCGTTCGCGCCGCTGTGGCGTGGTGCCGGCCGGTTGCCTTCGGGGATCGGGGCCGGGGTGCAGACGTCGTACCACCCGCCGTCGGCGACCGCCCGGCGCAAGGACGTCTACCGGTTCGCGAACCCCCGTGGCGGGGTCAACGACCTCGGCGGGGCGGTCACCCCGGCCGGCGGGCTCACCACCCAGCCCTGCGGCGGGGAGTCGATGGAGACCAACGACTCCTGCCTGCGGTTCGCCCAGGCCGACCCGCAGCGCGAACCGCACCGCGGCTGGGGTTTCCTCGGTGTGCAAGGGCAACGGGTGGACTGGTCGTCCACTTCGGACAGTCTGACGAACGAGGTGCCGGAGTCGGCCGGCGATCTGCGCGGGTACGCCGCGGTGCAGTTCCGGGCCGCGGTGGACTACACCAGCGAACGCAACCCGCGCGGGCAGGCGCAGGACCTGCACCTCGTGCTCACCGACGCGGACGGCAGGTCCGCCGCCGCGCGGGCCGGCGAGTTCGGCACCGGGCTCGCGTACCCGCCGACCACCTCGGACCAGGACGTCATCCCGCACCTGCTGCTGAACCCGGTGCGGGTGCCGCTGAGCGCGTTCACCGGGATCGACCTGGCGAAGGTGCGCAGCGTCAAGCTGGCCTTCGACGTCCGGCCGACCGGTTCGCTGACCATGGCCGATCTGAGCTTCACCGACTGATTCATCAGATCTATAGCGCGTCCATCTGGGTGCTATCTACCAGGATACCGCCATAGGGCTGTTTACATCCGACCTATAGCTGTTTTACCGTCTCTCCTCGTCGAGCTGTAGACCCCTCAACGAGGAGAGACGGCCATGTCTCGATCGTCCCGCTCACCGCTCCGCGCCGCGTTGTGCCTGCTGGCCGCCGCGTTCACGGCCGGCGCCCTGCCGGCCGTGACGCAGGCGGCCCCCGCCCAGGGGCCGGGCACCAACTACGCCACCGACGACCCGTTCACCGCCGACCGCACCGCCTGGTGGCGTGACGACCGGTTCGGCATGTTCATCCACTTCGGCGCCTACTCCCAGCTTCAGGGCAGGTACCAGCGACCGGACGGAACCACCTGCCAGGACGCCGAATGGATCCAGCGGCAGTGCCGGATTCCAGCGGCGGAGTACGAAAAGCTCGCCGCGGACTTCAACCCGGCCGGGTTCGACGCGAACGCCATCGCGCGCACCGCCAAGGACGCCGGCCAGAAGTACCTGGTGATCACCAGCAAGCACCACGAGGGCTACGCGATGTGGCCGACCAAGGTGAACGACTGGAACCTGCGCGACCACTCGTCCTTCGACAAGAACCGCGACATCATGGCGGAGCTCAAGCGCGCCACCGACGAACAGGGCGTGAAACTGGGCTTCTACTACAGCATCTGGGACTGGCACGACCCGGACTTCGCCGACCCGGCGACCTTCCCGCGTTACAAGGAGCGGATGTACGCCCAGCTCAAGGAGCTCGTCGACAACTACCACCCGGCGGTGCTCTGGTTCGACGGCGAGTGGAGCACCGACCGGCCGAACAACCCGTGGACCGAGCGCGACGGCGAAGAGCTGGAGGCCTACGTCCGCAGCCTGGACCCGAACATCGTGCTGAACAACCGGGTCGGCAAGCGGCGCGTGGTGGACGGCGACACCGGCACCCCGGAACAGGAGATCCCCGAGCAACCGGTGGACGGCCAGCTCTGGGAGTCCTGCATGACGCTCAACGGCAGCTGGGGCTACACCGACTGGGATCACAACTGGAAGTCGCCCACCGACCTGACCCGCAACCTGACGTCCATCGCCAGCCGCAGCGGCAACTACCTGCTCAACGTCGGCCCGGACCGCAACGGCGTGGTGCCGAAGGAGTCCGTGGACCGGCTGAAGCAGATGGGCGACTGGCTCAAGACGAACGGGCAGGGCCGCGCGGTGTACGGCGCGGGCGCGCCGGGGATCGTCGCCGAGCCGGACTGGGGTGTGGTCAGCCGCCAGGGTGACCGGCTCTACGCCTCGGTGTACAACTGGCCCGCCGCCGGGCAATCCTTGAAGCTGGACGCGCTCTCGCCGTTCCGGGTGACCGGGGCGCGGGTGCTCGGCAGTGACCAGCGGGTGCGCGTCGGCCAGGACGCGACCGGAGTGACGCTGACCCCGGAAGGCAAGCCCACCAACGAAATCGCCACCGTGATCGAGTTGAAGGTACGCACCCCGGCGCTCGCCAGACCGGGGCACGGCAAGGGGCTGACCGCGCAGTTCTGGGCGAATCCCGACTTCACCGGCCAACCCGTGGTGACCAGGACCGACCCCGGGGTGAACTACAACTGGAAGTTCACCGGCTCGCCGGCCGCGTCAGTGCCGGCCGAGGGATTCTCCTCGCGGTGGACCGGAAGGGTGGTGCCGCGTGAGACCGGTGAGTACACCTTCACCACGGTTTCGGATGACACGGTCCGGCTCTGGGTGGACGGGCGGTTGGTGGTGGACAACACGGTTCCGCATGGGCCGGCGGTGGACAAAGGTGCCATCCGGCTCACTGCTGGCAGGCATTACTCGATCCGACTGGAACAGGTCGAGCGTGGTGGGGAAGCATCTATGAAGCTGCTCTGGTCCAGTCCGAATACTCCGCAGGAGATCGTGCCGACTGGGCAGCTCTTTCCCTTGTCCTGACTGGTAGGGCGGGCTCGGTACCTCGGTTTTGTCGGGGGGCGCCGATAGAGTTGTGGGTATGGACATTGACAAGGCTTGTGAGTTGTTGAAGGACATTCGGGTTATTCAGGAGCAGAAGTGCCGGTTGGAGGCGGAGCAGCTCCGGTTGATCGCGCGGTTGAATGAGGTTGAAGAAAGAACCAGAGGGGCGTCAGCGGAGTTGGCGCTGGGGCTTGCGGTTACCGAGAACATGGCCGGTAAGCAGATCGCGTTGGCCGAGGCGTTGGTGACGCGACTGCCGAAAACGTTGCAGGCCATGGAATCCGGGGTCATCGACGGGCACAAGGCATCCAAAGTCTTTGATGCCACCACTGTGCTCTCCGATGAGAAGGCGCGTGAAGTCGACGCAGTGATGGGCGATCGGCTTGCAGGCAAGAACCCCTCCGGACTACGGCGGGCCGTGAACCGTGTGGTTGCCCGAATCGACCCGAACGGACACGCCGCCCGTACCCGACGACGCCGCCTCGACCGCAAAGTCGAACTGGTGCACCAAGGCGAAGGCATGACCACCCTGATCGTCGCTGTGCCAGTGGAAGTCGGCACAGCGATCTACGCCCGCACCGACCGCGAAGCACGCACCCTCAAGGTCAAGGGCGAGCCTCGCACACTGGATCAGCTTCGAGCTGATGTGCTGGCGGATCGGTGCCTGCGCGAACACGGGACACCACGTAACCCGAAGACCGGTGTGTACCCCCTATGTCGACTCCGCCACCCCGACCGGATTGAACGACAACCCCGCCGAACTCGCCGACTCCGACCCCACCCGACTGGCCAAGGAAACTGCCCACAACCCGGGGTCGACCTGGCGCCGGATCGTGACCGACCCGGTCACTGGTCGATGAAGTCCTGGTGGCGGGGCACGGAGATCACCAGTGACGGCTCCTGCTCTCCCTCTGGATAAGAAATCACTCCCGGACAACGTGGGAAGCCCCTGAGGTCGAACTTGTCCAATAGCTGCCGAGAAGCCGCGTCGTAGATCTTGTACTGGTCGACGCCGTCGCCGGGGCCGAACTCGACGTAGGGGCCGCACTTTTCCGTGCCGCCGTCCAGCCGGGTCTGGTACTGGCAGACGACCACCTGGACCTTCCGGCCCGCTGCCGTCCAGGCTGGCTGGAGCCGATTCAGGTAGTCGGTAAGGGTGTCAATGTCTTCGGCGTCGTCGTCATGGCTGGCGAAGATCTCGACCCGATAGGGCCCCGGTCCGGTCCTCGGTTCCGTACGCCCGTCGATGTCCGAGTCTGACTGGGGAATGTCGGACTCCGACGACTCCGGGCAGAAGGCGGACGGTACCGATGGCTCCTCCCTTCCGGAGCCAAGCTAGCCGGATCGCCGGGGAGGGATCCCGCGCTGAAGGCGTCTTCAGCGCGCAGCGCGGATGTGCTCCCATGCCTCGATGACGTGCTGTCGCCGGGTGGCCGGGCCGCCGATCGCCATCCGCAGCAGCACCTGACCGTCCACTTTGGTATGACTCAGGTACAGCGAGCCCGAGTCGTTCAGCCGCTCCATCAGCGCCAGCGTCTTCGCGTTGGCCGCCTCCCGGTCCAGATCAGTCCATAGTGGACGGAAGCAGGCCAGGCCGAACGGGTGCGGCTCGCGCAGCTCGAAACCGGGGTCGGCGCGTACCAGCGCGGCGAACTCGGCGGCCAGTGCGATCCCGTCGCGGATGTGCGCGCGCAGTCCTTCCGCGCCGTACCAGCGGATCACCGACCACAGCTTGAGCGCGCGGAACCGCCTGCCCAGCGGCACCTGCCAGTCCCGGTAGTCGATCACCGCGCCGGAGTCGGTGGCCGAGTTGCGCAGGAACTCCGGCAGGATCGACAGCGCGTCGACCATCGGCGCCCGGTCGGCCATCCAGAGCACCGTGCAGTCGAAGTTGGTGAGCAGCCATTTGTGCGGGTTGGTCGCGTAGGAGTCGGCGTACTCCGCGACCCCGTCGTTGATCCAGCGCAGTTCCGGGCACACCGCGGCCACGCCGGCGTAGGCCGCGTCCACGTGCAGCCAGATCCCGTACTCCCGGCACAGCCCACCGATCTCGGCGACCGGATCGATGGCCGTGGTCGAGGTGGTACCGATCGTCGCGCACACCAGCGTGGGCACCGCACCGGCCGCCAGATCCGCCTCGACCAGCGTCCGCAGGTGCGCCACATCCATAGCCAGGGTCGCTTTGTCGACATCCACCACGCGCACGTTGGCCGCGCCGATACCCGCGATCCGGCCCGCCTTCTCCAGCGCGGAGTGCGTCTGCGAGGACACGTACAGGGTGTACCGGCCGTCGATCCCCTCCGCACCGACCGAACCCGAGCTGGCCCGGTGCAGCGCGGCGAGCACCGCGACCAGGCTCGCGCTGGACGCGGAGTCCTGGATGACCCCGCCGCCCGCCGAATCGGTGCGGAACCCGTCCGGCAGTCCGAGCAGCTCGGCCAGCCAGTCCACCACCACCGTCTCCAGCTCGGTGCAGGCCGGGCTGGTCGCCCAGACCATGCCCTGCACCCCGAGGCCGGCCGAGAGCAAGTCGCCGAGGATCGCCGGACCGGTCGCGTTGGCCGGGAAGTAGGCGAAGAAGCTCGGGTGCTGCCAGTGCGTAACCCCGGGCAGCACCAGGCTTTCCAGATCGTCGAGCACGTTCCGGTACGGCTCGCCGTGCTCCGGCGGATGCGCGGGCAGCGCGGCCCGGACCTCGCCGGGCAGCGCCTGCGAGCGCACCGGATGCGACTCGATCGTGCTCAGGTAGTCGGCGATCCAGTCGACCACCTGCTTGCCGTGCTCCCGGAACTCCTCCGGCGACATGTGCCCGCTCATACTCGCTTTCCCTACCCCGCCAGCGGAATCCGGACGCTGCTCTGGCCGAGCATGGCGGAGATCTTTGTGCCGGCCGGGTACCGCAGGGTGTAGTCGCGGTCGGTCACCAGCAGCACCACGCCGAGCCGGTGCCCCGCCTTGAGCTGGTACTGCCGCGGCTCCATGGGCCAGTCGAACGTGTAGTCCCGGCCCGCCCTGATCGGCTCGGTGACCGAGGCCGAGTGCCGGTTGCGCACGTCCATCCAACCCCGGCTGATCACCTGGTAGCCGGTCTCCGCGGTGCTGTACCGGTAATGCGACCGGCAGCCGGAGTCGCCGTCGACGCTGTCGCCGAAGCACCAGCTCTCCTCGGTGGGGCCGAACCCGGTGATCCGCTCGTCCTTGCCGTAGTCCACCAGCAACGCGCTCAGGTACGGCGACTGACCGTCCACCGACGCCCGCACCGAGATCTCCGGCGTGCCCGAGATCCGGACGTCCCGTGGCAGCGGATCGGAGACGTAGAGCAGCCGGTTCGGGTCCGCCTTGTCCACCGGCTCGACCAGGCTCTCCGCGGTGCGGGCAGGATCGTCCACGAAGTTCTGCCGACGCCCGGAACCGGGCGCCCAGCCGGGGGTGAGTACACCGGGCTGCGCGGCCGAGGCACTCGCGCCGAAGCGCAGGGTCAGGTCACGTGCACCGGGCTCCGGCCAGTTCCGGTAGGTGGTCCACTTGCCGGGCTCGGTCTCGAACCGCACCATCGGCTCGCGCTGCACCTGGTTGTCCACGTTGTAGAGCGCGTGGTCGAACCAGCGGTGGGCGGCGGTGATCCAGTCCTTCTCCGCCACGTACAGCGGATCGTCGTGCGCCGCCTGGTGCAGCCAGAGCTTGCGCGGGATGTGGTTCTCACCGAGCGCGGTCCACAGGTCCGAGAAGTTCTTCGGCTTCACGTTCCAGTCGTTGATGCCGGCCACCTGGAACACGCTGCCCTTGAAATTCCCGAGGTCCTTGGCGAAGTTGCGTTCGTCCCAGAACGCGTTGTAGTCCCCGCTGACCCGGTCCATCGCGGTCTCCATCTCGTGCATGGGCGCCGCGCAGACCTCCGGGTTCTTGCGGGTCAGCACCACCTTGGCGTGCAGATCCGCGTCCTCGCCGACGTAGCCGCCCGGCGACACCACCGCCCCGTTGGCCCGGTAGTAGGAGTACCAACTGGTGATGCCGGAGATCGACACCACCGTCTTCAGGCCCTCGACCCCGGTACTGGCCACCGCCACCGGCAGCGTGCCGTTGTAGCTCTTGCCGGTCATCGCGACGTTCCCGGTCGACCAGCCCGCCTTGATCTCCTCGCCGTCCGCGGTGAACGCCTTCGCCTTGCCGGTGAGCCATTCGACGACGGTCTTCATGCCGACCTTCTCGTCCTCACCGATCGCGGTCGGGCAGCCTTCCGAGTCGCCGGTGCCGAGGGTGTCCGCGGCCAGCACGGCGTAACCGCGGGAGACGAAGTAGTTGTCGTAGTACATCCGGCCGTAGTTCACCCCTGGCCACGGGCCGGTCGGCGGCGACCACGGCGCCGTCGTCGGCTCGCCGGTGACCTCGGCCGGGTGATACGGCACGTCGAGCGTGCCGCCGTTGTACGGGCTCGGTTCGACCAGCGCGGCCACCTTGAGGCCGTGGTCGGTCTCCTTCGGTCGGATCACGTAAACCGCGAGCTTGTCGTGCCTGCCATCGCGGTCGCTGTCCACCGGCGTCTCGACGTAGACCTTCTCGCGCACGGCCTCCTGGTAGTCGTACACCGGCTGGGTGGCGCCGTCGCGCACCACGACCTGCCGGCTGCCGTCGTCGAGCGGTGCCGCGGAAACCCCCACCGCACCGGACAACAGAGACACCCCGGCCATTCCGGCCGCGGCGAGCACCCGCAACTTTCGCATCGATTAGTCCCATTCCCCAGCTGGCCGTTCCGGTCGAAACTCTGGCCCGTCCGGCGATCACGCACAAGGTACTTTCGCCTGCTATGCCGGAGCGAGTGAAGGCGGCGTCCGGATGCCGAACTCGTGGCGAAGGGCGGAGCAGGCGGCGAAGTAGCCGTTCATCCCGTGCACGCCCGGCCCCGGCGGAGTGGCCGCCGAGCACAGGTAGACCCCGCCGAGCGGGGTGCGGTAAGGATTCCAGCGCGGCACCGGCCTGGCGAAGAGCTGGCGCACCGTGACCGCGCCGGCACCGATGTCGCCGCCGACGTAGTTCGGGTTGTACGCGGCCATGCCCGGCGCGGTGACGCTGCGGCAGGCCAGCACCGTGTCGGTGAACCCCGGCGCGAACCGCTCGATCTGCGCGGTGATCAGCTCCCCGGCGTCCGCGCCGTCGCCGGGGGGCATGTGGCAGTACGCCCACACCGGCCGCTTCCCCGGCCTGCCGCGCGAATCGTCTTGCGCCATCGGGTCCACCAGCAGCACCAGCGGGTCGTCCGTGCGACTCCCGCGCACCATCGCGTTCTCGCCGGCGAAGACAGCCCGCTGGTCACCGCCGAGGTGCACGGTGCCGGCCAGGCCGAGCGCCGGGTTCTTCCAGGGAACCGGTTCGGAGACCAGGAAGTCGGCCTTCACCACGCCGGGCCCGTACCGGTACGCCTCGAGCCGGCGCCGGTAGCCCGGCGGCAGCTGCGGGCCCGCCACGTCGAGCAGCCCTCGCGGGCCGAGGTCGAGCAGTACCGCGGGTACCCCGGACAGCTCACGAAGCGCGGTGAGCGGGCAGCCGGTGTGCACGACCCCGCCGTGCGCCACGAAGTCGTCCACCATGGCGGCGGCGATCCGGCGGCTGCCGCCACGGGGCAGCGGCCAGCCGGTGCCGTGCGCGAGATGCCCGAGCAGCAGGGTGGTGGCCGCGGACGGCAGGCTGGGCAGCCTGCCAACGGCGTGCGCGGCGACCCCGGCGAGCAGGGCCGGCGCCTCCGGCCCGCGGAACAGGTGCCGCGCCAGCGGGGTGCCCTGGGCCAGTACCCGCGGCGGCAGCATGGCCGCGGCCAGCGGGTCCACCGGCGGCCGGCGGAGGTCGGAGAGCAGCAGGTCGACAAGGCCCTGGCTGCGCCGGACCAGCGGGGCCATCAGCCGTCGCCATCTCGCGCCGTCCGGTCCCAGCCGGTCGCAGGTCCGCTCCAGGTCGGCGTACGCGAGACCGGCGCGGCCGTCGTCGAGAGGATGCGCGTACGCGATCTCCGGCTGGATCAGCTCGACGCCACGCGCCCGCAGGTCGAACTCGCGGAAGAACGCCGAGGCCGCCGCCATCGGGTGCACCGCGGCGCAGATGTCGTGCAGCACCTCGGAGTCGAACAGATGGGCGGACCGCAGCCCGCCACCGACCTCGGCCGCGGCCTCCCGCAGCTCGACCTGCAGCCCGGCCCTGGCCAGCACCACCGCGGCCGCGAGACCGTTCGGCCCCGAGCCGACCACGACGGCGTCCGGTGCAGGCATCACGACACTGTACCGACCACACGGAGCCACCGAACTGTTACTGAATTCGCGGCTGTGTCACTTATTCTGGACCACGCACGGGGGACGCGACGAGAGGGAGAGGGACGCCGAACATGGGCGAGTACGACGCATGCCGCCGTAGCCGTTGCACCGGGGTATCCATCGCGAGAGGACTCTGCGCTCTGCACTGGGGGCGCTGGCAGGACGGAGCGGAGGAGCTGAACCAGTCGGACGACCGCGCGCCGGCGCCGCCGCGGCAGGTGTGGTGGCCGCCGAAACGGTCGAAGTCGGCTTCGGCCGCCTGACGCGAAGGACGTCCCGCCGGGACGGGCAGGACGTCCTTCACTCCGCTACTTCGCGGCTGCCTTCTTCCGCGGCGCGCGCTTGCGGGCGGCCGGCTTGGCTGGCTCCCGCCGCGCCTCGTCGAAGGCCGCGATGACCTCCGAGGAGATCCGTCCCCGGTCGGCGAGCTGGTAGCCGTTGTCCTGCGCCCAGGTGCGGATCTCGCGGTTGCGTTCGCGCTGGCCGTTGTCGACGGACTCGCCGGTCGCGGCGCGCAGCTTCCGGCCCCCGGTCCGGCGGCCGGCGGCGACATAGCGGGCCAGTTCGTCCCGCAGTCCCGCCGCGTTGTGTTCGGAGAGATCGATCTCGTAGGTCACGCCGTCCAGGCTGAACGGGACGGTCTGGGTGGCCTCGCTGCCGTCGAGGTCGTCGAGCATCTCAACCCGGACTTGTTGCGCCATATCGCCTGCATCTCCTCGGCTCGTCATCGTGCGCCTACGGCGCGCATCGAGCAGCAGGCTAACTGGCACGCGGTCAACGTCCGGCCCGACTCGCCGGTACGTCCATCACCGCTGGCCACCGGCGCCGCGAGCTAGCGCCTTCCCCCGGCGCTCTGCCACGCCTGGCGGGCACGAGCCTCACCGACCGTGACCGGGTTGATGCCCGGGTGCAGCCGGTCGGCCTGTGCCCACAATTGCGCCGCCTCCGCGCCCGAGCCCGCCGCGGCCGCGAGGTTGCCGAGACCGGTCTTGGCGCGGGCCACCTCGAACGGGCTCCGGCCGCGTTCGCCCAGCGAGACGGCCTGCCGGTAGCACGCGGCGGCCTCCGCGGCCTGCCCCGCCCGGTAACGCACCCACGCGAGACAGCTCGCCGACATCGCCGCGTCGAGTTCCACCCCGAGGAAATCGTCGCGGGCCTGCTCGGCGTGGCGCAGCGCGTCGCCGAACGCTCCCAGCTCGACCTCGGCGAGCGCGATCCCGCGCAGGGTGATCGCGACGTTGCGCGCCGAACCGGCGCGCCGGTGGAACTCCAGCGCGATCCCCAGGTCGCGCCGGGCGGCCAGGTGTTCGCCGAGGTACAGGTTGACCCAGGCGAGGTTGGCCAGCGCACCGGTGCTGCCGTGTTCGTCCCCGGCTTCGCGGAACAACGCCAGCGCCTGTTCGTAGTGGCCGCGAGCGGTGCCCAGATCGCCGCGGTCCGCGTGCGCCATGCCGAGGTTGTTCAACGTCATGGCCAGCGCCGTGGTGTCGCCCGCCGCCGTCGCCGAAGCGACGGCGTGCTGGTGCGTCCCGATCCACGGCTCCCACAGCTTCGTGCGGAAGAAGAAGTCCCGCAGCAGGAAGGCCAGCCGCCAGCACCGCTGGTACTCCCCGCGCAAGGCGGCCAGCCCGCACAACGCGACCAGGTTCGGCCATTCCAGGTCGAGCCACGACAACGCGGTGCGCCATTCGGCGAACCCTTCGGCCGCCTCCGGCGCTTCCCCACCCGGAACCGGCGGCGGCCGGTAACGCTGCGGTGCCAGCAGTTCGTCGCAGGCCGCCGTTCTGGCCAGCGCGAGGTCGAGCAGCCTGGTCACCGCGGCGTCCTGCTCGGCGCGGGGAACTTCGGCCAGCACCCGCCCGGTGGCGAACGCCCGCACCAGCTCGTCGAACTGCCAGTACCCGCCGTGCCGCTGGATGATCAGGTGCGCGGCGGCCAGCCGGCCGAGCAGCCGTCCGGCCTCCGCGACCCCGAGCCCGGCCAGCGCCGCGGCGCTGTGCGCGGCGATGTCCCGTCCGGGATGCAGCGCCAGCAAACCGAACAGACGGCGCTGCGGCTCGGGCAACCCCTGGTAGGACAGGTCGATCGCTTCGGCCGTGGAGAACTCGCCGACCGGCACGGGTGCCAGGTCGTCGAGGGCGTTCAGCCGGTTCTTGCTGGTGATGAGCACTCGGTACCTCGGTTCGGCGGATAGCAGGGACGCGACCTGAGCGACGCCGCTATTAGCAAATCGACAGCAAATGCGTGTGCACGACAATTCACCTCCCCCACAAAAGTAGATTTCCCCTGGTTCGGCGGTGTTTTTCCCGGTTCTCCGGGGACCTGTTCCGATAGATCAAGTCTGCCCGCGGCATACCCGGCGGCAAAGGAGTTGAGGGTTTCCAGACAGATTGGAAACCGTGGAAACGGCGTTGACCAGCGGCGTTGGAAAACGAACCGACCGGACGGTCTTCGTCATGTTCCGATTCCGCTCTACACTTCCCCATTCCGAACTGGAGGAAGCCAATGGACCCGAACGTCACCGAACTCGAGGAAGAACTGAAGCGCTTGTTCAAGGGACGGGGTGTGCAGGACGCGGACATCAAGGAACGAATCGGGCCGGCGCTGCGGCGGGCCTGCGGAATCACACCGGAGGACGGGCCGGAGCGGACCCGCACCCTGCTCATCGGCCGCCTGCGGGAATGGGTCGAGGACCTGCCAAGGGATCTGGCCATGACCACGTCCGCGGCCTTCGGGCTCTACGAACACCAGCACGAGCGACATTGCGACGCGCGGCTCAAGAAAGTCGGTGCGGTGGTCGACCGCGTGGTCAAGACGGTGCGGCGCTGGGCCGAGAAGGGGTGCCACATGATCGCTCAGAAGGCGGTGGAACAGGAACACCCGGACCGGCTGCCGTCGATCGATTCGCCGGAACCCTGGCATACCACCGAACTCCGCACCTCGGTGGTGCTCGACCTGCCGGTACCCGAGGTGATCGAGACCCGGCGGATCGTCGCCGACCGGGACGGCCTGGAAACGGTGGAACTCGGCCTGACGCTGGCTACCCCGGAGGGGTGGACCGGTCACGGGTCGCTGCGGGACCTCGGGCTGGATGTGCTGTACGGGGGCGTGCTCACCGAGCGCGTCATGAAATCACCCAACCGTGTCGGGTTCGTCCTGCAATTGCCCTATCCGCTCGGCCGGAACAAGGAGCATGAGTACGCTTTTCGCTTGCGGCTTTCACCGGACCGGCCGATCGCCCCGTACTACGTGGCCACGCCCAGCTATCCCTGTGACCTGTTCCAGGTGCATGTCCGGTTCGGCCGCGACCGCGTGCCGGAATCGATCTGGCGGCTGCAGAAGACGTTGCCGATGGAGGTCGGCGACTCGTGGGAGAACCGGGAAGAGGTTTCCGCGGATCCCTGCGGCGAGGTGCACGGGGAGTTCTTCGACCTGGTACCACGCCTTTCCTACGGGTTCGCCTGGAGCCAGGTCAGCGCGGGCGGGGTTCCAGATGCTCGAAGGCCGAGTTGATCAGGACGTGGGGCATATCCGGATGCAGCTTGGCGGGCTCGTCCCGTTCGGAGCCGAGCGCTTTCCGCCGGTAGGTGACATCGCCGTTCGACCCCTTGGGCCCCCAGGAGCTCATCGTCACCTCGAGGTCGATCATGCTGCCGTCGGTGATGCGCAGGGCAGACGACTGATCGGGAATCGTCTCGCCGTCGATGCTGAACCGATAGTGGAAGTTCAGCCCCACCTTGCCGTCCAGGGCCGGCACCCGGTCCGGGAGCGCGAGTGCCTTGCGCACCTCGTCCTTCAGCTCAGCCCCGGTGACCGAGGACGGCATCGCGACCACATGCGCCACGGAAAGGTCCAGGTTGCGCACGTAGAGGACGATTGTCGGTTCGCCGTCGAATACGTCCACTTCACGTAGTGCGGGCAGTACGGGCATCCCGACCTCCCGGTCCCGGTGCCAGGTCGCCGCGAGCTCGTCCGCGACCGCCTCCCAGGAGCCGAAGGCGTCGAGGTACCTGCGCATGCCCAGGATCGGAGGCAACGGGGTGCTGTCCAGGCGCACGACGAACAGAAAGGAGCGCCGGCGGTCGAGGTCGCGCGCGAGTGCGGTGGTCCACTCCAGGTCCACCCAGGGGCGGTCGACCGTGTGCCGCGACCACAGCAGCACGAAGTAGTCGGACTCGTCGATGGCCTTATCGATGGCCAGCACGAGGTTCTCACCGGGCAGGATGTGCTGCACGTCGATGAATGCCTCGATGCCGCGCTCGTCCAGCTCCTTCCCGAGCCGCTCGGCCATCGGCCGGTCATCGCCGGCGAACGAGACGAAGACCTTGGACCTGGTGAATCTGGCGGGATAGGGCACGGAACCTCCAGTTGTCGAGGATGCGGCGAAGCAAGCGCCGGGCCGGGCCGGCCCCGGTCTGCCGGCCGGCGTCGCCGTAAAGGGTCCAGCAGGCCCATCGGGCCGGATGATCGTGAGCGGGCACGCCGGTCAGGAGTCCTCCGGCGTCCGCCAGCACGTCGAGCTGGGCACGCTGGAGCGCCACATCACGCGGCAGGTAGCGGACGCGGCGTTCGAAACGGTCCAGCACGACCGCCGCCACGGGATCCGCGGCGACCCACCTGGCCGCGATCACCGAGGCCGCGCCCGCTTGTACCGCGGAGCGCACGAAACCGGTGCGTTCGTCCCGGCCCCGGCGCTGCGCCATGCCGGATTCACAGGCGCCGAGTACCACGGTTCCGCAGTGGCTCAGGTCCATCTCCTGTAGTTCCTCCGGACTGACCTGGCCGTTCGGGCCCGCGGGTGCGAGTTGCAAGCTGGACCGGTCCGAATCCTCGTGCGCGTGCTCGCCGTGGCTGTCGATCCGGACCAGCCGATGTTGGTGCGCCGCCAGTTTCGCCCGCAGTGCCGCCGGCGTGGCGTTCTCGTCTTTCAGCAGGTCCCGCCGTTTACGCCAGGGCGGCTTCCCGGCCTTGGTGAGCTGGTCGTCAGGCGGGCTGACCAGCAGCCTGCGGTCGCCGCGTTGGCGCCGGGATCGCTGCTGGAGCGAGCGCCGCGCGGACAGGCAGGGCAGGTCGGACAGCGCGTACCGCGAGGCGACGCGCTCCCCGGTTTTCGGAATCAGGATGCCCGCGAACGGGATGTCGGACAGGTCGCCGCCCGCCACGATCGCGATCCGGCCGACCTCCGGTGGGATCAACCCGGGGAGCACGTGGGCGACGCCGATCATTTCGGCGATGTCCGCGAGCGACCGTTCGAAGCCACCATCGCTGATACCTGGGTCCAAGGCGGCTTCGCTCCAGTAGGACCTGAGGCGCCTGATCGCGTCCATGAGCAGGTCGGCCCGCGCCGGGACCGAGGTGTACGCGACACCACCGTCGCGCCAGAGGAGCGCGTGATGCACCCAGCCCGGGGTCGCGTGCATCATCCAGACGGCCTGGGACCGGGGCAGGTCGCGGGTCACCTCCGCCAGCCATCGCCGCGCACCCGCGAGGTCGTTCAGCCTGGGCAGGTCGCGGCGGGTGTCACCGAGGATCGTCGCTCCCTTGGCCGCCTCCATCGCGGCGACGACCGCGGCGATGGCTTCGGGGTTCCACTCGTCGGGCTCCTGCTCGCCCTCGGGCAAAGCCTCGGCCGTGACGTGCCGACGATGCACCGCCGCGGCGGCCGCCCTGACCCGCTCGTCGTGCTCGTCCGGCGCGGCCAGCAGCATCCCCAGCCGCACCTCGACGGTTTCCTGCCGTCCGGCGACGTCCTCCTCGATGCGGTACGCCGCATCCCAGCAGCGCGCGGCGCGGTCGTCGAGATTCCGCGCGTCGGCCTGGAAGTAGTACGTGTGGCCGAGCAGACGCAGCGCCGAGGCCCTGACCTCCATCAGCGATGTCCCGTCGGTGCGATCGATGACCGTGAGGAGGTGCTTGACCGCTTCGGTGAGGAGGTCTTCCTTGTTGGAGAGGAGATGCCTGGCCAGTTCGAGTTCCGCGGCGGCCAGGTGCCAGGTGATGGCGTCCACGCCGTGCCGCGTCTGTTTGGAGAGCCGGTGCAGCGTCTCCTCGGCCTTGTCCAGCCGCCACCGGCATTTCGCGGGACGGGGGCGATCCTTGGTCTCCGGGTCGTTGAGCCTGGTCTCGTCGACCAGGCGGCGAGCGAGGCCGAGCTCATGCTCGAACTGGGTCGAGCCGAGCAAGCCGGTGGTCTGCACCCGGTCCAAGGTCTTCTGCGCCAGCCGTCGATCGGGGACCTGCTGGGCGGCCATCGCGAGTCGCGCATACAGCGCTTCGACCTCTCCGTACCGGCGGATCGCGCGGAGCAGCACGATGAGCTCGCACAGCAGTTCCAGGTGCAGCGCCGGGTCGACACCGGGATCGTCCACGCCTTCGCGCAGCACGGCGGCGGCTTTCTCGTACCGCAGGTCGCGCTTGAGGGCCAGGGCGAGCCGCAGGTAGTCGGCGGCCGTCCTCGGCTGCTCGGCCTGAAGTGCTTGATCCACGGCGGATTCCGCACCCCGCTGGACCTCGATCTGCCGCAGGTCCTTGTCGATCGCGGCCACCGCGGTCTCGTTCCCCGCGGAGAAGAAGGCCCGCCCTGCTCCGCCCAGCAGCTTTCCGGCCCGACCGAACTCATGGCGGTCCGCGGCGGCCAGCCCTTCCGCCCGGAGCAGCCGCGCATGGCTGTCGGCGGTCAGCGACCAGGTCCGGTCGCCGAGCGCGGCACGGATCGACCCGGCGTCGGCCGCGGCCGCGGTGTGGTCGCCCAGTGAGCCATGGATCTCCGCGCGCACCAACAGGAGTTCGACATGCTCCGGGCCCGCCTCGGCCAGGTACTCCTCGCACCGGTCCAGCGCCCGTGCGGCGTCTGCCAGCTCCAGCAGTCGTGCGGAGTGCTCGACCGCCAGCACGTCCCAGACCTCCCCACCGCCGTCCGCGGCGGCGAGCTCGCAAGCCCGGCGGTAGGCAGCGTCCACAGTGGACACGTCCTTCCGCCGGTACGCGTGGCCGGCCTCGGTGACCGCCCGCGCGAGCGGGGAGCCGTCGACGAGCCTGATCGGCCGCCCGCCGCGGGATGCGGTCACGACCCGCACCCCGGCAGCGCCGGGTCGATGTCCGGGCAGACCAGCAGGATCGCCAGCCTGTCCCCGGCCGCCGGGACAGGCGCGCTGGGACTATTGGCGGCGGCGGTGGTGGTCGTAGCGGCCGTGCTCGGGGGCGGGCCGGTCACGACGGTGCCGAAACCAGGGCCGCGGAAGAATCCGCCGCCCGACGGGATGCCGCCGACGCCGACCCGCTGCCATTGGACGTCCTGGTACACGCGGATGTCGGGCTGCCAGACCGACCTCTGCGTGCCCGCGGGCGTCTCGACGGTGGCCTGGACGATGGTCACGGCGGTCTCGCGGGGTAGCACGTCCGCGATGAACGCACCGTCCGATTGCCCGTGCAGTACCCGGGCGTTCTCGTGCACGAACACGTCCATCCCCTTGCCCAGCGCCTGGCCGAGCGTCGAATGTTCGGCCTGCTTGCCGGGATCGGCCTTGACCGGCTCCAGTCCGACGTACCGGATTTCCTTACCCGCGAAGGCGAACAGCGGCGCCGGGTGTCCCGGAACGATCGCGTTGAGCACGGAGGTCGACCAGGGATGGAAGTTCGACACGACGGTCACCTTGTCCTTGTCGACCAGCGCGACCCCGCTCCCGTCGAGGGAAACTGCCCTGGCATAGCGGTCCCCTGCCGTCTTGGCCGCCGCCATCGCCTGGTCGAGGTCGTTGAACTTCGCGAACGCGGCGGAGAACTCGGTCCCGCGGTCGAGCTCCTTTCGCGGCACCAGCCACTGCTCGCCGCGCTGGGAAACGGGGAAGGGCTCCCCTTCCAAAGTGGCAACCTGGACGGCCCTGGCGCCCGACGCCGGCGTGTCAGTGGGCTCGATCCTCGCCGAATGCTCGCCGTTCCTCGGGGTGATGGCCAGCATCTGCTCCGGCCCGCCCAGCTCGGGAGGCCCTCGCGGACCGCCCAGCGTGTATTCCGCGCGGCCACCTTGGGCAGGCGGCGCGCCGAGCCGGAAGGTGAGCTCGCCATCGGGCGACGACAGCTCTCTGGCGGTCACCAGCCACGGGCCATCCGGCCCGTCCAGCTGGTACTGGATCCCGCCGCCGGGCTTCTGGTAGCTGAGCAAAGCCCCGTCGGTGGGCTCGGCGCCCCAGCGCTCCTGCATCAACTTGGACAGCCGCACGGCCCGGTCCACCGTGCCTCGCTGCCAGGCGATGTCGACCGAGTCGCGGTCCTTCGCCGCCCGCAGCGTGCCCAGCACGGTGCCCTGGACCTCGACCGTCTCCTCTACGATTCCCGCACCCGCGGTGAACTCGTTCTTGACCTGCCGGGCAGCGCTCGCGTCGTCCTGGACCTTCAGGCCGCCGAGGGAAACTTCCTTGCGGCCGCTGGCGATGGTCTCGACGGCCGCCTTGCCCTCGGCCAGCGGCGAGAACGTTCGCTCGCGGTAGCTCTCCACCTTGCCGGCGCCGTCGAGCGAGACATCCTTGATCTGCCCGGTCCTGGTCGCCGGGTCCAAAGTGGAGCTCTCGATCAGACCGGCGCGGCGGACCGGCGGGGGCAGCTCGGGCTGGTAGTTCCGGTCTCCTCGCCGGGTGAGCAGGTCACCGAGCGAAACACCACCGGTGATCGTGGTGGACCCGCAGTCCTTGAAGGTCTTCGACGGCTTCGCCAGTACCGCTTCCTGCGTCGCGGACGGCGGCGTCACGAAGTCGATCGGAGACCGTTCCTTCAGTTCCTGGTGCTGGCTATACCATTCCGCGAACCGGAGACCGGGATTCGCCGGACTGGCCGGCTCCGGCAGCCGCTGGCCCGTCTTGGTGACCAACCACTCCAGCGCGCCGCTCCAGCGCATGATCTGATCCACGCGCTGATACTGCGGTTCGAAATCCGAAACAGCCTGGAAATGCTTGTCCCACCACGCGAGTCCGCGGGAGGCGGCGTAACTGGGCTCGACCTCGGCACCGGCGTCGCCATCGGACTTCGCGAACAGCCTTGTCGCTTGGGCGCCCATGCTGATGCGGTTGGTGCCGAAGGCGAAGCCGGATTCGGCCTGCCCGAACCAGAGCCTGCCCGACTCGCTCAGCGACTGGTCGCCCTCGGGGCAGTGCCCCCACGGGGTCGCCGCGTCCGGATCGGGAACGAACCCGGGAACGGCCTTGGCCGGTACTCCGTCACCAACCCCGTTCGCCCAGTTCTTCGCCTGGATATCCGCGTAGAATAGCGACATCCCGACCTCGGTGCCGGCCAGCGGCCCATCGAACCGCGCCTGGCTATAAGCCGGCCGCCCGTCCAGCGCCTGGAGGAGGGCCCAGAGTCGGGTACGGTCCGCGGGAAGCCCCGCCGGTGGCGGTTCGTCACCGAAAAGCGCGTTCACGATCCCCTGCCGGAGTTCGCTCCCACCCCCGGCGGCCACCTTTTCGGCCGTCGCCGGGCTCAGCCCCGGCACGAGGGCACGCAGGTCGTCCACGGTCTCATCCGGACCCGGGTCCAGGGAGAAGCCGGGCAGCGGACCGGACGTCGCGGAATAACCCCGTTGCAGGACGGAAACGTCTTCCACGCTGATCGCCGCGGCCGGCACGTCGGGCCAGTTCCAGCCTTCCGCCCAGGTCTCCGCCCCGCGCACCTCCAGCCCCGCAAGGTGCCGGGTCTTCGCCAGGAAATCGGTCAGCTCACCGAGCCCGTCCACGCGCATCGAGACGTACCCGTTCGCCGCCCGCACCTCGGCCGCCGGAACAGGCTTCCCGACCGTCATCGAGATCGCCCGCGGGCCGGGGAGGATCTCGTAGTCGTGCAGCTGAACCTTCGGCGGATCAGCGCCTGCGTCGGCGCGATGCTGGTCCAGCAGCAGCCCGACGGTACGGGCCCGGTGCGGATCGCCGCGCGGGACCAGCAGGTGCAGCACGCCGTTCCCGTCGTCCAGTGCGCGTCCAGGGCCGATGGGCTGCCGGGTGACGTCGGCGAGGCCAGTATCGCGGACCGGAAGGGCATCGAAGCTCGCGTCGCGCAGCCGCGCGGTGTCCATCTCCAGCTGGGCGGCCAGCCCGGTGCGGGCCCAGTCCCTGAGCTGCTCGTCCGCCTCCGCCGGGTCCAGCCCGTCCAGCCTTCCGGCCGCTGCCGCATACGAGATCAGGAAACTCGGCTCCGGCTGCGGCGCGGCAGGCGCACCAGTGGCGGATGGGGGCGGTGCCGGCGGTGCTGCCGGCGCGCTGGTGCACCCGGTCAGCACACTCAACAGGACGACGAGGATCGCCAACCGGTTTCGACGGTGCGACATGAAATGTCCTCGTATTTCAGTTGGCCCGGAATGGGCGCGGGAAACGATTTCGAAAAGTACGAACGCAGCATAGCCATTCCACGACCAGGCGGCCCGGTGGAGAATTGATTGTCATTCTTCTGTCCCCCTTGTGTCCCACGCCTTTCCCGCCGCCGCGGCGGCACGCCTGCGCGCATCGCTCGCTTCCGGCCCGGCGAAGTACTTTCGGGCCAGGCTCTTCTCGAACGCGGCGAGCACCTTTCTCAGCTCCGCATCGTTGTCCGCACCGAGGGCCGCCGGCAGCGCGGCCGGATCCCCGCTGAACACGACACGCCCCTTCGTGCCGGCCACCACCACCTGATCGGCGAACCGGAGATCCCGCATCGAGCGGGTGCTCAGCAGCACCGTGCAGCCGCCGGCCGCGACCCGCCGGAGATCGGTCATGACGGCGCGGGCAGCACGGCGGCCGAGACCTGACACCGGCGCGTCCAGCATCAGCAGCCGTGGCCCGGCCATGAGCTCGGCGGCGATCGAAAGCCGCACCTCGGAAAGCGCACTTCTGTCCAAATCAGGCCGCCTCGGCACGAAACCGGTCCAGGTCCTGATCTGGTGGAAATGGGTCCGCATGTTCATGCCGTGGAAATACAGCGCACCGCTCGACGGGAGCTGCCCCAGCAGCGCCAGGAACAACGCGCTCGTGTCCGGTTCGGACGGTTCGAGCAGCGCCAGTACCGTGCCAGCCCGCTGGGTGAACGACATCCGCGTCAGCTCCGGCCCACCCCGCACCTGGCTGGACAGCCCGGACACGACCAGGCCGAATCCGCCGATGTGGGTCCGGATCAGCCAGTTTCCGTCCGCGTTGACCTGGAAGCGGTGCTCGGCGACGTCGAAGGCCACGCCCGGCGTGAGCTGGGCCCGCCGCACCGGCCTTCCGTCGCGGAAGGTTCCGCCACGGCTGAGGTCCCGCAGCAGGACGCGGTCGCCTTTCCGTGCCACCACCGCATGTTCGGCACCGATGCCGCAGCCACGCAGCACGATGTCCGCGCGGGCCGCCGAGGAACCGAGGACCAGCCTGCCGCGGATCGGGTACGCCTCGCCGACCGGGTCGGGCGCGGGTGGCGGGTCCAGCGCGGGCAACGGATCGAGCGCGGGCGGCAGCGGTTCCGGCTCGGCCAGCCCAGCCTGTTCCCGAAGCCACTCGGGCAGCGCGGGCTCGAGCACATCCATCGCCTGCGCCACCAGCCCGCCGCGGGGATGGCAGCGGAGGAGTTCGTACCGGTACCAGGCGAGCCGCTGGTGGCAAAGCGCATGCACCTGCCGTACCCGCTCGCCCGCGGCCTCGGCATGCCGTCGCAGCCGTTTCCGGCCGGCCGCCAGCTCCCGCCCGGCGGCCTTGACGTCGGCCTGTGCGGCCCGCACCACGTCCCCGCCGGCCGTCAACCGGCGCGCGTGCTCCCGAAGCCTGCGCAACCGGACCATTCGTTCGGGCTGGTCCTCCTCGCCGAGCCTGCGCTGGGTCAGCACCGGCTCGGCAGGCCGGACGGCCAGTTCGCCCGCCCGTGTCCTGGCCAGGGCCAGTGCGGCCTCGGCCGCCCGCCGCCTCGTCTGGGCGGCCGCGAGCCGGCGCTGGTCCTCCGCGCGGATCGCCTGGTAGGCAAGGCGTTCCTGCTCGTACTCCGCCCGAGCCCAGCCGATCAGCCGGTCCCGATACGGGGTGGACAGCGGCACCCTGGCGGGCAGCGGTATGCCCGCGCGGCCGTCCCGTCGCCCGTTCCACCGGTCCACCAAG
The DNA here is from genome assembly GCF_000384315.1 of Amycolatopsis nigrescens CSC17Ta-90. Lineage (GTDB taxonomy): Bacteria > Actinomycetota > Actinomycetes > Mycobacteriales > Pseudonocardiaceae > Amycolatopsis > Amycolatopsis nigrescens. The sequence continues at coordinate 4,657,898 of NZ_ARVW01000001.1, read as the reverse complement.
CGCACAAGCCGGCCGTAGGAGGTCATCGAGCTGCCGTTCGCCTCAGTCGGCGCAGGTCAGGTTCATGACCACCTTGCGGTTCTGGCCCGCCGGGCCCGGCAGCAGGCCGCCGTCCGGCCCGATGTCCGGCAGGTGCCCCGGCCAGTCGGTCCCCACGCCGCCGGTGGTGATGCGGTCGGCGGCCACCCCCTGCTCGACCAGCACCGCCTTGACCGCTTCGGCCCGCCGGGCGGAGAGGTCCAGACGCCCCGCCACCGAGCCGTCCGTCGCCGTCGTGCCGATCAGCTCGGCCCGGCGCTTGTCGCCGCGCATCGCATCGGCGAACTTGCTCATCGTCTCGCGGGCCGCCTGCTGGTCGCGGAACGTCGCGGTGTCCGGTTCGAAGGCGATGTTGTCGCTCTCGCCCAGTTCGACCGTCCCGCAGAACTCCGGATCCGGCGCGGGAGGCTGGGCGACGACCGCCACCTCTGGTTTGTCCACTATGGACTTCTGCGTGTTGGGCTGCGGCAAGGTGACCACGCAGGCGCCGCTGGCCGCGGCGGCGGTCCGCCAGGTATCCACCACCTTGGCACGCAGGTTGTTGTCCAGGTCCGGCTGCGGCGGCGCCGTGTTGCCGAAGCCGGCCAGTATCACGGTGCGGCCGTGCAGGTCGGGCAGCAGCCTTTCCTCCGTGAGGTACTCGGCGACCTCCGCCGGATCGGCATCGAGCAGGCCATCCTTGGCGAAGTCCAGCGGTTTGACGGTCTGCAGCCCGGAATCGACCAGTACGACCGTGCCGCCCTCCGCGGTCGCCCTGCCGCCGAGGGACAGCGCCGCCAGCACGTCGGCCTGCGCGGTCGCCGCCGTCATCCGCTCCGCGAACGCACGCTGCGCCTTGGCGAGATACTCGGCCACGGCCTGCTTGTCCGCGGTGGGATTCTTGGCGCGGGGCGGCGGTGGCTCGTCGAAGACGACGGCGGGCGCCCCGTCGAGCCGGATCAGGGTAAGCGGCTGGTGCGCACCCGCGACTCCCTTCATCAGCTCCTGTACCTCTGACGGAAGTTCCGGTCTCGGCACGTTCGCGCGCGCCCCGACGGCGATGGCCAGCGGCGCAGCCTTCGGGAGCCGGCAGGACTGCAGCGAAATTTCGGAGTTGGCGGGCTCTTCGTCCGAGCCGAAGATCCCGCAGCCGCCCAGCACCGGCAGCAGGGTGGCCAGTACGACGGCGAACGCAGCGGTGCGGTTCATGCGCCCTTCCCTGGTAGCTCGTCTCCTCGGTCGGGCCGGTCGTCCTCGCGGAGGTAGTGCACCCGAAGATCGGGCCGGCTCACCGCACCGGTCACGACCGGGTCCTTCTTTCGTTCCGCGATCAACCTGCGAGTGTCGCGCTTCAACTCCTCGGCCAGTGCGAGCCGTTTGCGCCGCTGGCGGCAAAGCGTGCCCTCGGCGATTTCCAGCGCGACATTCTGCGCGTCCAGCTCGGCTTGTTTCTGCTCGTACGCATCTGCGATAGTCGCCGCATGCCGCGCGGCTCGATCATGCGTCCTCGCCGCTTTGCCGTGCGCGCTCTGGAAGCGATTGTGGGTCAGATAGGCGCCGGCACCTGTGATCAACCCGCTGCCTACGTACAGCGCGAGGAACGTCGCCGCCGCCGGGAACGCGTAGGCGTCCCTAGACTCCGCCTGGGCCGATCCGTCCAGCGAAAAGTCTCCCGAAGAGACCGGCAGTGCACCGAACTTCAGGCGTACCCACGCGGCCAGCAAGCCCAGCGCGACCCAGATCAGTACGCACAGCGGGGCGGCGATGGCAGGCACCCAAGGCACGCCCGCCCGTCGATCCCGCAGCAGGGCGCCGGCGCCGTGCGCGAGTGCAAGCACGATCGCGGTGAACCCCAGTACCAGCACCAGCGCGACGGTCTCCGACTGATCCGGCATGACCAACTGGATCACCTGGAAGAACGCCGAAATGTCGGCGCCAACGGCGAAGAGGAGCGCGACCAGGTACCAGTAGCTGCCGCGGGTTCGACCGGCCAGCAAGGCCGCGTCGGCGAAACCGCCACCGGCTTCCTCAGTGCGCGGCTCGCCGAGCATCCGCTTCAAGGTGACCTCCCGCGCGGCCGTCAGCTCGCCGAGCCGGCGTTCCGCCTGCCCGCGCTGTCTGTCTAGTTTGGACAGATCTGCCTTCGCCTTGCCGGCCTTGCTCTCGGCGCGGACGCGGTAACTGCCGTGCTCGTCCTCGACCTCGGCGAGCCACTGCTCGGCCCTGGCGTCGATCCAGGGATCCAGCACATGACCGGTAGCTTCGTCCACGGCTTCGGGCGCCAGCCTGCCGGCGTGGCCTCGGATCTCCCGATGTGCCGACTCGCGGTCAATCCTGGACGGCGTGAACTCGATCGCTTTCACGCCAGTGGGGCGGATCCGCCGCCCTTGACGGTGCGTCCAGCGCGGGATTCTCAGCCTTCTCATGGTGTCCTTCTTCATCGGAATCGGCCCACGCCCGCAGCGATGGCCCGACGGGAACGCACAGATGGTTGACTTCGGCACTGTCCGGGTGATGACGGACAAAAGCGGCCCAATACCCGTAGATACGCCTGTTGCCGTACTCGAAGGCCCGCCGGACCCGCATCTTCGCGACCTCGTCCAAAGACCGCAGGCCCAGCTCCACGACAGCGACCTGCTGCCGCATTTCACCGAGCCGTCTCTTCTCCTCGAAGTAGCGCTCGGACACCTCCGCCCGGTGCCGATCTGCCGCGACAAGCCGCCGCGACCGCACATAGCTCTCCGGCTGACGCTCGTCGCCGACGCGCTCGTACCTGGACGGGTCGTCTTTCTCCACCTCGACAAGCACCTGAGCTGCCTGTTCGGTCCGCTCGATCTGAGCTTCCAGCGGCCCCAGTCGCGCCGCCCGCGCCTTCAGCAGACGGACCCGCTCCTGCTGGTAACGCATTACCTCCGAAGCCATCCGCTGCTCAGCCAGGCTGATCAGCTCCTGGATTCGCGCCGTCGAAACGGCCACCCGATCCGCTCCGGCACCCGCGTCCGGCACCGCGACGATCCCCCTGCGCCCGTCCCGGCGCCCAGCCACAACATCCCCCCAGCGCGCCAGCGGCCCATACCGGACGCGCGCCTCCGACCTCCGAGTAGGACCCGCCGCCGTCCACCACAAGGGCAACGGCACCGAAAATGGCCTGGCAATGGTGATCGTCCCCCTAGTTTCGCCGAACTGATCACTCTCTCTTCGCCCCCCATCCTGCGCAGCCCCCACGCACCCCTTCAAGGAAAATTCCTTGCCATTACTGGGACACACCGAGACGCAGTCGCGCCCCACCCTTGTCATCCATCAGTCGCTGTGTCCTGGGAACCGAGCTTGGCGAGCTGGCCTCGCGACTGACCGGCTTCGGCCTCCGCCTAGCGGAGGCGCCACTCCAAGCTGACACGGGACGGCGGCTTCGGGGCTTTCGACTCGGATTTCCGCGGAACAAGCCAGCCGGTGCGCTCGTAGGCGACAATGAACCGCGCCTGAGGGCAGGCATAGCAGAGTTGCTCAGGTTCCGGCCTCGGTCAGCCTTCGACGAGCATTCGCTGAGTGTGATCGCGCTTGCGCTTCTCTTGCGCATCCGAATTCGTTGCCCAGACTTCTTCGAACTCAGCGGTCATCTCTTGCTGTCTCTTGCCAGTGATCAAGCGAAGGCCGTCTAAGGTTTCAGGCAAGGTCTGAGACGACGTCGGTGGCGTGCCCACAAGACAACGTCACAGTCCAGAATACCTTGGTGGTCGGCTCATCGCGGCGAATCGCCTCCCATGTCTCCTGATCTGCCCAGTCCGATGACTCGGCAGGGTCGGCGGGGAAGGACAGCTCCCTGTGGCCTCCCCACTCGGCAGTATCGCGATACGGTTCGGGCGGAGCGTCGTCGTGCACGCAGATCACATGGCCCGCCGGCAGTCGTGTTCCGCAGCTCGGATCAGGCCAGCGCATCTCAGCGGGCAGACCGTTGTCGTCAAGAGCTCGGTAATGCAGCCGCAGTCAAGCTGAACACGCCACCGGTAGAATTCTTCCAGGTTCGAAGCCCAGAATCGCCAAAGGATCGGCGGGATATGACGACGCCGCTTCGCGTTGAGATCCTGGCACTCCTCCAAGGTGTCCTCACCCGGTTTCGCCTTCCCTGGCAGTCGTCGCACGGCTGCAACTGACTTAGGCGTGGCCGTGTTCTAGGTTGAACTGACCTGTATCGGTGACCGCAGCGTGCCAGGCGCCGTCACGCCTGCTGACCTCTACGAGTCCGCGGTGGTGGAGGACCTTGACCGAGACCCGGGCCGGCCCGTCGTCCGGGTTGCCCAGACCTTCATCCGCAGCCAGACGACGAAGAACTGCCAGTTGACGATCGTTCAGCGGATCCCATCGACGCATGAGGTTAGCTCACCGCGCAACGGGTCAGTACGCAACTGAGCAGACCCGGAGTCACGATAAGTCACTGCCTGCACCCCGGAGAGCCAGCTCGAACAGGAGGGCACCGCAGCACCGCGGCGGCCGGCCGGCGCCGTATCCGCCGACGAAACGGAGGCAAGCGAGAACGAGGGTCATGCCGTCGCCGACTGGGCAGACGGCCGACGTTCGTGCGGCTGTTCAACAGCTCGTCCAGCCACGAGTTCGCCACCTACTCGAACCCAACCCTGACGCTACTCAAGGACGCTTTGATACGGCAAACGGCCTAGCGCTCGGCGCACTTTAGTGTCGATGTTTCTGCTGGTCGGTTGCCTTCGACGCAGGGCCTCTGTAAGGGTCGTCAGGCCAGCTCGGCGAATGAATTTGATCATTGTTCGCGGCACCATCGGATACGAGACGGACGGGGAGAAGCGTATGCGAGTCGTGACGGTCATGAACTACAAGGGCGGAGTGGGAAAGACAACTCTCACGGCGAACCTAGGCGCGGTCGCCGCCAACCGCGGCTTTCGCGTGCTACTCCTCGACCTTGACCCGCAGACAAATTTGACCTTCTCGTTCTTCTCGGTCGACAATTGGCATGATCAGCTCAAAGACAACCGTACAATCAAACAATGGTATGGAGCCGAATTGCCCGGCCGTGACGTCGCACTGGCAGACCTGATCGTCACGCCTGAGCGGGCCAACAGCGTTCTCAAGAACACCGGCGGACAGCTCGACCTAATATCCTCTCATCTAGGTCTCATCGACATAGATCTTGAACTCGCCGCCAGACTGGGCGGGACCACCACCCTCGACGGATCGAAGCGAAAGTTCCTGGACCTGCACAGTTGCCTGCGGGGTGCGCTGGATGACAGTCGCTTCAGCGACTACGATCTGATACTCATCGACTGTGCACCGAATTTCGGCCTTGTCACCAAGACGGCGATCGTGGCCAGCGAGCAGATCCTCGTGCCGGCCAAGGCGGACTACCTGTCCACGTTGGGATTGGACTACCTCGCGGGCAATTGCGCAGTACTGGTGCAGCAGTTCAACGACTACGCCAACCACAAGCGTGGTACCGGAGATTACAGTCCAATCGACCCCAGTTTTCTGGGAGTGGTCTTCACTATGGTGCAGATCTACTCACAACAGGTGACTCTTGCCCAGCACACCTACATCGAAGAGGTGCGTCTGAACTCGCGGGTTCCCGTACTGGACAGCAAGATCCGTAACAGCCCGCGCCACTTCGGCGACGCTGGAGAGAGCGGTGTGCCAGCGATGCTGCGCGCTACCGGCAAGGATGAGGTCGTCAAGGAGTTCGACCAGCTGGCGGACGAGGTCCTGGGGGCGCTGGCACTGCCGTCGGGTGATCACCAGTGAACGATTTGAGGAGATTCGTCGCCCTTCAGGTTCGGTTGTACGAGTTCCTGGAACAACAGGACGAGACCACCCTGCAGGCAATAACCAGCGGGAAGGCGCGATTGGCTGTTCTTCACACCAACGACGCACGGGCTTCCGCTCCCAGCCCGGCGCTGACCAACTTCACCATGGTGCCTTCCCGTGATCCATCGCGGGTGGCACAAGAGCTGTCGAAGCCGGCGACAGAACAGGAACGCCGGACCTACTTGAAAGCGGCTTCGTTGTCCAAGCGCGGTCTGCAGGAGGTGGCTAAGCTGCGTGGCTTGTCCAGGTATAGCAGGCTCACTCTCGACAGACTTGTCGATCTACTGGTCTCACACGGCCCAGGCCCGGCCGAAACACTCACGGGCAGACCGAAGACTTCGGCGCCTTCGTCTTCCAGTCCGAGCGACGGCAGCTCAGGCACCGTACAGCCGGCCACCACCCGGGAAGCGCGGCCGTCGAACGCAACATCGTCGGCCAGAACCGCAAAGCCAAATACGGACATGGCGGCCATCGCCCTGCGCCTGCATGAAATGGAGACCGAGGAAGAAGGCGCCGCCTACCTCCACGCACAGCACCTGGACCGGGAGAGCCTGCTCGCTGTTGCCGCCGAATTGCAGCTCACGCGTGTGAATCGGCTGAACCAGACAGAGCTTGAGAAGAGGGTGCTCAAACAGGCGATCGGGTCTCGACGCAAGTTCTCAGGGTTGCGGAAGTGGTGAGCGCCGTGGCCGACGAGACGATGGTAGGACAGCACGAGGCCGGAGGTCGCTCGATGTACTTGATCGGCGGACGCCGTGTCAGGGTTTCAGACCTGTTGGATGCTGGACTCGTCCAGGCAGATACGAAACTCAGGTTCGAGCGCAATCGTATCGGTGTGACCTACAACGCGACAGTGACCGAAAAGGGGCGGATCCGGCTTGAGCCCGGCGGAGAGGAGTTCCGCTCGCCCTCGCGGGCAGCCATGGTGGCAGCCGGCATGCGGGCTGTCGACGGCTGGCGTGCCTGGCAGGTGGTCGACCAGGAGCGGTTGCTGGACGCCGTTCGCCAGGAGCTGCTTGACCGAACGATTTCGAGAGCGGCGGCCGCGGCCAACCAACAGACCGAGGACACAGAGCGTCAGCGTATCCATGCGCGCCTGAGGCGAGCGCGCATGCGCGCGGACGAGCGGGACCCTGAGCGCGTTTCTGTCCGTGATCTCCTGGCGCTTTGGGGAGCAAAAGATCGTGGCGACCAGGTCAGCCAGATCGAAGCGGACTTGGCCAACCACGGACTGTTGACTTCACCCAGCTTCAGGGCGGTGACACTCGATACTGTGGTTTCGCTGACTACGCCCCCCGACGAGACTGAGGAGGCCGCAACGGTGGGGCCATCCGAAATGGACGACTTGGCGGTCGCCGAGGACGATGAAGAGGGTGGCGATCTGAATGTCCGCTTGACGGTGGGAAATCTGTCTCCCCTTCTCGGCGTCGAGTCCGTCGGGCCCAACAGCCCACTTGAAGAGGCGATCACGAAGATGCTTCTCAACGACTTCTCACAGCTCGCGATCTTGAGCGGTCCTCGTAATCTGCGTGGTGCCGTAACATGGCGCTCGATCGCTCAGTCGATACATCAGAAGCCCGACGCAAGCGTCGCCGATGCGATCGATCCTCATGTGGAGGTCGTCCCGTACGATCGTGACCTTTTCGAGGTTCTTCCCACGCTGCAACAGCGCGATTTTGTATTCGTCTTGGACGAAAGCAAGGCTATCAAGGGCATTGTCACCACAGCGGATGTGGCACAGCGCTATGGCGAGCTGGCTACGCCATTCTTCCAGCTGGGCGAGCTGGAAGAAACGCTCCGTTGGATCTTGAGTCGTTCCTTCGACGCCGAAACTATTCGACCGTTCTGCAACAGGCAGATCGAAAGCTTCGATCAGCTCACCATCGGTGACTACCTACGTGTTCTGGAGAACAAAGACGCCTGGGGCAGGCTGGGCTGGCCGCTGGATCGTTCCGCCTTTGTAGCCCGGCTGGAGACGATCCGGGTCATCCGTAACAAGGTCATGCACTTCCATCCCGACCCTGTGCCCGAGGACGCAGTCGACACGCTACGGAGGTTCAACCGGCTGCTGCATCAGTACCGCGACCCGGCCTAGCCGATCCAGTCGAACGAAGACCGCCTCGAACGGACCCGAACACGTTCCGAACCTACTCCGGCAGAGGCTCGCACCCTCTGCCCTAGCCGACCCTGACCTAGGCGACGCAACCACAGCCGGGGACTCGGGGGCGCGCCCCGAGCGGGCGCGGGAGCCGTGCCCCCGCAAGACACGCAGAACGTAAGCCCCGCGCCCTCCACGGGCACGGGCCACCTATGCGTGGAGGTTAGGGGACCTTACTCGAACATAAAAGACCAGTTCAGAGCCCTGAAAGAGCTCCGTGGGAAGCTTCCCAGCCTCGATACCCCCGAGCCGCCGTCGATCGAGCGCGATCGGCCCCGGCGTGCCCGGCAACTCGGTGCCGATCAAGTCGTGGAGTTGATCGCGGGCTACCAGTCCGGCGCGACAGTGTACGAACTCGGTGACCGGTTCGACATCGAACGGCGAACGGTCAGCAACATCCTCCATCGGCACGGCGTACCGATGCGCCGCCGTGGTCTCTCCCCCGACCAGGTCGACCACGCCATCCACCTCTACAACCTCGGCTGGTCCCTGGCGCGAGTCGGCGAACGCCTAGGCGTCAACCACACCACCGTGCTGAACAAGCTGCGTGAACGCGGCATCCCCACGCGAGACAGCCATGGACGTCCGCGCGTCGAAGCAGGTGATCTTCGATGACCCGGCCAGCAACCATGTCAGTTCGATCAAGTTCGGACGGGGCCACCGTCGTTAAGGCCGTCACCGTGATCATGGGCGCCGTCGTCGGCCTCACCTTCCTGTTCGGCTTCGGCAACGTCCTCAGCCTCGCTCTCCGGCTGGGAGTCCTGGTCTGGGTCGCGCCGCTCGTCGCGCCTGCAGTCGACCTGTCGATCCTTGGTCTGCTGCTGGGTACTCGGCATCTTGCGCTCGCTGGCGCCTCCGCGGACGTACTACGGCCAGCTCGTCGGCTCCTGACCTTCGCAAGCATGGTCACGTTGACGTTGAACGTGGCCGACCCGGTAGTGGCAGGTCAGTACGGAAAGGCAGCCTTCGACGCGGTCGGGCCGCTCCTCTTAATCGGCTGGGCTGAAGTGGGCCCCGGCTTCCTGCAGGCGATCGGTGAATGCAATTCCTCGACGGCCACGCGCACCGCGGTTACCGAAGGGCAGCCGGAGTTGCTCGTGCGGGAGCAGCCCGGAATGAGCCCGGTAGGCCGCGAGACCAACTGGGAGGAGGCAGGCGGCCAGGATGGGCCCCGCTTGACGCGGCCAAAGCGTTCGCCAGAGAAGCTCTTGGAGCTGGCGCGAGAAGCGGACGCTACGCATCGTGCCGCTCACCAGAAGCCGATTTCGGCAGATGCGCTCCGTGTCCAGTTGGGCATCGGCGCGACTCAGGCGCAGCGACTGGTCAAGGCCGTGCGCTCCGAGTTTCAAGCGCGCGTCGAGGGCGATCAGCGATCGAGCAACGTCCCGCGAGACGCAGAGCGTGGTGGCGAACCTGTGGCCGCCTGATGGACAAGATCCGTCTACCGAAACGACGCTCACTCCCCTTGATCCGGCAGGTGCCGCAGAGCGGGCCAGGCAATCCACTGCCTTCTCCAGCGGGTCCACACACGGTGCGGGCCCGCACCATCGCCGACAGACGGCTCCTGGCGGCGAGGAGACGCTCGGTGCTGGCGACGCTCCTCGATGACGTTGAACCCACGCACCCGCTCGACGCAATGCAGCGAGTGCGCTGGCTTCGGTCCCAGTGATAGAGACACCCAGCGGATCTAGCGCGAATCATCCGCGCCAGGTCGTTCTGTCAAGCGCAGTCGAACGAACCGATGAGGTATCGCTGAGCAAGTCGGGGCACGGCCCACGCTCCGCAGCCCTGCGGGCACTGCTCGACGTACTCGAAGCGGGACAGTGGATGTCGCCGATCGCCGTGTTCTCGGCCGTTCCTCGTGCCGGTGCCCGGCGGTGCCGACTGGCATTCCGACGCTACGCAGGCCCAGCGAAGGTTCTCCCCGCACTGCCGCTCAGCTGCGGTCGGTCAGCTCCAGCCTCAGCCCGAGCGCCTGCGCAATCTTGCCGATCGTCGCAGTGCTGACGTCGCTGTCCGACTCGACTCTAGCGATGGTTGGCCTTGACAGGCCGGCGGCGCGTCCCAGCTCCTCCTGCGACCAACCACGCTTCCTGCGGGCCCCGCGAATCACCTCTCCGAACACAGGGCGTGCTGGCCTCTCAGCGGTCATAACTTCTACGCCTCTCGGCTCGCCTCGGATCCCCGATCGCCGTGGTAGTGCGAGTGCAGGGCCTCGGCAGCGATGTTCGCGATCTCGGCGATGAACGCGGGGTCGGTCATGTAGGACTGGAGATCCTGCGACTCCCGGCACGTCCGCAGCACCGCGAGGCCGACGGCGTTACTAAAGCCCTGTGACGCCTTCAGCTGGGCCACGGTGTTATTCCGCGCCATGGCCACCGCGTCATCGTTGGCATCCAGGAAACCCCAAAATGTCGTGATGAAGCCCGACAGACTGTCCGGCCGCACGTCCATCCCCTTGGCCTTGAACATCTCGTTGACGCGCTCGATTGCCTCATCGAGCGGGCCGCGAACCGGCGTGCCCGAGCCGAGACGCTCACCGTCGAACTCCGGGAGCTTGATCCCGTCGGTGCTGCCGTCGGCCAGCGAGTGGTCCTCGTTAATCGCCGACGGCACCAGCTTCACACCTGAGAGTTGGACGCCCTCGAGATAGCTGTCGTCGTACTCGTTCCCGTGAACGTGCAGGTTGCGGGCCAGCAACGTCGCCAGGATGGCCCGGCGGTGCAGCTCGGGGTCCTGGTAGTCGACGATCTGACTCAAGAACTGCCAGGCATTGCGATAGGCCAGCACGTCAGCGCGGAACTGCTCAAGCGCCTCCCGCTTCAACTTGTCCTTCGACAGCTGCGCCTCCCGCCACTGGACGGTCCAGTTGTTCTTCACCGGAGCGAGCGCCTTGGCGATGGCCTCTCCGCCCGAATCCGCCAGGAAGGCGTCGGCGACGGCGTCCATGTCCCCCTGGCTGTACAGCCCGGCGGTGTCCATCCGCTCGCCGAGCGTGTACAGGGCGTTCGGGTCGACGTCGCCGTCGACGTGGGCGTCGGAATAGTAGACCTGGAAGTCTTTCTGGATGCTCGCGGGCGTGTTGCGGAAGTCGACTACCATCGGCGCGGTCTTGCCGGGGTAGATCCGGTTGAGCCGCGAGAGCGTCTGCACCGTGGCGACGCCGGTCAGCTTCTTGTCGACGTACATCGCCATGAGCCGCGGTTCGTCGAACCCGGTCTGGAACTTGTTGGCGACGACGAGGACTTTGTAGATCTCCTCCTCACGGAAGGCCCTGGAGACGTCGCTGTGCCCGTTCAGCGCGATCTCGGTGACTTCATCGCCGGACTCGTCCTTCAGGGTGCCGGAGAACGCCACCAGTGTGCTCATGTCGTCGTAGCCTTGGGCAGTGATGTAGTCGCCCAACTTGCGCGACCAGGTCACCGCCTCCCGCCGGGAGCCGGTCACCACCATCGCCTTGGCCGCGCCGCCGAGCATGCCCATGACGTTGCGTCGGAAGTGCTCGATGACGACCCGCACCTTCTGCGCGATCGCCGTCGGGTGCAGTTGGGCGTACCTGACGATGGCGGAGACGGCCTCCCCGGTGTTGACCTGGATCTCTTCGCCCTCGCCGCCCTCAAGGGTGTTCTTCACCCGCAGGAACATGTCGTAGGTGGAGTAATTGGTCAGCACGTCGAGGATGAAGCCCTCCTCGATCGCCTGGGCCATCGTGTACGTATCGAACGCCTCCCAGCGGTCGTCCCGCTTGGTGCCGAACAGGCGCAGTGTCTTCGCCTTCGGGGTCGCCGTGAGCGCCACGAAGGTGATGTTGCTGGAGGCGGCGATCGCCGAGTCCTTGGCGGCCAGCAGGTCATCGGCACTGATGTCCTCGTCCTCGTCCAGCTCCACGTCCGCGAGCAGCTCCTTCAACTGCCGCGCCGCGGAGCCCGACTGCGACGAGTGGGCCTCGTCGGCGACCACGGCCCAGCGACGGCCGCGCAGCTCCCTTGTGTCCTCGATCAGCATCATGACCTCGGGGAAGGTCTGCAGGGTGCAGGTGACGATGTGGTCACCCTCCATGAGCGCCTTCTTGAGGTGCGGCGACTTGGCCTGCGACTTCTTCTCCCCCACAGACACCACGAGGCCCTGGCTGGACTGCATCAGGTTCATGTCGTGGCGGATGTTCTCGTCGAGCGCCGTGCGGTCGGTGACGACGATGACCGAGTCAAAAGTCGACTTCGAGTCAGCGCTCATGTGCCGGATCAGCCGATGGCTCAGCCACGCGATCGTCTTGGTCTTGCCCGAGCCAGCGGAATGCCAGACCAGGTAGCGCCGGCCGGTGCCATTGGCCTCGATGTCGGCGATGATGCGCTCGACGGCGCGCAGCTGGTGAAAACGCGGGAAAACCAGGCGCCCCTCTCCCTTCCTGCCGGACTTGGACGACTCGAACTGCGCGAAATCCTTCAAGATCCGCATGAACATCGGTCGGGCGAGGATCTCGTTCCACAGATAATTGGTCGGCGAGCCGGTCGGCGAGGGCGGGTTACCCTCGTGGCCGTCGTTGCCCTGGTTGAACGGCAGGAAGACGGTGTCGCCTCCCTCGAGCTTGGTGGTCATATAGACGAGGTCGTTGGAGACCGCGAAGTGGACGAGTGCCCGCCCCGGTGCCAGCAGCGGCCGGTTCTTCCCGGGCTTGCGGTCCGCGCGGTACTGGCGGATCGCGTGTTGAACGGTCTGCGTGTTGTCGGTCTTCAGCTCCAGCGTCACCACCGGGATGCCGTTGGCGGTGAGCACCACGTCGATCGTCTCGTTGCTCGTGGTGTCGAAGCGCACTTGCCGCAGGATCCGCAGCCGTACTGCCTCGGCGGCTTCGACCACCTCGGCGAGGTTCGGGTTCGCCGGAGGGAACTCCATCATCGGGCCGAACTTCGCAGCGGGACGTCCCACCTGGGCGTAGGTGAAACCCTTACGCAGAACGCCGAGAAGACCGCCGACGGGGTGGCCTGTGGTGGCGTCCATCTTGGTCGCCTTCGCCAGTTCCTTGGTGATGTGCAGCAGGAGCTTCTTCTCGGCGTCGGTGCGCTGGCCGTTGACCAGGTCGGCCGGCACGGCCTTGTCGTACTCGTCGGGATACTGCATGCTGAGCCAGTGGAGGACGTCCTCGGAAACCATCGCTAGACCGACGTCCCAGCCGGTCGGCTTGCCGTCGTCTTCGTAAAGCCATCCTCGCTCGGAGAGTTCTGTGCAGAGGTTCGTCTCGAACTCGAGCTCCATCAGCTGTGCGTGGCTCATGCCAATTCCATCCGTCCGGTCACGACGTCGAGCAACAGGGCTGACGATCGCTCGACCAGCAATTCACGCAAGGTCGCGACCTTCGCGAGCATGTCATCGACATTGTCGGTGACCTTGTCGAGGTAGTCAGCGATGAGCCGCTGCTCGTCGATCGGAGGCAAAGGCACCGGCATCATGTCGAGAGCGGTCTTCGTGACCCGCTGGGCATTCGGCCTGACGCCCGTGCCGATGGTGCCGAAGTAGTCGACGTAGCGCTGGCTGCGGAACAGGTGGTGGACGTAGCGCGGATAAAACCGCGGTGAGATCCAAAAAGCCTTGTAGTCGGGGCTGATGTAGCCGGTCAGCGACGAGACTCCGAGGCCGCCGTGGTTCAGCCACATCATGTTGGCGGCCAGTTGGTTCGGTCGAACAACCCGGTAGTTCGACACGTCCGACGACGCCTGCTGTCCGTCGGTTCGGGTGTTGATCTCGACGCCTCGGTACTCGGAGATCGAGAGCAGCGGGCCGGGCGGGTTGTCGCCGTTCCGCTCGGTGCTTTCGAAGAAGTCGTAGCCGAACTTGGTGCGCTGCCAATGGTCGGGGATGCCGGACAACGGCGAATGGGCGTCCTTTACGTGTCCAGGGTGACCGTCCGCGAGCCCGAACACCGCGGCGGTGTCCGTCGACCGCTGCCGAAGGGCTTCGGCCAGCTCGTCGAGCTTCCTGACCATCGCCTCGACTTCGCTGAGTCGTGCGGCGATCCGATGCTGGAGGTCCAGCGGCGGCAGAGGGACGCGGATCCGGGACATGCGCGTGAAGTTCGTTGACCACAGGTCGTCCACGATGCCTGTGCCCCATCGGAAGAACTCGTCCTGGAACGCCGTGCTGCGCAACAGGTGGTGGCCGTACTCGGCGACCAGGAGGCCCGGCTTGGGCGTCATCACCGTGTATACCGGGGAGACACCCCCGTCCATTCGGGCGAGCCCAGAAGCGCCCCGCCGGTCCGACCGAGAGTTGATGACCAGATCTCCGGCACGCACGAGCTTCCGCTCGCCCTCGGTCTGAGTCTTCGCGACCCCTGCGAGCTGCGGTGTCACCCCAAGCTTGCCAACAGACAGAGGCGGAAAGTCGGCCTCACTGACCTTCTCGTTTCGCTCGACAACGATCGAGCCAATGGGTGCGAGCGGGAACGCCGAGGCCTCAAGCAGGGACTCGTGGACAGCGTACGCGGTCACTCGTCGCTCACAGCGCTAAACATCTCGCCCAGTTCACCCATGAGCTTCTTCACCTCGGCGTCGATCTCGGCCAACGGCCGAGGCTCAGCCGGTGCGTAGAAGATGCGGGTGAACGGAATCTCGTTGCCGTGCTTGGCTTTGCTCGCATCCCACAGCGCGTCGGGTGAGAAGGGTAGGACCTCGCGCTTCATGTGCTCTGCCAGGCCCTCGCTGAGAGGCGCGCGCTCAGTGATCTTCCAAGTGCTGGCGGCGACGGGCTGCCCCTTGCGGTCGACCGCCAGCGGCGCATCTTCCTCGGGCACAGCCATCGCCTTCATGACTGCGTCCACAAGACCGACAGGGCTGTTCAGACTGGCCGCCTTCGCGGCCGCCGCGAAGTTGATGGAGAGGTCGTTCCACGGCGTGCCATCGAGCGACTTGAGGACATCGACGTGCCCGTCAGTAAAGTCCTTCCGGCCTCGAAGCGCCTCGACGACGTCTTCGCTGTAGCGCGCCGCCAAGCGGGCCTGTTTGAAGACGGGCACATCGCGGAACATGAAGTCCTCGGGGGTTAGGACACGAGAGATCGCAGGGTCCGCGTCCTCGAAGTCCTGGTACGCCCGGACCAGGGTCTCGCGGTGCTGCTGTTGCATCTCTCGGCGCTTCTCGCCCATCGGCCTCCGAAGCAGGGCCCATTCGCCGGAGCCGTCGATCAGCTGGACCTTGCCCTTGCGCTTCGGGGCCTTGTCCGTGTCGAGGATCCACACGAACGCCGGGATGCCGGTGCCGTAGAACATGCTTGGCGGCAGAGAGACGATCGCGTCGATCAGGTCCCCTTCGAGGAGCCACTGGCGGATGGACGTCGGCCCGTTGTCGCTGTTGAACAGCGGCGAGGCGTTGGAGACCACGGCGGCACGACCGCCCTGTCCGTTTCTGGACGCGGGCGTGAGTTTCGAGGCGCAGTGCGCCAGGAAGAGCATCTGGCCGTCGGCGGTGCTTGGCAGACCGTGGCTGAAGCGGGAGCCCTTGACCTTCGCCTGGTCGCGGACCGCCTTCTCGTCGGCCGACCAGTCGGAGCCGAACGGCGGATTTGACAGCACATAGTCGAACGTTTGCCCCTCGTAGAGGTCCTCGACGAGCGTGTTGCCCTGCTTGATGGCGTCAGGCCGCCCGCCCTGGATCAGCAGGTCGGCCTTGCCGAGGCCGAACGCCGAGGGCATCAGTTCCTGGCCGTACAGCGTGACGTCGATCTTGTCGTTCATCCGCCGCAGTGCCTCCTGCGCGACGAGCAGCATGCCGCCAGAGCCAGCCGTAGGGTCATAGATCGAGCGCAGCGCGCTGTCGCCCGCGAGCGTCTCGTCGTCGTTCGTGATCAGGATGTCGACCATCAGCTTGATCGCGTCGCGCGGCGTGTAGAAGTTGCCCGCTGCCTTCCCCTTCTTGTTGAAGGCGCGGTACATGACGTCCTCGAAGACGTCACCCATTGCGGTGTTCGGGAGGCTTCCCGGCGACAGATCCAGCACCGAGAAGTGCTTGACCACGGCGTGCAGCCGGTTGGAGTCGGCGAGAACCTTAGCCCGCCTGTTGAAGTCGAAGGCGACCCAGATGTCGGCGACATTGTTGGAGAAGCCTTCGACGTAGGACTTCAAGGACTTCGCCACGTTGTCGTCTACCGAGGCGATCGTCTTCAGGTCCAGCGGCGAGACGTTGTAGAAGCTGAGGTTGAACCTGTCCTTGACCGCGATGTCGATCAGGTGCGAAGGCATCCCTCCGAGCGCGGCCACGAACTTCGCGACCTCGTCCTTGGTGTCCGCCAGCATGCACTCGAGGCGGCGCAGCACGGTGAACGGCAGGATGAAGTCGCCGTAGTCCTCCTCGTCGACAACGTTGCGCAGGAACTTGTCCGCTGTGTCCCAGACGATCCGTGCCGTCGTGGCCGTGGTCGCTACCTTCGGTTCTGCCATGCTCTCCCGCTCGCCTCACAGGTCGATGTATCAGAATCATCACACAGATCCACGTATCAGAAACGTAACATTTCAAAGATCTAACATGCCCACCGGGGTCAGCCTGTGGAGAACAGCTCGGTGATCGCCTTCCCGACCGGGCGGCCCGGGCCCGGGTTGTGGGTGTCGGACGGGCTGTGGGCGGTGTCCGGAGCGCTGTCAACCACGTGCCTGATCCACGCACAGGCAATGGTCAAGGCCGTGGTGCCGGACGCGCGACGCGGCCGGGTCATGGAGTGGGTCGCGACCTCGCTTTACGCCGCGCAGGGCGCGGCGATCCTCGCGGCCGGGGTGGCCGCGGACGAGATCGGCTTGTTCCACACGGTCGCCCTGGTCGGAGCCGTGGGTGTGGTGTGTGCGGTCGGCCTCGGGGTGTGGTGTCGCGGTCGTTCACCGCAGCGCGAGCCGGAGACCGTCAAGGTGGCTCAGATGTCCTTGTTCCCCACGAATCGGCACCTCCTCCCGGCCGCACGACGTGACATGCCACTGCACGATCCAGCCACTTCGCTTCGGCGGCGAGGCATTCGACAACCGCGTCCCAGGCAATGTCGATCTAGGGTTCGTAGTCTCTGACGACCGAGAACCCTTCGACGACCTGCCACGGCGTCAACACCTTGAGTGCGGCGGGTTGAACCTGAATACGTGGCGCGACATCAGTAAGTTGGGATCACAGTCAGATAGATACCCGGCGGTCGTCCTCCCGTCGAGAGCGAGGCGCTGATATGGGCTGCGCGCGAGACGCTTCCCACAGGTGTCAGCCAGTCGTTCTTTGACAATCCCGACAGCCTTGGTGCATTGGTGTTACATCTGACGACCCCGCCACCCGATAGCGTGACGTTGGGCACCTGGTGAGCCAACGTAGTCGCGCACGACGCGACGCGCTGCTCGGCTCTCCGCTATGAACAACGCGACCTCATCTTCGTTGTATGTGGAGAATCCGCTCCTGAACGGAGCACACCCGGGCACTGGTCGAGCAACGGTCCTCTACCTACGGGTGTCCTCGACCCGGCAAGTCGGGCGGGACTACGACCCGGAGGGCATCTCGATCCCGGCGCAGCGCGAGGCTTGCCGCCGCAAAGCCGAGCAACTCGGATTGACGATCGTGGGAGAGTACGTCGAACCTGGCCGGTCAGCACTGGAGATGTCCAAACGCACCGCGTTCCAGCGAATGCTGGCCCGGATCCGCCATGCTGGCGACGTCGACCATGTGATCGTCTACAAGCTGTCCCGAATGGCCCGCAACCGGGTCGATGACGCGCTCATCATGGCCGACCTACGACAGCGCGGCGTCAGCCTGATCTCGGCCACCGAGTCCGTCGACGACACACCAGTCGGCCAACTCATGCACGGCATCCTCGCCACGTTCAACGAGTACCAGTCTCGCGAGTCCGGCGCTGACATCGCCTACAAGATGGGACAGAAGGCTCGCAACGGCGGCACCATCGGCCGCGCCCGGCTCGGCTACCTCAACCACATCGACCGCACTGATGGCCGCGACATCCGCACCATCATGGTCGACCCAGAACGCGCACCATTGGTCCAACTCGGTTTTGAACTCTTTGCCATCGGCAACTTCACCCTCGACCAGCTGTCCCAGCGGCTCTACGAGCGCGGGCTACGCACCCGCCCCACCGCCCGGTACCCCGCACAGCGAGTGTCTATCAGCAAGCTCGCCCGGATGCTGCGCGATCGCTACTACCTCGGGTACGTCACCTACCGCGGCGAAGAAGTTCTCGGGCGCCACAAACCACTCGTCGACCAGTTCCTGTTCGACCGCGTCCAAGCCGTGTTCGACGCCCGCACTACATCCGGAGAGCGAAGGCGGACGCACCATCACTACCTCAAAGGCACCCTGTACTGCGGACACTGCCACCAAGCCGGCGTCGCTGGACGGATGATCATCCAGCACACCATCACCCGCCGTCGCGACGAGTACACCTACTTCTTCTGCCGCAACCGCCAGCAGGGCAACTGTCCAGCCCCATACGTCAACGTCGCCATCGCTGAACATGCCGTCGAGCGCTACTACACCACCGTCAGCCATCAGCAGGTCGCCGACGCGGTAGCCAGGCTCGCCACGGGCGATATCGCCAGCAACGAACTCGGCCAAGCCCTTCCTCCGGTCCAGATCTATCGGATCTGCAACGACGACCAGCGCCAGCAACTCAACCATGCGATCTTCTGCCGGCTCTACCTCGCCGACGGCCGCATCACCAACCATGAACCACGGTCAGCGGCACCCTGACCTAAACAACACCAGCCACAACAAGCACGACACCTTACGGGGATAGAACATAGAAACAGGCCCTGCCCAGCAGAAAACCCTCCCGCTCATGTTCTGAGCGGGAGGGCTACTCTGCAAACAAATCCGCAGGTCAGAGCATAAAAATCGAACTTCCGGTGGAGCTGAGGGGAATCGAACCCCTGACCTTCTCGATGCGAACGAGACGCGCTACCAACTGCGCTACAGCCCCTTGTGGAACTCGGAAACTATAACAGTGGGCGGCGGGCGCCCGGCGAGGGGGTTACTCGCCGGACGCCCGCCGGAAGGATTGCTGCCCCGGTTCGTCCAACTCGTGGAACGCGGGGTCCTCGTCGTCGAGGTCGACGACCACGGCCTGGCGTCGGAGGCGGGAGGTCGGCGAGGGTTTGCGCTCGGATCCGACCAGCTCACGGCGGCTTTCGGCGACCACTTCGACATCGTCGGGGTGACCGTCGTCGCTTTCGGGCGCGCGGCGGCCGGGGCGGGCGGGTTCCGCGCCACCGCCGTTGTACCTGGCGAGCCGGCGCTCGCGGATCCCGTCCTCGATGCGCACCTGCCGGCGCAGGTAGCCCAGGTAGCAGACCAGCCCGGCGTCGATCGCGCCGTGTGCCCACCATGCGGTCGACCAGACGAAGCCGGCGACCACCGCGGAGACGATCGCGGCGATGATCAGCCCGAGCACCACCCGCTGGCGGTGCACGTACTTGGCGCGGGCGGCGATCTCCGCGGCCTCCGGGTCGAAGCCACCCCGGCCGGGTCGGTACCTACGGCTGCCTTCGCGCTCCTCGCGAGGCGGGCGGGCCGGCGCGGGTTCGTCGAGTTCGGCCTCGAGCTCTTCCAGCTCCGCGTCTAGTTCGGCCTCAAGGTCTTCGGGATCGGCCAGATCGTCGTCCTCGGCTTCTGGTTTGCCGGTCTCGGACATGGCGAACTCCCCTCGCTCGGCGGCGCGCGCACTCCCGCTTCGCACGACCCTCGCGGCCAGTGCGGAGTCGGTGGTCCGCGCGATCTCCTGGCGTTTGCGAGCGATCATGGGCACAAGGACGACGAGCCACGCTGCCGCCAGCGCGACGATGATCAACGAACTGGGCATCTCCCGTCACCTCCCCCGATCCACTGCTGTCGTCACGCTAGTCACAGCAGTCACAGATCGGGCGGAGGCACGCCGCCGGGGAACTTGAAAAGTCGTCACCGGATTAGGTGATTCTCACCCGGTGTGGTAACGCTCTCTTTTCGGCGGCGATTTTACCGAACTCAGACACGCGAAGCGCGGCCTGCTGCTATCAGCCTGGCCGCCAGCCCGTCCCCGATCTCCTCCACGGTGACCGCGAAACACAGGTGGTCGCGCCAGTCCCCGGCGACGTCCAGATAGCGCTGGAACAGGCCCTCCTGCCGGAACCCCACCTTCGCCAGCACCCGCAGGCTGGCCTGGTTCTCCGGCCGCACGGTGGCCTCCAGCCGGTGCAGCCCGGCGAGCGTGAACACGTGGTCCGCGACCAGCGCCACCGCGGCCGTGGCCACCCCGCCGCCGACCGCCGAGGAGGACACCCAATAACCGACCCATGCCGAACGCAGCGAGCCCCTGATCACGTTGCCCACGGTGATCTGCCCGGCGAACTCGCCGTCGAGGGTGATCGTGAACGGCATGCACTGCCCGCGCCTGGCCAGCGAGCGCAGCGCGGCCCACTGCGGCGGCCACGACCAGAACGCGTTGCGGTCGGTCCAAGTCCCCGGCGCGGTGGGTTCCCATTTCTCCAGGTGGCCGCGGTCGCGCAACCGGACCCGGCTCCAGTCGCGGCCGTCGCGTAGCCGCACTGGCCGCACCTCGACCACCCCGGCCGGCACCGCCAGCCCGCCCAGCCTGGCCGGCCAGCCGGGATGCCTGCTCTCCATGTCGTAGGTCGAACCCTGCACCCGCTGGGCCATCCCGTCCTTGTGCTCCCGGCTACCCTCGCTGGGCCAGGAAAGTGACCTTGACCTGCTCACCCGCCGCCACTTCGGTCAGATCCTCGTCCACATTGACCAGGCAGTTCGCCTCGGCGAGGGAGGCCAGCAGGTGTGCTCCGGACGTGCCGAGCGGCTGCACCAGGTACTCCCCGTTGCCCTCGTCCCGCAGCAGCTGCCCGCGCAGGAAACCCTTGCGCCCCTTGGTGGAGGTGATGGGCGAAAGCAGCCGGGCGCCGACCATCCGGCGATGCGGGTTGCGGGTGCCGCGGGCCGCCCTGATCAACGGCCGGATCAGTACCTCGAACACCACCAGCGCGCTCATCGGGTTGCCCGGGATCAGGAAGGTCGGCACCGAATCCGGCCCCAGCCTGCCGAAGCCCTGCACCGAACCCGGGTGCATGGCGACCCTGGTCAGATCGATCCGGCCGAGGTCGGAGAGCGCGGCGTGCACCTCGTCGCCGGCGCTGCCGCCCGCCCCGCCCGCGACCACCACGATCTCGGACATCAGCAACCGGCCCTCGACGACCTCGCGCAGCCGCTTCGGATCGGTGGGCACGATGCCGACCCGGTTCACCTCGGCACCTGCGTCCCTGGCCGCCGCGGCCAGCGCGTAGGAGTTGACGTCGTAGACCTGGCCAACCGAGGGCGCCCGGTCGACGTCCACCAACTCGTCGCCGACGGACACGATGGACACCCGCGGCCTCGGATAGACCAGCACCTTGGCCCTGCCGACCGCGGCCAGCAGCCCCACCTGCGCCGAGCCGATGGTGTCGCCCTTGCGCACCGCCACGTCACCGATCTGCACGTCCTCGCCGGTCCGGCGGACGTACCCGGCGGAGGGCACTGCGCGGTTCACCGTCACCTTGGCGTGGTGGCCGTCGGTGTAGGCGGTGGGCACCACGGCGTCCGCCAGCGTCGGCAGCGGCGCGCCGGTGGCCACCCGGACCGCCTGGCCGGGCTGCAGCCGCCGCGGCTGCCGGGAGCCGGCCGGGATCTCGCCGACCACCGGCAGCTGGATCTCTTCCTGCCCCGCGGTGCGCACGTCCACGCTGCGCACCGCGTAGCCGTCCACGGCCGCCTGGTCGAAACCGGGCAGCGCGTGTTCGGCGATCACCTCTTCGGCGCAGAGCAGGCCCTGCGCCTCCGAAATGGCCACCCGGACCGGCCGTGGACGCACCGCGGCGTCCAGCGCGAGCGCGATCTGCGCCGCCACGGACCGGAACTCGGGGTCTTGCCCGGTTCCGGTGATCTCGGCGGGCTCGGGGGTCGGTTCGGTCATGGTCAGGGCTTCTCGATTCGGTCGGTCAGCCAGGTCCGCAGCGCCGGGCCGTACTCCGGGTCGTCCAGCGCGAAGTCCACCGCGGCACGCAGGAAACCCCCGGGGTTGCCGAGGTCGTGCCGGTCGCCGTGGTGCACCACGATGTGCACGGGGTGGCCTTCCTTGATCAGCAGCGCCACCGCGTCGGTGAGCTGCAGCTCGCCGCCGGAGCCGGGGGTGATCCGGCGCAGCGCGTCGAAGATCGCGCGGTCCAGCAGGTAGCGGCCGGCCGCGGCGAAGGTGGAGGGCGCGTCCTCCGGCGCCGGCTTCTCCACCATGCCGTGCACCTGCTTGACGTCCGGGTCCGCGGTGTCGGTCACGTCGAACACGCCGTACGGCGAGATCTGCTCCTTGGGGATGTCGAACGCGCACAGCACGCTGCCGCCGTACTCGGCCCGCACCGCGGACATCCGGGAGAGCACCCCCGAAGGCAGCACGAGGTCATCCGGCAGCAGTACGGCGACGGCTTCGTCGGCGTCGGTCAGGTTGGGCTCGGCCTGCGCGACCGCGTGCCCGAGACCGAGGGCCTCCTTCTGGATGGCGACCTCGACGTCGAGCAGCGCCGGCCCGCGGCGGATCTTCTCCAGAAGTGCGGTCTTGCCCTTGCGCTCCAGTGCCGATTCCAGCTCGGGTGCGGGACGGAAGTAGTTGACCACGGACTCCTTGCCGGGTGAGGTGACTATCACCAGCCGTTCGGCCCCGGACTCCGCGGCTTCGGTGGCCACCAGCTCGATGCCTGGGGTGTCCACCACCGGTAGGAGCTCCTTGGGCACGGCTTTGGTGGCCGGCAGGAAACGCGTGCCGAGGCCTGCGGCCGGCACGATCGCGGTTCGGAACGTCTGGGTTGATGCGGCGCCCGTCATAGGCGCAAAGCCTAACCTGGGCCCGTGCACGCTTGCGGCAATGAGCACCCCGGCAAGGCGGAGTGGCGAGCCACGCTGCTCGCATCGAGGTCGGCGGTACCGCCGGACCTGCGCGCAGCCGAGGCCGCCGCGCTGGCCGAGGCGGCGGCCGGGCTGGTTTTCGGCGCCATCGTGGGCGCCTACCTGCCGTTCGGCACCGAACCGGGGTCCACGGCGCTGCTGGACGCCCTCCGCGACAGCGGCGCACAGGTACTGCTGCCGATCGTGCCACCGACGCCGGGCGCGCTGGACTGGGCCGCCTACGACGGCCCGGCCACCCTGGTCGAAGGCAAGTTCCGCGGGCTGCTGGAGCCGTCCGGCCGGCGGCTCGGGACGGCCGCGATCGGCGCCGCGAGCCTGGTGCTGGTGCCGGCGCTGGCGGTGGACCGGTCCGGCGTCCGGCTGGGCAGGGGCGCCGGCTACTACGACCGCTCGCTCGGTTTCGCCGCCCCGGACTCCGCGCTGGTCGCGGTGGTGCGGGACGCCGAGCTGGTCGACCGGCTGCCCGCCGAGCCGCATGATCTCCGGATGACCGGCGCGCTCACGCCCGGCGGAGGTCTGACAAAGCTGCCGTCTAGTTGACCACATAGGTTTGCGCGGAAGGAATGTCATAACGCACAATCGTGTTAGCACTCGCAGGGGTTGAGTGCCAACGCGCGAAGGAGTGCCCGTGCCCACCTACCAGTACGCCTGCAAGGACTGCGGCCACCGCTTCGAAGCGGTGCAGTCGTTTTCCGATGCGAGCCTGACCGAGTGCCCGCAGTGCACCGGGACGCTGCGCAAGCTGTTCGGCTCCGTCGGCGTCATCTTCAAGGGCAGCGGCTTCTATCGCAATGACTCCCGTTCCGACGCGAAGTCGGGCAGCACCGCGGCGAGCAGCACCAACGGCGGTGACAGCAAGACGGCCGACTCTTCGTCGTCGAACTCGTCCAGCTCTTCGAGTTCATCGAGCGACTCGGGCAAGTCCGGCAAATCGGACTCCAGCTCTTCGAGTGCGAACTCTTCATCCTCCTCCAGCACCCCGACAAAAACCTCTGCCGCGGCTCCCTGAGCCCCCGGTTATGCACAGCACCCCGGTTATCCACAGCCGGGGTGTTCCGCTCTTCCGCACCCCTCACGCACCCGCCTAGCTTCGATCTTGCGAGCACGGAACCCACCGTCCTCGCAGGTCTGGAAGCCAGGAGGACGCGATGGACCTGTCCGAACTGCCCCGCTCGGCGATGGCGTGGTGGCAGCGCCGCTGGCCGCGGATCCGCGGCCGCCCGCTGCTGCTGTTCCGCCGCGGGCTCGCCGTGGCACTGCTGCTGGCCTCCGCGTTCGTCGCCGTGCTGCCGGCGTCGGCGGGAGACGACCCCGGTCTTCCCGCGCTGGTCAGCAGCCGCGATCTGCCGGCCGGTCGCACCCTGACCGCCGAGGACCTCCGGGTGGTCTCCATGCCGGCTCCGTTGCGACCGGAAGGCGCCTTCACCGAACCGGCGGCGGTGCTCGGCCGGTTGCTCACCGGCGCCGCTCGTACCGGTGAACCGATCACCGACGCGCGGCTGATCGGGAGCGGTCCGAACGTCCCCGATACGGGTGAACCTGAGTCGGCCACGGTGCCGGTCCGGCTGGCCGACCCCGGCGTCGCCGAACTGCTCCGTCCCGGTGTCCGGGTGGACGTGGTGACCTTGGACGCCGCCGAGCAAGACCGCCGTGTACTGGCGAGTAAGGCGGCGGTTGTGACTGTGAGCACTCCGCCCGAGGGTCCGCAGCGCATCGGCGGCGGCACCTCGAAAGGGCCGTTGGTGCTGATCGCGGTACCCGTGGAGATCGCCACCCAGGTCGCCGCCGCCTCGCTGGGAAGGCCGGTAACCGTTACCCTCCGCTAGCGCCATTTTCTTTGCGCGGCAACGGAAAACACGGTCCGGACAGAACAGGAGCGCGACTGTGATCAAGGGTTTCAAGGACTTCCTGATGCGCGGCAACGTCGTCGACCTCGCGGTAGCGGTGGTCATCGGCACCGCCTTCACCGCCATCGTCACCGCCTTCACGAACGGCCTGGTCAAACCGTTGATCAACGCCATCGGTGGTTCCGACGCGGCGAAGGGGCTCGGCTACCAGATCTTCGCCGGTAACGACGCCACGTTCCTGGACTTCGGCGGGGTGATCAACGCGGTGGTCAACTTCGTGATCATCGCGGCGGTGGTCTACTTCGCCATCGTGCTGCCGGTGCAGAAGGTTCAGGAACGCCGCAAGCGCGGCAAGGAGGCCGGGCCGTCCGAGCCGACCGACGTGGAACTGCTCACCGAGATCCGCGACCTGCTCCGCCAGCAGCAGGGAGGTGCCTCCGCGACCCGCAGCGACGGCCGGCACTAATCGCCGTGATGGGGCGGGCGGTTCTCCAGGTACCACGAATCGGTGTTCTCACGGGCGGCCTCCGGGTCCCGCTCGTCGGAGGTGGTGTCCGGCAGCACGTCGCCGAAGACCGCGTCGACCTGCCGTCGATCGGGCTTGCGTGGTGTCTTCCGTTCCTCGTCACCTGCCATGGACCCATGATCCCACCAGAGAAAGGTATGCGATGAGTTTGTTCGACAAGGCCAAGGACCTGGCGGCGCAAGCGGCCGGAAAGGCGACCGAGGTCGCCGGCGAAGTGGCAGAAAAGGCGACACCGCTGACGGAGCGTGCCGGCGACCTGGCGGCCAAGGGCGTGCACGTGACCGCGGCCGGCGCGAACAAGGTGACCGGCGGGCGGTTCGAGGAGACGATCAGCGGGGTCAGCGAAAAAGTCGAGGGTGTGCTCGGCAAGGACAAGCCCGGCCAGGAGCACACCCCCGGGAGTTAGCCGCTAGGCGTTGTCCAGCACGGACAGCTCGTCGATGACGTGCGGCACCAGCGAGGACAGGGTGGCCATGCCGTCGCGCACGGCCGCTCGCGAGCCGGCGAGGTTGACCACGAGCGTGCTGCCGGAGACCCCGACCAGGCCGCGCGAGATCCCGGCGTCCACGGCTCCGGCGGCGAGGCCGGAGGAGCGCAGCGCCTCGCCGATCCCGGGGATCGGGCGGTCCAGCACGCCGGCGGTGGCGTCCGGCGTGACGTCACGCGGCAGCACACCGGTGCCGCCCACGGTGATCACCAGATCCACGCCGCCGATCACCGCGGTGTTCAGCGCGTTGCGGATGGCCACGGTCTCGCCGTGCACCACCACGACGCCGTCCACGATGAAGCCGGCTTCCTCCAGCAGTTCGGTGACCAGCGGGCCAGCGGTGTCCTCATGCTCACCGTGCGCCGCGCGGTCGTCGACGATCACCACAAGGGCGCGGCCAAGCCGTTGTGCACTCCGTTCCATGAGGCCCACCGTAGTCGGTCTCGCCGTCGGCGGGCACACAGCACGAGTCTTACCGAACCCTGACGGACCGGCCGGGTGTACTGCGTTCCGCCGGGGGTGCGCCTAGCGTCACCGGCGTGCGAGTTCTCGTGACCGGCGGCGCCGGTTTCATCGGTTCCCAGATCGCCGACCAGCTGGCCGCGTCCGGGGACGAACCGGTGCTGCTGGACAGCCTGCTGCCCTCGGCACACGGCCCGGTCGGCGCGCCGGACTACACCTCGGCGCACCGGTTCGTGCGGGGCGACGTCCGCGACGCCGGGCTGCTGCGCGAGTTGCTGACCGAAGTGGACGCGGTCTGCCACCAGGCGGCCGTGGTCGGGCACGGTGTGGACCCATCGGACGCGCCTTCGTACGCGCTGCAGAACGACTACGGCACCGCGGTGCTGCTCGCCGAGATGTACGCGGCCGGGGTGTCCGAGCTGGTGCTGGCCTCGTCCATGGTCGTCTACGGCGAGGGCCGCTATTCCTGCCCTGACCACGGCATCGTGCCACCGGCCCCGCGCCGGCAGTCCGATGTGGACCAGGGCAGGTTCGAGCCGTGCTGCCGGCGGTGCGGCGGCGAACTGGTCTCCGAACTGGTGCCCGAGGACGCGCCGCTGCTGCCGCGCAGCACCTACGCCGCCACCAAGCTGGCGCAGGAGCATCTGGCGGGCGCCTGGGCGAGGCAGACCGGCGGCACGGTCTGGGCGATGCGCTACCACAACGTGTACGGGCCGCGTATGCCGCAGAACACGCCGTATGCCGGGGTCGCGTCGTTGTTCCGGTCGGCGCTGCTGCGCGGCGAAGCGCCCACAGTGCTCGAGGACGGCAACCAGCGCCGCGACTTCGTCCACGTGCACGACGTGGCGCGGGCGAACCTGCTCGCCCTGCGCACCGCCGGGGAGTCCGGCGAGCTGATCCCGGTGAACATCTGCTCCGGTACCCCGCACACGGTCGGCGAGCTGGCCACCGAGTTGGCCGCTGCCTGCGGCGGGCCGGCCCCGGTGGTGCTGGGCGGCGCCCGCCCGGCGGACGTGCGGCACGTGGTCGCCGACCCCGCGCGGGCCGAGCGGCTGCTCGGCTTCACCGCGCGCACCGGCTTCACCGAGGGCATCGCCGCGTTCGCCACCGACCGGCTGCGCGACCCCGTCCCCGCCTGACGGGCAAGAAGTCGGCTATTTGCCGGTTGGGTCAGGCGAGGGGGAGGCGGACTTCGAACCGGCAGCCGGGGCCGTGGTTGTGCACGCCGATCCGACCGCGGTGCGCCTCCACCAGGCCCTTCGTGATGGCGAGGCCGAGGCCGCCGCCGGAGGTGGTGCCGCTGCGGTCCGGGGTGCGCGCCTGGGTGCCGCGGAAGGCCACGTCGAAGACCCTGGGCAGTTCGTCCTCCGGGATCCCGCCGCACGAGTCGTCCACGGCGAGCAGCGCGTCGCCGCCGTCGATACCGATCTGCACCGCGACCGTGCCGTCCGGCGGGGTGTGCCGGATCGCGTTGGACACCAGGTTCCGCACCACCCTGGCCAGCTCGGGGTCGCTGCCCGCCACCACCGGCTGCCCGTTCTCGCTGGCCAGCACGCGCACCTTCTTCCGCTCCGCGACCGGGGTCTGCGCGGCCAGCGCGTCGCTGACCACATCCCGCAGCGGTACCGCGGACAAGGTGAGCTGCAGGGCGCCGGCGGTGATCCTGGACAGTTCGAACAGGTCCCCGACCATGCCGGACAGGCGGGTGGTCTCGCCGCTGATCCGCTGCGCGTACCCGGCGACTTCCCCGGGTTCGGAGACGATCCCGTCGGCCAGCGCCTCGGCCATCGCCTGTATCCCGGCCAGCGGGCTGCGCAGGTCGTGGCTGATCCAGGCCACCAGCTCGCGGCGGGAGGCCTCGGCGGCCCGTTCCCGGCTCCGGGCCTCCCGTTCCCAGACACTGCGCAGGGCGATCGCCCTGCCGAGCACGATCGCGGCCGGCACGGTGATCAACGCGACCAGCAGGCAGACGATCAGCATCGTGGTCAACGCCGTGGTGAACATGAACCCGCTGACGCCGAGCACGCCGACAAGGGTGGCCAGCACCGGGATCAGCACCAGCACGGTCATCGTGCTGGCCAGCGACCCCCGCCGCAGCCAGAACAGCACCAGCCCGCCGAGCAGCGCGACCGGCAGCGCGAAGGCCAGCGCCAGCGGCAGGATGTGCCAGACATGCGTGAGCAGGTCGTCGAAGGACTCGCCGGACTCGATCATGATCGGCCGAGGTCGTAGCGGTAGCCGATGCCCCACACGGTGGCCACCCGGACCGGTTTGGCCGGCTCGCGCTCGATCTTCTCGCGCAGCCGTCGCACGTGGACGGTCACCGTGGACTGGTCGCCGAAGTCCCAGCCCCAGACCTTCTCCAGCAGGTCGGACCTGGAGTACGCGGTGCCCGGATTGCCGAGGAAGAAGGCGAGCAGGTCGAACTCCCTGGTGGTCAACGGCAGCTCGGCCCCGTTCAAGCTGGCCTGGCGGGCGCCGAGCAGCAGCCGGAGGTTGCCGTCCACCAGCTCGGCCACCTCGGGTGCCCGGCTCGGCATCCGCGCCCGGCGCAGCACCGAGGACACCCGCAGCGCCAGCTCCTTCGGGCTGAACGGCTTGGTCACGTAGTCATCCGCGCCGAGCTCCAGGCCGGCGATGCGGTTCTCCTCCTCGCCGAGCGCGGTCAGCAGCACCACCGGCACGGCGCTGACCGCACGCAGCCGCCGGCAGACCTCCAGGCCGTTGATGCCAGGCATCATCACGTCCAGCACCACCAGCTCCGGCCGCGTCTCAGCGAACCGGCGCAGGCCCTCGGCGCCGTCCCCGGCCACCTCCACGGCGAACCCGGCCGCCTCGAGGTACCGGCGCACCACGTCGCGCACCGTCTCGTCGTCGTCGACCACCAGCACCCGGCCGGACAGCTCGTTCACGCGCACCTCACCAGAACGTCAGCACCAGATGATTCACCAGCAGCGCGACCGCCGCCTGCCCGGCCAGCCACCAGCGGCGGGAAACGGCGGGCAGCAGGGCGGTCGCGGGCAGCAGCCATACCGCGAACGGTAGCCAGATGCGCTCGGTCTCGGCCTTGGACAGCCCGGAGAGGTCGGCGAACAGCACGGTCAGCGCCGCCGCGGCGACGATCAGCAGCACCGGGTCCCTGCGCCACGGCGGGTCCAGGAAGCCTCGCACGGCGCTCCGGCGCAGGCCGGCCGCCACGGCGGGCCCGGTGACCAGCGCCAGGCAGGCCAGGTTCGCCCATACCCAGTACGAGTACGGCCGCGCGCTCGCGATGCCCTGGTAGTAGCGCTCAACGACCAGGTGGTAGCCGTCCAGCCACCAGAAACCGGCCATGGTGAACACGGCGACCACGGCCAGTGCGCCGAGCAGCGCGAAGACCAGCGCCCGCACGCTGCGGCCGAGCCACCCCACCGCGAGCGCGAGCAGGCCCAGCAGCACCAGGCCGTAGGACAGGTAGGCGCCGAAACCGAGCAGCACCCCGGCCAGCACGGCGAGCGGCACCGCGGTCCCGCGGTCGCGCTGGAACTGGCGCGTGGCCAGCGCGAGCAGGGCGATACCGCAGGCGGTGACCCCGGCGAACAGTCCGTCCGCGGAGACACCGACCCAGACCGCGCCCGGAAAGAGCACCAAGAAGGGCAGCACCGCCCTGGCCGCTTCGGCGCGGCCCAGTGCGGCCAGGGTGACCGGCACGGCGACGGTGACCAGGCAGCCCACGAGCAGGCAGAGCACGGCCGCCCATGCCCCGCCCGGCAGGCCGAGCCGGTCCAGCCAGACGAACACCAGGGTGGCGCCCGGCGGGTGCCCGGACACGTGCGTGGTCAAGGAGTCCGGCTGGAAGTCCAGGATGCGCCCGGAGAACTCCCGCAGCAGCAACGGAATGTCGGTGATCCCTGGCACCTCGTGCAGGTACTCGGAGGGCTGGCTCAGCCGGTCGGCGAACCCGCGCGCCCAGCCGTCCACCATGGCGAGCGAGAAGGTCCAGCCCAGCGTAGCCAGATAGCCGGCGCCGAGCAGGCCGCGCCAGGACAGGCGCGCGGCCAGCGCAGGTCCCTGCGACACCACGGCCAGCGCGATCAGCACCGCGAAAACCGACCCCGGCCCGAAATGCGGGCCCCAGTCCCCGTACAGCGGCGGTGCGAACGCCCAGATGACCACGCCGGAACCAGGCCGGTTGAAGTAGGCACCGACCGCCGTCGCGGCGCCGACGAGCAGCAGCGCCAGCCCGGCCGCGGCGAGGTCTGGGCGCAGGCCGCGGGTGCGCGGCTCGGCCGGCCGCGCGGCCTCGGAGATTTCGGGCATCAGAATGCCGACGATAACGCCGCGCGCCGCCGTCCGACAGCGGGCGGGAAGGTTCGTCACGAGTTGGTAAGAACTCTTCACTCCAACAGGTCATGTCATGAAATGGTAAGCAGCACAAGGGTTTTGCACCGTCCACGGTGGACCTAGCGTCTTCGGCGTGAACGCTGACCAAGTGGATGTGGTGCTGCCCTGTCTGGACGAGGCCGGTGCGCTGCCGGGCGTGCTCGGCGCGCTGCCGCCCGGTTTCCGGGCGATCGTGGTGGACAACGGATCGACCGACGGCTCGGCCGGGATCGCCGGTGCGCTCGGCGCGACCGTGGTGCGCGAGCCGCGTCGCGGTTACGGCGCGGCGGTGCACGCCGGGCTGACCGCGGCCACCTCGGACGTCGTCTGCTTCATCGACGCCGACGGCTCGCTGGACCCCGCCGAGTTGCCGGCACTGGTCGACGTGGTGCGGACCGGAGCGGTCGAACTGGCGGTGGGCAGACGGGTGCCGGTCGAGCGCGGTGTCTGGCCGTGGCACGCCAGGGCCGGCAACCTGCTGCTGGCCGTGCTGCTGCGCCGCCGCGGGCTGCCGGTGCGCGACATCGCCCCGGTCCGTGCCGTGCGCCGGGAGGCGCTGACCGCGCTCGGGGTGGCCGACCGCGCCTTCGGCTACCCGCTGGAGCTGCTGGTCAAGGCGGCGCGGGCGGGCTGGCGGGTTCAGGAGTTCGACGTCGCCTACGGCAAGCGCGCGAAGGGCACGAAGTCGAAGGTGTCCGGGTCGGTGCGCGGCACGGCCCGCGCGATCCGCGACTTCGGCCGGGTGCTGGCGCGGTCGCGAAACGAGCCCACCCGATGACGGCCCGGTTCTGCCTGCTGGTGGTGGCCAAGGCGCCGGTGCCCGGGTTCGCCAAGACGCGGCTGTGCCCGCCGGCGACCCCGGAGCAGGCGGCCGGGCTCGCCGCGGCCGCGCTGCTGGACACCCTGGACGCGGTGCTCGCCACCCCGGGCGCGGTGCCGGTGGTGGCGATGACCGGCGACCTCGCGGCGGCAAGTGATTCCGCCGAGCTGACCGGCAGGTTGCGGGCCACCACCGTGATCGCCCAGCGCGGCCGGGACTTCGCCGTCAGGCTGGCGAACGCGCACGCCGACGTCGGCCTGCTGCACCGGCGGCTGCCGGTGCTCCAGATCGGCATGGACACCCCGCAGGTCACCCCGGAACTGCTGACGGGCTCGGCCGAGCGGCTGCTCGGCGGGCGGCAGGCGGTGCTCGGGCCCGCCGTGGACGGCGGCTGGTGGGCACTCGGGCTGCGGGATCCCCGCCTGGCCGAGGTGCTCGCCGGGGTGCCGATGTCGAGGCCGGACACCGGGGAACTGACCCGCCGTGCGCTGGCCGGCGCCGGGGTCAGCCCGGCCACCCTGCCCACGCTGTCCGATGTGGACACTCTGGCGGACGCGCACGCGGTGGCCGCCGGCCTCACCTCCGGGCGCTTCGCCCGTGCGGTGGCCGAGCTCGGGGAGCGGGTCCGGTGAGCGAATTCGACACCGCGCTGCTCGGCAACCGGTGCTGGCTGGAACTGGCCACCGGCGAACGCATCGAGCTCACCCACGACCGCTGGATCCGCCCGCCAGCCGGTGCGGACGGCCTGCTGCTGGACCGCTGCGCCGGCCCGACCCTGGACGTCGGCTGCGGGCCGGGCAGGCTGACCGCGGCGTTGACCACCCGCGGGGTGGCCGCGCTGGGCATCGACACCTCGCCCACCGCGGTCCGGCTGACCAGGCAACGCGGCGCGGCCGCCCTGCACCGGGACGTGTTCGGCCCGGTGCCGGGCGAAGGGCGGTGGCGGCACGTGCTGCTCGCCGACGGCAACATCGGCATCGGCGGCGATCCGGCCGCGCTGCTGCACCGGGTCGGCGAACTGCTCGGCAGCCGGGGCACCGCACTGGTCGAGCTCGACCCGCCGGGGCGTGGGCTGCGGCGCGACCGGGTCCGGATCCGCTCCGGCGCCGCGGTTCCCGGCGCCTCCTGGTTCACCTGGGCCTGGCTCGGCCTGGACGCGCTCACCGAGGTGATCGGGAAGACCGCACTCCGGGTCCGCTG
The DNA here is from genome assembly GCF_000384315.1 of Amycolatopsis nigrescens CSC17Ta-90. Lineage (GTDB taxonomy): Bacteria > Actinomycetota > Actinomycetes > Mycobacteriales > Pseudonocardiaceae > Amycolatopsis > Amycolatopsis nigrescens. The sequence continues at coordinate 4,625,256 of NZ_ARVW01000001.1, read as the reverse complement.
GACCACCCGGTGGGAACAACGCTGGTTCGCCGAACTGGAGCGCCGATGAAAGCCCCGCCCGCACCCCGGTTCACCGCCGCCGCCCATTCGCCGCGGGTCACCGCCCGGATCGGCGTCTGGCTGGCCGTCGCCTTCGGGATCTGCTTCCTGACCGGGCTGATCAGCCATCTCATCCAGCACCCGCCCGGCTGGTTCGTCTGGCCGAGCCGCCCGGTCTGGCTCTACCGGGTCACCCAGGGGTTGCACGTGATCTCCGGGATCGCGTCGATTCCGTTGCTGCTGGCCAAACTGTGGACCGTCTACCCGAAGCTGTTCGACCGGCCGCTGATCCGTTCGCTGCCGCACCTGATCGAACGGCTGTCCATCCTGCTGCTGTCCGCGGCGGTCTTCTTCGAGCTGCTCACCGGGCTGTTCAACGTGGCGCAGAACTACCCGTGGAACTTCTACTTCCCGCAGGTGCACTACGCGGTGGCCTGGGTGGCGATCGGCTCGATCCTGCTGCACATCGCGGTCAAGCTGCCGGTCATCCGGCGCGCGTTCGGCCCGGAGAACGAGGAGGACCGGGAAAAGCCCGAGGCGCGGGGACTTTCCCGGCGCGGGTTTCTGCGCACCACCGGGCTGACCGCCGGTGCCGCCGTACTGGCCACCGCGGGGGCGACGGTTCCCTTCCTGCGCAACGTTTCCGGCCTGTCTTGGCGATCGGGGAACGGGCCGCAGGGCGTGCCGGTGAACCGGTCCGCGGCCGGGGCCGGAGTACTCGACGCAGCACAGGATCCGGCCTGGCGGCTGGAAGTCGTCGTCCCCGGCGGTGGCCGGAGCTTCTCACTGGCCGAACTACAGAAGCTGCCGCAGACCACCGCGGAACTGCCCATCGCCTGCGTCGAAGGGTGGAGCCAGTCGGCCACCTGGACCGGGGTCTCGCTGCCGGACCTGCTGCAGGCCGCCGGCGCCCGGCCCGGTTCGACGGTCAACGTGTCGTCCATGGAGCAGAACGGGCTGTACGCGAATAGCGTGCTGCCCGGGGAGCACACCACCGACCCGCTGACCCTGCTGGCGTTGCGGCTGAACGGCGAAGTGCTCGCGCTGGACCACGGGTTCCCGTGCCGGATCATCGCGCCGAACCGACCAGGTGTGCTGCAGACCAAATGGGTACGACGGCTGGAGACGGTATGAAACTGTTGCGGCTGCTGCTGGTGCTGCCCGGGCTGGCCGCGCTCGGCTGGGGCGTGCTGCTGCTGATCGAGTTCGGGCTGCCGCTCGGTCCGCACAGCTTCGTGGCGGCCGGCTGGCTGCTCGCCGGGCCGCTGCTGCACGACGGGCTGGTCGCCCCGCTGACCGGCCTGGCCGGGGTCGGGCTGAGCCGGATCCTGCCCGCCGCCTGGCAGGCGCCGGTCGCGGGCGGGGCGGTGGTCACCGGTGTGCTCGGCCTGCTGGCACTGCCCCTGCTGTGGCGGTCCTACGGCGCACCGCCGCTGCCTGGCCTGCACGATGGCAACACCTGGCTCGGCCTGCTGCTCTCGGTCGGCGTGGTATGGCTAGTCGTGCTGATAGCTGGAGTTACCCGTCAGCACGCGGCGTCGTGAGTGAAAAGTGTTGTCCCAGCAACGTTTTCCACTCACGACCTAAAGTGAGCCGCGCCGGACCGGAGAGGGGATATCCGGGCCGACGCGGCTCTGCTCACGGCTTTGGGGCGACAAAGCCGGAGTTTGGTCTCGGCCGCGAGCTGCGGCCGAGCGTTTATTTGCGGGACACCCGCACCCGGTCGGACACAGCAACCGGGCTGGCGCGAGCATCGGTCGCTGTGTCCTCCGTCTTAGTTGATCGTCACCGGCTGGCCGCCGAGGGAAACCTCGACCACCTGCGAGTCACCGACGGTCAGCTTGACCTTCTCGCCGGGTGCCCTGGTGCGGATGGCGGCGACCAACGTGTTCGCGTCGTCCACCACCCGGTCGTCGATCTTGGTGACCACGTCGCCGGGCTTCAGACCGGCCGCCTCGGCCGGGCTGCCCGGGGTGATCTGCCCGAGCTGCGCGCCGCCCTCCGGGGCGTCGAGCACCCCCGCGCCGATGAAGGTCTGCGTGGCCTTGCCGTTCTTGATGATGTCGTCCGCGGTGCGGCGCGCCTGGTCGATCGGGATGGCGAAGCCGATGCCGACGTTGCCGCCCTCGGACTGCTGCCCCGGCATCCCGCCCGAGCCGCCCTGCTGGGGGCTGTAGATCGCCGAGTTGATGCCGATCACCTGACCGGCGGTGTTCGCCAGCGGCCCGCCGGAGTTGCCGGGGTTGATCGCCGCGTCGGTCTGCACCGCGTCCATCACCGTGCTCTGCGCGCTCTCCCCGCCGCCGGCGCTGACCGGCCGGTGCAGCGAGCTGACGATGCCGGAGGTGACGGTGCCGGCCAGCTCGAACGGCGAGCCGATCGCGACCACGCCCTGGCCGACCTTCAGGTCGTCGGAGCGGCCGAGCTCGACCGGGGTCAGCCCGCTGACGCTGTCCGCCTTGACCACCGCGATGTCGGTGGTCGGGTCCCTACCGATGATCTTGGCCGTGGCCTTCTTGCCGTTCTGGAACACCGCCTGGATCTGGCCGCCGTCCGCGGCTGCCTCCACCACGTGGTTGTTGGTCAGGATGTAGCCGTCTTCGCTGAGCACGAACCCGGAGCCCTCACCGGCACCCGACCGGCCCGCGACCCGCAGCTGGACCACGCTCGGGGAGAGCTTCTCGGCCACCGCCTCCACCGAGCCCGGCTGCGCGTTGGCCGTCTGCCTCGCCGGCGGCTGCTGGTCCAGCGCGGTCACCGAGGACCCGCCGCTGACGCCATCCGAAGCGAGGTAGCCGCCGATCCCGCCGGCGGCGCCGCCGACCAGCAGGGCCAGTACCGCCACCCCGGCGACCAGCCTGCCGCTGCCGCGGGAAGTCGGGCGCTGCTGCTGGGTCACCGGCGCGGCGAAGGTCGCGGTGCTCTGCGGAAGGCCGTACTGGCCGTAGGGATTCTGCTGACCTGGATGCGCCTGACCTGGCTGGGCCTGGTGCGCCTGCTGGGTCGCCGAGCCGAAGAGCACGCCCTCCTGCCCTGTCCCCTGCTGACCAGGCGCGGACTGCGCCGACGGTGCGGACGGTGCTGCCCATGGGCTCGGCGCGCCGGCCTGGTACTCGGAGTACTCGGAGCCGGCGGGCGTACCCCGGGGCGGCGTGCTGGGCTCTTGCTGAGCCGGCCGCTCGCTAGCGCCGGGATCCTGCTGGGCACTGGGGTCGTTCTCGGTCATGTCACCACCATGCGCGTCGGTCCTGAGAGGTTGCTGAGCCGAAGCTGTGCTTCCTACATGAAGTCCTACCTGAAGTATGCCGGTAGCCCCGGAAGAGCACAGTGCCGATCATCGCGGGCACTCAGATAGCCGAACGAAGCCGCTCCGCGATCTGCTCGGGAGTCGCGTCGTTGATCCACACCGCCATGCCCGACTCGGAACCGGCCAGGTACTTCAGCTTGTCCGGGGACCGCAGCACGGAGAACAGCTCCAGGTGCAGCCAGCCGAGGTCGCGGTCGCGGTGCACCGGCGCCTGGTGCCAGCCCGCGATGTAGGGCAGCGGCCTGCCGTAGAGCGCGTCGCAGCTGCGCAGCACCCGCAGGTACACCTCGGCGAAGTCGTCGCGCTCGGCGCCGGTCAGCTCCGGCAGGTCCGGCACCTGGCGGTGCGGGACGACCTGCACGTGCACCGGCCAGCGGGCCGCGGGCGGCACGAACGCCGTCCAGTACCGGCCCTCCGCCAGCACCCTGGCGCCGGACGCGCGCTCGGCGGCCAGCACGTCGCCGAGCACCGGCCGGCCGTGTTCGGCGCGGTAGGCGCGGGCCACCTCCAGCATCCGCTCGGTCTTCGGGGTCACGAACGGGTAGCCGTAGATCTGGCCGTGCGGGTGGTGCAGCGTCACCCCGATCTCCTCGCCCCTGTTCTCGAAGGGGAAGACCTGCTCGACACCATCCACAGTGGACAAAAAGCTGGTCCGGTCGGCCCAGGCGTCCAGCACCGTGCGCACCCGGCCGGGGTTCAGCCCGGCGAAGGACCCGTCGTGCTCACTGGTGAAGCAGACCACCTCGCACCGGCCGCGTCCCGGCGCGACCGGTACCAGCGACGCTCCGTCCAAAGTAGACCGCTCACCGGGGACGCCCTGCGCGAAGGAGGGGAACCGGTTCTCGAAGACCGCTACGTCGTAGTCGGACTCCGGGATCTCGCTCGGCTTCCCCGGTTTGCTCGGGCAGAGCGGGCAGAGGTCCGCCGGCGGCTTGTAGGTCCTGGTCTGCCGGTGCGCGGCCATCGCGACCCACTCGCCGGTCAGCGGGTCGAGCCGGATCTCCGAGGCAGCGGCGACCGGCGGCAGGTCCCTGGTGTCCACCGCGACCCGCTCCGGCGCGTCCGGCTTCTCGTCGAAATAGAGGATCTCCCGGCCGTCCGCGAGCCGGCGCGACGTGCGCCTCATGCCTGCTCACCGGCCACGTCGTCCAGCTCGTCCATCGCCACCGGCGCGACCATCAGCTCACCGACCTGCTCGGCGAGCGCGTCGCGCGCGTGCTCGGGCAGGCCGTCGTCGCTGACCACGACATGCGCCTCGTCGAGGTCGGCGATGGTGGAGATGCCCACGGTCCCCCACTTGGTGTGGTCGGCCAGCACGATGAGCCGGCGACCGGCTTCGACCAGCGCGCGGTCCGTCTCGCTCTCGGTGAGGTTCGGGGTGGTAAACCCGGGGCCGTCGGCCATCCCGTGCACCCCGAGGAAGACCAGGTCCAGGTGCAGGCTGCGCAGGCTCTGCACGGCGACCGGCCCGACCAGCGCGTCCGAGGGGGTGCGCACCCCGCCGGTGAGCACCACGGTCCGGTCGCCCTGGCTGGAGCCGCGCAGCACGTCCGCGACCTGGATCGAGTTGGTCACGATGGTCAGGCCGGGCACCGGGTCCAGCGCCCTGGCCAGCGTCCAGGTGGTGGTGCCCGCCGAGATGCCGATCGCGGTGCCGGGGCGGACCAGCCCGGCGGCCACCGACGCGATGGCCTCCTTCTGCGCCCGCTGGCGCACGGACTTCGCCTCGAAGCCGGGCTCGTCGGTGCTCTTGCCGATCACCGAGGTGGCGCCGCCGTAGACCTTCTCCACCAGGCCACGGCTGGCCAGCACGTCCAGGTCCCGGCGCACGGTCATATCGGACACGCCGAGCCTGCCGACCAGGTCGCTCACCCGGACCGCACCGGTTCGCCTTGCCTCTTCGAGAATCACCGCTTGCCGCTGCCGCGCCAGCACGCTCACTCCGTCTCGCAAACACCCCGTTAACTACACAAAATCCTACACGATCAAACATGACGCCGGGGTTAACGTGAGCCGGAAGGTCGCTGACCGAGCCTAACCGGGTGCGCCGGGTAGCCGGATGGTCATCACCGCACCGCCCTCCAGCCCGCGCGCGGCGTAGGCCGCGCCGCCGTGCCGTTCCGCGGCCTGTTTGACGATGGCAAGGCCGAGTCCCGAACCGGGCAAGGTACGCGCCTCGGAGGAACGGTAGAACCGGTCGAACACCTTGGGCAGATCGTCGTCGGCGATGCCCGGCCCCGAGTCGGCGACCTCGATCACCGCGGTGCCGTCGCCGAGCGGGTACATCCGCAGCCGCACCGCGGTGCCCTCCGGGGAGAACTTGACCGCGTTGTCCAGCAGGTTCAGCACCGCCCGCTCCAGCGAGCTGGAGTCGCCGGTGAGCACCCACGGCTGCAGCGCGACATCGAACTCGATCTCCCCGGCCCGGCGGCGGGCCCGGTCCAGCGCCCGCTCCACCACCTCGATCAGCTCGACCCGCTCGAACTCGGCCCGCGGCTCGTCCTGCCGCGCCAGCTCCACCAGGTCGCCGATCAGCTGGGTCAGCTCGTCCAGCTGCCCGCGGATGTCCTCCTCGATATCCGCCCTGTCCCGCTCGGACAGGCTGGGCGCGCCGGAACGGCTTGCGGAGAGCAGCAGCTCGAGATTGGTGCGCAGCGACGTGAGCGGGGTGCGCAGCTCGTGGCCGGCATCCGCGACCAGTTGCCGCTGCCGCTCCTGCGACTCGGCGACGGTGCCGAGCATGGTGTTGAAGCTGTGCGTCAGCCTGGCCAGCTCGTCGTCTCCGCTGACCGGGATCGGCCGCAGGTCACCGGTGCGCGCTACCCGCTCGGTGGCCGAGGTCAGCCGCTCCACCGGGCGCAGGCCGGTGCGGGCCACCGCGGTGCCGGCCAGCGCGGCGACCAGGATGCCGGCCCCGCCGATCAGGAACAGCACCACGGACAGCTCGTTCAAGGTCTGCTTGGTCGGCCCGAGCGACTGCGCGAGCACCATGGCCTGGCCGTCGCCCGCGGGCAGCGCGATCACCCTGGTGTCGGTTTTGACATCGGTGCGGATGGAGTAGTCGGCCGAGCCCTGGGCCACCGCGAGCTCGTCCTTGCCGGTGGGCGGCGGGCTGCCGTCGGTCGGATAGGCGATGTCGTTGCTCGCGTATAGCACCCCGATCTGCAGGTCACTGCTGGTCAGGAAGGCGCCGGGAATCGAGCGCAGCCTGGACTGCACCGGCGGGGTCTTCACCGCGGCCTGCGCGCGGGTGACCAGCGAGTCGTCCACCTGCTGGTAGAGGTTGTCCCGGACGGTCCAGTAGGCGCCGAGCGCGGCCAGCGCGACCACGCCGGCCACACAGGCCGCGGCCAGCATCGCGACCCGGAACCTGAGCGAGAACTGCCGCTTCGGCCCCTTTTCCGCCTCGGTCACGTCGAGCGAGGTCACGCTTTGGCTCACGGCGGGGTTTCCCGCAGCACGTAGCCCACTCCGCGCACGGTGTGGATCAGCCTCGGCTCGCCGTCGGCCTCGGTCTTGCGCCGCAGGTAGCCGACGTAGACCTCCAGCGCGTTACCGGAGGTCGGGAAGTCGTAGCCCCACACCTCCTCCAAGATCCGTCCCCTGGTGAGCACGTGCTTCGGGTAGGAGAGGAACAGTTCGAGCAGCGCGAACTCGGTCCTGGTCAGGCTGATCTCCCGCTCCCCGCGGCGCACCTCGCGGGTGCCGGGGTCCAGCGTGAGATCGGCGAAGGACAGCACCTCGGCGTCCGGCCCCGGCTGGGCCTCCGGGCTGGCGCGGCGCAGCAGCGCCCGGAGCCTGGCGAGCAGCTCCTCCAGCGCGAACGGCTTCGGCAGGTAGTCGTCGGCACCGGCGTCAAGGCCGGACACCCGGTCGGAGACCGTGTCGCGCGCGGTCAGCACCAGGATCGGCAGGTCGTCGCCGGTGCTGCGCAGCCGGCGGGCCACCTCCAGGCCGTCCAGTCTCGGCATCATCACGTCGAGCACCATCGCGTCCGGCCGGTTGGCCACGATCGACTCCAGTGCCTGTGCCCCGTCGTGGGCCAGCTCGACCTGGTAGCCGTTGAACTCCAGCGAGCGCCGCAACGACTCACGAACGGCCCGGTCGTCGTCGACAACGAGAATGCGCATGGCCACAGTCTTACCCGCCGTGCTGAGACCGGCCTTAGAACACGCTGAATTCACGCATGGGGGTTTATCTTGCTCAGCCGCGCGCGACCGGCGCGTTCCAGCGCCGCCAGAGCGCCAGCACCCTGATCGCCACCACGGTCACCGCGGCGACCACGGTGACCGGCCCCGGCGGCAGCCGCAGCAGCTGGCCGAGGCCGACCAGCACGGCGCCGGCCAGCGCCGCCACCGCGTAGATCTCCTTGCGCAGCACCAGCGGGATCTCCCGCAGCAGCAGGTCACGCAGGGCGCCGCCGCCGATGCCGGTGGTCATCCCGATCAGGCAAGCGGTGTACACCGGGGTGCCGGCGGCCAGCGCGGTGGACGTGCCGGCGGTGGCGAAGACCCCCAACCCGAGCGCGTCCGCGAGCAGCACCGCCCGGCGCAGCCTGGCCACCTGCGGATGGAAAGCGAACACGAGCAGCGCGGTCGCCGCACCGACCGCGAGGTAGGGCCACGTGCGCAAGGTCACCGGCGGATGCACGCCGAGCAGCACGTCGCGGATGATGCCGCCGCCGAGCGCGGTGGTCAGGCCGAGCACCACCACGCCGAACAGGTCAAGCCGCGCCCGCACCGCGGCCAGCGCGCCAGAGGCCGCGAAGGCCACCAGGCCCACCATCTCCAGCGCGGCCAGCACCGCTACTGATCCAGCAGCCCACCGCGATAGGCGAGCAACGCGGCCTGCACCCGGTTCGCCGCGCCGATCTTGGACAGCACCGCGGAGACATAGCCCTTGACGGTGGCCTCGGACAGATGCAGCTGCCCGCCGATCTCGGCGTTGGACAGGCCCTGCCCGATCAGCGCGACCACCTCGCGCTCCCGCTCGGACAGCGAGGCGAGCAGCTTGCGCGCCGGCTGCGCGGCACGCTGCTCGTCGCGGTGGGACTGGACCATCCTGGCGGCCACCCCGGGGTCGAGCACCGCGCCGCCACGGGCCAGGTCGCGCACCGCCCGCAGCAGGGCCGCCGGGTCGACGTCCTTGAGCAGGAAGCCGTTCGCGCCAAGTTGCAGGGCGAGGCTGACGTACTCGTCGATGTCGAAGGTGGTCAGCATGGCCACCCTCGGCGGGTCCGGCAGCGCCAGTATCGCGCGCAGCGCCCTGATCCCGTCGTCCGGCGCGCGCATCTTGATGTCCAGCAGCACCACGTCGGGATGCAGCCGGCGAACCGCCTCGACCGCCGATCTGCCGTCGCTCGCCTCGCCGACCACCTCAATGTCCGGCGCCCCGGCCATCATCGCGCGCAGGCCCGATCGGACCAGTTCCTCGTCGTCGGCGAACATGAGCTTGATCAACGAAGCCCTCCGGCAGCCGTGGAGCGGTTTCCCCGCGTTCCGTGCAGGGAAGGCTACCTAGTGGGATTGGCAGATCCGAAACGAACCACACCCGAGTCACCCTCAACGCCCAGCCCACCCCGGCGCCCGCTAGGCTGTCGGCAGCTGCACATGCCCTCGTAGCTCAGGGGATAGAGCGTTCGCCTCCTAAGCGAAGGGTCGCAGGTTCGAATCCTGCCGAGGGCACCGATCCAGGCAATGTGCGAACCTTTCGCTCCGTAGTCGCGCCTGGTGACGCGGCTGCGGAGCGTTGGGTTGGCACATTGGCCGCGTCGGGGATGATGAACGTGGGCGCAGCCGTTTCGCGGCTGGTGATGTCGACTCGGTGGACGAAGGTCTGCATGACGCGGCGGAGGGCTTCGTCGCTGCCAGCGTCGGCTGCGGCTTCGATGTCCGCGCGGAGGGTTTCCAGGGCAGTGGGGTCGGGCATTTCCGGTGTGGCGGCTTCGTCCACCAGCAGTCCGAGTTCGTCGCGGCGGGCGCGTTGTTCAGTGAGCTGGGTGGCGAGTTTCTTGACTCGGGGCGAGCAGGTGTCCTCGTCCATCGTGCCGTTCTCGAACGCGTTGAGGTAGCGGTCGATGGCGTCCTCGTTCTTGGTGATGTCGCGTTCGAGGGCGGAGAGTTCGGCGGTGTAGGTGGCGCGCTGGTCCTCGACCTCGCTGGTGGTATTGGCCAGGCTCTGCGCGATGAGGTCGCTGCGGGTCAGGGTGTCCAGCAGTGAGGTCAGTACGGCGTGTTCGAGTTAGTCGGCGGGCAGCCGGTCGGCGGAGCAGTGTTCGGTGCCGTAGCGGTGCCGGGTGAAGCAGGTGTAGTAGCGGTACCGGTACTTGTTGCCTTTCGCCGCTGTGCCGAGGTAGCGCTTGCCGCAGTGGCTGCAGAACAGGCGCCCGGCGAGGTGGTAGTCGGAGTTGGCGACGGCGCGGTGGGTGGTGGCGTCGCCGCGGGCGTCGAGGATGTCCTGGGCGTCGTTGAATAGCTTCTCGCCGATGATCGCCGGGTGGTGGTCTTCGGCTTTGTACCAGCGGTCGCGGAACCAAATTTCGCCGAGGTAGGTGCGGTTGCGCAGTACGGTGAGCACGGCGGCTTGGGACCAGGGGTTCCCGGCTTTGGTGCGGTAGCCGTCGGCGGTGAGGCGTTTGGCAATGGCGGCTGCACCGAGTTTGTCGCGGACATAGGTAGTGAAGATGCGTTCCACGACGGGCTTCTCGTCGTCGATGATGGTGAGCTTGCCGCTGCTGCCGACTTCGTAGCCGTGGGGACGGTAGCCGCCGGGCCATTCGCCTCGGGCGGCTTTGCGTTCCATGCCGTTGATGACGCGGTCGATGATGGTGGCGCGTTCGAACTCGGCGAACACCGCCAGCATCTGCACCATCATGCGTCCGGCGGGGGTGGCGGTGTCGAAGGGTTCGGTCGCGGACCGGAACGCCGCGCCCGCGTCTTCGAGGTCGGCGAGGATCTCCGACAGGCCCCGGATGGATCGGGATAGCCGGTCCACGCGGTAGACCAGCAGCACGTCGAATTTTCCGGCCCTGGCGGCAGCCAGGGCGCGTTTCAGGGCGGGCCGGTCGGTGGTGGCCCCGGATTTCTCGTCGATGTAGGGCTTGCCGACGAGTTCCCAGTTGTCTTGCGAGGTGACGTAGTTGCACAGCTTGAGGTGTTGGGCTTCCAGCGAGAAGGGCTGGTGCAGCTCGTCGGTGGAGATCCGCAGGTAGATCGCCACCCGCAACGGTTGACTGTTCCCCTCTTCGGCGCCGATAGTCGTCTGTGGCTGGGTGGCCTGCTGGGTCCGAACCCGGGGGCGCCGCTGGCGGCGCTTGGGCGCGGTGGGTGCCGACATCACCGCACCGCCCGGCGACGCACCTGCCTGCGGCGCACCCGCTCGCGGTGCTCGTGCTCGTACTGGGCGAGGGTGACCATGAGCTGGGTGAGCATCCGGCCGGTGAGGCTGGTGGTGTCGAAGTGCGGTTCGGTGGCCGACCGGAACGCCACGCCCGCGTCGTCCAGCTCGGTGAGGATCTCGCTCAGCTCGTTCAGCGACCGGGAGACCTGGCTGACGCTGCGGACGAGGAGCAGGTCGAACTTGCCGGCGCGGGCGTCGGTGAGCGCGCGCCGCAGCTCGGGGCGGGTGGCCAGCGGGCCGGGTTGGGAGTCGCGGTAGGTGCGGCGGATCTGCCGCCAGGTGGGGTGTGCGTCGAGGCAGGCGCGGATCGCGGTGGTGATGCCGGTGTCGACGAGGTAGACCGCGACGCGGGTCCGCGAGGTGCGCGGTGCCGGATCGGGTTGCGGCGCGTGGTGGTGGCTCATGAGACCGTCCCTTGGTGACGTCGTTGGCCCCAGGCCGGTCGGCCTGGGGCCAACGACGAACGCTCGACTCCTCGGTAAAGAGCAAGCTGCTTTGTTCAGGTGCTTCGGCGGTGGTCACCGCGCTCGGCGAGGCGCTGCTGATGCCGCTGCTGGAACGACTCGTCCGCCAGCACCTCTGCCAGCCACTGCGCGAGCACGGCGACCGCGGCGGGCCGATCGGCCTCGGGCATCGGCAGCACGGTCGGCGGCTCGACGGTCACCTCCGGCCGGCGGTAACTACGTCGTCCGCCGCTCACTGAGACGGCCCGTCGGCAGACGCCGCGCCTAGCCGCTGCGGTCCAACTTCTGCTGGCTGCGTTCGGCGCCCCGGGTGGAGCCGGTAGTAGCTGCCCCAGAACTGCGCGGGGCCGACCAGCGCGGGGTGGGCTTGATCCAGCGACCAGGTCCACTGCCGCGGGGGTTGCGGGACTCCGCGGTGGGTGCGGCCGTGGACAACATAGCCCAGATAGGCCGGATTGGTAAGCAGCCCGCGCACGACCTTGACCGTCCACCGTCCCGGCGGCGGGTAGAGGTCGGGCTCGGCCGCCAAGCGTGCGGCGATCGCGGACGGCCCGTGTCCGTTGAGGTACCAGCCGAAGATCACCGGAACAACGTGGGCGCGGTCTTCGTCGGGCTCGAGACGCCGGAGCGTGCGGGTGCGCCCGTCGTCGTCGGTGATGCGATGGAGGTGGACCTGGTAGCCATACGGTGGCGGTCCCGCCCACCATCCGTCGATCGCGTCGAGGTAGCGGCGGTACCACGCGCGGAACGCGAGTTCGTGTTGATAGTCGCGGATCGCCGCGGTCTCCAGACGGTGCCGTTCTTGCACGAAGACCGGCCACGCCAGCTCGCACACGAGGTGGTAAAGCCAGGTGCGCACCGGGCGGGGCTTGTCCTTAACAGACGCGCTCCACGGTGCCCACCCGTCGTCGTGTTCCACGACGACGGGAGCGTCGTGGTTGGTGCCGGTCGACCGTGCCGGCGGTGTGATCGTCATCAGCTCGACGCTCCCCTCGGATCGCGGCGGCGGGCGAGGGGCTCGTGGGTGAGGTGCCAGCACCAGCAGCGGTGACAGCGGTAGGTGCGGCATGCCAGACGCCGACCCGGACGCGGGCGGGACCAGATGTGGCCCAGCACCTGGTCGGCCTGCGCGCGACTGCCATACGCCCGCAGGCCGGAAGCACACTGCACGCGCCGCAAGAACCGCGGGAGCCGCTGCCGGGGAAGCCGCTGGCGACGGCCACCTCGCGGTCGCTCTCGCCCGTGTGGCACGCCCTGGGCGGGCGGCGCGGCGCGATCGAGACCGACCGCCGTCTCCATGCCCATCACGACCGCACCCCGGCCGAGCCCCCGGCGCCCCCACCGTCCACACTGTCGGCGTCCGGCATAGACCGAGATCCGCTCTCCGGGCCGGCGCGACGGTGCTTCAGTTTTCCTGAACTCGGGCAGGTCCGGCTGACGCGGAGAACCAGCACATCCTCGTGCGCTATCACCCAGGCGGGCACTCCACGGTCACGGAGCTTGCGCACATAGTCGAGCTGGAAGAACGACGAGCGCGGGACGAGCTTGCCGTCGCGGAGTCCGGCGAGCAGGCCGACGCAGCGTTGGACGGGGTCGAGTCCGGCGTTGATCGCGGCGTCGAGTGTGAGTGATGGGAAGTCGATGAGTTCGCCGTCGATGCGGAAGGGCCGGGTGGTGATGGCCACGACGCCGCCGGGGCGCAGTAGCGGTACGGCGCGGCGCAGGATGTCGGTGAACCCGCGCAGCAACATCGGCAGGCTGCGGTGCGCGAGGTTCGCCCGGTCGCGGCCGTAGCGGTTGTCGTGCTTGCGCACCGGGCGGTGCCCGGGTGCGTGCACCTGGCCGTGGACGCTGGCCCCGTAGGGCGGGGAGGTCACCAGCAACCCGGCCCGCCCGGCGTAGCGCTCGGCGAGGTCGGGCAGCACCTGGCGGGCGTCGCCGACGTGCACCGCACCGCGACCGGTTGTTTCCTCTTGTAGGGCGGCGAGGGTGAGGTTGGCTTCGGTGACCTCGGCCCAGCGGTGTTCGTACTCGATGCCGAGGGCGTCGCGGCCTTTGCGGACGGCTTCGACCAGGGTGGTGCCGACCCCGCACATGGGGTCGAGGACGAGATCGCCGGGCGCGGTGAAGGTGTCGATGGCGTGCCGCGCGATGGCGGGCAGCATCTTCGCCGGATGCGCTGTGCCTTCGGGCACGTACCGGTCACCGCGTTGGGTGCGCGCGGGTTGCTGGGCGGTCGGCCACACGGTGACCGGAAGCTCAACCAGGGCGTCGCTGCCGCGGGTCAGCGCCTGCTGCGGAATCGGCTCGTGGGTGCTCATCGGGCGGCGCCTCCGAAGTCGGTGTGGAACACGAGCAGGTCGGTGTGGGCGTCGGCGTGCACCGCGTCGGCGGGCAGCGTGACCGAGGCCGGCGGACTCGAGATCAGAAGCCGGTCACCCTGGACGTGGGCGAGCACGGCGATGATGTGCTGGAGGTAGGTCAGCCCGGCGTTGGTCGCGGCGGTGACCACCGCCCCGGCGTGGTCGGCGAACCGGCCCTGCCCGGCCGGGTTGCGGGTGGCCACGGCGAGCACCCCGCCGGGCGCCAGCCAGCGCGCCCAGGACAGGTAGGGCTGGCCGTCGGTGTCGATCCACGGGGCGGGCAACTCGGCGGCCAGCAGCAAGTCCACCGAGCCGGGTTCGGGCGTGCGCGCGCCACCGCCGACCTGGTTACGGCGGCTACCGACGGTGATGGTCTCGGGGTCGACGCAGAGCACCGTGCGGTCGCCGACCGTGTCGGCGACCGCGGCGATCCGGGCGGCGTCCGGCCCGGTCACCGCGACCGTGTTCCCGCGCGTGGTGAAGGCGATCACGGCCTGAGTGACCAAGCTGCGGGTGAGCCCCTCGATCAGCGGCGGCAGGCCATGCTCGTCGCCCGGGGCGGGTGCGCACAGCCAGATTCCCAGCGGCACGGCTGCGGTTTTCCGCGGCCGTGGTTGCGGGTGTGTGTCGATTTCTGTTGCGGTATCCGGCGTGAAGGGAACAACGCTCATTGTGGAGTGTCCTCGCAATTCGCGGTTGCGGGCTCTGACACTGTTCTAAAAGGGGTTTTTTGTGCCGGATTTTGCAGACGAGTTTGAACTTTTTTCTCTGGGCGTGCGGCGCGCTCTGCTCGGTGGCGTGCCGCTGCAGTCCGCCCACGGCCGATCCCGAGTGTCGCGGCGACTCCTGCGACCGCCCTGAGGGGTCGAGACCACGAGTGCGTGTACCCCGGCCAGAAGCGTCTCCGTCCGCGTCAGCACGAGGCGCGGCCCGGCAGGCGCGCCCGCCCTTGTCGAGCCCTCGCCACCGCGCGCCGCGGGCGGCCTGCGCACCGAGGCACCGGATCGGTCACCCTGGCGGATCCGCTCCGCGAAGCGATCGCTTCCAGTGCCCAGTGCTCGCGCCCGGAGGTGACAGCCAGGGCACCTGTTCGCGCCCGAGATGCACGGGCTGAGACCGGACAACACCCGCCCCAACGGCGGCATCGCCTGCGAGCGTGGCGCCCGGTGCGCGAGCGTCATCCCGACCGCGAGACGCGCCGCACATCCTTCCGTCGCCACGGTCGAGCCACCGCGAACTCCGGGTTCGGACGGTGGCGGCGCACCGACGCCACTTGCCCGCTGGCACCGCTGCGAACCGCGACGCAACGACCGCACCAAGCGCGCACGCATCGTGTGTCCACCGGCGCCGCCGGGGCGATCACCCAACTCGACCGAGGGCGCCGCCGACGGTGCCCACGGGGCCGTGCCGGGCGATCGGTCGCGGGCCGGTGTTCACCCCCCGAGCCCGGCCCACTGCGGCCCCACTGCGGCACGCTCCGCCGTGGCCTTCTCCCGTGCCTGCCTGCGCACGCAATCAGCCTGCAAGCGGCTCGGCAACCGGGTGTTCAAGATTCTTTCGCGGACCTCGTCGGCGGGATCGTCCACCGCGAGACACACCCCTTACGGATTCCTTGCACCGCAGCTCAGAGGGGTACGCGAGTCCGCTCGGCACCCGGCGATGAGCAGCCGGGGTGATCCCTTGCGGTTTCCTTGCACCCCGAATTTCAAGATCAACAGGTAAGGAAAGCGCAAGCAGTGTCCGGCGGCATGGACGGCGTCAAGTGATCACGCCGTTTCCCACCCGCTATGTCGGGTGGACCGGCTCGCACAAGGGAGTCCCGCGATGCCGACCACGCCACCCCCCGACGCCCCTCGCCCGGGGCCCTCTCGTGTCAACGGCCTCCGCACCCACCGTCACGATCGTGACCCCGACTCCGGGGCGGTCGAATCCACCTCGGCGATGAACGCCGCGGAGTCAGCGTTCCGTCTGTTGTGCACCGGCCCGCAGCCACTCACCATCGACTGCGCGCGCATCGGACACGGGTTGCCGCGCCAGCGCGTGCCGTTGGTCGAGCTGCGCAACCTACTGCTGGCTCGGGCGACCACGAAGGCCGCGCGGGAGGCCGTGTGGCGCCAACTGGTGATCGCCGCGCAGAACGACGGTCCGGCGTGGGTGCTCGGCGCAGTCGGCGTCGCGCTGCCCGGGCTGCGCAAGGCCGCCGGCAAGCTGATGAAGGACTACACCGGCGACCCTGACGACATCGACTCCGAGGTGCTGGCGGGGTTCACCGCCCGGCTCAAGGAAGTCGACCCGGACGCGGGGTCACTGGCCACACGGCTGGTGCAGGCAGCCCAGAGCGCCGGGGCCACGGTACGCGCGGCCGAGTGGGACTACGCCACCCGCACGACGCCGCAGTGGGAGTCGTTCGAACCACGCCAGCCCGACCAGGGACACGAAGATCTGGTGCTCGCCGAGGCGGTCCGCGAGCACGTGCTCACCGCCGACGAAGCCTCCCTGATCCTGTCGACCCGCCTCGAGGACATGCGCCTGCACAAGGCCGCCGAAGAACTCGGCGAGTCGTATTTCCGAGTTCTTCGCGCCCGGAAAAAGGCCGAGGCCGCACTCCTTTCCTGGCTCGACTGTCGAGCGCCCGAAAAAAAGTCGGAACCCGTCTGCAAAAAAACGACCTGAAACCCCCTTTTAGAACAGTGTGAGGGGAATCAGGTCGAGAACCGGGCACACGGCCACCACGGCAGACGCCCGCCACCGCCGCACCCACCGGGCACCCCGGGCCGCGGGGCCGGTGGCCGGCTCCCTGATTCCCCTCACCTCCACCGCGCCCACCCGCCACCGGTGTCCTCGGGAGGGATCCTGGATGTTGCTGCGATCACCGCGCCACCCGCGCGGCACACCCCCACGAACGCTACGCACCGTCACCCTCCTCGGCGCGGTTGTTGCGGTGCTGCTCGTCGCCGCCGTGCCCGCGTCGGCCGCCCCGCTCGTCCTCGCCGCGCCTCCCGGCTCGTTGGATCAGGTCATCACCAACCTGCGCGACTTCCTGATCGGTCTGCTGGTCGGGCTGGCCACCCTCTTCCTGACGATCGGCGGTGTCCGCTACTTGGCCGCGGACGGTGATCCGGGGGAGGTCGAGCGGGCGAAGAAGAGTCTGCGCAATGCCTTGATCGGCTACGGCTTTGCGATGCTCGCGCCGCTGATCGTCAACGTTCTTCGGGGCTTGGTGGGCTGACCGATGACGACGCCTAACACCTCAACCACCAGCGCTACCCAACGCCTTGCTCGGCGCGTGGCCGCGCGGCTGCGCATTACGGTGCCGGCCGGGCTCGTCTGCGCGTTCGTCGCGGCACTGCTGACCGCTTCCTCCGGGCACGCGCAGGCGCAGCCGCCGGTGCTGCCGCTGCCGCCGGTGGCTACCCCTGGCCCGGAGATTCCGTTGCCGTCTCCTCCGCCCGCACCGACGCCGGTGCCGCCGACGGTGAACCCGTCGGTTCCGCTCCCGCTGCCGCCGAACCCCGACGCAGGGTGGCCGAGCGAGCTTCCCCCACCCCCGAGCCCAGGCGGGTCAGTGCCAACGTGGAACCCGCCGCTTCCGCCTCCGTCGAGCTCGGCGCAGCAGCCGCCGCCGATCGTGGTCGACCCGAACCAGCCGGTGGCACCGGCACCGCCGCCGCAGCAGGGGCCGCAGCCAGAAGCCGAGTCCAATGAGTGCGGGTGGCTGGACATCGTGTGCAAGGCCGGGCAGGCGATCAACAAGTGGTTCACCAACCTGGTCACCTCGGCGATGGACCCGGTGCTCGACCTGGTCGGCCGGACCTCGATGACCACCCCGAACCTCGCGGGCAACGCGCAGATCTCCCAGTTGTGGGACATCACCCGGTGGGTGGCGAACTCGCTGTTCATCCTGTTCGTGATCGTCGGCGGGATCGTGGTCGCCAGCCATGAGACGTTGCAGACCCGGGTGACGGTGAAGGAGACGCTGCCGCGGATCGTGGTCGGCTTCATCGCCGTCAACGCCTCGCTGTCGCTGGTCGGACTCGCGATCACCTTCGTCAACGGGATCGCCACCGGGATCCTGGCCGGCGACTCCTCCGGCAGCATCAGCACGGGTGTGAAAGACGAGATCCACCGCCAGCTCGACCAGGGCGGGATCTTCATGATCCTGATCGCCCTCGTCGTACTGGTCCTGGCCGTGGTCCTGTTGGCGCTGTACGTCGTGCGGCTGACGATCACCATCGTCATCGTCGTGGCCGGGCCACTCGCGCTGGTCTGCCACGCCTCGCCTTATACCGAGGGCATCGCCAAGCTCTGGTGGCGGGCGCTGTTCGGGGTGCTGGCGATCCAGGTGTTGCAGGCGATCACGCTGGTCGTGTTCGTGAAGGTGTTCTTCGTCCAAGGCACCTCCGGCCCCGGCGCCCACCAACTGCTCGGCGTCTCGGGCGGGCTGATGAACCTGGTCATCTCAGTCGTCCTGCTGTTCATCCTGATCAAAATCCCCAGCTGGGTGATGCAGCAAGTCGGCCTTGGCGGGCGGTCGACGATCGCCTCGATCGTGAAGTACGCACTGCTCGCCAAGGGCCTCGGGATGCTCGGCGTCGGCAAGGGCGCCGGTGCCGCCGCAACTCGCGGCAGGAGCGGTCGCTCCGGTTCCGGTGACGCATCGGCACGGTCGCGGGGTCGTGGCCCGACCGGTGGCCCGCGTTCCGGCGGTGCGGCGCCCCGTCGCCGCGCTGGCGCGGGCGGGCCGCGCATGGCCCACGGTGCCGCACGGGCAGCGCGGGAGCGGGCTGCCCACGCGTGGGCCGCGCCCGCACGCATGGCCCGCGATGCGCGTGCTGCCGCCCGCGACCGCAAGCAGCCACTCAGCGATGGCGGGTTCACCCCGACCTCCCGCGCGTACATGCCCGCACCTATGGCGGCCACGCCGACCGCGGCCAGCGTGGCGCCACCGATCGAGTCCACCCGCTGGGGTTCACCGGATCCCCGACGCCGCTCCGCTCCCTCTCCTGCCAGAGCGGGGGCGCGATCGGCGGCGGCGCGGACGCCGCGCCCGGCGACCGCGAGCCAAGCACGCGACCGAACCATGCCCCGCGCGGCTCCGGCCGCGCACAGGACGCCGGTGTCAAACCAGCCGCCCCGCTTTCAGACACCCACGTTCCAAGCGCCCGGTGCTGCGCCGTCCACGCCGAGCGCGGCGACGGGACGGGGCGGGCGCGCCGGCAAAGCCACCGGTGCGGCGCGGCAGCCGGGTGCGCCGCGGGCCGGGGCGGCGAAGCCCACACCACGCACTCCGAAGAAGAGAGGTCGCTGATGCGCAGCGATGAGGACGTACCGATGTCGGCGCGGGTGCCTGCCGATGTGGAGAAACCGGACAAGATCGTGTTCGGGTTGACCGCGCGGCAGGCCGCGATCCTCGCCGTCACCGGCCTGCTGCTGTGGGCCGGCTACCAGGCCACGCACAGCTTCGTGTCGCCGGTGGTGTTCGCCGCGGTGGCGATCCCGATCGCTGGGCTCGCGTTCGCGGTGGTGACTGTGCGCCGGGACGGGCTCACGTTGGATGCCTGGCTGCTGGCCGCGCTGAAGCAGCGGCGGAGTCCGAAGCGGCTGGTGCCTGCCGACAGCGTGCGCGGCGACAGCGTGCCCGACGCGCCCGCCTGGGTGGGAGTCAAGGCCGGGCCGCTGCCCGCGCCGCTGCGGCTTCCCGCGGAGGCGATCTCGGTCGAGGGCGTGATCGATCTCGGTGAGCAGGGCACGGCGCACGCGGCGGCCTGCTCCACGGTGAACTTCGGGCTGCGCACCGCCGGGGAGCAGAACAGCCTCATCGGCGGGTTTTCCCGCTGGCTGCACTCGCTGTCGGGTCCAGTGCAGATCGTCGTGCGCGCCCAGCACCTCGACCTGGAGCCCTATTTGGATGTGCTCGCCGACGAGGCCGGCGGGCTTCCCCACCCCGCGCTGGAAGCGGCGTGCCTGGGGCATGTGGAGTTCCTGCGTGAGCTTTCGGCCAGCCGGGATTTGTTGCGTCGCCACGTCACGGTCGTCTTACGCCAACCCGTCACCGGACGGCACGGCCGCGACGTGAGCGCGGCGCAGACCGTGGCCCGCCGTGCGCAGGAGGCGGCTCGGGCGTTGCGGGGGTGCGAGGTCGTGGTCGCCCCGCTCGACGGTGCCCAGGCTCATGCCGTGCTCGGTGCCGCGGCCGACCCCAACGGTGGGCCGCAGGCCACCCGCGTGGGCACCGCCTCCGGCGTGGTCACCGCCCACCCCGACTTGCTTCACCTTGCCGATAGCGACACCGCCGCCGAGGACGTGGAGGTCTAAGCGATGAACTCACAGAGCACCAGCGGCCTCCTGCGCCGCGCTGCCCGCCGCGTACTCGACCGCACCCCGCAGTCCGGCGCTGCCGGGACCGGGGCGGGGGCGGTGGCCGGGCCGGACGGGGTCGAAGTCGGGCCGCGCTCGCTGCGCGTCGGGGACGGCTACACCGCCACCCTCGCGATCACCGGGTATCCGGCCGAAGTCGGCGCCGGGTGGCTGGAGCCGCTCCTGTCCTACCCAGGCCGGCTGGATGTCGCGTTGCACGTCGACCCGATCCACCCCGCGACCGCGGCGAAACGGCTGCGTAGGCAACGAGGCCGGTTAGAGTCCGCGCGCAACTCTCTGGCGGAGAAACGCAGACTGGACGACCCGGAGACCGACGCCGCCGCGGCCGACGCCGCGGACATGGCCTTCGCGTTGGCGCGCGGCGAGTCGAAGCTGTTCCGGGTCGGGCTGTATCTCACGGTGCACGCCCCCACGCGCGAGGATCTCGACGCCGAGGTCGAGGAGGTCCGGTCGCTGGCGTCCTCGCTGCTGCTGGACGCGCAGCCGGCGGCGTGGCGGTCGGTGCAGGGCTGGACCTCCACCCTGCCGCTCGGGGTCGACCTGCTCGGGATGCGCCGCACCCTCGACACCCCCGCCCTCGCTGCGAGTTTCCCCTTCACCAGCCCTGATCTGCCCGCGGCGGATCCGTCGCCGCACGCCCCGCTGACCGGCCGGTTGTATGGCGTCAACGCCTCCAGCAACGGGTTGGTGTTGTGGGATCGCTGGAGCTGCGACAACTACAACTCCGTGATTCTGGCCACGAGCGGCGCGGGGAAGTCGTACTTCACCAAGCTCGAAGCGCTGCGCTCGCTCTACCCGGATCCGCACCGGCCTACGCCCGAGGGCGAGGTCGGGGTGCAGGTGTTCGTCATCGACCCCGAAGACGAATACCAGCGCCTTGCCGAGGCGGTCGGCGGCACCTACCTGCACCTCGGCGCGCCGGATGTCCGGCTCAATCCGTTTGACCTTCCGGCCGGGGCGCAGCGGATCCCGGACGCGCTGACTCGCCGGTCGCTGTTCATCCACACCCTGCTCGCGGTCATGCTGGGCGAGCCGTTGACACCGGCTGAGCGGGCGGTGCTCGACCGGGCGGTCACCGCGACCTACGCCCGGGTCGGGATCACCGCCGACCGCCGCACCTGGAGCAGGCCCGCGCCGCTGCTCGCGGACCTCGCCGAGGTCCTCACCGACGACAGCACCGAGACCGGAGACCCAGCCGGTACCGATCTGGCCGCACGGCTCACGCCGTATGTGTCGGGCTCGTTCTCCGGCTTGTTCGACGGCCCGACCACGCGTGCGCCGGACGGGCATCTGGTGGCGATCTCGTTGCGGGACCTGCCCGACGAGCTCAAGTCGGTCGGCACGCTGATCGCGCTCGATGCGGTGTGGCGGCGCGTGCTCGACCCGCACCACCGGCGCCGCCGCCTGGTTGTGGTCGATGAGGCGTGGTTGTTGATGCACCAGCCCGAAGCGGCGAAGTTCCTCTACCGGCTGGCGAAGTCGGCGCGCAAGTATTGGGCCGGGCTGGCGTTCGTCTCCCAGGACGCCGGAGACGTCCTCTCCAGCGACTTGGGCAAGGCGATCGTGTCCAACGCCTCGACGCAAGTCCTGTTGCGACAGTCCACTCAGGCCATCGACACCATCGCCGACGCCTTCCGCCTGTCCGATGGGGAACGCGCTTATCTGCTCGCCGCGGGACCGGGTGAAGCGCTCCTGGTCTCCGGCACGAATCGAGTTGCCTTTCACGCCTTGGCTTCCGACGAGGAAGACCGCTTGATCACGACAAACCCGGAGTTCCTGTCAGAAATCCTGACCGACGCAGAGGACGACCTCGAACCATGAGCGCAACCTCGAACACTCTCGCCTCGATCACCAACCCTACGTCTGGGATTGCCGACGCGCTCACCACGGCCGCCGAACGCGCCGGCGCGTGGATACAGCAGCATCTCGTGCTGCTGATCGTGCTCGCCGTTCTCACTGCCGCCTGCCTCGCCGTGCTGGCAAGGCTGCGGCTCTTGGCGCGGCGCCGGTGGTACGCGGGGGCGCGGGTGGTGACCGTGTTGCCCCCGGCCGGACTCGACCCCGCCGTCGCGGTGGCCGGGGCGCGCCGGTTGTGGTGGGACCTGCCCAGCCTCGCCCCGCCCCGTTGGAAACGGCTCTTCGCGGGGGTGCCGCACCTGGCCGTCGAGTACCACCTCGCTGGGGGCGAGGACCTCGCCGTTCGCCTGTGGCTGCCGGGGCCGGTGCCGACCAGCCGGATCGATGCCGCGCTGCGCGCCGCCTGGCCCGGCACCCTAGTCCTCGACCACGCCCCCACCACGTCCCGATCCGGGCAGGACGGCGAGTCGGCGCCCGCGGGCATGGCGGGGCTGGTGGTCACCGGGGGCACCGTGCGCCCGGAACGGCCCGAGCACCTGCCGCTGCGCGTCCCCGACCCGCGCGACGAGTCCGTCGATCCCTTGCGGGCGCTGGAAGCGGTGACCGGGCAACTCGCCGACGGCGAGTCCGCGGTGGTGCAAATCCTGGCCCGGCCCGCGGTCGGCCGCCGATTGCGCCGCTACCGCCACACCGTGGACCGGTTGCACTCCGGCCGCCCGGGCCGCCGCTCCGCGCTGGCCAGCTTCGTGTCGGTGCTGACGCGCGAGCTGATGGAGATCGTCACCGGCAGCAAGTCCACCGCCAGCACCCACGGCACCAGCGAGACGCCGCGGCGACTGGACCCGCAGCAGACCGAGGAACTGCGCGAGATCCGCAGCAAGAAGCAGCAGCCGCAATGGGAGGTCGTACTGCGCTACTACGCCGCCACCACCGCCCACGGCCCGCAGGCCGCCGACCGAGTCCGCGGGATCGCCGACTCGCTGTTCGGTGCCTTCGCGCTGCTAGCGGGGCGCAACGCCCTGGCCCGCCACCGCCTGCCCAGACCCCGGGTCGTGATCGCTGCGCGGCGACTGCGGCGCGGTGCGCTGCTGTCGGCCGGGGAGCTGTCGGCGCTGGCGCACCTGCCTGCCCGCACCGAGGCGCTGGCCAGCGGCCAGGCCCGCAGCGTGCCCGCGCCCCCGCACACCACCCGCCGCATCTGACTGCCCGCAGCGAGAGGAGTTGTCGTTGCCCACCACCAAGAAGCCCGCATCGACTGTCCGAGGCACGGACTCCGCGGAGGTGGCTGGTCCGGCGCGGCTCACGCTGCGCCCGGCCAGTGACCGCCGCCGCCGTGCGCCGAAACCGCTCGGGATCACCGACGCCGGGCCAGCACGGCGCGTGGTGCTGCCCGTGGTCGATGCCCGCCACCACCTGCACCTCGCGGGCACCACCGGCAAAGGCAAGTCGACCGAGTTGCTGAACCTCGCGCTCGCCGACATCGACGCCGGGCGCGGAGTCGCCGTGATCGAGCCTCGCGGCGATCTCATCCGGGACCTGCTCGACCGGATGCCCGA
Source organism: Amycolatopsis nigrescens CSC17Ta-90 (assembly GCF_000384315.1). Lineage (GTDB taxonomy): Bacteria > Actinomycetota > Actinomycetes > Mycobacteriales > Pseudonocardiaceae > Amycolatopsis > Amycolatopsis nigrescens. The sequence continues at coordinate 4,601,894 of NZ_ARVW01000001.1, read as the reverse complement.
AGAGGCCGGCGAGCGGCTTGTGCTCATCGACCCCGACGAACAGCTCGCTCCCGCGGCGCTGAACGTGCTGGACCCGGCCGGGCTCGGCGGCGAGACCGTCGCCGAGCACCTGGTGTCCACCCTGCACCGCATCTACCAGGCGTGGTGGGGGCCGCGGGTCGAAGACACCCTGCGCGCCGCGGCCTACACCCTCACCGGGCGGCCCGGGTCCACCCTGGCCGACATTCCGCTGCTGCTCACCCATTCCCGCTTCCGCAAGGAAGCCACCCGCCGCATCCGGCGGGAAGACCCCACCGGGATCGGGGCGTTCTGGAGCGCCTACGACAAGCTCACCCCCTCAGCTGCGGCGCAGCAGGCGGGTCCGGTGCTGTCCAAGCTGCGCGCGGTCACCGCCCGCCGTTTCGTCGCCGACCTCTACGGCACAGCCACCAGTTCCTTCGATCCGGCTGACATCCTCGACGGCGGGATCCTGCTCGCCCGCCTACCCAAGGGTGAGCTCGGTGAAGATTCTGCGCGGCTGGTCGGGTCGTTGCTGGTGGCCTCGCTGTGGCAGGCCGCGACCGGCCGGTCACACCAACCCGAGCACATGCGCGCGGACGCCGCCATCCTGATCGACGAGGCGCAGAACTTCCTGAACCTGCCCACCCCGCTCGGGGACGCGCTGGCCGAGTCCCGCGGCTACCACGTCGGCTGGATCCTCGCCCACCAGCACCTCGACCAACTCACCCCCGCCCTGGCCAAGGCGCTGGACGCCAACGCCCGCAACAAGCTGTTCTTCGGCGTCTCCCCGGACGACGCGCGGCATTTGGCCGCGCACGTCGGCCCGCACCTCGACGCCGGCGACCTCACCCGGCTGGCCCGCTACCAAGCCGCCTGCCGGTTATCGGTCGACAACCGCGACACCACCGGCTTCACCCTCCGCACCCAACCACCGCCGCCCGTGATCGACGGACGGGCCGACGAGCTGCGCGCCGCGGCCCGTGCGCATGGCATCGACCGGGCGACCCGCGACCGCGCCCGCAGTCGCCGCACCTTCGCCACCCGCGCCCCGTACGACGACACCGACGTCGATCGTGACGACGACCTCGACTGAGGCACATCCAGGGCGCACTGGTCGTCACCCCGCAGGCCGTGACTGGAGGATTCCTATGTCTGACAACGAAAACACGCCCACACCGAGCGCTCGGGCGCGTCGGCGGGTTCGCTACCGGGGCGGGGCCGCCGACCCGGTCGAGCTGGCGTCCCGGCTCACCGAGCGGGACCGAGCCCTGCTGCGGCTGCTGGATGAGCACCGCGTCCTCACCAGCAACCAGATCGCGCAGCTGCTGCCGTATCCGAACCTCAACCGGGCACAGCGGCGCCTGCTCAGTTTGTGGCACTGGCATGTGCTCGACCGGTTCCGCCACCCAGCCGCGAACGGGTCGCTCACCGGCTGGCGCTACACCCTCGGCGTCGCCGGACACGGCGTGCTCGCCGCCATGCGCGGGCTCGCCCCGGCCCGGCCCAGCTCCGTGCGTGAGCAGGTTCTGCGCCTGGCCACCGACCCCCGGCTGGCGCACCTGCTCGGCATCAACGACGTCCTCGCCGCCCTCGCCGCACACACCCGCAACGGCGACGCGGAGTTGCGGTTGTGGCACGGCGAACGCACTGCCGCCGCTGACTGCGGTGGCCTGGCCCGGCCCGACGCTGTGATCGTCTACCGCGAGCACGGCACCACGCTGGTGGCCTGTTACGAGCACGACACCGGCACCGAACCCCTCACCCGCGTAGTCGAGAAACTCGACGGCTACGCCGAACTCGCCCGCGCCGGCGGCCCCCACCCCGCACGGAAAACCCAGCAACGCCACGGGTTTTGGGTGCTGTTCGGACTCCACTCACCCGCCCGCGAAGCCAACCTCCGTGACCGGTTGGCCGCGGCCGAGCACACCGGACCCGCGCTGGCCGACGGGGACGTCGGCTGGCACATCGCCACCGCCAGCGCCAACGACCTCGCCACCCCGGCCGGGCCGGTCTGGCTGCCGCTGCACGCCCACCAACGGCAACACCTGGCCGACCTCGCCCGCACCCGCGTCGACAGATGAGGAGGACCGCGTGAAAGCCAGCGTGAAACTCGCCGTAGCCGCAGGCTGCGTAGCGCTCGCGCCCGTCCTGTTCCTCTCCGCCACCCTCGGCGCGATCCTGGGCACCGACAGCGCCAGCAGCTCGGGCGACGTAGTTGCCTGCTCCACAACCGGTACACCGACCGGCAGCGTGGCCGGGTACGGGCCCGACCAGATGGCCAACGCCGCCACCATCGTCGCCGTCGGCAAACAGCGGGGCGTCCCCGAGTATGGGTGGGTTATCGCCATCGCCACGGCCATCACCGAGTCCGGTCTCCGCAACCTCGACTTTGGAGATCGGGACTCCCTGGGGCTGTTCCAGCAGCGGCCCTCGATGGGCTGGGGCAGCGCACAGCAAGTCACTGATCCCACTTACGCCGCCGGCCAGTTCTACCAGCACCTGCTCGCGCTACCGAACTGGCAACAGATGGGACTCGCTCCCGCCGCGCAGGCCGTGCAAGCCTCCGGCTTCCCCGACCGGTACGCCAAATTCGAACCCGACGCACGGCAGATCGTCGGCGCGCTCACCGGAGTCTCCTGCGCCCCCACCGGGCCGAGCAGCGGAGGCTGGGTCGCACCGACCGCGGGACGCTGCACCTCGGGCTTCGGGCCACGAGGCGGAGAATTCCACCGCGGACAAGATATCGCCGCGCCGATCGGCACCCCGGTCGTGGCCGCCAGCGGAGGGCGCGTGATCGCCTCCGGCCCGGCCAGCGGCTACGGCCTGTGGATCCGCATCGAACACACAGGCGGGGTGATCACCACCTACGGGCACAACAACCGCAACCTCGTCACCACCGGCCAGACCGTCCAACCCGGTCAGCCGATCGCCGAGGTCGGCAACCGGGGCGCATCCACCGGCGCGCACCTGCACTTCCAAGTCGAGCCGGGCGGACAACCCGCTGATCCGAAGGTCTTCTACCGGCAGCACAACGGGCCGGCGCTGTGCGGCACTTAGGCGAACACCGCAAGATCCGAGGCGGGCGTTCGATGAACAAGCCAGGGAGCAGTCACCCTGCCGCGCGTCGGTGGCGATGTGTGTTCGGGCGGCGAAGATCAATGCCGAGACCGGCCAGCTCGTGGGCGGCGTTGCGCAAGGCGCGGTGGTCGGATGCGGTACACGGGAGGGTGTAGATCTGCCCACCGGGCACCTCCACCCGCCAGTGCTTGCCGCGGCGGGCGAGCCCACACCCGGCCGTACGCAGGCGGGCGCGGAGTTCGCGCCAGGTGGTCGGCCAGACGGTTCCGGCCCCACCACGGCGCCCGCGCCGGCGTGCCGGCGCGGGCCGCACGCGCGCCGGGCGCGGGCTGGCGGGTTCGCTGGCGGTGTGGAACGCGACATAGCAGACCACGCCGTCGGCGCGCACGCGTAGTTCGCAGTCGTGGCGCCGATAGCGGAACAAGCCCGGCGAATCACGGACCGGGGCGGTCCAGTGCGGGCTGCGGAAGGTGGCGAGCACGGCCCGCTTCGCGTCCGGCGTGGACACTCGGCAGACCGCGCCCGGGGTCATGCGGGGCACTTCACCCCGCGGCATGAAATCCGTCCATAGTGGACTTGTATTCGGTGCGGAGGTCCAGAAGGGTATGGCCGTCGCGGGCGCGGCGCCAGAACCTCCAGCCGGTCTGGTTCGGGCTGCCCAGCGCGTCGGTCGCGCCCGAGGGCGTGGCGAACACCCGCCCGTCGTCCAGCCGCAGCATGCCCTGAGCGGTTACCTGACCGGTCCAGTGCACCCCGAGACCGGGCCGCCGGTAGACAAGCTCGTCACCGGCGGCCACCAGGCCCGCGTCGAGCAGGTCACGCAAGCCGACTCGCCGCGCCGACCGGCTACCGAACACCCGCATCGGCCGCCGCGCGGGCGGGTCGGCTTCCCCGGCGGCGATGGAGGCGCCCATGATGGCCGCGGCGACGGGGGCTACCACGGCGGGCCAGTCGCGACCGAGGCGAGGCCACGTTCCCGCGGGCATCCACCGGCCGTGGTCGGCCACCGCGAGCCGCACAGCCACCGCATCGGCGCCGGCCTCGGCCGCCTCGTCCGCGGCGGGCAGGGCCAACTGGAGGACGAGGTCGCCATCGCACCCGGACGCCGGGTAGGCATGCTCGCACCAGTGCCCGGCGAATAGCACGACCTCGCCGCTGGCAGCCCACCGGTCCGCGGCGGTGACCAGCAGCGCCCAGGCACCGGGCGGCATCCGCATCGGGACCGCCTGGATGCCGCCGTCGGCGATCAGCACCGCGGCCTCGCGGCCCAGCCCTTCCGCGACCCGCAGGTCCGCGAGGCGTCGCCCGCCGCCCGCCGGGTCGGGTGTGGCAGGGGCGACCTCCAGCCGGACGGTCACGTCACGCCACCCCCTCGACCGCGCCCCACGCGGTATCCGGCCCGGGCGCGGCGGTCGCCACGGGGACCAGGTCGGTGCGGCGCACCGAGTGAATCCGTAACCCGGCCCGGTAGATACCCGACCGCGAGGCACCCGCCGCCTCGGCGATCCAGCCCCGCGCCTCCGCGACAGTGGTGAACGGGCCGACGAACAGCGCGAGCCGCCGGGCGGGCGGGTCGATCAGCAGCGACACCACCACCGCGCCCGCCGTGTCCGGGTCGGTGTCGTGCGCGGCGAGCAGGTCCGCGACCGGGGCGGGCAGTTCAATCACGTCGCCGGTCAGCTCCGCGGTGGCGCGGGTGGTGAGCGGGTCGGTGTCCGGCGGGTGCAACGCGACGGCGCGAGCGAAGGTGCCCTCGTCGTCGGTGAGCCAGTCGGCAGCCACCGCCGCGTCGCCGTGCGAACCGAACGTGCCGTACACGTCGAAGTCACCGGCGCACACCGTCAGGGTGGCGAACAGGGGCGCATTCATGGGTCGGCGTTCCTTCCGTGTCAGGGGTGCCGAGGGCAGGTCAACCGGATCGACGCTCGACTTGGCGTGGAATGTCAAGCACCGCAACGGAAACGGGCTCGTGGTGCTGTGGTCGCCGGTCTGTGACTGACAGCGGTATCTCTCACTTGTCACTGCTTTCTGTCACCAAGATCCGGTGCGGAATCGTCGGCTGTGACTGAGCGTTCCGGTTGGCCAGTCGAGCGTGGTAGGAGTACGTGCCCGAACTCTCGGTTCGATGAAGGGGTGCAGGCCGTGCGAAGATCACTGATCTGTGCCCACGCTACGAAGGCCAGCATGGCCCCACACTCCAGGAGGTACGCCGTGACCTTCGCGGTCGGCTTCTTCGACCTGTTCAGCTTCGCGATCCCGGGAGCCTTGCAACTGTCACTCATCGTCTATGTGCTCAGCCGACTGCACATTGCGGGCCTCAGCGCCGTGGCCGCCATGCCCGCGGCACTGCTCGTGGTCGCCGCCGTAGCGGCCAGCTACGTGCTGGGGAATATCTTCCATCCCCTGGGCGCCCAACTGGAGCGGCTGCTGCCCCGCTGGCGTGTGCGCCCGGACGCGGCCAGGCGGGAGTTCCTCGCCAGGGTTCCCCAGGCGCAGGATCGGCCCTACGTGCACGCCGACCCGGCCTTGCTGCTGGCCGCGGCCGAACAGCACAACAAGGACGCGGTCGGCGACATCGGCAGGATGCGCGCGCTGTCGGTCATGCTGCGCAACATCGCGTTCACGCTCATCGTCGCGATGGTGGCCGCGCTGGCCGAACTCGCTGTCGGCGGACACAAGCTGCTCGCGGGCTGCTGCGCGGCATTGTTGCTCGTCGCCGCGCTGGGCGCGATGCGGGAGGGGCGAAAGCTCCAACACGTGTCCAGGCTGAAGACCCTGGAGGTGTGCTTCTGGATACCCAGCATCGACGAACCGCTCGCCATCGACCGCCCCTGACGAACTCCCGGCATTGACCGCCCATGCCGGGCAGCGCGACCCTGGCCAACCAGGCCGCTCAACTAGCCAACCGGAACGCTCAGTCACATCGGCGCTGGTCGAGCTGGTGACAACAAGGCTGGCATCCGCGTTTGGTGACAAGTAGGGCTGGCCGTCGGTGACAACCAGCGGTGACCACCGGGCCTGAAAGTCCAGGTCGACCCAGGCGTGCGGTGGCAGATGTCGGTGGCGGTCACACGGTCGTCTCGAACGGGCGACCACGGCACACGGCGTCGAGTCATCAATCGTAGTAACGCATGGTTCCGATGAACCCGCCGATAACGGCGCCGGAGTCGGACATGACCTCGACCGCGATGAGGAACCGGCACCGGTCGGGCCGCAGGCGCTCAACCCGGTTGTAGTGGCTAGCCAGCTCGAACACGCTCCTGATCGTGTCGTCGATGACGTCGCTCTCGGTCCCGGTGGGCGCGGACGGGATCGCCAGCCCGGACACCGCGACCCGCACGACGCCCTGTGGGCCGGATTCGTCGGCCGTGACGTCGAACTCGGCCCCGCGGGCGATCAGGTCATCGCCCTGGACGTCGAGGAGGTCGCGGTCCAGCAGTTTCGCTACCTCGGGCAGCGACAGGGTGGCCGTGTCGTCGTACTGGTCGCCGATCACGTAATCCACGGGCTGTTCGGCCGTGGTCGCGGGGTCGGTGTGCAGCATGGTTGCGGTTTCCTTTCCGTGGGGGTGTTGCGCGGTTCCCGCGCGTCCACATGGACGCTCGACTCGCACGTAATGTCAAGCGGCACAACGAAAAACGGCCACGGTAGAAAGATGACTGTCTTGTTTGGACGGGGCCGTTGACTTCATGTCGGGATCGAGCGTTGATGGACGCGTAGCCCGCACGACCCCGGTAGCGCGCCGGAGGGCTACAAGCCCCCGGGGGCATGACCATCCACAACCAACACCCGATCAAAGGGGGTGCATCGTCATGCCACGCACCACGAAAACCACCAACACCGCGAAAGCCGCGACGGCGACGAAAGCCACCGCGAACGGCAACACCGGCCCGTCGGCCGCGGACAAGCTGCGCACCGCGTTGCGCCGCAACCCGGGCACGACCGCCCGCGAGCTGGCCGAGCTGGCGGGCATCGGCGGCTCGACCGCGACCAAGCTCCTCGCCGCCTGGGTGACCGACGGGCAGGCCGTGCGGCAGCCCGACGAGGACACCGGCGGACGCAAGGCCACCGCCCGCTGGTCGGCCCCGGAGCCGGTCGACGACAGCCCGAAGCCCCGCCAGCGCGAGACGACCTCGACACGGCAGACGAAGGCCGACACCGCCGAGAACACGGTGACCGCGGCGACTGCGGCGAAGTCGGGCACCGGCACGCCGCCGAGCGGCAGGCTGCCCAAGGGCGCGCTGCACGGCCTGGTCGAGGACTTCCTGTCCGAGCCCGAGCGGCGTGACAACGCCTACACCGCCGGCGAGATCGGCCGCAAGCTGGTCCGATCCTCCGGGGCGGTGCGCAACGCGCTGGACAAGCTCACCGAGCAGGGCACCGTCGCCCTGGTCCAGGACGAGCCGCGCCGCTACCAGCTCGCCGCCCACTGACCCACCACCACCCGGAGGTACGGGGCGCGCCACCGACCACCCGGCGGCGCGCCCCGATCCGGCATTGCCGTCGATGCCTCGTCGAAGAAGGGACTTTGCCGTGCAGCTCACCCCGCCCTATCCGCTGCCCCTCTTGCGGGCGGCCCACCGCGGGACCGACCGCGGCCACGAACTCACCGTCGTGGCCGCGATCCCTCAGGCCCACCGTGCCGCCGACATACCCCGCTGGGTGTCCGGGCCGGTGATCGGGATCGGGTCACTGATCAGCGTGCACGACCGCGCAACCGGTCGGCTGGTCGAGGACATCCATGCTGCGTGGATCACCCACGCGACCGTCGAACGGGAGCGGCAGCGGTGACCCGCCGCACGTACCGGCGCGGCGACACCACCACCGAGCCCGCCGTGCTCCTGCGCCGCGCCGGCATCCGCTACGCCGTGCTGACCTACCCGTGCTGCGGCAGCCGGACCTGGGTCGACGTCGCCCTGCTGGCCTACCACTGGCTGGTACCCGACCGGCCCCTGGTCATGTGGTGCGGGCGCCGTTATGACCACCGCAAGCTGCCCGGCCATGGGGGATGCGACTGGCCCTGGACCATCACCATCACCCCGACCGACGACGGCGACAGCCCCGCCAGCTTCACCTGGACCGCGTAAGGGCGTGCTGCTACCCCGACGACCCACCGCGGGCCGTCGGGGTAACAGCACGTCTACCGAGACGCGGGATAAGACCGTGACCGGTCAGCAGGGCGGAGTACGCCGGCCCACGCTTACACCCACCGTCCATTGTGGACTCCGGATGTGTACGCGCGTTGCTCGGTGCGCGGCCATGGCGTGTGAGCCTTCGAGTGCGCGGAGTTCGTCGGAGGAGTCAGCCAGCTCAGCGTGCTGCAACTCGGCCTCACTCGTCTAGCGGACTTCTTCAAGATCGAGGATGCCGCACGGGCTCAGTTCCTTGGCGTGTCCGGCCTTGTAGACGCGGACCTGGCCGTAGCCGGGCGCGGCGACCTAGGGCGTCCGAGGTGGGGTCGGCGCACTGTCGGCACGCTGGGCCGTCGTAGCGCATGCGCGCATGGCGTGCGGAGCGATCCCGGTACGTTTCGCGCCGGCGAAGGAAGTCAGTTCTGGTTCAGGGCGTGCGCCGGTTCCCACGCGGCGGTGCGGGTGCGGCGGATCCACACCCGGCCGCCGTCGAAGGTGTACGCGAGGTCGGCCAGCTCGCTGTAGTCGTACCGGTCGACTTGGTCGGGCAGGTAGGCGTGGCCTACCCATTGCTCCCATATCCGCAGGAACGCTGTGACCGCGACGCGGTAGCCGTTCTCGGTGGTGGCGTCGAGCGGTTGGTGCTCGGCCTCTGCGGCGGCCAGCCCGCCGGTCACCCCGTCGCCCCGCACGGTGCCGATCCACTCGGCGTTCTCGCCTCGGCCGACATAGAAGGCGGCGTAGTTCGTCATGACAGATCCTTTCTATCCACTATGGACATACAGCGAGTTGTGGAGCTGGCGTGTTCGGTGTCGTGCGGGGCGCTAGCGGCAGGCTTCTTCGCGGAGCAGCACCTCGCAGGGGTCGCCGGGGACACCCGCGAAGCCGTCGAGCACGCGGTTAAAGTTCTCGCGGGTTTCCGGTGGCCCGGCCGGGTCGGTGGTCGCCTGCTGCCAGGTGTCGGCGTGGCGGCGTGCCCAGGAGCCGGAGTGGCGGCGTAGCCAGGTGCGTCCGGCGGCGTAGGTAAGGCTGTAGGAGGGCAGCACCAATCCCGGACCCATGCTGGCGGGGTCGCGACCAGGCCCGTGGAGGTCCTCCCATTCGTCGACGAGGTCGGTGATACCGGCGAGGTAGGTGCCGAGGTCGGTGGCTTCGAGCGCGTCCCGGCCGGGGTCGAGGGAGGCGATCATGATCGGCAGCCGGTCGGGGTGGACGTTGATCGCGTACATCGTCGCTAGCCAGATGGCGTCGTCGGGGTCGCGCCCGAGGTAGATCTCTACGCTGTGGAGCATGGGAACCTCCTTACATGAGTCCACTGTGGACTCACTGCTGCTGGTTGCGGTTGCCTTACACGTTCTGGGGGCGGTCGAGGTCGAGGTCGTGCGGGAACCCGAGCACGGCGAAGGCCTCCTCGTAGGTGTCGGCGGTCACTTCTCGCCTGGGGTACCTCCACCGGCCGTGCGGGCCGGGCTGGTCAGGCAGAAAATCGACCATCCGGCACGCGACTCACGAGCGGCCCGCGTAGTAGGCGATGGCCGTCGGGTGCCCGTAGGCGGTGCGCAGGTACCCCGTAAGGAACTCCACGTGGATGCCGTAGTCCAGCGGAGTGATTTCGCGGGTGGCGGTATTTGCGGTCACGGGGCCCTCCCGGGTTGCGACGATGTGCGGCTAGTGGTCAGTGTCGGCGGGCGCGTTGTGCAGGGCAGTGATCCGCCGTGCGGTATCGCCGGTCGGGTTACACCTCACGCAGCGCCATGCCACGCCGATTCGTGCGAAGCCGGACTCCGCGAGCGTTCGGGGAATCCGGTAGCGGAACTCGTGCCCGCACAGCAGGCGCACGGTCTGGATGACGATGTCGGTGGCGCCTGCCACACTTGCAGGTGAGCAGCTGTCTTCAGTGGTAGCCATCGGCGCCACCCCTTTCCGAATTTAAGTCCACTGTGGACTCTGGTCTAGTCGTCGTCGGCGTCGCAGCAGGGGCATGAATCGGTCAGGCAGTAGCCGTGCCCGCAGTCGGTCCGGCTAGCGATATCCCGACCCGGTCCCCAGATGAAGTAGACGTCGTACTGTCGGACGTCGCGCCGGGTGATCGTGCGGGCGAGCACGTCAGCCGGGGGTACGGGTGCCTGTTCGACCTCGCGGGCCATGTGCTCACGGAGAGCCTTCATGCCGGCCTTGAACGCCTCGTTCATGGTCACTACGCCTCTTTCTGTCTACTATGGACATATGGGTTTTCAGACGCCGTCCGGGTAGATTCGCCCGTCCGGACCTGTCCGTCGCCGGGGATGCGCACGCGGGTACTTGCGGTCGGCAATCCGAGTCAGCGCCGCGTCGATTTCTTGATTGGTCCAATGCCGCCCGGGGCGCACGGTTCCGGTCGTCGTCTGCTGTCCACTGTGGACGTTGGTGGCTAGGTCGGGTTCGGCTGCGCGCAGGGTGGCGTCGAGCACCTCGGGGGGTGCGCCGTTGATCAGGGTTGTCCAGCGGATCAGGCGGGCGCGGTCGGCGGTGAGGGCGGTCACGGTGAGCGAGCCTTCGCGGTCGGTGATGGTCACCGTGACCTGGCCGCCTGGGCTGTGGAATGTTTCGTAGTCGTCATCGGGCTCGAATTCGTAGCCTTCGAGTATCCGGAAGTAGTCGAACATGATCTTCGTCATGACTTCTCCTCAGCATCTACTGTGGACTCATTTGGGGTCGAGGGCGGCTTTGACGTCGGGGTGGTCAGCCGCCGGTAGCCAGGTGTGATCGGGTCGCCGGATCCAGACCCGGGTGCCGTCGAAGGCGTACACGTAGTCGGTATCCAGCGGCGGGGTGTCGCCGCGGTGCCGCGGGTAGATCGCAGCTCCGTGCCCGTCGTCCTCCCACACGGTCAGCAGGTCGTCGACCGCGTCGCGGAAGGTGTCCGGGTCGGTGGCGGTCAGGGCCAGGCGCCCGGGGCCGACCGCGGCCACGCCCGCCGGGTAGCTGTCACGGTGCAGGGTGCCGAACCAGGCGCCATTGACCTTGGTTACAAATTGGGCGTAGGTGCTCATGCGTTTTCCCGTTTGTCGTTCGGACACATTTCCGGCGAGGTGCGTAATTGTTGGGTTTGCGGTTTCCGTTCCCGCTGATATTTCCACGCTAGCTCGATGCGGCAGGGCACGCAATGACCGGGCGCGGATTTTTCGGGGGTTTTTGACTAGCCGTGTCGCGCGCATGACGTGCGCGAATGCGCGCCCGCGCGCACGTAGGGGCCGGCCGCACGGGGGAATTATTGCGCGTTTCCGCCGTTTTTCGGCGGACAGGTTGTGTGTCGCATTCTGCGACACACAACAGCGGCGAAAGCCGCAGCGAGGTGACCAGTATGTGAGGTGAGAGGTCCGTACGGAGTGGTTATCGTGACCAGTCTGGCTCGCCAGCCTCCTAGCGCAAGGCGGGTTGAGCTGCGGTGTTGTGGAGTGCAAGGGGGTCAGTGGGGGGTCATCCTTGAGATGACGTGCCGTCGACGTCCAGGACGACGCCCCGGACGACCCCCTCCCGACACCGGGATTGGCGGCTGTCTCGCCCTCGAACGGCCTGCTGTTGCCGCGGGCGCTCGCCGAGAGATCTGCACTCATTGCGACATAAAGGCATCCGGGCGCAGACTTCAACTTTGCCCACCATTGCGGCCGGGCAATGTAGTTCTGTCGAGAGAAAGCGAACTTGTTCATTGCGCGTACCTGGTTTGCCGGTGCTGGGTATTTCGTTGTGGTCTGGGACCGCAGTGGAGCACACCTTTATGTAAAGCGGAAGCGGGGTAACTACCGCTGCGGTACGGGCGTCTTATCGAGTAGTGCGGTGGTGTCGGGATCGGGTTCGAGGTCGATATCGCGCAGAGTGGTGTGCAGGCGCCGGTAGGTGGTGTGGGCGGCGTCGAGGCGGCCGAGGTCGCGCTGCAGCGCGATGGTGCGGCGGTAGAGGGCTTCGGTGTAGGGATCCCAGGTGATGGCGACGGCGAGGGCGTCGAGCGCCTCGTCGGGGTTGGTCTCGCGGACTTCGCAGGCAAGGGCGACGAGGGCGTCGACGGCCTGGCTGCGCCAGTGCTCGGCCACAGGTTCGGCCCACGAGTACGGTGCCCCGTCCAGCGGTGCTCCGGCCCGGCACACACGAACGAGGCGGCGCAGCGCCTCCATGCGAGTGCCGGGGTCGTTGGTGGTGCGGGCGCGGGTAAGCACGTCTTCCAACTCCCACACGTCGGCGGTGACGATATCCGGGTCGAGGCGGTAGCGGCCGGACTCGGCGACCACGAACACGGCCCCGTGTTCGCCGGTGGCTGTGCGCAGCGCGGAGCGGGCGTAGGAGATGGCCTCATGCAGCCGCGCAGCGGGTTGGTCGGGCAGGACTGCCTCGCGCAGCGTGTCCGCGGTGATGCCGCGGGGGTGGGCGGCGAGGTAGGCCAGGACCTCCCGGGCGCGGGCACGCAGCCCGCGGACGTGGCCGCCGTGCGCGTGCATGCGCACCCCGCCAAGCAGCCGCATCACCACGGCCGGTTCGTCCTCGTCTGCCGCCGTCGTGGCGTGCCCCTTGCCCTGCGGGGTGCCGGCAGCGGCAGCGGAGTCCACGCCGCGGTCGCCGTGGGCGCCGTCCACGGTGGTGTCGTCGTGGGGTTGGCGGGGCTCGGGGGTGCGGGCGGCGGCCAGCAGGTGCCAGATCTCGCCTGCTTCAGCTGGGGTGAGGGTTTCGGCGCGTGCTCCGGCCACCGATTCGGTGCCGGGGCCGTGCGCGGCGGTGATGGTGCCGTCGGCGTCGAGGGCCAGCTGCGTGAGGTCGCCGGTCTCGTGAAGCTGGTCGTCGCTCAGGAGCAGGGCGTGGATGCCGACCGTGCGGCCTTGGTCGCCGATCGTGGCCCATTCCCGCCGGTACTGCGGAGTCGGACGGGCTGCCACCACCAGCAGCGGCACCGGGCCGGCGCTGCCGCCGAGCCGCTCCTGGTGGCCTTCGTCGCCGTGGAGGTCGGCGTCGAGTTGGTCGTCGTCGCGCAGCCGGGTACGGCGGGCGAGCTCGGTGCGCAACCGCGCCAGCGCCGCGGTCTCGTCGTCGGTGACCTCGACCCCGGGAGCCTGCTGCAGCACGGCCAGGCCAGCGCCTCCGGCGACCAGCTCGGCGGTGGCGGGATCGGCCAGCAGCGCACGGGCCGGGTAGCGTGCGTCGACGGCCAGCACGGTGGCCAGCACCGCGCGGGCAGCAGACGCGGCACCGGGGCCAGTCAGCGCGAGCCCGGCCGTGGCCGACAGATCCAGCGCCAGGGCGCCGCCGCTGGTGTGGGCGGTGATCACGGGTGCGGGTGGCGGCCAGACCCGTCGCCGCCCGGCCACGAGGGTGCCGGATGTGACGCTGTGGTCGACGGCATCGTCGCGATCGTCCTCGTCCGGCTCGGTGTCGTGACCAGGTGTGGCGCGCTGCGCGGCGTGATCGAGGGCGGCGATCACCGAACCGGGCCGCGCGAAATCAGACGGCCCCGGGAGGTGACCGGCTACCGACGTGAGTCGGCCCGGGGTGCGGCGAGCGCGCCGCCGCCGCCGCGCGAGCACGAGCAGGACGGCAATGCTCAGCGCCAGGCCGAGCCCGACCAGCCCACCACCGGGAAGCCGCACTGGGCTGTTCTGGTCAGCCTGCGCGCCCTCGCCGTAACTGGTGGGTGGCGCTGCCGCTGTCGGTGAACTGCTGCTCGGTGGCGCGGGCGGCGGTGGGGCCAGGCTGGGCGGAGCGGCCGGTGGTCCGGGCGCCGCGGGGGCTGGTGCTGCGGCCGGTAGGTGGATCTGCCAGCCGGGCAGGAGCCGGTCGGGGTGGCGCAAGACGCGCCCGTCCGGTTGCAGGAGCCCGCGGTTGGCGTCGAACAGCGCAGGCCACGCATCGGCGTCGCCGAGTTCGCGTTCGGCGATAGCGGAAAGGGTGTCGCCGGGCTTCAGCGGCACGGTACGGCCTCTGGCCCCGGCTGTCGGGGGATCCGCGGGCAGGTTCGTCGCATCCGGTGGCAGCAGCAGCACATCGTGCGGATACAGCTCGTGCGAGTCGGGGATGCGGTCGGCGTTGAGGCGTTCGATGTCGTGGTAGCGGCGGCCATCGCCAAGGTGGTACTCGGCCAGCCCCCACACCGTGTCTCCCGGGTGGACGGTGATGCGCGGGCAGTCTGGCCGTGCGGACGGATCCACCCAGCTCCGACTCGGCCTGTGCTGTGCCGGCGGGACCGTCTGCTCCGACACCGGCCCGGCGGTGGCGTGAGTCTGCGGGGGAGGCCGGTGCGGCGCGGTGGCCACGATGGGACTACTGGTCGTGGCTAAGGCGGACGCGGTACCCGCGGAGGTGGCGACCAGGACGGCGGCGACGAGTCCGGCGATCCACCGGCCGCGCGGAACCCGGGCCAACAGCCCGCGGGCAGCGCGGACTCCGTGCCCGGTCTGGCGAATCACTTCGACCACCACGGACACCGTCAGCGCCAGCCAGCCCGTCCACGCCACGGCCACAGTCAGCCAGATCACGAGGTCGCCGGTGATCCACGCCCAGCGCAGGGTGTTCCAGATCCGCTCGGGCCACTGGTCGATCGGGGCCGGATCCGGCCAGCGGTCGGGAATCAGGCGGGCGGGGTCGGCGCCGAGTGCAAGAAGTCCACTCGGGATGCCAGCGAGGAAGGCGAGCAGGGCCAGCGCGGCGAGCACGCCGCGCAGCCGCTGCGCTGCCGGGGAGGTCATGGCAGGCCGCCGTCGCGGGTGCCGACGCCGAGCTGCGCAAGCGCGGTGCCGGTGGCCTGTGTGCTGTCGCCGAGCAGCCCGATGGTGGTGGGTGCGGTGACCGTGACGGTCACGCGCACCGCGCGGGCTCCGGCGATGGTGACCTGGCCGGGGTGTCCGGCGCGGGCGAGGTAGTCGGCCGCGGCGCGGGCGACGGTGGCGGTGTCCACGCCGACGCTCGGGCTGCGGGTGTCCACGGCGGTGTTGGCCGCGCGGGCGGCTTCAGCGGCGAGGGCGTCGGCGCGGGCGATGGCCCGCAGCCGCGCGGACCCGTCCACCACCAGAGCCAGGACGAACAGCAGGGCGGGTATCAGGACCGCGACCATCACGCTCACCGACCCGGCATCCCGCGGTCTGGATCCGGGGTTGTGGGGTGTTTCCCAGGGAAACACCCCAGCATTGGTGATATCGCGTGCCGCGGTGATCGTGGCCCACGTCTGCTGGCACGCGTCCTCGGCGATCGCGGCGACCCGCGGCAGGTCGTGGCGAACAGCCGAGGTGAGTTGGTCGAGGTCGGAGAGTTTGGTGTGCCACTCGGTGACGAGGGTGGCGCAGTCTTCGAGCCGGCTGGCGATCCGAACCAGATCGCTGTCCTGACTTTGGGCGAACATGCCGTTCACATAAGGGTGGACGTGGTACAGGTAGTCGAGGGCATCCCAGGCCACCTGGTGGATCGTGGCGCGCAGGTCGTCGGCGAGCCAGCAGGTGGCCGGGGTGGTGTCGACGGTGTGGGCAGCGGCGAGGATGCGGCGCGCGAAGTGCACGGTGGCAGGGGGAAGGCCGGCGAAATCGTCGGACCGGTAGGACTGGTGGCCGGGTCGCCGGTCGAGTTCGGGATCGTGCGCGAGCCAAGTGTAGGCGCGCTCGGCGACCGTCCAGGCGACCAGGGCCATGTTGGCGATGACCATCGGGCCCACCGCAGTGAGGAACCCGAGCACGATTCCGGCGGTGCCGACCGTGAGCGCGAGCAGATGGTTAGGGCGGATCATCGTGCGCAGCCCCGGCCTGACTTCGCGTCGTGTTGAGCCGGGACGCCAGAGCACCAGCTGCTCATCGCCGGGCGGCATCGCGTGTCCTTTGAGGACGGGCAGGTGCGCGGTCATGTCGGTCACCTCACGGTTTCTCAGGTGCCGCGGTACGGGTCAACGGGGCTGGTGAAGGTACTGGTGATCGTGCGCGTGCCGGCGGGGACGGGCAGGGCGAGATCGCTGAGCTGGACGCGGCAGGTCACGGTGGCCCGGACGTGACCAGCGCGGCCGACAGCGATCTGGCCGGCGTCGACCGCCACACTCGAGTCCTGGCAGGTGAGTCCTTCTCGCCCGAGCCGTTCGCGGGCAACCGCCGCTCCGGCTTGCTGTGCCGCGGCGGGACTGCGGGCGATTGAGGCGGCCCGCGCGGCGGCGGTGGCGGCGTTGTCGACCGCCTGCTGCGCCGAGGAGGTGCGGGCGCCGGCGATGATCAGCAGCCCGACGAAGAGCACGGCCGGCACCAGCACGGCGGCTTCGACGCTGACCGAACCGGCGTCGCTCCACCGCGGCCAGGCGCGGGGTGTCCGGGTTTCGTGGCTCACGATCTGCCTCCGGCGGCCAGCACGGGCACGGTGAACCGCTCCTTCGGTGCCTGCGCGTTCGCTTGGACGCGGATCTGAAGGCCCGGGATCGGCAGCAGGCGGAGGGCGGTGCCGGATACCGCGACCTGGACGTTGTCCGCGGTGACGGTGGCGTGGACCTCGGGTGCGGTGAGTAGGCCGCGGCCGGCGCGGTCGGCGAACGAGCGCGCCGCGCCGGTCGCCGTAATGTTCGTGGCACCGACCGGGCGCCCGGCATCCACACCGGCCTGGGCGGCTTGCGCGGCCACGGCATACGTGTGCCACCACAGGCCGCCCTGCACAGCCGACACCATCAGCAGGAACACGACGGGGAACAGCACGGCCAGCCCCACCGACTCCGCCCCGCCGTCGTCGTCCACCCAGGCCCGGCAGAAAGCCCGTATCCGTGTCCATACCGGACGATCCACCGGGTCGGGTGGCGTCGGTGCCATCACGTCACCTCCGCGGGCGTGTTCGCCGCGTCGTTGCGCGCGAGGGGAACTTCCTGCAGTGGGGAGGTTTTCCCGTTCGTCGGCGCTCGTGGCGCGGCCGGTTTCTGGTGTGCAGCGTTTTTGGCGCCGGGTGAGCTGGCTGCGGGTTTCTTTCGCTTGGGGCGTGGGGTTTTCCGGCTCTCCAGCCATCGGGTGAGGTCGGCGGCGGGTACGTCGGTGAAGGTGGCCAGCTCCCCGATCTCGATGACATCGCCAGACTCCACAAGCACGTCACCGAGTTCGCGTTCGACGTTGTCGAGTTGTTCTGCGATCTCGGCGCGACGGGCTGCGAGTGCGCCGATCTGCTGTGCCGCGGTGGACCTTTTCGCGCTCCGGGCGGTGTCGGCCTCGTCGACACGACGTTCGATCTCCTCAGTCGTAGCCATCCTGGTTCCTCCCGTCGTTGACGTCTACACAAGGCATCCAGTGCCGCGAGGTGATCACGGCTGTGTGGGAGGCTTGATCTGTCCCTGAAAGTTCTCCACAACAGCGCGGATGACGAGCCCGAGCCCAACCGCGAGCGCCAGACAGACGGCGACGAGCACGGCCTTTTCCACGGATTCCGATCCACGATCGCCCGAAGCACGCACCCGCTCCCTGCGGTTCTGCACCGTGGCAACCAGAACCATCGCCATTGCAGTCAGGGTGAGCGCAGCCTGCGCAGTGTGGTGTCGGGCCGCGGTGAGGCAGCGGTCTAAGGTCTTGGTCATCAGTGTTCAACTCCTTCATGTTGCACGGGATTGGTTGTGCCGTACCGGTTTCTGGCACCAACCCGCATGGTTAGCCGCCGCCTGTCATCAGGCGGATCATGGCCGGGTACATGACCAGCAGCAGGAACGCGACCAGCAGCAGCGCGACCGGGAGTGCGAGTCGTTGGGAGCGTGCGTTGGCGTCGGCTTTGTCTCCGGCTAGCGCGGCGGCGCGCAGTGCTCCGGCTTTGGCGATCAGGGTGGTGTAGATGGCGGCGCCGTCGGCGGCGGTGGCGAGGATGTCTGCCAGGTCGGCGAGTTCGACCACTCCCATCCGTTTTCCCAGTCGGGATAAGGCTTCCCAGGGGGTGTGTCCGGCGCGCATGGCCCGGCCGAGAGTGCGGCTGATCCGGGCGAACACCCAGGAGTCCCCGACCGCGGCGGCTTCGCCGAGTGCTTGGCTGGGGGCGCGGCCGGTGGCGCGTTCCTGCGCCACGAGGTCGAGATAGGCGGCGGTGGCGCGGCGGAACTCCTCCCGGGCCCGGGAGGCGTCCTCCCGCACGGCCAGGACCGGCACCGCCGACCCGGCCACGGCCGCAACCACCACGGCCGCCATTACGACGGTGCTGGAGAAGGCGACGCCGCCGAGCCACGCCAGCCCGGCGACCGCGAGAACCGTCGCGGTGGCGCCGGCTGCCCAGGTCAGGCGCCGGGCGAGGTAGCGTTCGGCGGTCTGATCGAGCACGTCGAGGTCGGCCCCGGGGATGCCCCACCAGCGGTTCGACGACCTGGCCGAGTACCCGGCCAGGCGCTGGATCCGTGTCGACCAGCGGCTCGGTGGCGGGGCACCGTCGGCGCGGCGGCTGGTGCGGTCATCCAGTTCCGCGACCGCGGCGGCGACATTGACCGGCGCCGGCCCCACCACCGCCAGGATCACGCAGACCAGAGCCAGCCCGGCCAGCGCACCGAGCACGGCGGCAGTAATCCCGGGATTCATCACCGCACCTCCGCATCAGGGCGGGAGACTGCGAACAACGTGCGCTTCGGTTTCGGTGCGCTGGCCGGGATACGCGAAGTCGCGCCCAGGAGCCGCGGCGGGCGGCGGGTTCGGGTCAGCAGGTGCATCCACCATCCGGCCGCGCCCAGCAGACCGCCGATCCCGGCCATCACGAGCTGGCCGAGCAGGTCGTGGAACGGGGTGAGGAACTCGTGGGCGAACACCACCAGCCCGGCCAGCAGGACGGTGGTGATGCCGAGGATGGCGCGGACGTCGGTGCGGGGTTTCGCGCGGTCGGCTTCGATGTCGCGGCGGGCGACGACCTCGCGTTCCAGGGCGGTGGCTTTGGCGTCGAGGATGTCGACCAGGCCGCGTCCACCCGCGCGGGCACGCAAGATCAGCGCGAGGACCACTTCGTCGGCGGCCTCATCACCGACGTCTTCGGCGAACGCGCGCAGCGCGGATTCCAGGCCGCGGGTGCGCAGCCGCACCGCCAACGTCTCCACCTCGCCGGCCAGGGCCTCGGGGGCGGTCCGGGCCGAGCTGGCGATCGCCTGCTCCAGCCCACCAGCGCCGGAGGCCAGCACGTCAGCCAGCCGCCGTACCCAGCTCGCCAGTGCATCCAACCGCGCGATGACCCGCTGCGCGTCGCGCCCGCGGGCCAGGATCGGCGCCATCACCACCGCGGCGACGGCCAGGATCGTGGCGACCGGCCAGCCGGTGGCCCACCACACCACCACGCCCACGGCGAGCGCCACCAGCACCCGCCGCAGCGGAACCCGCGCCACCAGATGCCGCCAGCCCGCCGCCTGCCGCCGAGCGGGCTCGCCCGTCGTCGGCGCAGTGGGCGGCAGGAACGCCGCGATCGCGCAGACAACCGCCAGAACCGCGGCCACGCCGAGCAGACCCGGCCACACGCTCGTCATCGCGGACCTCCGTCCGGGAAGCCGGTGACGTACCCGGTGCCGGCACCGGCGGTGTCGAGCTGGGTGCGGTCGAAACCGTTGCGCTCCAGGCGATCCAGCAGGTCACGGCTCGGGGCATACGCCGGCACCGCGCGGCCATCGGCCGGGCGTGGGGCGAAGATCCGGGTGGTGTCTGGTCGGCCGGAATCGCCGACCGGGCCGACCTCGATCACTTCGGAGACGAACCGTTCCCGGCGGCGCGCCCTGGGGTGGTTGTGGTCGGTGCGGGTGACGTGCACGATGAGGTCGATGGCCGAGGCGGTCCATTGGTGGGCGGCCTCGATCGCCAGCGGCGGATCGGCCAGCTGCCCCAGCGCCCCGATCCGGTCGAACACCGCCGACGCGGACGTGGCGTGCAGGGTGCACATGCCGCCCACAGCCCCGTTGCCCAGGGCACGCAGCATGGCGGTGACTTCCCCGGCCCGGACTTCACCGACGATGACCCGGCTCGGCGAGTGGCGCAGCGTCTGCTTGAGCAGATCATCGAGCGAGATCTCCCCGATCCCTTCCGAGTTCGCGGGACGTGCCTCCAGCGGTGTGACCAAGGGGCGGGAACCCAGGTGCAGGCCGAGTTCGTACTCCTCCTCGACGGTGACCACGTGCTCGAAGGGCGGGATCTCGGTGCACAACGCCCGCAACAGGGTGGTTTTCCCGGCGGCGGGGCCGCCGGAGACGATCAGGTTGCAGCCCGCGCGCACCGCCGCACGCAGAAACGAGGCGATCAACGGGTCGAGCGTGCCGTTCTCGATGAGATCGTTCAGGCCGACGTCGACCAGGCGGTGGCGGCGGATCGCCACCCGCGGCCGGTCGGACACCTCCATCACCGCCGCCACCCGGGCACCCAGCGGGCCACCAGCGCCGATGCGGAGATTTCCCAGCGGGCGCCCGGCGTTGAACTCCCGGCTGGTTTGGCCCTGGCGGGCGAACATCGCCGCGAGCATCTCCACCAGCTCGGCGTCGGTGTCGGCCACCGGATGCGGCCACCGCTGGACTGAGCCGTCGGCCAGTTCCAGGAACACGTGGTCGCAGCCATGGACATGGATGTTCTCCACGTCGTCGCGGTCCAGCAGCTCCTCCAGTGCGCCCAGCCCGGACAGGGCGGCCACCACGGCACGCACCAGCCGGCGCTCGTCCTCGACCGGCAGCGGCACCTGCCCGGCGGTGGCGCGGCGCTGCACCCAGGCCGCGACCTCTTCGGCCGCGTACGCGCGCACCCGCACCTGCTGCTCCTCGACTGACAGGGGCGCGTCCAGATGCGTTTCCCCGGCGGCGACCCGTTCCAGCCGGGCCGCGACCGACTCCCGGATCGCGCGGACGGCCTGCGGGTCGAGCCGTCCCTCCAGGGCACCGTTCTGCGGTTCCCCGGGCGCCGGCGGTACCGCTGGCGGGACTCCCGGTCCATGGCCGTGGGAGGGCGTCAAGGTGATCGGATACGGGTAGTCGGTGGGTCCGGCAGGGCGGAATCCGTTGTGCGGCACCGTCATCGGATGCCTCCGGGCAGCAGGCTCGCCGAAGCCGGCGGGACCGGAGCGCGCACTTCGGCCGGCGTGTAGGTGTGGTAGGTGCCGTGCAGTCGGCGCGCCGTGCGGCGCACGTCGCGCAGCAACAGCGAGCGACGTGGGGGTGCGCCTGCGTCGAGGCCGTCGGAGAACACCGCCGCCGTCCGCACGTCCACGGGAACCTCGACGGCGACCTCCCGGCCCAGCGCGGCACGGACTTCACGGGTGCCCGCCGGGGTCGTGGCGCACACCGCCAGTCCCAGGCGCTCCGGCACGATCCGTGCGGCGAGCTCGGCCAGCACCGGGCGCGCGGCCAGCACGTGCCGCTGGGTCGGGCGCACCGCCACCAGCACCACATCCGCCGCCAGCAGCAACGGCCACGGCGTCGCCGCGCCGTAACGGCCGAGATCGACCAGCGCGTCAGCCGGGCGACCGGTCGCGGTCTTGAACGCCGCCAGCGCCACGGTCAGTCGTGTCCACCCCGGGGCGCCGACAGCGGCGTGCTGGCCTGGCGCCGTCAGCCCGGCCAACAAGCCGACATGCCGAACTGGGGGCACCGGCTGCACATGCTCCCTCAGCGTCGCCGGGTCACCGGCCGTCGCGTGCCGAGTCGCGGTGGCGTGGGACAAGACCCCGCGGTCGGTGCGGACCGTGCCGTCGACGACCCACTGGCCCAGCCAGCCCGGGGCCAGATCACCCCCGGCCGGGTCACAGTCGGCCAGCAGCGCCGGCGCGGGCCAGGCAGCCGCCAAAGCGGCCAGCGTCGTGGTCGCACCGGGCGCTCCCTTACCCGAGACGATCGTGATCATTGCCAACACCCTCACCGCCCTTTCCACACAGCAATTGCTTCTAAGCACCCGGTCCGAGCTGGACCAGGACGACCTGGCCGGCCGACGCGCTGGTCGCGGCCTGCGCGGCATCCGCGCCGACGACGACATCGACGGTGACCGCGCCGGTGGAATCCGGCAGGCCGACACCCAGTACCCGCGCGCGAAACGCCCCGGCCGTGCTCGCCGAGGCTTGCCCGGCATCGGTCCCGGTGCCGCTCGCCACGGGGCTGACCTGGACCAGATCGCCGGGTGACAAGCCGCGGGCAGGCAGGTGCCCCGGCTTCACCGGCAGCCCGAGCAGCCGTTCGCCCGGCCCGGGAACCGGCTGCGCGGACAGCTGGCCCGGTGTCAGCACGCTGCCCGCGGGCAGCGTCGAGCGGGCGACCCGCCCGACGACCCCGGCCCGTTCGCTGGCAGTGATAGAGGCCAACGACTGGTCCGGGACTGCTTTCGCCACCCCGAGATCGCCCTCGCCGATCCGCTGGCCCCACCCCACGTCCCGGGTCAGCACCAGCACATCGACCCGTTCGTCCTGCCCCGCGATCAAGGCGTAGTTGCCGAACGCGACCACAGCAGCCAGCACCCCCGCCACCGCCAGCAGCCACCAGCGCCGCCGACGCGGCACCCTCGGCCCATCACCGTCCTCACGTGGCCCGGCGACGGCCGACTCACCGCCACGGGGTTGTGACGGCCGGGAAAAAGACACAGCAGTACCCACTGGGGTAACTCCCTCCCCATTCCAGAAGTGTTGTTTCCTTATTTCCGCAGAATGCGAAAAACGAATACTTCGCAGAATGCGGTTGTCACAGTCCTGTTCGTTAGTTCGCGCGCAGTGCCTGCACCTCCGCGACCGCGAACGTGGCCGCGGTCCGTGAACTCATCTGCGGGAAGTCCCCGCCGACCTCAGCGGTGCCGTCCGAGCCGACCCAACTCACCGACCACTGGATCGCCCACCCCGCCGTTGCCTGGTCGTTCGGCTGTCCGACCGAGCTGCGGGTGTAGACGAACCCGCAATCCGGACTGGCCGCGTGCAGGCCGTACGAGCGGTCGTACGGTGTGCCCGGACCGGAACACGACATCGAGCCACCGGTGCCCGAGTTGAACGTCATGCCCACCGGGGTCGCGGTCACCTCGGCCCACACCGGACCCACCTGCACCCGCTGCACCGCCGGACGCCACACGCTGCGCTCGGTCCACACCCAGGTGTTCTCCCCGACGATCGTGGCGTCCCGCCCATCCGGCAGACGTACATCCGGCGAATGCCGCGGCACCGGCAACGGCAACCTCAACTGCTCAAACGCCTGCGCAGCCAGCTCCGCCGGGCTCGGCAACACCGGAGCAGCCGCCGCCTCCGGCGGCGGCGCCTCGTCTGCCGGAAGAGGCGGAATGCAGCGCAACCCGAACGCGCTCCCACCCGGTCGGGCACCGCCAACTCCGAACCCGCCGAGGAAGCATCCGGGTGGGATCCCGCTTGGAGAATCCGTGGTCCCGCCCGAGCCAACCCCGGCCTGCCGGTCCTGACCAGGCGACTTCGGCCGAGGGCCGCCAGGCCGAACCGGAGCCTGGCCTCGCTTCTCCAATGCCTGCATGTCGATTTGCGGCGGGGCGTACTGGCCAAACTGATCGGTGTTGTTGGGTACGACGATGACCTGGCCGTCGTCATTAGGATTGGACTCAGCCTGCGATGTCTCCGCAAGGCCGATAGTCCCGCCCACGGCCAATACGCAGGTCGAGCAGGCGAGTACGTTTCGGATGCTCATCAGCACGGCCCACCTGGATACGCAAGTTGTGACACCTTCCACTGGCCGCCTGCTCCGTCGCGGGCGAGTTGGGCGTGGATGGGAATTTCTGGTGAGCCAACGGTCTTTCGGTCACCGGTCGTTGCATCCGCTTGCCCCGAGCGGGATCCGTCCTGGCAGTCGATCACAGTCGCCTGGTCACCACGGACTTCCACCTGGCTAATGCGTGTGGTGACGTCCCCATAGGGCTTCACGCCAACCTGCTTATTGCGGTGCATCGCCTCCAAGGTCGTGGAGAACTGTGGATCCGCCGCGATCGCGGCCATGGCATCGCGCCAGGTGTCCTCTGGCGTAGTCGGAATGGCCAACGACCGAGGCCAGAACTGGGTGTACGCGGCCTCGACTGCCTGCCGCTCGTCCTGCCCGGACGAACTGGGCGCCGCCGGTGCTTGGGACGGAGCCGATAGGTTCGGTGACGACGTCGGTGCCGGGGCATCCCCATTGCTACAGCCTGCCACCAGCATGGGCGCCAGAGCTGCGCTCGCCAGGACGACGAACTGCGACCAACGAGTGCCGACGATCATCACAAGTACCTTTCTCTGTGCTTCCGATACCGATGCCCGAGCTGGCTTTCCCGCGCCGGCTGCGTGCGGTGGGTCAGTTACGCCATCAGCATGCTGACCAAGGCTCCGGTCAGCAGTGACGGCCCGGCGGGGAACCGTGAATTCATCCGTCTGGAGCACATCGCCACCGCGAGCGCGACCACCGCGGTGAGCCCGCTGGCCATCAGCAGTCCCCGCAGCAGCCCTTCCCAGCCGAACCAGCCCAGGTACAACGCGACCGCCCCGTACAAGGCCGTGTCCCCGCCTCCGGTGTGGTCCGGTGCCCACGCCTGCACCAGCCCGGCCAGCGTGAACACCACCGCCGCCGCACCGCAGGCGAACCCGACCCGCCCCCAGCGCCCGTCGACCGCCGCGGCGCCGAGCAGGGCCACGATGCCGCCACCGGTCAAAGCAGCCACGAGCGGAAACGGAAGACGCCGCCACCGCAGGTCCGTGATCGCGAGGCTGCATCCCAGCGCGCACGCCCAGCACCACGCCGCCAGCAACGGCGTCGTGCCGAACCGCGTCCACCCTGCCAGCCACGACGCCGCGGTCACGGCGGACATTCCGATAGCTACGAAGGCGCGTAGTCGGCCGGAATCTGCCAGCAGCGAGCTGGCTGCTCGTTCCGCTACCAGCACCACCAGTGGTCCGGCCAGCAGACCTGCCGCCCCGACGACCCACGGCACCATCGACGCCACGAGCACCTCCTGGGTGAGGACGGGCAGCCATGCGACGAGAGGGAAAGGGACGAGGGGCACCGGCCCCCGACCGGCCGGTGCCCCCACGTCCGGCCTGGAAGGCTGGAGCCTGGTGGTCAACGCTGAACGGCATGCGCCGAGCTGGCGCCGCGCACCCGACCACCCTCACGGCACACCCCGCGAACTGCATCATCCCGTCACTTCCTACGCAATCTTGTGAGCAACCTCGCGCCCCGCCCAGTTCGCTGACTTGCCGGGTGCGAGAAGGTTTCGCCGAGGCGTGCGGCGTCCTTCGGTTGCGCTGTTCGTTGAACGTCACTCGGCCGGCCCCCTCCGCCGGTCGAGCATTATCGTGTTTTCCGTCGCCGACATGTCGGAGTTACCTGAAGAGGCAGCCTACGCGCCACGGGCGGCAGTTTCGCTTCATTCTCTTCTGTTGCCCTTGCGTCTCAGTTAGCGTCGATTTCA
Organism: Amycolatopsis nigrescens CSC17Ta-90; assembly: GCF_000384315.1. Lineage (GTDB taxonomy): Bacteria > Actinomycetota > Actinomycetes > Mycobacteriales > Pseudonocardiaceae > Amycolatopsis > Amycolatopsis nigrescens. The sequence goes on along the minus strand of NZ_ARVW01000001.1, from coordinate 4,576,369 downwards.
ACGCTTAAGAAAAACATACCCGCGGAGACGGAGAAGCGGTATCAGTATTTTGCCTCGCTACTTACGCGCCACTACGGAGTCTTGCAGGGGTCACCACTGAGAACCGGGGCCGACAGTACGGAGTCGATAAGCGTCTCGCCGAGAATTTGTCGTGATACGCGGCCACGCTGACGCCAGCATGCGCTTGATCTAACAGACGGTAAGCAACTTATCGCTGTGAGCTTTCACGATGCCGATGATCGCCGTTGAAGGCCGCCGTGGCATTCCCTGGTCGAGTTCCCTTCGTGAGCCTCCGTAGTGACGCTAATTGTTCTCCGTAGTCTGGCCTGCCCGTCTCCGTAGTAATCGCTGTCGGTCTCCGTAGTCGAGGTTCGTTCAAACCCGTAGTTGCCCGGATGGTGCCAGCAGGCTCCGGCGTCGAAGCTGAATGTCAGGCAAATGGCCACGCTCGCGCGCACGTGGTGTGCGGAACAGGGGGCAGCCGTGACGTCGGCGCGCTATTTCGACCTGAGCGACTGGGCACGCGGACACGAGATCGAAGCTGCGTTGCGCGAGCAGGGAGCGGTGCATCGCACCGTGGTGGCCGACTTCATGCAGGTATGGGTCATCGGCCGGTATGCCGAGGCCCGCGCGGCGCTGAAGGACCGGAGGTTGAGCAAGGACGCGGCCGGGCTGGCCAGGATCATGCAGCGCCAGCGCCGCGAGGCCGGGCAGACCGCCGTGCTCAGTCAGATGTTCAGTCGCCACATGTTGTTCAGTGACGGTGCCGCCCATGATCGGCTGCGGGGGCTAGTGGCCGCGGAGTTCACCCGGTCCCGAATGGAGGGTCTACGGCCACGCGTGGAACACGTGACCACGTCCCTGCTCGACGTGCTGGCGGCGGCCGATGGCCCGGTCGACCTGGTGGAGGGTCTTGCGTTTCCGCTGCCGCTGACGGTGATCTGCCAGATGCTCGGCGTCCCGGAGGCGGACTGGGCGCCTTTTCGCGGCTGGACTCGAGCGCTGATGGAGGACCATCCCGACCGCACCGTGCCGGCCTCGCAGGCGATGGAGGCATACTTCGACGACCTGATCCGAGCCAAGCGGGCTGCTCCCGGGGACGATCTGCTCTCCGCATTGGTGGTCGCCCGGGACACCGAGGACCGGTTGAGCGACGGCGAGCTGATGGCGACCTGCTTCTTGCTGTTCGTCGCCGGCCACGAGACCACCACGAACCTCATCAGCAACGCGGCCCGGTGCCTGCTGGAGAACTCCGCGCAGTGGCGGCGGCTGACGGCGAACCCGACGCTGGTGCCGATGGCCGTGGAGGAGGTGCTCCGCTACGACTCACCGGTGAGTCGCGCTACTCATCGGTATACCGCCGAGGCGGTGACCTACGGCGGGGTGACCATCCCGGCCGGCGAGATCGTGCTGGTGTCGCTGTCGTCGGCGAACCGCGACGACAGGCGTTTCGAGGCCGCGGACGAGCTGCGCCTGGACCGGGACACGACCGGCCATATCGCCTTCGGCCACGGCATCCACCACTGCCTGGGCGCCGCGCTGGGACGCATCGAAGCCCAGACCGCGCTAGGGCAGCTCACCCAGCGCTTCCCGCACGCGCGCCTGGCTGTGCCGGCTTCCGATCTGAAGCGGACCCGCAGCGCGATCATGAACGGCCACGAGGCGCTCCCCGTCGCGCTCCACGGCCGGTAGCAGCCGGCGGCCCGACGTTTATGGTTGGTTCTGGGTCAGGAACCACTGGGTCAGCTCCAGCCGGTTGGACGCGCCCGTTTTGGCCAGCGCGCTCTGCACGTGTGACTCCACGGTCCGCGGCGAGATCTGGAAATCGTCGGCGATGGCCCGGTTCGACTTGCCCTTGGCCACCAGCGCGACCACCTCGTGTTCACGCCGGGTCAGTCCGCCCAGCCGCGGCTCGGTGGCCGCCTGCTCCGGCCCCGATTCCGGCGATGACAGCGCCAGGGTGACGAGTTCCTCGTAGGTCAGGGAGCCGCCCACCGCGGCCTCGATCTCGTACTCGGCATCGCCCAGTCCACGGCGGCAGGCCGCTTCAGCGGACCGCTGCACCCGCAGGAACGGCAGTAAGCCGGTGACGGCCGCGGACGTCCGTTGCTGCAACCGCTGCTGAGACCCGCCGATCAGCCGCGCGGCTGTCAGATGGTCACCTCGATCGGCGGCGATCACGGCGGCCAGCCACAACCCGAAACCGGGCCCCCAGGCGTCCCCCATCTGATCCTGCGCCCGCAAGCTCTGTCGCAGAAAACCCAGAGCACGGTCCAGGTCCCCGTGCTGCTGGTTGCTGTGCTGCTGCAAAGCCACCGCGTATGTCCATTGTGCCCACGCGACCGCCAACGGCGCTCCGCGTGCTTGGGCTTCGGCGAGCACCGGCTCCACATGCGCGAGCGCTTCCTCCCGGGTGCCGAGGAACGCCGCGGCCATGGCGGCGAACAGCTTCATCATGTGGGCGTCGCCGTCGTTGCGTGCCAGTTCCGCAGCCCGATCGAGAACAGCGATGCTGCCGTGCGCCGTGCGCCGGTCGGTTTCGGCCAGCCACAGGTGCGTGCCCTCGATGTACTCCAGGATCGCCGCGGGCGGGACGCGCTGGAGCTGATCGGCGATGTCCCGGCACCGCTCCAGCAGCGGTTCGGCGGCGCTGGGTTTGCCCTGGATCAGGGCCGTCCACGCGCCCAGCGCCAGCGCGGCGAGCTGCGGGTCGCTGGGTTCGGCCGGCTGCTCGTCGAGCGCCCGGTTCAGCAGCCGCCGGATCTCGTTCAGCCTGCCGTCGAACGCGTAGGCGCGGGTGCGGCACATGTTGACCGCCATCGCCAGCGCGTGGATCTGTTCACCCGGCTGGGACAGCAGATACTCGAAGGCCGCCCGCAGGTTGGGTGCGTCGCCGATCAGCCCGTGCATCCACGCGATCTCGTCCCGGCCGAACCACTCCTGGGCCGCTTGCTGGGCCAGGCCGACGAAATACGTGGCGTGACCGCGCCGGACCGCGGCACGGTCGATGCCCTCAGGCAGATCCAGTTCCTGCCCATAGGCCCGCATGCTGTCGTGCATCCGATACCGGCTCTGCCCGCGACGGCCGTCGGCACGGACCAGCACCGAGTTGTTCAGCAGCTCTTCGAGCCCATTCAGCACGGCCTCCTGGTCGAGGCCGAGCTCGGCGAACACCCCGGCAAGCCCTTGAGCGCGGAAGGCTCCCTGGAACTCGCTCGCGATCGCCCACATGTGCCTGCCCTCAGGCGACAACCACCGGGCCGATGACGCCAGGGTCCTGCGCAAGCTGCGGCCGTCGCCGGCCAGCACCTCCAGCGCGCCGGCGTCTTCGAGGTTCGCCATGATCTCGTCCAGGGTGTTCACCGCCAGCCGGCTCGCGGCCAGCTCGATCGCCAGCGGTAGCCCTTCCAGCCGCCGGCACAGCTTCGTCGCCGCCGGATAGTCCGACCTGGTCAGCCGAACGCCCCGCGCGGCGGCACGGTCGAGCAGCAACTGCACTGCCTCCGGGACCTCGCCGCCGCCGCTGGGGAGAGCAGCGTGGTCCAGCGGTGGCACGACGAGCAGGTGCTCGGCCTCGATGCCCAGGTGCACCCGGCTGGTGGCGATGATCTGCAGGCGCGGTGCCCCTCGGAGCAGGGTCCTCAGCAGCCCGGGCAGCGGGCCCGGTTCGCCGGCGGCGCTCACCAGGTGGTCGCAGTTGTCCAGCACGAGCAGCTGATGACGATCCCGAAGGTACTTGATCAAGCGCACGGGGCCCGGTTCCGACGAGTTGTCGCCTAAGCCCAGGGACGTGGCCAGCTCCCCTTCAAGCCGCCCGTCGTCCCGTCCGTCGATGTCGGTCAGCGAGACGACCGCGACCCCGTCATACCGGTCCGCCACCTGGTTGGCCAGACGCAGCGCCAACCGCGTCTTACCCACCCCGGCCGTGCCGGTCAGCGTCACCAACCGCGCGACCTGAAGGAAATCCTCACCCGCGGCCAGCAGATCAGCCCGGCCCACGAGCCGGGTCAACTCCGCCGGAACCCCACCATCCGCGGTCATCCGACCCACCAGGACGCAACACGGCACGCAGCCCAAGCCGACCGACCCGGCGGTCCCACCATGATCACAGACCCCTCCCTCCACAATGCACGCGCAACGGCCAGGTACCACGACCAGCCGGCCACGCCGACAACCCGGCCCGACACGGCAAGCGCTCACCCTGTGTCTGAACGCGCCGCACGCGCATCCACTCCCACGCCCTTCGCCCGGTCTGCGACCAACCTCCCCTGTGCAGACCACAAGAGCGCGCTCTCCCGCAATCGATACTAACCAGTGACGGAAGCCACGTTGACAAATCAGCCTAGACCGAATGAGTGGTGATCAACACCCCGTGAGCTGCATGTTCAATGACAACCGTCCAGAAGCCGACAGACACCCACAGCGCTCCGAGATAGATACCGGTCCGGAGACCGTGGGCACGGAGCTGGCCCGCGAGGCGCTTGACCTCGTACTCGGCACCAAGGACGGCGCGCGCTCGCAAGACTTCTCGTGTGCCGGCGGGTGCGCACCGCTGTGAACAGGGACGTCCTCGGCGACGCAGGGATCGGGCGAGGGGCCGCCCGGGAGGTAGCCGTTGCCACCGGGGCAACTTCTCTGCACCAAGCAAGAGGACATGCCGGAGGTAGTCGTTCAGATCCTCACGGTGCGACACGTCTCGTTTCACATATCGCGGTGGGTTGGTGGTGCGAAGCGATCGCACAACGTCCTGTGGCGCCCGATGAGCGTGAGGTCGCTCGGCGAGCGCTGGTTTATCAAGGCCAGCGGCCCCGGCCGGGGTCTGCGCCCCTTTTCGCGACCCGGACGTCTTCGAGGACGATGAGGGCGAGGACTGACGGCCGGCGCCGCTGCCCTGGCCCGTCGGGCATCTGGCTACTCCAGCCGTAGATCGTGATCTCGATGGTGCGGGCGCCTCTCCGTCTACCCGAGTTCGCCGAGACGGTGGGCGTCCTCAATCTCGCTAAGCTTTGCGGAGGACAGGACGCCCGCCTGCTCGATCAGGTCGTCCCGGGACACGGTGGTCAGCCACGTGCAGGGGGTAAAGCCCGGGCGTGGGAACGCGAACCGCAGCACTCCTTCAAAGGGCAGTCCTTCCCTGGCGCCGACTTGCACTTCGACGCCCAGGCCGCTGATGTCGACGCCCGCGGGCGTGACGACCTGCATCGCCCGGATCCTGGACGCGTCGTCTGCCGCCAGCAGTACGACCAGCCGCCGCTTGTCGAACTCCACCCACCAGACTTCGCCACGTCGCACATGTCCTCCTGGTTCAGGACGGCAGGCGGAACTGCGCGACCCTGACGTGTTGTGGAGACGGGGGTGGCCACCAGTGATCATCGGTGTGAAGACAAACGATCATGCGGTGGCCGCAGGTCACAGGGTAGACCCCTGCCCGGTGGCAAGAGGCGTTCGAGCCTGATGGGCCGGGCAAACCGGGCCGGTGCCGGCGTCGCTCGGGTCAGGGGGTCAGGACGGTCTTGCCGTCCAGGTCTCCTGCGGTAGCCGGGGCTTGGACCGCGGCCTGGTCGGCACGCAGCCGCTCGGCCAGGTTTCCGCCCTCGGCCCGGGCGGCCAGCTCGGCGATCCCGGGCGAACCTGCCGGCGGCGCGGGCGTGGACCGTGGCCAGGTCGGCCAGTGGCAGCCGCTGGGCCACCTCGATCGCCAGATCTCCGGCGTCGACGCGGGTGGCTAGGTCGGCGAGTTGGGTGACGTCGCTGCGCGCGAACACGTGCACCGTGCGCACCCCGCGCCCGGCATCTTGCGGGCCGGGAATGGTGACGCTGACGAAGGCTCCGCCGTCGGCGACCAGGTCCACCAGCTGCGCGTTCTCCTCGGGGCTGGCGGGAGCCAGCTGCAGCACCACGTCGAAGTGCTGCCCGGCCAGCGCCTGCACAACGGGGGTCACGGTGTAGTCGACGATCCGGTTCGCACCGTAGGAGCGGACACGGTCGCGGCTGCGCGCGCCGGCGGTCGCGGTCACGGTGGCACCGGCCTGCGCGGCCAGCTGGACGGCGTACCCGCCCACTGCGCTGCCTGCGCCGTTGATCAGGATGTTCTGCCCGGGTTTGGTGTCGGCGTGTTCGAACAGGGCCTGCCAGGCCGTCAGGCCGACGAGGGGTAGGGCCGCGGCGTCGGCCAGCTCGACGGTGCGGGGGGCGGTGGCCAGCACTTCGGCGGATGCGGCGACGTATTCGGCGGCCGCGCCGGGCGCGTCCGCCGGCAGAAGCGCGATTACCGCGTCCCCCACGCTCCAGTTGGTTACGCCCTCGCCGACCTCGGTGATGACTCCGGCCAGGTCGAGGCCGGGAATGTGCGGGAAGGTCAGTGGGAGCAGGTCCTGTCGCAATCCTGCGCGGAGGCCGGAGTCCGCGTCGTTGTACGAGGTGCCGGCCACCTGCACCACTACTTGGCCCGTACCTGGCACCGGCCGGTCTGCCTCCTCGTAGACGAGGACCTCGCTGCCGCCGTAGGAGTGGTAACGCACTGCCTTCATGGTTTCTCCCGTTCGCTCGCTTGCATGGCTCATCGGTTATCTCCCTGGCGGGTCAGCTGGTGAAGGACTCGTGGCCGAAGCGGCCCCACGCCACGAAGGCGGCCAGGGCGAGGTAGGCCAGGCTGAGTCTTGGAAGGATTGACGTCCGCGGGTCGGGGACCGTTGGTGTTCAGCGCAGGGTGAGCGGGGTCGCTGATGTGAGGTGGGACAGTTTCTCCGGGTTGCGGACGTAGTAGAGGCCGGTGATGCGGGCGTCCTGGACACGGATCGCCATGACGCCGTCGATCTCGCCGTCCAGGCGGACCAGGAGTGCCGGGTTGCCGTTGACCACGGTCGGTTCGGCGGTGAGTGTGTCTTTGAATTTGCCGATGCCGCCGGCGAACATACGGGCCACCTGCTCAGCGCCGGTGACCGGCCGCAGCGCGGCGTGTTTGATGCCGCCGCCGTCGCTCATCAGGACGACCTCAGGGGCGAGCACCGCAAGAAGGGTCTGCGGGTCCCCGGTTTCGACCGCGCGGTGGAACGACTCCAGGAGCGCCTGGCCCTCGTTCGAGGGGACCACCCGGCGGGGGCGGCGGGCGTCGACGTGCCGGCGGGCGCGGTGGGCGATCTGGCGGACGGCCGCGGGGCTCTTGTCGACGGCGGCCGCGATCTCGTCGTAGCCAATATTGAAGGCTTCGCGCAGCACGAAGACGGCGCGTTCCATCGGCGACAGCGTCTCGAGGACGAGCATGAGCGCCATCGACACGCTCTCGGCGAGCTCGATGTCCTGGGCCACGTCCGGCGTGGTGAGCAGCGGCTCGGGTAGCCAGGAGCCGACGTACGCCTCTCTGCGGCGCTTCACGGTGCGCAGCCGGTTGAGCGCCTGGCGGGTGGTGATCCGGACCAGGTAGGCGCGCTGGTCGTTCACCTGTCCCAGGTCGGCCTTGACCCAGCGCAGCCAGGTTTCCTGGAGGACGTCTTCGGCGTCGGCGGCCGATCCGAGCATCTCGTAGGCGACGGTGAACAGCAGGTTGCGGTGGGCGATGAACGTCTCGGTCGCCGGGTCGGTGGCGTCGTCGCTCATCTCTCGTCCCTGCTCCTCGTCCTTCGCGGTCGGCCCTGGCGGCCGACCGCGTTCGCACGTGTCCACAGCAAGATCCTCGCAGCAGGCACCGGTCAGATTGACCGGTCGGCGGCGGCCGGTGCCTCGGCGCGGTGGGCGCGCAGCAGCTGCCGGCGCTTGGCGACACCTCCCGGCATGCGGTGCAGCCTGAATGAACCGGGCTTGTGCGCCTCTCCGGCCAGGTGCTTGGGGATGCCCTGGCAGACCACTTCCTTGATCCTGGCGCCCAGCCCGTCGTCGACGTGCAGCCACACCGCGACGTCGGACCTGTTGGCGAACTGGTAGATGCCCGCGCTTCGGCCCAGGCTGATGCACTGGGCGTACATCGACTGATGGAGGTTCTCCGGTTGCTCGCCCGCGAGTCGGCTGAGCACGGTGTCGGCGGCCCGCGCGCCCAGCGGCACCGCGTTCAGACAGCTCATCCGCAGCGGCAGGTCCGATGGTGCAGCCGAGTCCCCGGCCGCGAGGATGCGCGCGTCGTCCACGCTCGTCAGCGTCTCGTCCGTGAGCAGGCGCCCCACCGCGTCGGTGCTCAGCCCGCTGCGGACGGCCAGATCCGGAACGCCGAATCCGACGGTCCAGACGGTGACCTCGCTCGGCAGCTCACGGCCGTCGGCGAGCCGCACGGCTTCGCGGGTCACCGCCGTCACCATCGCGTCAGCGCCGTCGATGAGCGTCACACCGAGCCTGGCCAGCCGCTTCGCAACCGAGCGCCGGCCCCGGGTGTGCAGGTAGGGGCCGAGCACACCTCCGCAGACCAGGGTCACCGCGCGGCCGGCCTCCGCCAGCTCGGCGGCGGTCTCGATGCCGGTGGGGCCGGCGCCGACCACTGTCACGGGGGCCGTCGCGGGCGTGGCGTCGAGTGCCGGGCGCAGCCGCTGTGCCTGCTCCAGGGTGGCGATCGGGTAGGCGAACTCGGCCGCCCCTGGCACGCTCAGTTCGGCGCTGCCGCTGCCCACCGCGTAGATCAGGTAGTCATAGCCGAGCGTGCCGTCGGCCGTCAGAGTCACGCTGCGCTCGGCCGCGTCGATCCTGCTGACGGTGTCGACCACCACCCGCACCCCCTCGGCCAGGACTTCCTGGTAGGCAACGACCGCGTCGTCCGACCCGCCGACCAGCTGGTGCAGCCGGACCCGGTGGACCAAATCCGGGCGCGGGTTGATCAACGTCACTGTCACGTCGTCGCGCAGCATCAGCCGATTCGCGGCCATCACGCCCGCGTATCCGCCACCGATCACAACCACACGCGTGTTCCCAGTCATGGTGCCTCCTCCGATTCCAGGTGTTCGGCCTCAAGACACCGCGCCATCGATCCCTGTGACAAGACGTGAGCCAGACCACCCACGGACCGTCGGCGATCGGCCGGTTGACGATCGAGGACATCGAGGTCGACGCCCACAACGTCTCCACCTCGGCGACGCACCAACGGCCAGTGCCAGGTGTACCTGCAGCTCATCGACGTCGATCGTCCCGATGACTTAAGAATCCCGATGCGCACCGACGAGCCTGAGATCATCGAGGACTACATCAGCGGCGAAACCGTGCGCGCGGCCAGCTACGTCAAGCAGGTGCGCCCTGCCTCCACGAAGGCCGGTTTCTGCTTGGTGGACAGCGACGGCATTGCGGCGACCGAGGACGACCTCGCCCATACCATTACCGAGAGCAATCGGCGTCTGCAGCGCGAAAGCGAAACACCGTAGACCGGGTCGAAGGTCGAACCGGGGAGCAATTGTCAACACCTGTGGATGAGGTCTTCAGCGTGACGATTGGTTCTGCTGGTAGGTCCACAGCTCGCCGTAGGTTCGCGTTCGGATCGGTGAGGGGTCTGTCAGTGCGCTCGCGCGTGGCTTTCTTCCAGTGGGAGGCCGTGCTGTCGCCCTTCGATGATCGCCCAGAATCGGGAGCACTTCATGGGATCGCTGGCCGGGCATTTCCGGCCGTGTTCCAGTGCGGTGCGGGCCACCTCGATACGGTGCTGCTGCTCGACCAGCTCGGCCAGCTTGTGGTCGATCATCTCCCGCCGGCCTTGCCGCTCGCCAGCGAGGAAGCGCCCGATCTCTGCCAGCGAGAATCCGATCTCGCGGAAGAAGAGGATCACGCTGACGTCCCTGACTGCCGACGCGGCATAACGCCGTCGTCCCGCCGCCCGCGCCGCCGGCCGCACCAAGCCGAGTTCGTCGTAGTAACGCAGCGCGCTCGTCGGCACGCCGGTACGTTCGGACAGTTCACCAATGGACAACGACGTCGGCGTGGTCGACGAAGCCGGGGTGCGCTCGGTGGCAGACATTGACTTCAAGCGTACTCGAAGTGCTTGGCTCACCCCCATGAAGATCAAGGAGAGGGTGCTGGGCCGCATCTTGCAATGGTGGGGTCCTCGCGGAGGGCTGGCACAGTTCCACCAGCCGACCGGAGCCGTAGGGCACGTCGCCGGCTGGATCATGGGCCGGCGCTCGTCGAACGTGGCGCGCAACCGCTGGGCGGTGCAGCTTCTCGACGTCCAGCCGACTGACCGCGTCATCGAACTCGGCTGCGGTCCGGGCGTGGCCATCGCCGCCCTCGCCACCCGAGCGTCCCGGGGATTGGTCGTCGGCGTCGACCACTCGCAGGTGATGATCCGCCAGGCCCGCCGCCGCAACAGGCCCGCCATACGGGCCGGACGGGTACGCCTGGTGCACGCGCCGGTCGAGAGCCTGTCGATCAGCGACGGGCCATTCGACGCCGCGCTTGCCGTCAACACAGTCGGCATGTGGCCTGACCCCACCGCCCGGCTACGTGAACTCGCCCGGCTGTTGCGGCCCGGCGGGCGCATCGCGCTGGTATCCCAGCCCCGCTGTCCCGGTGCCACCGCGGCCACCTCGGCGGCGGCCGCCAACGAACTGGCAGGCCAGCTCACCGAAGCTGGGTTCGAGCACCTCCGAACCGAAATACTCGATCTCGACCCGCCGGCGGCGTACGTCCTCGGGAACATGGCACCAGCCGATGACGCCGAGCGCCAACGTCTGCCTGCTTGACGGCAGTCAAACAGTGGTTAATCGTCCGTGGCGCATACCCCTCGGCCAGCGTCGGTTTGCCCGTGCGGATGTTCACCGTCCCTGGCGCGGCTCCTCCCGCGTGGGTCCGCCTGCGCTGCGGATTCGGCGCTGTCTTCATCCAGCCGACCAGGACGTCAACCTCCGAGCCCGTGGCGCGCTCCCAATCCGCCTCCAACGCCCATAGCACCCTGAACTACCGCAGCAGGTCGTAGCCGTAGCTGCGGCTGGTCAACGGGCTCATATCGCTCAACGCCAGGTCGCGCAGATACTGGGTGACCGGTTCAATCTCGGCCCCGGACGAGTCAATGACCACGAATGGAGGGAGTTTCCCCGTTGCGGCCGTGACAGCGCCGGCCCGCCCGAGCTTCACCTGCCCCTCCATGACCCGCCGTCGTAAATCAGACATGCACCAAACCCTTCAGTCTCGAATGGACAGCCCATCCTTGATCAGATCGGACTTGGTGCAGTCAACTGAACACCAGCCCCGAATTGGGGGGATGGCGACCGGGGCGGGCCGGTTCCGGTCGGACTGGGTGCCTCAGCGAGTCTTCGGTTGGGCGGAGATGATCGAGGGCAGTGGCGGCGCGGTCGCCTGCCGGATCGTGGGCCGCGCCGGCGCCGCCGCCGTGTTCGCTCCCGGAAAGCGTCCTCGTCGTGCACAGGGCTGGACAGGTCGGCCGTGGCCGAAGGTGGGGAGCTGGTCTCGCTCGCCGATCTCCTGCCCGTACACACGGTGGTCATGTCCTCGGATGGGTGATGAGCTGCGGCGACCGTCCACTCGACGGTGGTTTGAACAACGACCAACGGCCGCTGGGTGACGACGAACGGTCGCCGGACGGCCCGACCGGGCGACCGCACGTGCACCCGCACGAGAGAACACCACTTGCGGTGGATTTCGAGCAAGGAGGACTGGCCGGTAACCCCGTAGGCGCCCACCCATTCGAGTGGTACCCGGCTCGTGGCCCAGCACCAGGTCCCGGATTCGTGTTCGGTGCGTGGCTATTGATCGTGTTACCGCACTCAATGAGGTGGTGGCGTCGGCGTGAACGTTCCGGGTGATCGTGGTACGGGCTGGTGGTGCCGTTTGTCGGCGATCACGGACCTATCAGCGACAACCGTCGCGTCCCCCTGGAAAAGTCCTCCCGCGACCGGTGCGGTTTCGCTAGAAAGGTCGACGGGCGTCGAGTACGTCCTGGTCACATAAAGATGCGGCTCCCCGGATTGGTCCCGAGGAGCCGCAAGTGTCCGTACCAACATCCATCACTATTGCGAAGCGAGGATACGAACTTGTCGAGAATACAAGCAGGCACGGCGGGTGTTCCAGATGAACCGCCGCCCGATCGGGGGCTCTTCGAGCCGACCGTGCCCATCCCGAGGTACGGCCGGACGGTGGTGGCCGTCAATCAGCTGCCCACCGCCGAGGCGCAGCCGCCGGTGACGCGGGCCGTGCAGGTGCGGCAGCCGGCGTGCCAGGCCCACCGCGGGCAAGGTCGGCACCGGGTCCGTCCGACCCCGGACTGGGTCCGGTTGGTCGAGCGCCTGGTGTTCGGGCAGCGGGTCAACCCGACCTGGCGGGCCGCGCTGCTCATGGTGATCGGTGGCCTGGTCGCCACGCTCATCGCGCTGGCCGGCGCGGTCGGGCTCGTCGGCACCGCCGCGTCGTTCCTGCTGCTGACCCTGGTGCGGCTGAGTAACCCCAACGCCCTGCCCCAGGCGCCCCGCCTGTAGCAAGAATTCGGGAAAGGACGAGGTGGACGGGCCATGTCGCTGGGCTTAGCAGCGGCATGGCCCGTCCGGCATTTCGACGACGACCGGGTAAGGCCAACGCGACCCCCGCCGCCCGGAGCCGCACGAAGGAAACGCTTCGCACCGCCGACCATGACGGCGGTCCGTTCACGGCTTGCCGTCCTGGCCGGGCTGATTCGCGGCGGTTATCGCCAGCCTGATCAGGAACTCGTCCGCGAACGCTGTCGCGTCGCGCATCAGCTTGTCCCTTCTGGCCAGCTCCGAGGCCACGCGGCGCTCGGCGTTCTCCTGCGCGGCCAGGTACGCGGTCGCTTCAGCCGCCGCGGCTTCCATCGCGGGCGAGGGCGGTGTGCTCATCAGTGCGACGAGCTCGGCCAGGCCGCGGCGCGGGAGCCGGCGGCGCTTGAGCCATCGCATCAGGCGTACTCCGGTGTGTAGTAGTCCTGGCGCCTCGTCTCGCCCGTCTGGTGGTTGAAGGTCCAGCCCGCCGGCTCGGTATCCCAGGCGCCATTCCAGTCCAGTGCCGCCCGCACGGCCGCCGCGAGCGACTCCGTGCTTTGGCCGCCGTATCGCCAGGACCGGCTGCTCCCGGCCGGGTCCAGCCGCGACGTGGCGGTCAACCGGTACTCGAAACCGTCAACCTTGACCTCGATGATGTATTCCTCGGCGATGCCGACGAACAGCCCTTCGGGCGTAGGCTTGATCGACCTCAGCCTATGGGAATGCTCGCCCAGCTTTCCCAGAAGAGCCTGAATCCGCCAATCCCACGAACCATCTTGCATGTTGCTGCTCCCGTCCCGAGCCGGGCCACCTGTCGATTTTCCGTCACGACCCTGCAAGCCCCTTCGCCGCTTCCCAAATAGTCCCGCCGTGAATAGTTCCGTCGTGGGCAGTGCAGCGAGGGGGCCACTCGTTTATATGCGTCGGGTTCCGCGATGCCTGCGAAACGTCATCCCACTCGTGGCTTCTTTCGAGAGTTCGCGCCTCCGCGTGATCGCAGGGTTAACCCTGGCTCCTCGCTCAGTGGCCTGTGGACGAACCCGTAGGAGCGGCCGATGCTTTCGGCAAGCGAGCGGATACTAGCCCCTTTCTCATACCGCGGCACGAGTTTTTGCCTGAGCTGAATCCGTGTACGGCCAGTGACCCGCTTACCGCGCCCCAGTGTCCTACTTGACATCTTCCATTACCCTTCTGGACCGGCGGGTATCTGTACCCACAAGCGACAATCGGGAGCAAGTACAATCGAAGTCGTGATCCAGACCTGACTCACTGGAAACCAACCCGACCTTGCTATTTACCATGAGATTCCTGTTTTTTGTCATATTCCTAGGTTGATCTCGACGTCCATCTCATGGTTTCCGCTAGTTCGACTTCCCAGTCGCGGAAGCGCTGAACCAATGTGCGGTACGTGTCGAAACGGTATGCCGGCAACCATTCCTCCAGCGGGTCGTCCCACCGGTGAAGCCAGGAATCCAACTCGTTGGACATTTTGGACAGAGCAACCTGCGCCGGGTCTCTCCTGGCACACCTGCGGAGAGCCCGGTCAACCTTGGCGCGAAGGGCCCTCAGCTCAGCAATCCCGGTCGTGTTGTCCTCGTTCGGTGCCAGCACGGGAAGGTCCGAGGCAGCTCGCCACGCACGCCAGATCGCGAGGGTTCTCGGTCGCGCCCACAGCCGCAGCAGAACCCACGTCCGCCGTAACCACGTCATATCGGACCTCCTCAGCCCTGGAGAACCCCGCCGCTCGCCCGGAACTGGTGCAGCCGCCGGTCGAGCGACGGGGACTTAGCTATGCCTTCACGTCGACCAGGTCGCGGCCGGCGACGCCCGCGTCCGCGGGCATGGTGAACACCTCGCGCAGGATCCAGCCGAGGTAGTAGGTCGGGTCGGCGTTCACCGCGTCGGTGGCGCACGCTTCGCCCGCTCCGCGGCTGGTGATGCCCACGAGGTACCACCGGCCGTCAGCGCGCTGGATCGTCGGGCTGCCCGAATCGCCGTAGCACCCGCCGGTCGGCTGGTCGCGGGTCCCGCCATGGCGGAAGCACACCTCGTCCACCCCGATCTCGGCGGCCGTGCAGTCTGCCGACTTGCGCACCGAGCCCGGGGTGTCGACCTCGTGGAGGTACCGCGGCGCCGGCCCCTGGCCGATCTCGTCGGTCGAATGCCGGCCCCAGCCGAGGTGTCGCACCGAAGTCCGTGGCGTCACCTGCTTGATCGCGACCGGCGGGATCGTTGTGATGGGACGGTCCAGGGTGAGCAGTACGACATCGCCCGATTCCCCCTTCTTCGTCCCCTGCCCCTGGTTCCACTGTGGAGGCTTGCTGATCGTCGACACGCCCCGCACCTCGGTACCGCGCAGCCGGTCCGCGTTCCCGAACTGAATGTGGAACAGGCCCGGATCCTCCAAATCCGGTGCATCGGCCTGCATGCCGAACCGCGCGCGCTGGGCGTCGGTGTCGAAGTTGGTGAAACAATGCGCGGCGCTCAGCGCATGCCGTGGCGTGATCAGCGAGGCACCGCAGTTGTGCCGGTGATCATCACCGGCCCACGACATCTGGACAGACCCGGTGAACGGATACGGCTCGCTCGCCGGAACACCACCCACGATCGCGTCCGCCGTGCCGGGCAGCAGCACGCCGGCCACCACGGCCGCCACCACGACGCCCATCGCCCTTTTTGATCGCAAAGTATGCCCTTCTTTTCACTTGTTTGATTTCTATTACCAATCCCAACCGGGATCTTTCCGGTCGAGGTCTCCGACGTTGTCGACGTCGTTCACCCGCCCGCCCAAGCACAAGGGACAGGCTGAAAAAGTAGATTCGAGCGCTAGTCGGCGCAGTCGCCGTTCTCTATCTCCTCGCACAGAACCGTCGCCGCTTGCAGGACAGCCGACGTCTGACCCAGGTGGCTCAAAGTCGCGATGGCCTTCTCCTGCTCCACCTTGTGGCGGAGAAGACTGTGGGCAGCCTCCACCCGGAGAGCCGTCGCCACGTCGGCGCCCAACAAGGGCACAAGGATGTCGGCGATGACTCCTTCGTGGAACCACTCCTGCGTCAGCGCGTTCAGGGACTTGAGCAGCCCCTTCGTCGTCTCGCTGAAGACATGGCGGCGCGCGTCGGTGATCCCCTCGACCAGGCGCTGGAACTCACGGCGAGCGGCTGCCCACTCCCCGCTGGCCAAGGGGTCAGAGTGATCGCAGGACATAGGTCAGCTCCGTTATTTGCGTCTTAGGGAAGTGGATGTGGGCAGCGCGAGCGACCATGACCTTTCCCACCTGGCTGGTGATCAACGGCGCGTGCAGGCGCCACGAGCCCGGCGTCCAGCGCGTCGTCACCCGCTCGCGGAACGAGGTTTCCGTCAACCGGTTGAGCATGTCCAAGCCGTCGTCGAGCGGCATCTTCAACCACGCGAAGCCGTCGTAGTACTCGGCGAACCCGGCCTCGACGTAGGTCGGCGGATGGTTGTCCCGGTTCCGTATCGCGCCGGCACTCTCACCGAGATCCTGACAGCACACGAACGTGCTGTAGTTCAACTCCCAAACTCGCTGGACCAGGCCCACCATCTCCACGTCGATGTCGACGCTTCCCCCGCCCGGTGTGACCAGGCGCGCCGTGTCGTGAACCTGCGGCGGAAAGGACGCCATACGTCTCTCCTTCATCAACAATGACCAACAGCTCGGACTACGCCCCCGTGAAACCCTCGGGGGGCTCGTCCCGCGGCAAGAGGTACCGGCTCGGATGCTCGCCACCGCGTGGCCAGCACGCCGGGCTCAGGCAGAACTCCCACCCCTGCCACACCTGCGGAACCTCGTCGGCCGGGAACCAGATGCACACCGCACCGCACCCCGCCACCCCGTACACCCACTCACCAAGGCCGTACCGGGCCGAGGCGAACCTGAACCGCCGCTTCTCGCCCGACCGGCCCTCGACCGTCTCCACCCGATGACGGCGACGGCGAGTGAAGTACCCCAGCCAGATCTCCTGATCGTGATCCCCGTACGCATTCACGGTCCCCGGAAGTCAGCGCCATCGTGAGTGGTCATGGTTCTCCTTCCCGCGCTGCACAAACAGGTGGAACACATCGCCCCCGACCGTCTGGATCACCACGCCGGCCGACCGGCTGCCGAAGCCGGCCCCCGGGAACGGCAGGACCGAGGTCTTCCGGCCCAGCCCGGCCGCCGCCAGCGCGGAACACACACTCGCCTCGGCCTCGCGGACCTGCATCGGAACCGCTTCACACCCGGTCACGACTCAGGTCCTTCCACAGGCTTGTCCTTTGTGGATAGACCGGTGTCGAGCACCGGCCAGGTGCCGAGCACTTCGTAGACGACCTTCAGCAGGGACCCGGAGCTGAACAGTTCAGGGGGTTTCTCGACCAGTTCGCCCGATCTCGGGCTCCGCATCAGCCGAGAGGCCTTGCTCATCCGGATGGCGACCGACAACTCCGTCAGCACGGGATCCAGAATCAAGCGGTCGATCCACGCTCGACCGTCCCGCTTCCCCAGATACATCACCGTCCCCTCCACGCCCTGCCGCACATCGAACGTGAAGCCGTGCGCTTCAGCGCCGGCAACCGCGGCTCCAACTTGAGCGAGCGTCGCCTTCTCCTCGTTCACCCCGCACCCCCTGGGCACCGCAGGAACCGCTGGAACGCCGCGGAGCGCAGCCGGGAATCCCCAGGACTGCGCCCCGCGACGTAGCTCGCCCGCCCCAGGTGTCGACCGGGGACCGGGGAATCAACGGGACCGGAACCCGGGGGCTGTGAAAGCCGATGCCGACGTGGGCAGGCACGGTCACCGGTCAACCAGATACGCGTGGTCATCACGCTGCCCCTTGCGAACCGTGGGCACGATCAAGTCGGTCATCCATAACGACACGCGTGCGAAGCTTCGCCAACTCGCGCAAACGACGCTCCGCAGCCCGGTAGTGCTCGCGCACAGCACGCCTAGAAATCCACCACGGCACCGGACCTGTGATGACCAGGTTCTCCGCCGAGTGCCTGGGGACGTAGGGCCCGTTCTCGACAGCCCGTTGATCAGGCCTCCTGGGATCGAGGACAACGGTCTGCTCAGGAACAACGCGCGCTTTCTTGGGGGCGGCATGCCCTCCAGAACGAGCGTGGACCATGATGACCTCCAACGCCGGTGAAAGTTTCCACACTGATCGTTGGTGAAAGTTTCCACCCATGGAAGTTTTCATGCGAGCCGCGGTGACAACTTTCACCCCAATGGACTAGTGCGACACTGTACTGTTCCGGGGTCGAAGCGGCCCCGAGATCGATCCAGATGGTGGAGGTAGCAGGTTGCCCGCGAGCGCCGATCCGAACGTTCGCCAGCGCCGTGTTGCACGAACATTGCAGCGTTGGCGTAAGGAGACAGGCACGACGCAGAAGGAGCTGGCGACCAAGCTCCGTTGGTCCGAGCCGAAGTTGAGTCGCTTCGAGAACGGCGAGCAGATCGCCGGACCGTTCGAAGTGATCGCTATTGGCACGATGCTTGGCATCGACCCCGGCGTGCGTGATCAGGTCGCCGCGATGGCGGCCGCAGCCGGAGAAGAGGAACCGTGGTGGCGTACGTACAGCCCACAAGCCATCAGGGGCGACTTTGAAGACTTCGTCGAGACCGAAGCAGAAACCACGAAGATGCGAGGCGTCGAAGTGATGCTGGTTCCTGGCCTACTGCAAACCGGTGACTACTCCGACGCGGTCCTCCGCTCATGGATGGATGAGCCCGACGACGAGCTGGTCCAGGAACGGCGACGCATCCGCCAGCACCGACAAGCTCGCCTGGACGACTCCGAGCATCCGCTGCACTACCACGTGATCATCCACGAAGCTGCCCTCCGCATACCTGTTGGTAGTGCTGCCACGATGCGCGATCAGCTCGATCACATCGTCCAGCGGGCCCAGCAGGGCAACGTCGTCGTGCAGCTGATCCCCAACGATGTAGGTGCCTACGGCGGCATGGGTACAGCGTTCCACCTGATGAACTTCGACGACGGCGAGGCAGCCGCAGCCTTCCTGGACAACCTAACCGGTGGTCTCTACATCGAAAAAGAGACCGACATCAGGGCATATATCCTTACCTTTGGGCGGCTCGCAGAGGACGTCGCCTTCGACCCGGATGAGTCACTCCAGCGGATCAGGCAGATCCGCCAGGACTGGACGTGAGGACAAGGAGCTGGCAATGATCACGCCAGACTTCACCAGCACAAGCTGGCGTAAGAGCACCTACAGCAACGGCAACGGCAACTGCGTCGAAGTAGCTTGGACAGCAGACGCAGTCGGCATCCGCGACTCCAAGGAGTGCGGCCGCGGGCCGGTGGTCGTCACCTCCCCATGGCAGTGGAAGGCATTCCTTCAGCATGTGGTGAGCAATGAAGGTAACACGATGTGACACAGCAACACGCGAATGTGGCCCCTGCTCTCGTTAGCCCGAGAGCAGGGGCCACATTCACATTGGTCGACCCGGATGTGGAAGACCGGAGATCAGACTAGCCGATGGTCTCGGCTACGGAGCAACTTCTGGCGACTAGCCCCGTCTGGTTATTCACCCTCCGTCACTCGGGCGGGGGCTGCTCGTCGGTTTCGTCACAGGGCAGGATGTGACGGGGATATATGGCGCGGGCTCAGGAGGGTGACGTTGAGGGACCTTAGGTTCGCATGGTTGGAGATCACTGGTAAATGTCAGTTGTCCTGCGAGCACTGCTATGCGGATTCAAGTCCTGCTGGTAGTCACGGGTCGCTGGTGGTGGACGACTGGCTCCGCGTAATCGACCAGCTCGCCGGGGCCGGTGTCCGCACCGTGCAGTTCATCGGCGGCGAACCCATCTTGCATCCCGGACTTCAAAAGTTGCTTGAGCACGTGCTGGCGTGTGGATTACAAGCTGAGGTGTTCTCCAATCTGGTGCATGTTCCTTCTGGTCTTTGGCCTGTTTTTGAACGCGCTGGTGTATCACTGGCCACGAGCTACTACAGCGATGACCCCGGCGAGCACGCTGCGATCACCGGCCGCCGGAGCCACGCCCGAACCGTGGCGAACATCTCCGAAGCCGTACGGCGAGAGATCCCGATCCGGGTCGGAGTGATCAACGTTCGGGACAAGCAGCGATCAATCCCCGCCCAGGCCGAGCTGGTCGCGCTGGGGGTGCGCGAGATCCGGACCGACCGGCTTCGCCAGGTCGGCCGTGGCGTACGTGACCGTCAGCCGGCGGTGTCGGAGTTGTGCGGACGCTGTGCCTCGGGGGTGATCGCGATTTCGCCGAACGGCGAGGTGTGGCCGTGTGTCTTCTCGCGCTGGTTGCCGATCGGGAACGTGCTCGATGCCGAATTGTCGGCGATCCTCAGCAGCGCTGAGGCTGATCGTGTCCGTGACGGTCTTCGCGCCGAGTTCGCCACGCGGCCGGGGATGGCGCCGTGTGTGCCGACCATGTGCGACCCTGGCTGCGGACCGTCATGCAGCCCGGCCTGTACACCGAAGGGTGACTGCCGGCCGGCGGGCGGGTGCGCACCCGACTACTACTGACCGCGGAAATTGATTCGATGCTTGTTCGCCGTGCCTACATCCCGGACCACGCACGTCCACAGCAGCTGGACGACTGGCCCTACACGGTGCCGTGCGTCGCGGAGCTGGCCGAGGAGGGTTTGGCGTTCACCGCGCCGGTCACGTTCCTGGTCGGTGAGAACGGCAGCGGTAAGTCCACTGTGGTCGAAGCGATCGCCGAGGCGTTCAAGCTCGATTCCCACGGCGGGCGCGCGGGCCGTAAATACGTCAACGACCGGGAGATCACGCCGCTGGGACAGGTGCTGCGGCTGGATACCACCGCGGCCGGCGGGCGGATGCTGCGCGGCCCGCGCACGAAACGGAAGGGGTTTTTCCTGCGAGCCGAGACCGCGTTCGGGCTGATGAACGCGGTGTCCGGCATGCTCGGCTACTGGGAAGGCGACACCAGCCAGATGAGCCACGGCGAAGGGTTCCTCACCGTGTTCGCCGAGGCTTTCCGAGCGCCCGGCCTATATCTGATGGATGAACCCGAGGCGGCACTCTCGTTTAGTTCCTGCCTTCAACTGGTCGCGCTCATGCACGACCTCGGCGCGTCCGGTGCGCAGATCATCTGCGCCACCCACTCCCCGATCCTGGCGTCCACGCCGGGCGCGGACATCATCGAGATCGGCGAGCACGGAACACGCCGTGCGAAATGGGACGAGCTGGACCTGGTGGTGCAGTGGCGGCGCTACCTCACCGATCCCGGCACCTACCTGCGCCACATGATCCCGTGACCGCGGACGAGAACAACCTGACCGACGCCGACCGGCACTATCGGGACTGGATGACCCGCGCCCTGCACCAGGCCGCCGAGCACTTCGAGCTGACCATCGAGGGACCTGTGGTGTTCGGGTGGCTCGATCGCTCGGCCGGCGCACCGGCCAGCGCGAGCAGCGGGCGTGTCTGGCTGCGGGTGGTGTCCGAGTTGCCCGCCTGGGTCGGCGGCCCGGCCTGGACCGGCAACTACGACGCCAACGTGGTGAGCGGGCTGCCGAAACCCCGAGTTCTCGACCTGCACGACTGGCCGGACGACACTTTCCGGCACGTTCGCGGCGAAGTACTCACCCGCCTGCCCGGCACCCCGTGCTCGACGACCAACACCCCGCCGCCGCACCTCATACTGCCCCCGCAGTGGTGGCGCGAGTTGCGGGCGAGCCTGACCACGCTCGCCCGCACACAGACCGAGCGCATGCACTCTGACCAGGCCAAGATCAACCGACGTATCCGGGACGCCTTCGGCGACGGCACCACCGTGGTCATCCAGCGCTGGGAAACCGTGCACGGAGATCTGCACTGGGGCAACCTGCTCCGCGACCCCTTCGGCATCCTCGACTGGGAACTCTGGGGCACCGGCCCCGCCGGCACCGACGCCGCCACCCTCTACGCCTACAGCCTCGCCCAGCCCGCTGTCGCCGCGACGGTGCGAAGCCAGTTCACCGACGTCCTCGACACCCCGGACGGCCGCCGCGCCCAACTCGCCGTCGCCGCGCGCCTGCTCCACCGCGCCAGCTTCGGCGACCACCCCGAACTCGTCGACCCCTTACGCCGGCTGGGCCAAAGACTCTCGTTGGAAGAGGGCTAACTCGGGGGCGTGATCTCCCGGGATGCGGGGTCAGGTGATGATCGCCAAGTCGATCACGGAGGCGTAGTTTTGCCGATCGCGCATGCGGTCGAGGTTCGGTGGTCAGTCGGTGGGGGTGCGGGCGGGAGGCACCGTCCCGGCCTGCTGCACCTGGTCCCGGCCGCCGTGTTTGGCGCGGTAGAGGGCGTCGTCGACGGCGAGGAGTAGTGGGGAGAGTTCGGTGGCGGTGGCGGGGTAGGTGCCGGCGCCGAGGGAGGCGGTCAGGCCGGTGATGGTGACCCGGGTGCCGGTGCGGTCGGTGGTGGCCACGCGCAGGACCGAGACCGCGGCGCGGACCCGTTCTGCGGTGTCTGCGATCTCGGGGGCGTCGATCCCGGGCAGCAGGATGACGAATTCTTCGCCGCCCCACCGGCCGACCAGGTCGTAGGAGCGGACTGAGTGGTGGAGGGTGTCGGCGACCGCGCGCAGGACGGCGTCGCCGGCGAGGTGGCCGTATTGGTCGTTGATGTGTTTGAAGTGGTCGAGGTCGAGCATCAGCACGCCGACCGGGCTGTCCAGGCGCCCGGCGCGTTCGAGTTCGCGCTCGGCGGTGCCGGTCCACCAGGCGGCGTCGACCAGGCCGGTTTTGGCGTCGGTGCGGGAGGCTTCGCGGAGTTGGGGCAGCAGCAGCCCGAGGTGCAGGGCGAGCACGGTGATCAGCAGGATCGGCATCGACCACGGCCGGTCCACCGCGAACACGGCGATGCCGTAGCCGAGGCCGATGGCGGCTGCGATGATCAGCTGGTCTGAGGGCGGGCCGAGGGAGATGCGGGCGGGTTGGTCGGGGTGGGTCGCGATGATCGCGCCGATCACCAGCAGGTAGTTGACCGCCCGGTAGACCAGGCCGGCGGCCAGGACCGCCACCGTGCCGTACGGGCCGGTGAGCGCCGCGACGAACGGGCCGTCGACGTCCGGGTAGAAGGCGTGCAGGACCAGGGTCGCCGCAGCGACGGCCAGCACGACGGTGGAAGCGGAGAACACCTTGCGGTGCGCGATCGCGCGGCAGTGGAACACCCGGAACCACTCGTGCGTGAACGAGATGACGATCAGCGCGGTCTGCAAGGGCAGCGGCAACATGAGCACGGCCGCGAAGAACCACGTCGATTGCATGTGGGTGTAAGGGGTGCCCTCGCCGAGTTCGCGGAGCCGCTCGATACCGCGGGATGCCTCCAGGTGGATCATCGCCGCGCCGGCCAGCAGCCCGAACCACGCCCAGTCCCAGCGGGTGACCGGCTCCAGGCCGGCGGTGGTAACGAATGCCAACAGGGTGATTGCGATTACAGCAAGGACATAGGTGGTCACGCCACGTGGCAGGGACCATAAGCGCCAGCGGCGTGGGTCTACCCGGTTCACGGGACCACCCCCGTCCAGAGAACAGCCACTGTAATCAAGTGATCACGCAAAGTCGTGAGCCGATCGAGTGATGACAGTGGACAGTCCGCACCGTCCACCAGGAGGAACACCATGAACACCAGCACCCGCATCGCCGCCCGCCGCCCCCGCACCGGCCGCCCCACCGAGTGGAACCGCTGACCAACTCCCCGTGGTGAAGGCCGCCCGGCAGCGAGTGCGAAAACGTGCTTTTGCGTTTCACTCCCTGATCACTCCGGGCGGTCCGGCCGTCCTCTGACACCACGGGGGATGCCAGGCAGTTCCCGGTAACGGCGGCGTGGCCGGCCGCGACTCCTGGGCACACCCGCCATCATGGCGGGCACCAGCTGGTGAAGTCACAGCTCGAGCTCCCCCCTTCGAGCTGCGACTTCACCAGCGCCCGCGTGCAAGCGCGATGCTGGAGGCTGACCATCAAAAGGCATGGCCGACAGCGAGCAGGTGCGCAGGCGGGGAGTCAAGGCAGGCTTGGTTGCTTGTTACGGGTCGAGCCGGGTCCAGCTGCCGCGGGAGGAGCGCAGCGTCTCGGCCGAGACCATGGCCGGCTCCGGAGCAGTGCCCGGCCGCCGTTCATAAAAAACGGCCTGATCGGCAGCTCGGATCCCCCAACGCCCACCGGCGATGGGAAACTCGGCTGCCTCGACGTAGATCTCCAGGCCGTCGAGCGAGGCGGGGCGGGGGTCGGTGTCGGTCATACCGGGCAGTATGCGATTCGGCACCGACACGAAACCGCCCGAACACGGGCCGTCGGACCGGGTTGTGACGGGTTCCACCCGTGTCGCCCACCGGCCATAAGTCGGGTTCCCGCAGCTCAGATGACCTGCGGACTTGTCTCACCACTGTGACGGGTTGAGACGGGCTTGTGACGGGTTCGGCTCTTGCGGCCAGTGGATCACCCAACCCATCATGTCGAACATGAGTTCGAACGAATCGGGGCCGGTGGGCTTGCGGTGGTTCGATCCACCCCGGCCGGTGTGGGTGGACCTGCGCACCTTGTTCCCGGTCTCGCCGCACCACCTGCACGAGCTGGTCCCGGGCGGGATCGAAACCCGCTACGAAGCGTCGGGCCTGCTGGTCGGCGAGGTCGCCTGGGCGATCGGCGGGCGCCTGGGCCTGGTGAAGTACCAGCTGCTCTCCACCGACCAGAGGTGGCAGACCATCGTGGAGCACTACATGCCCACCCACCTCTACCGGCCCAAACGCCGCGGCCGGCGAGACCGGGACGGCTACGGACACGGCCACTGAGCAGCGGGTCGAGATCGGTTGCGCCCGGGACAAACCCCGCCCTCGCAAGACTCCTCGTGTGCCATGGACGTCCGCCGCTGTGGCCAGGGACGTCCTCGCCGGAGGGGGAGGCCGGGCGGATGCTCGCCGGGCGGTAGGCGTTGCCACCGGGGCAACGCCAGCCCCCGAACGTGGGACAGGCATCCCGATCCGGAACCGAGCGAAGGCCGGCCCTACGTTCGACCCACGTGACGGGTTACCCGGTGGCGAGGATGTCCACCAGAAGGCCGGCCAGGCGGATCTGCAGGACGACCTCGACGTAGGCGCACACGGCCGAGTCGACTCCGCAGAAGGCGAACGCGTTTACCGGCCAGTCCACCGCGCGGGCCAGGCCCACCAACCCGTCCTGGGCGTCCTCGAACGGCACCGCGGCCAGCACCAGCGAAAAGGTCCAGACGCTGGCTCCTCCAGGTGCCGCGCTCATGCCACGTATTTCCATGCTCGTGTCCTTTCGGGTCGGTCAACCGCGGCTGACTGCCACGACTGCTCACGACTCGAAAGACCTGTTCTTGGCAGAACTGTGTCCTTTTCCGGAACAGGCACGCATGGGAACGCGATCGGAGCCGTGGATCACAGTGCGCTGGACGCGGTGGATCGGAAACCCGGGGCGGGCGCCGGGTTCAGTCGACGGTGGCCGCGGCGCCGGGGACGGCCGGGACGGCGGGGAGCCAGCAGCGGGAGCAGTTGGTCGTCGAGGATGTCAATGAGGATGATTCGGGCGGCGAGGACGCCGGGATCTCCGCGCAGCCCCGCGCTCCGGGAGGCTTCGGCCTCGTTACACAGCCAGGGCGGTCGGGACGGCCATACCCAGGAAGCGCCCGCACAGTGTCTCCGGCTAGCCGGCTCCGGCCCGCCAGGGCGACGATGCCCATTTCGACACCGCCGCCCGGCCCTAGCAGCCCGACTGTCACCCAGAGTCACCTTTGCGGTTTCGGCGGGCAGGTTGGCGGTAACCGTCGCGCCGAACCTTGGCGTGAGGGGCCTTCACAGAGACCAGCAAGCCGCTGACCAGCAGGTTTAGGTTCGTATATTGCCTTGTTGGGTGCACAATCTAGCCATTCAGGATTTGCGCGTTGAACGGCAACGGTGATCGGATCGTTACCGGTCAGCGGGCGGCGCGGCCCTGGATGCGGCGGGCGACGGCGAGCACGAGCGGCGCCGCGAGCCAGCAGAGGTACGCGCCGGTGCTCGTGGTCAGGAACGCGACGGGAATGGACATCCCGAACACCGCGGCCAGGCAGATGCTGCGCACCAGGCTCTCGGCGAACACCCGGGGCGGGACGTCCGTGCGGTACAGGTGTTCGCGTCGGATCTCCCGGATGATCAGCGCGAAGGTCGCGGACGCCAGTACCTGCACGATCGCGTACAGGCTGAACCGCGGCGGGAAGTCGCCGTCGGCGGTGATCACCCTGGTCGCGAACGGCATCAGGACCTGGATGAACAGCCAGGCCAGGGTGAGGCTGGTCAATCGGCCGCTCAGCGAGTGGACGTACTGGAAGATCTCGTGATGGGCACGCCAGTGGGCGGCGATCACCACGAAGCTGAGCGCGAAGGCCAGGTACTCCTTGCCGTGGGCCAACACCGAACTCAGCATGGCGTCGGCGGTGTCGCCGGCGGGAACGGGCAGATCCAGCGCCAGCAAGGTGAGCGCGATCGCGATCGCCGCGTCGATGAACATGGTGAGCCGCTCGGCGGCGACCGCTCGCGCCTCGCCGAGCTCGTCGTCGGGTTTGTGGCTGGTATGAGTCGCCATGGTGAAGAACAGCTCCTTCGGTGTCAGGCGGCGATTTCCACGGCCGGCCGGGGCGTTGCCGCCAGTCGCCGGGATCGCACCGCCAGGATGATCATGACCGCCGGGATCAGGAGGTCGTTGACGAGAACTCCGCCGGTGTTGCCGGGGGCGTGGTCACCGCCTGCGAACCACTGGTAGACGTGGCCGATCGCGGCTCCCCAGAGGAACATCCCGCCGCCGAGCCCGATGGTGATGCGCTCGCGCGCGGATGCCGAGGCGGCCCGGAAGCCCATGACGGCCAGCCCGAGGTTGGCGAAGGCGATTTCGAACATGAAGGGCGTCCGGTCGAAGCCGATCGCCGTGGACATGACGTCCGGGAAGGCGAGGAACGCGACAGTCATCCACAGACTGCCGCAGCCGAAGGCGCCGATGGCCCACCAGCGCTGCCAGATCTCCAGCCGTTCTTGGGGCGACGCGGCGTGGCGGGCCCGCACGAAGGCGCCGATGGCCGGCACCAGGATCCAGACCAGAGGGAAGGCGGACTGGGCGAGGTAGGAGAAGGTGTCCATGACATCAGTCTTACCCAGTTAATATTAACTAGTCAACACTCTGCTAGGCTGCTGCCGTGGATGACGGACTCGCAGATCTGCTGCACCGCGTGGTCATGCTGCTGGGCGAGGCGGCCCGGCGGCGCACCGACGACCTCGACGGCTTGACCTACAGCCAGATACGCCTGCTGGGCACGCTGGAGGACATCGAGCCGGCGACACAGCATCGGCTCGCGCAGGCGCTGTCGGTCTCCGACCCGGCGATCAGCCGGGCACTGCGACCACTCGAAGCGGACGGCCTGGTGCAGATCACCATCGACCCCGAACACGCGCGGCGGCGGCTGGTCCGCCTCACCGATACCGGCCGGAAAGCCTTCCACGCCGCCGGAAAGCCGCTCTACGACGAGTTCCGCGCCGGGCTCGTCGCGGCCGGCTTTCCCTACGAACGCTACCTCGAAGACACCCAGCGGCTGGCCGAGCTCCTCGCATCCGACTGAGCACACCGCCCGGCGTTCCGCGACAGCACCGCTCCGGCTCACTCACCGGGCTGGTTGGGTTGATCGGGTGCGCAGCTGATCAGCAGCTGGGCGGTATGTGCGATGTGGTCGCGCAGCAGTTCCTGCGCGTGGTCGGCATCGCGTGCGAGAACGGCGTCGAGCAGCGCTCGATGCTCGGCTGCGACGTCGCGGCCGGGTTCGTTGCCGATCGATACCGACCACTGCCGGTACAGCTCGGCCTCCTGCCGCAACGACCGCGCCGCGTCGAGCAGCCGCTGGTTGTCGCAACCGGCCAGCAGTGCGTGGTGGAAGGCCGCGTGCGCCTGCGACCACTCGTCGGACAGGTGGTCCGGATCCGCCGGGTCACGGTACGGCGTGCGTTCCAGAAGGTGGTGCGCGGCAACGGCATCGGCCTCCCAGCGCGTGTCGCCTTCCCGCACCGACAGCCCCAGTACCAGGGATTCGATCTCCACCCGAGCCTGCGTCAGCTCGGCCAGATCCTGATGGGACAGCGGCCGGACCAGGTAGCCCTGACGCGGCCTGGCCACCACCAGCCCTTCGGCGACCAGTCTCGTCAGCGCCTCGCGGGTAGCGCCGACGCTCACTTTGTAGCGGTCGGCCAGGTCCGGGAACTTGAGCCGTTCGCCCGGCACCAGCCGCGCGGCCAGGATGTCGGCGCGCAGGGCCTGGTGGATGCCGTCGGTGCGGGTCGCCCCGCCTCTCTTGGTCATGCCACACCCTAGCATCTTACGAATTCTGCTTGAACTTTCGAAAGTTTCGGTCTAGTTTCGAATTTGCCTCCAGTAAGACCCGCCAGCCGAACGAGGAGTCATTGATGCCCGCGAACGACCTTCGACGTCCGACCGTTCTCCGTGGCGGGGCGGTTCTCACCATGGATTCCGGCCGCACCGTTCTCGAAGGCCACGACGTGCTCGTGGTCGACGGCCGGATCGCCGCCATCGGTGTCGACCTCGTCGTTCCCGACGGCGCCGACGAGATCGACGCCCGCGGCGGCGTCGTGATGCCCGGGATGGTCGACACCCACCGGCACCTGTGGCAGACCACGACCCGCGGCTACGGTGCCGACTGGACGCTCACGCAGTACTTCGTGTGGTACTACCTGAACTGGGGCAAGAAGTTCCGGCCAGCGGACATCCACGCCGGGAACCTCCTCGGCGCACTGGAGGCGATCGACGCCGGGGTCACCACCAGCGTGGACTGGTCGCACGGGCTGCAGACGATCGACCATGCCGAGGCCGCGGTCGATGCGCTCGCCTCGGTGCCGGGGAAGTTCGTGCTGGCCTACGGCAACATCCAGGACGCACCCGCGAACTGGACTGGTACCCCCGAGTTCCGCAAGTTCTTCGATCGTCGGTCCGGCGATCTCGAGGGCTTCCAGATCGCCTTCGACGTCACCGGCGATCCGAGCTTTCCCGAGCAGCCGGCTTTCGAGGTGGCCAGGGAGCTCGACCTGGCGGTAACCACGCACGCCGGAGTCCGGGGCGCGACGGGCGACGACGCCGTGCGACTGATCCACGAGCACGGCTACGGCGAAGCCAGGACGGTGTACGTGCACGCCTCGACGTTCTCCGCAGACTCCTACGCCCGAATCGCGGCGACCGGCGGATCGGTGTCGGTGGCCGCGGAAAGCGAGCAGAACGCCGGGCAGGGCTATCCCGCGACGGCCGCCCTGCGAGCCCACGGCATCCCGGTGTCGCTGTCGCAAGACAGCTGTGTGCTCGGCAGCGGCGACCTGTTCTCCGCCATGCGCTCGACGCTGGGTGCCGATCGCGCCTACGAGCACCTGGTGGCGCACGCTCGCGGTGAGACCGTCACCCATGTCTCCCTGCATGCCGATCAGGTCGTCGAGTGGGCCACGCGGGGTGGAGCGCGGGCGCTCGGGCGGGACAGCGAGATCGGCAGTGTGGAGGTCGGCAAGAAAGCGGACCTCGTGCTCGTCCGCAACGACGACTCGCCGGCGATGATGCCGCTGCTGAACCCGCACGGACACGTCGCACTGCACGCTCAGCGCGCTGATGTGGACACGGTCCTGGTCGACGGCCGGATCGTGAAGCGCGCGGGTCGCCTCATCGGTGTCGACCTGGCCGGTGCACGTCGTGCGGTCGAGGCAACGGTCGACCACCTGCGCGCCGAGCTCGGTGAGCGGGCCTGGCGCGAGGGCATGAACCCGGAGATCCCCGATACCAAGGTCCTCGACAACCCCTACACCTACACCGACTACCGGTCAGCGGCCACGCGCGGTGCCCCCGCGTCGAAGCGATGACACGTCCATACCCAGCCCAGTCAGGAGTCCACGCCATGCGTTTCGCCACGATCTCAGACCGGTTGTCGCTGATCACCGCGTCCGACACGGTGATCGACCTCGCGCGCGCCAGCCGCGGACGGTTCGGCCCCGGCATCCAGGACGCCTACCAGCGCTGGGACGAACTGCTCGAGTTCTGCGCGACCGTTGCCGAGGAGGGCACGCCGCTGTCGGACGTTCCGGCGACGGCGTTCGGCAACCCGGCCCCGAACCCCCGGCAGGTCTTCGCCATCGGCCTCAACTACGCCGACCACGCCGCGGAATCGTCGTTCGCGGTGCCCGAGGAGCCGCCGGTGTTCACCAAGTTCGTGACCTCGCTGACCGGTCCGCACGCGACGATCGCCCTGCCACCGGGCAAAGTGGACTGGGAGGTCGAGCTGGTCGTGGTACTCGGCCGCACGGCGCATCGCATCGCCGCCCTGGACGCGTGGCGCTACATCGCGGGCGTCTCGGTGGGCCAGGACATCTCGGAGCGCGACCGGCAGCGGGTGGGCCCGGCGCCCCAGTTCAGCATGGCCAAGTCCTACCCGGGCTTCGGGCCGATCGGGCCGGTGCTGGTCACCCCGGACGAGTTCGACGACCCCGACGATCTGGAACTGGGCTGCCTGATCAACGGCGAGCAGCTGCAGAAGGGCAGAACTTCCGACATGGTCTTCCCGGTGCCCGAACTGATCGCGCGGCTGTCGGCGATCACTCCGCTGCTGCCGGGTGATGTCATCTTCACCGGCACCCCCGCCGGGGTCGGACTCGGACGCACACCGGAACGGTTCCTCCGCCCTGGTGACGAACTGGTGAGTTACGTGCGTGGCGTCGGCGAGATGCGCCACCTGATGGTCGCCGGGTACTGAACCCGTCCGCGAATTTCCAGGAGGCATCGATGACTTTGCACCGACTGTCCTCGGTCACGATCGGCATACCCGATCCGGCCGCGACACGCGACTACTACACCGAATTCGGGCTCGCACCGCGGCCGGACGGCTGGCTGTCCACACGCGACGGTGGCGACCAGCTGCGGCTGGTACGAGCACCTTCCCGCCGACTGACCGAAATCGTCGTCGGCGCGGACGATCCCGACGATCTCGACGGGGTGGCCGCCCGGCTGCGCAAGCTCGACCTGCCGGTGGTGCGTACCGCCGACTCGGTCGCCGCCGAGGAACCGATCGCCGGCTTCCGCGCGGTGGTGCGGATCGCCGACCGCCTGACCCAACCCGCCGCACCGGTGACGCCGTACAACGGGCCGGGTCGCATCGAACGTCGAGGCACGCGCGCTCCCGGCGTACTGCGCGAAGACCCGGTACGGCCGCGCAAGCTCGGCCACGCGGTACTGGGCTCGGTGGACTACGCGGCCACCCGCCGCTTCTTCACCGAGGGCCTCGGTTTCAAGCTTTCCGACGAGATCAAGGGCCATGGCGCGTTCCTGCGGTGTTCCACCGACCACCACAACGTGCTGGTGCTTGGCGCCCCGGTCAATTTCCTGCACCACACCTCGTGGCAGGTGGACGACGTCGACGATGTCGGCCGCGGCGCCACCGCCATGCTCGAAGGCAACCCGGAACGGCACGTCTGGGGCCTCGGGCGCCACCACGCTGGGTCGAACTTCTTCTGGTACCTCAAGGACCCAGCGGGCAATTTCTCGGAGTACTACTCCGACATGGACTCGATCATCGACGACCAGCTCTGGAGCCCGGAGGTCTTCGACGGCGCCAAGGGCCTGTTCAGCTGGGGCCCGCCACCGCCGCCGTCGTTCCTGCATCCCGAGGACCTCGCCGCGCTGATGACCGGCGCGCACCACGCCGGATAGCGGGAGACAACGGAAGCCGATCAAGCGGATTGAAGGCAGCGAGACCAGGGGTCCCGCGCCTGACCGGAAAAGGAGAGATCATGTCAGCGGACTTGTACGTGCCCCAGATCCCGGACAACCTGAACATCCGGTTCGTCGAGAACCGCATCGTCATCGAGCGCCCGGCGCAGGTCGTGTACGACTGGGTGACCACCTGGGCGAACCTGCCGAAGTGGCTGCCGATGGCGTCGGGCACCGAGGTGCAACGCGGCACGGAGGCCGTCCCCGCCGAACTCGGCGACGTGCTGCTCGAGAACATCGTGCCGGAGCTGAACGAAAAGCCGAAGCTCTACACCGTGGTGGCGCGGGTCCCCGGCAAGCTGTGGACGGTGGTCGGCCGGGACGTGCTCGACGACGGCACGCCGGCACCGGCGATGCACGCGATCGCCACCTTCACCACCTTCGACCTCGGCGACGGAACGACCCTGTTCTGCCGGCTGTTCGAGCGGCTGGTCCCGGACACCGAGCCGGCCGGCCCGCACCCGGTCGAAGACCCGGCACGCATCCAGCCCGGCCTGGAACTGATCAAGGCGCACCTCGAGGGCACGGCCGCTTAGCCTGCCTCGAGTTCCGGTAGTATCGACTAGCTGTATTACGATATTATAGTTATAGTCGACGACCGGAGTACTGGATGACCGCGACCGCTGATCAGGATCCGCAGGGCTACATCGACGACATGGCGCGCGAACGGGGCTACGTCCTCGACTACCACAAGGTGATGGCCAAGCAGGACTTCGACGTGCTGCGGGCCGCCAACGGTCTCGTCGGCGCCGCATATCTCGACCAGCGGACGCTGGACCGCAGGACGAAGGAGCTCATCTTCATCGTCAGCCTCACCGTGATGCGCGCCGCGAAGGGGCATATCCAGAGCCACATCAAGGTCGCCCTCGACCTGGGCGTGACCCCGCGGGAGATCCTGGAAGCGATCGAGATTTCCCTGCCAGAGGCCGGAATCGTGGCCTTCCAGGCCGGCTTCGAAGCCTGGCGCGAGGTCGTCGGCGCGGACGGTCTCGAACCGACCGTCGCCGCCTTCCATGGCTGAATCACCGGCCATCCACGAAGGGAAGCAGCCATGACGGACACCGTCACCTTCATCGGACTGGGCACGATGGGGCAGCCCATGGTCCGCAATCTCGCGCGATCCGTGCCGGTCGCGGCCCACGACGCCGACCCTGCCGCGATCGACACGGCCGCCCGGAACGAGCGGGTGACGGCCGTGCCGAGCCTGCTCGACGGTGCCGGCGCCGACATAGTGATCCTCATGCTGCCCAACAGCACTGTCGTCGAACGGGTGCTCGGCGATCCGGACGATCCGGGGAGCTTCGCCGGGCGGCTGTGGCCGGGCACGCTGGTCGTCGACATGGGATCTTCAGCACCCCGCGCGACCCAAGAGCTGGCCGAGCGGCTCGGGGAGCGCGGCATCGCGATGATGGAT
Source organism: Amycolatopsis nigrescens CSC17Ta-90 (assembly GCF_000384315.1). Lineage (GTDB taxonomy): Bacteria > Actinomycetota > Actinomycetes > Mycobacteriales > Pseudonocardiaceae > Amycolatopsis > Amycolatopsis nigrescens. The sequence goes on along the minus strand of NZ_ARVW01000001.1, from coordinate 4,543,744 downwards.
GCGCCGGTCTCCGGCGGTCCGCGCAAGGCCGCGACGGCCGAGCTGACGATCATGGCCGGTGGGGCGGCCGAGGACTACGAGCGGGCCCTTCCGCTGCTGCGCGCGATGGGCACGTCGGTGACGCACGTCGGCCCCGCCGGGTCCGCGCACGCGTTGAAGGCGCTCAACAACCTGCTGTCGGCCATCGGCCTGGTCGGGGCGCTCGAGGTGCTCACCACCGGCACCAAGTTCGGTCTGGACCCGCGGACCATGCTCGAGGTCATCAACTCCTCCACCGGCCGCAACCAATCGACCGAGGTCAAGATCGGGCCGGAGGTGCTGGACGGGCGGTTCCAGGTCGGGTTCTCACTTCCGTTGACCGTCAAGGACATCACCACCGCACTGGATCTCTCGACGTCACTTGGCTTGGCGCCCGAGGTGTCGCGAGCCTGCGTCCGGTTCTGCCAGGCCGCACTGGCCGATCTGGGCGAGGAGAACCCGGACCAGTCCGAAATCGCCAGGTACCTGGCGAAGGTGACCGGCGTCGACCTGAGTACTACCGTGATACCGTCATAGACCAGCAACAAGGAGGCGGCCGCGTGGCAGGGCAACGAGTGCAGCGGGTCGCCGCGCCGCTGCGGGCCCAGGTACTCGAAGTGCTCCGGCAGGACATCCTGGCCGCGGAGTTCCAGGCCGGGGAGCGGCTGGTCGAGGCACGACTGTGCGAGCGGTACGAGGTTTCCCGGACGGTCGTCCGCGAAGTCCTGCGACAGCTGGAGTCCGAAGGCCTGGTGACCACGGTGCCCAACCGCGGCCCGGTCGTCACCGAGCTGACCTCCGCCGACGCCGAGGCGCTGTTCGAGGTGCGCGGTGCGCTGGAGGGTCTGGCCGGCGCCTTGTTCGCCGAGCGGTCCACCGCCGAGCAGCGCGAGCGGATGGGCAAGATGATCCGGCGGTACGCCCGCACCCACCGCAAGGCCGGCCTGGCCGAGCGGCTGGAGATGAAGGACGAGTTCTACGACGCCCTCATCGCCGGGGCGGCGAACCCGATCATCGATTCGACGCTGCGCGGCATCCACGCCCGCGTGCAGATGCTGCGCGGTTTATCCCTGCAGGCCGACGGCCGCGGGCCGGAAACCGTCCGGGAGCTGACCGCCATCCACGACGCGGCCGTGCGCGGTGACCCCGCCGCCACTCGCGAGGCGTGTGAGGACCACGTCCGCAACGCCGCGGCCACCGCGCTCCGCGAACTCGCCGTGCGGCAACCCGGACAGCCGGAACCGCACCTCGGCTGAGCCGGGTCCGGCCGGCCGCCAAGTGCCGGCCGGCGGGACCCGAGTGTCCTAATCGGACATCTCGCCGGCCAGCAGCCCGGCCGTCGCTTCGGGAGATTCGACGTGGAAGTGGTGGCTGCCGAGGTCGACCAGTTCGATGCGCAGGCGGTCGCCGTAGCGGTCGATCGCTTCCTCGGTGATGATCGCGCGCACCGCGAACAGCACGATCGGCTGGGTTACCTCGCGCAGCGCGGCGTCCATGTCCCAGTGCACCAGGGCTTCCAGGGCGTGCAGGCCCGCGGGCTGGCGCACCGCGCTCATCTTCTTGGTGTAGGCGTCCACCAGCGCCGGGTCGGTGCCGGGTGGTGAGCCCGCCTCGACCATGCCTCGCATCGCGCCGGCGAGGTTCTCGCGGAACGGGCGCAGCAGCGCTTCGGCCTGATGTACGTCCTGCGCGGGGAACAGGGACAGGTAGTGCAGTGCGTCGAGCGCGACCACGCGGGTGACCGTGCCGGGCAGCAGCCGGGCGGTTTCGATCGCGACCGCCCCGCCGAGGGAATGCCCGACGACGACGCACGAGCCGACCGATTCTGCTGCCAGCACGGCCGCCACGTCGCGGGCGAACTCCGCCATCGTCCAGACGTCGCGAGTGGACCGGGAGTCCCCGTGCTCGGCGAGGTCGATCGCCAGCACGCGGTGGTGCCGCGGGAGGAAGCCGGTGATCGCGTCGAAGTCGCCGCGGTCGCAGCCCCAGCCGTGGATGAGCGCCATGGTCGGCCCGTCGGCCGGACCGCTTACCGTGTACCGGATCGTCGTACCGTCGGGACGCCGGACCTCGCGGCTCTCCGTGTTCGTGCGCATAGCGGGTTTTCCTTTCGAAAAGTGGATTCGGCTTCAGAGCGCGCGGTGGTACCGGGTGGGCCAGGCTGCCTTGTCGGTGGGCCGGTTGCGCAGCGCGAGGTACGGGTCGCGCAGCAGGGGGCGGCCCATCAGCACGGCGTCCGCCTCGCCGTCGCCCACGATCCGGCCTGCCATCGCCAGTCCGCCGATCTGCCCGACCGGGGCGACCGCGAGTCCCGACGCCTCCTTGAGCGTGCTCGCGAACCCGACGTTCACCCCCTCCCGCGCCGGCGGGCGGGCTTCGGCGTCGCGCACCAGGACGCCGGACGTGACGTCGAGGAGGTCGATGCCTTCGGCCGCCAGTTCCTTGGCGAACTCCGCGGCGTCCTCGATGGTGATGCCGCCCTCGATCCAGTCGGTGGCGGTGATGCGGACGAAGACGGGCTTGTCGGCAGGGAAGGCTTCCCGGACGGCGCGGGCCACCCGCAGCGGGAAGCGCATCCGGTTCCGCGGACTCCCGCCGTACTCGTCGGTCCGGTGGTTGGCCAGCGGGGACAGGAACTGGTGCAGCAGGTACCCGTGCGAGGCGTGGATCTCGACGGCCCGGTACCCGGCCAGGTGGGACATCCGGGTCGCCTTGGCGAAGGCCGCGACGACCTCGTCGAGGTCGGCTTGGCCCGCTTCCCGGGGCACGGGCAGGTCGCCGAACGGGATCGCCGACGGCGCGATCACGTCCCAGCCGCCGTCGGCCACCCCGACCGAGCCGTTCTGTCCCGCGCCTTCCCATGGCACCTGGTGTGATCCCTTCCTGCCCGCGGCCAGCAGCTGGATCGCGGGAACCGCACCGTGCCGGGTGATGAACGAGGTCAGGCGCCGGTGCGCGATGGCCTGCTCCTCGGTCCAGATCCCGAGGTCCGCCGAGGTGGTCCGGTGCAGCGGTCCGACCGCGGTGGACTCGACCATGAGCAGGCCAACTCCGCCGACCGCGCGGGGGCCGTAGTGCGCCAGGTGCCAGTCGGTCGGCATCCCGTCGGGTTCCGCGGCGTACTGCGCCATCGGGGACATCCACACCCGGTTGGGCACCGTGACCTCCCGCAGCCGCAAGGGGTTCATCTCCGGACCGGGGAGCTCTGCGCTGGGCACAGCTGAACTCACTTCCTCACAAGTTTCCGATGACCGTAATACGGACTGCCGACAGATGAGAATACCGTATTACGGTAATTCAATCGATGGGACCGGCTCGGGTGATCCGGCCGCAGAGGGTCCCGCTTCGTGGCGGAGCGACTTCGGTGGCACGCGAGTCCTCCTTTGCGTTCAGCGCGGCATCAGTCGGCCGCGAGCAGGCGGCTGATCTCGGCCGCCGCTGCCATCACCAGCGGCGCGAAGGTCTTCTCCTGGGCGCGGTTGTAACGCATTTCCGGAACGGCGAGGGTGACCGCCGCGACCGGGCGCCCGGCCGGGTTCGTGACCGCCGCGCCGATGGAGGCCACGTGCGGGCGGTACCACGAGGAGGAGCCGTTGAGCGCGTATCCGCGCTTCGCGGTCTGGGCGATCTCCCGCCGGAGTTTCGCGGAGTCCGGCACGGGGGCGTCGGCGAACTCCTTGAGCTCGTGCCGCAGCAGTTCGTCGACCTCGGCGTCCTCGAGCAGTGCCATGATCGCCGTACCCCCCGAGGTCGCGCGCAACGGCACTCGCGCACCGATTTCGAGGAAGACGCGGACCACCTGGGCGGTGTCTTCCCTGGCGAGGATGACCAGGCACTCGCCGTCGCGCACACCGAGGAGGACGGTCTCGTCCGTCTCGGCCGCGAGGCGCTTGACGACCGGCCCCGCTACTTCTTGCAGGTCCCGCTCCCCGGCGCTGCGCAGACCGAGGACCAGCGCCTTCCTCGTCACGCCCCACCGCGCGCGCTCGGGGTCCACCACCTTGAGCCAGCCGGCCTGCTGGAGCGTCACCAGGCACCGCTGCACGGTGCCCTTCGGGATCTCCGTCACGCGGGCCAGTTCCGAGACCCCGATCGGTTGCCGCATGGCGACTTCCTCGAAGACTCGCAGGGTGTTCAGGACGCTGTTCATCGACCGGACACTGCCGGCCGGCTTGTCCGCTTCTTCCGCGTGCATGAGACTGACTGTACCACTGGGCGCACCGGCGTTTCTCATTGTGATACGACCTTATTGGGCTACAGTGTGAGACTGCGTATCGCAATACGAAACGGAGCGGTCATGAGTGAACCGTGGCAGTGGGACGAAAAGACCTGGCGCGGGCACGTCGGACGGGTGCGCGCCGGCCAGCCGTTGCGGCCGGAGTCCTGGCCTGGTGGCGCCAAGGTGGCGGTGACCTTGTCGTTCGATTCCGACCACGAGACGATCCCGTTGCGGGACGGCGAGGTGCTACCGGGAAAGCTGTCGCAGGGCGAGTACGGCGCGCGGGTCGGCGTGCCCCGGATCCTGAGGCTGCTTGATCGGTTCGCGGCGCCGTCGACCTTCTTCATGCCCGCCGTGTCCGCGCTGCTGCACGACGGCGAAGCAAAGTCCTATGTGGACGCCGGGCACGAGATCGCGCTGCACGGCTGGATCCACGAACGCAACACCCAGCTTCCACCCGAAGCCGAACGCGACCTCGCCTTCCGGGCCGCGGACACGCTGGAACGCCTCACCGGCACGCGGCCGGTCGGCATCCGCACCCCGTCGTGGGACTTCTCCGAGCACTCGCTGCGGATCATCCGCGAGCTGGGCCTGACCTACGACTCCTCGCTGATGGCCGACGACGACTGCTACGAGATCGTCGCCGACGGCGAGCCCACCGGCATCGTCGAGCTGCCGGTGGAGTGGATCCGCGACGACATGCCGTACTTCATGATGGAGAGGTTCGCGGCACAGCGGCCGTACACGCCGCCACGCGGAGTGCTGTCGATCTGGCGCGACGAGTTCGACCTCGCCTACGCCGAAGGCGGCATCTTTCAGCTCACCCTCCACCCGCACGTCATCGGGCACCGCTCCCGCGTCACGATCCTCACCGAACTGCTCGAGCACATCGCCTCCCGCGAAGGCGTCTGGTTCGCCACGCACGCCCAGATCGTCGACCACGTATCCATCGGAACGGATCTGGCGCGATGACCGGCATCGACCAGCGCATCGAGCGCACGTTCGAGCAGAACCTGGACCCGGTGCTGGAGCTTTCGCACCGGATCAACGCCAACCCCGAGCTGGCCTTCGAAGAACACGAAACCTCGGCGGCGATGATCGAGATGCTGGAAAGCGGGCGGTTCACGGTGGAGAAAGGGGTGGCCGGTCTGCCGACGGCGTTCGTCGCCACGGCCGGGTCCGGTGACTTCGCGTTCGGTCTGTGCGCGGAAATGGATGCACTCCCCGGCATCGGGCACGGCTGCGGCCACAACGTCATCGCCGCGTCCGCGATCGGCGCGGCGATGGCGTTGGCCCCCTACGCCGACGAACTCGGGCTGACGGTGCGGGTTTTCGGCACTCCGGCCGAGGAACAAGGAACCGGCAAGGAAATCATGGTCAACCGCGGTGTCTTCGACGGTACCCACGCGGCCATGATGGTGCACCCGACGCTCAAGGACGTCGTCATCCCGCAACTGCGCGCTTCGCGGTCCTGGCAGGTGACCTACACGGGGATCGGCGGGCACGCTTCGCGCCCTTGGAGCGCGCTGAACGCGGCGGACGCGGCGGTCGTCGCCCAGACCGCCATCGGCCTGCTCCGCCAGCAGCTGCGCGACGGCATCAGGGTGCACCACGTCGTCAAGGAAGCCGGGGCGGCCGTCAACGTCATCCCCGACCACGCGGTCGTCGACTGCATGATCCGCAGTGACACCATCGGCGAAGTCGACGAAGTGTGGGAGCGGGTGCGGCGCTGCTTCGACGCGGGTGCTGTGGCCACCGGCACCAGCGTCGAGTACACCGCATTGCCGTCCATCTACCGCGAATTCCGGCACGACCCCGACCTGGCCCTGCTGTTCGAAAAGCACGCGAAGGCCATCGGCCGGACCTTCCCCGACTACCCGGACAAGATGTTCGGCTCTACCGACATGGGCAACGTCTCGCTGCGCATCCCCGCGATCCACCCGATGCTGTCCTTCGACCTCCCGCCCGAGGCCGGCAACCACACCGCCGCCTTCGGTGTCGCGGCCGGTGGCCCCGACGGTGACCGGTTCGTGCACGACGCCGGCCTGGCGATGGCCCGCACGATCGCCGAAGTCGCCCAGTCCCAGCAGATCCGGGCCCGGCTGATCGCCAAGGCAGCCGAGCGCTGACCGAAGGCCAGACGTCGTCAGCCGTTCCCTCTGGGGTTCCGGGGTAGCCGGGCCGGGTCGGCCGCGGTCACGGCCGCTTTCGCGTCCAGTTCCCAGCCTTTCGCGTAAGCCGCGGCGAACTCGTCCTCGCCCAGCGCAGCCTGACCCCGGTGGGTGAGCTCGCGGATTCGCGGATCGGTGCGGTCGTGCGTGCCGCGCAGCCGGGCGGCGGCCCCGAGCAGCACGGCCGACCCGTCGTGCTGCCCGCGCGTCTCGGCGAGCGCGGCCGTGTGCACCGTTACCAGTGCCAGGGTCGGCAGTTCCCGGGTTGCCAGCGCGGCCGCGTACGCCTCCCGCAGCGCCTTGTTCGCGCCGGGCAGGTCGTCCAGCGCCAGGCAGAGCGCGGCCCGTGCGCTGCCGACCAGCGTCCGGGCTTGGTCCGCGGGGAAGGCGGTGTCGCCGCGCAGACCGCGTTCGGCGTTGTCGAGCAGGTCGCCCGCCCTGTCCAGGTCGCCGAGCCGCACCCGGAGGTCTGCCTCCCGCGCGTCGATCAGGACCAGCATCTCCGCTGACGACGCATGCAGCGCCCGCTCCCGGGCGGAGTCGATCATCGCGATCGCCCGGTCGGTGTCGCCGCGTCGCAGGTGCACGTCGATCCAGCGCAGGTCGCGGTAGAGCTGGTCGCCGAGGCTGAGCGAGCCGAACTCGCCGGCCAGCGTCCGGGCCTCGCGCAGGTCGGCCAGCGCGCCGTCGAGGTCGTCGTAGCGCCGGAGTTGGGCACGCATCGGGAGCGCGGCGGCCTGGCCCCACCGGTCGCCGACCTGACGGAAGCGGGCCAGTGCCGCCTCCACGTGGACACGCGTGCGGTCGAGCGCGCCAGCGCTCTCGGCGATCTCGGCCAGGAAGTAGTGGGCCAGTCCGGACAGCCACCCGTCGTCGCCGTCGGCAAGGTGCTGGAAGATCGCGAGCGCGGCCTGCTCGTCCTGCAGGAAGAGCAGGATCGGGCCGAAAACGCGGTAGTGGCTCGGCAGCTCCGGATGCGCGAGCAGCCGGTCGGCCAGCTCGCGCATCTCCGCCCGGTCGTTCGCGGCTTCCCCGGTGGTGATTCCGGACAGGATGTCCGCCCGGTTGAGCAGGTGGACGGCTCGGGCGCAGTCGCGTTCAGGGTTCGGCTCGCCGCCGGGCACCGCCAGTGCCTCGCCCAGCCAATAAGCGCCGTCGGAGTGGCGGCCGAACATCTGCCAGTACCAGGTCAGGGTCAGCACGAGGGTGATCGCGCCGGCGGAATCGTGGACGTCGCACAGGTGGCGCAGAGCGGCGAGCGTGTTGTCGTACTCGGCGCTGATGACGTTCATGGCCTTCAGCTGGTCGGCCCCGCGCAGCTGGGGGTCGTGGCCGGCGATCAGCTCGGTGAAGTGGGCGGCGGCCAGATCGCGGGCCGCGCCGGGATCGCCGGTGTCGGTCAGGCGGTCGACGCCGTACTCGCGGATGGTTTCGAGCATGCGGTAGCGGCCGGTGTCGGGCGCGAGCTGCAGCAGCGACCGGTCGACGAGGGCGGCGAGCAGTTCGGGGATCTCGGCGGTGGGCACGGCGGTGCCGGCGCAGACGGCGGTGGCCGAGGCTGGTGTGACGCCGCCAGGCAGGACGGAAATCCGTTCCGCGACGGTGCGTTCGTGCTCGCGGAGCTGATCCCAGCTCCAGGCGATGACCGCACGCAGGGTGCGGTGCCGGGGCGGTGCGGTGCGGTTGCCGGTGGTGAGCAGCCGGAACCGGTCGGAGAGCCCGTCGGCCAAGTCGGGCAGCGACAGCGTGCGCAACCGGGCGGCGGCCAGCTCGAGGGCCAGCGGCATGCCGTCCAGGCCACGCACCACGCGCACTACGTCGGACAACGTGGTCTTGTCGACGTCGAAACCGGGTCGCGCGGCGGCGGCCCGCTCGGTGAACAGGCGCATCGAGGCCGCCCTTCGAGCCTGTTCGACGCCGTCGTCCGGACCGGGCAACGCGAGCGGGCCGAGCGGCAGGAGCGCCTCGCCGTCGACCGCGAGAGGCTCGCGGCTGGTGGCGAGCACGCGCAGCTTGGGGCAGCGGGACAGCAGGGCCGCGACCAGGTGTGCCACGGCATCGATCAGGTGCTCGCAGTTGTCGACCAGCAGCAGGCTCTCCCGGCCGCCGAGTTCTCCGACGAGGATGTCCAGCTCGTCCCCCTCGGCTCGCTTGCGGGCGTCGAGCATCGCGCCGCCGCGTAGCCCGATAGCGGCGAGCGCGGCCGTGGTGATCTTCGCTGATTCGGTGACGGACGCGAGGTCGATGAGCCAGCAGCCGTGTTCGTGGCGGCGGGCGGCCTCCAGCGCGAGCCGGGTCTTCCCGGCGCCGCCGGGGCCGAGGACGGTGACCAGGCGTCCGGTAGTGAGCAGGGTGCCGAGGTGGGTGAGGTCGTCATCTCGGCCGATGAAGCTGGTCACCGGCGCGGGCAGGTTGGTCGGCCGGAGCTCGTCGGGATCGGTGACCGCCGGGATGGAATGGTCGGGGCGCAGCAGGCGCAGGTGGCGTTCCCGCAGTGCGGTGCCAGGGTCGGCGCCGAGGAGGTCGGCCAGGGTCTGGCGGGTCCGCTCGTAGACGGCCAGCGCCTCGGCTTGACGCCCCTGGGCGGCTAGCCCGTCGATCAGCAGCGCGGCCGCCCGCTCGTGGCCGGGGTGCTCGGTCAGCAACCTGGTCAGCCGGGCGGTGGCCGCCTCGGCTTGCCCAAGCGACAACTCGGCGTCGGCGAGGTCGGCGACCGCCTCGATCGACACCTGTGCCAACCGGGTCGCGACCGTGGGCGTGACCGCGGCGATGGCCGCGGGTTCGGCGCCAGGATGGTCGCCCCACAACGCCATGGCCTCCGCGAGTGCAACCCCGGTGGCTTCCGGGTCACCGGCCCGCAGCCGCTCCCGACCGGTAGCGGTGAGCTGTTCGAAGCGCAGCGCGTCCACGTCGGCCGCGTCCACTGCCAGCCGGTAGCCGCCCGTGACCTGCGCGATTTCGGTGGGGACGAGGGCACGGCGCAGCCGGGAGACGAGGCTCTGCAGCGCGTGGGCGGGGCCGGAAGGCGGCTGCTCGGCCCAGATCGCGTCGATCAGCACGCCCGGCTCGACCGCGCGACCACCGGCGAGCGCCAGCCGGACGAGCAGGCCCTGCAACCGCACGCCCGGCACGGGCAGCACGGCGTCACCGCGAGACACCTGAAACGTGCCGAGCAGCGTGACGCGAAGCCGTGCACCTCCGTCCATTCCCCGATCTTCGCGCAGACCCGTGTGAGCGCGGTGTGTGCCCCGTGTGCGCGACCGGCCTCAGTCTTCGGATGTCGCACCACCATCACGAACAACGGAGGCAACAGATGACCGGGACGAACAACGCCGACAGCTGGGTCCGGAGCTGGGGCGCCTCGCCCCAGACGGCGCACGACGGGCTCGGCTCGCTCGATGACCACCCGCCGCTGGCCGACGTGACCCTGCGCCAGGTGGTGCGCATCAGCGGCGGCGGGCGCCGGGTGCGCATCCGCTTCACCAACGAGTTCGGGACCGCGCCCTGCACCATCGGCGCGGCGCGGGTTGGCCTCGCGGCGCCCGGTGGCGCGGTGGTGCCGGGCAGCGAGCGCGTGCTGACCTTCTCCGGCGCGTCGGCCGTCACCGTCCCGGCGGGCGCGCCGATCCTCAGCGATCCGGTCGACCTGCCCCTGCCCGCCCTCGCCAAGCTGTCCATCAGCCTCTACCTGCCGGGGCGCGTGGAATCCTGCACCTGCCACGACCCCGCCATGGAGACCGGCTGGACGATCACTGGCGACGCCGTTGCCGTCCCCGCCCTGCCGGAGAACGCCGAGGTTCTGCCGGTGCGGGCCCTGATCTCCGCCGTCGAGCTGCTCCCAGACGCTCCGGCCAATGCCATCGTCGTGCTCGGCGACTCCCGCGCCGACGGCGCCGGCTCCACCCCGGACACCAACCACAGCTGGCCGGAGCTGCTGGCCGAGCGTCTCGCCGCACAGGGCGTTGCCGCCGGCTACGTCTCCAACCAGGGCATCAGCGGCAACCGGATGCTCAACGACGGCATCGGTACCGCCGCACTGGCCCGCTTCGACCGCGACGTGCTGGCCACCCCCGGCCTCGGCTACGTGGTGCTCTCCGTGGGCGCCAACGACATCGGCATCTCCTTCGCCCCGCGCGACGACGGCTCCCTTGCCGACTTCCTGAAGATGTTCCCCGGCGACCCCGTGACGGCGGACGACGTCATCGCCGGCTACCGCCAACTGGTCGCCAGGGCGCACGAACGCGGCGTGCGGGTCTACGCCACCACGATGGCGCCCTACGAGGGCGCGGAGATCTACACACCGGAGGGCGAGAGCGCGCGCCAGGCGGTCAACGAATGGATCCGCACCAGTGGCGCCTTCGACGCCGTGCTGGACTTCGACGCCGTCTGGCGCGACCCGGACCAGCCCAGCCGGATCAAGGACGACTTCCACGCCGGCGACCACTTGCACGGCAACGATTCGGGCTACCAGGCCCTGGCCGGCTCCATCGACCTGTCGCTGTTCGGCTGAGCCGTGAACGACATCAAGCCCGAATCGACAGTCAGCCAGCCGCTTCAACGACCCTCGGACCCGCAGCGCCGCAGGGCGGGGGCGGCGCTCATAGCCAGCGGAGGCAGCTACTTCACCGCCGAGTTCATCGCCGCGGCAGCGTGGACGGATCCGCCCTACAGCTACACCCACCACTTCATCAGCAACCTCGGGGTACACGGCCCTGCAACCGCGTTCGGGCAATTCATGTACTCACCGCTCGCGTGGGTGATGAACACCGGCTTCTTCCTGTTCGGCCTCGCCGCACTGGCCGGCGTCATCATGCTGAGATGGGGGCATGCGAGGCTTTTTGCGCATGCCCCCATCGATCGGGTGCGGGTGTCCCGCAAGATTCTGAGGGGACTGCCCGGCAGACGTCGCTGGCCAGCGGTCGCCATGGCGGCGCTGCTGGCGGTCGGCGGCGTCGTACTGGCATTCTTCCCAGGGTCTGGTGAAGCGACGGACAACGGTGCGACCGATTTCCACGGGCTGGGCGCTTTCCTGGGGTTCATCGGCGGCAACGTGCTCGCCATTCTGGTCGGCAGAATGCATCAGCTACTCGGATTCACCCGCAGGCTGGGCAAAGTACTGGTGGCGGCCGGAATACTCGGCTTGATTTCGATCGTGGCCTATCTGGCCGTCCTCGCATCGGGCGCTGGTGTCCTCATCGGCCTGGTCGAACGCGGCATCGTGTATCCGTTCCTCATCGGCTTCATCGTTGTGGGAGCAGCACTACGGAAACGCCGAATTCCAACGCGACAGACGTGAAGGGCTACGGTTCTCCGATGACCTGGTTGACCGAGACCCGGAACTCGTACGACACCGACGCGGCCAGCTACGCCGACGAGACCCGTGACCTGCTCGACCGGCTGCTCCACGTTCGCGCGGGGGTCGTGCTGTTCGCCGATCTGGTCCGCGCGATCGGCGGCGGGCCCGTGGCCGACGTGGGCTGCGGGCCGGGGCACACCACCGCCCTGCTGCGGGAGCTGGGCGCGGACGCGTTCGGCATCGACCTGTCACCCGCGATGATCGAGATCGCCCGTCGCGAGCACCCCGGTGCGCGGTTCGAGGTCGGTTCGATGACCGCCCTGGAGCTCGCCGACGACTCCCTCGCCGGCGTGCTCGCGTGGTGGTCGCTGATCCACATCCCGGACGAGGCGGTGCCGGGCGTGCTCGAACAGTTCCACCGGGTGCTGCGGCCGGGCGGGGTGCTGGCCGTGGGATTCCACGTCGGTGACGATGAGCACGGCGACCAGCCCGTGCGGACGTATGGGTACCGCCGCCAACCGTCCCGCGTGGCCGACTGGCTCCGCGAGGCGGGCTTCGCCGTGGAGGCGCAGCACCTGCTGAATCCGGACGAACCGAAGCCGGGCGCGATCCTGTTCGCCCGACGGCCCGCAGCACCGCCCCGGTAGCAGCTGTGCGTGTTTCGGGACGAACGGGCGGTTACGGATCGCGGGTGATCGGGTGCATGCGATATCCGGTGGGCAGCGGTCCGTTGCACACTTCGCCGGGCAGCGTGATGCCGACGAGCCGGGACAGCACCGACATGGTGGCGACGATATGGCGCAGCGGCGGGCGGTCGACATACCCGCCCAGCAAGCCGGCGGAGCGCAGGTGCTGTTCGAACCGCGGCAACGCGGGCCCGCTCGCGGAATCGTAGGGCGCACCGATAGTGAGTCCCAGTGCCATTCCGTCCCCGGTCAGGTAGGACAGGCTCGACCAAGCGAAGGTGTTGTAGTCGACGTTCACGACTTCGGTCCGGCCGGCCAGAGCCGACGCGACACCTTCCAGGTTTCCTTTGCACTGGCCGAACTCGATCGCCACCGTCCACTCCCCGACGGTGGCCACCCGAATCCAGAACGGCGGATCCTCGAACCCGGCGTCGCGCAGGCCACCATCCTTGAGCGCCTGCTCCGCGGTGAGAACGCGGATGGTGGCGGGTTCGATCTCAAAAGCCTGGAACATCTCGTCGATGCCGATGTTCCTGGCGAACGTGAGACTGCCGAAAAACTCGTCGAACGGGGTCGGCTGACGCAGCAACCATTCCCAGTCAGGGTCGTGAGAATACTGCTCCGCGCGGGCGGCGCCATCAGTCATGACACCAGTCTGCCGAAGGGTTGACCCCGCCCCTGGGTCAGGCTGGAGCCTGGCCGCATGACGAACAACATCACTTCCACGGCTCGGCTCGCTACGCGGATCTTCCGCCGGGCGACGGTCACGGCGCTGGCGGTCACGCTGCTGGCCGGGACGGCCGCACCCGGAGTAGCCACCGCCCAGCAGGACCGCCCGGCGCTGCAGGAGGCCA